>CAZMIX010000116.1:0-1647 GCA_964566545.1 uncultured Lachnospiraceae bacterium | reverse complement strand
TGTTCCGCGGCGATTATTATTTTACAAGAGAATTTGAAGTGCTGCCGGAGCTTTTCGAACAGGAACACATTCGGCTTTGCTGTAAGGGAATCGATACACTTTCCAAACTCTATATCAACGGGATTCCTCTCGGGCAAACGGAAAACATGCATCGCACCTATAATTTTGAGGTGAAGAATTATCTGCGCTCAGGCGTAAATGTTATTACGATAGAAATTCTATCCCCGATCAAATATATCGAAAATTATCGGACAGGCCTTGGTAAAAATATCACTTATGTTCCGCAGGGCGGCATGAAGGGCAATCAGTTTATCAGAAAAGCGCACTGCATGTTCGGTTGGGATTGGGGTGCACAGATACCCGACTGTGGTATTTGGAGAAGTATTGACCTGATTGGTTACAGCCTGATAAAGCTGGAGGACATCGAGATTATCCAGCATCATGAAAAGAAAAAGGTCACGCTGGAAATCCATGTTTCGGCGGAAATTATCAGAAAGAGCGCCTATATTATTCAGGCGGAACTTGTGACGCCTGATGGGCGTGTCAGTGCGATTACGGAGACGATGGAAGGCGACAGAGCCGTCCTCACAATGGAAATTGAAAATCCGAAAATCTGGTGGCCGAATGGCTTTGGTGACCAGCCGCTCTATACGATGAGTGTGTTTGCACTGGATATGAACGGGAATCAGTGGGATTCCAAAAGCTATCGGATCGGCCTTCGGACGCTGACAGTGAGTCAGGAAAAGGATGAATACGGAAATGAATTTTGCTTTATGGTAAATGGCGTCAAGATTTTTTCGATGGGAGCAAATTATATTCCGGAAGATACGATTTATTCTTTTATTACAAAGGAAAAGATTGAATATCTGTTGAAGGCCGCCGTTAAGAGTAATTTTAATACGATTCGTGTGTGGGGCGGCGGTTATTATCCATCTGATACATTTTATGATTTATGCGATGAATACGGTCTGATTGTATGGCAGGATCTGATGTTTGCCTGCAATGTATATGAATTGACTGAGGATTTTAGGAAAAATATTGAGGCGGAAGCGATTGATAATATTACGAGAATCCGCCATCATGCGTGTCTTGGCCTGCTTTGTGGAAATAATGAAATCGAGTCGGGCTGGGATCACTGGCCGGATATCATGCATCATTCGGAAGCATTGAAACGCGATTATGTGCGTATGTTTGAGGAAATTCTTCCACAGGTCGCAGAACATTGCGCGCCCCAGACATTTTATTGGCATTCTTCGCCTTCCACGGGCGGCCGGTTTGACAAGCCTGATGATGAGACGAGAGGTGACTGCCATTATTGGGACGTATGGCACGGGCTGAAGCCATTTACGGCATATAGGGATCATTTTATGCGCTTCTGTTCTGAATTTGGCTTTCAATCTTTCCCGTCAATCAAGACCGTAAAGACATTTACGCAGGAGGAGGATCGAAATATTTTCTCCGAGGTAATGGAAAGCCATCAGAAGAATGCGGGTGCGAACGGGAAACTCCTCATTTATTTATCGGAGAATTTCTTATACCCAAAGGATTTTGAAAGCCTTTTATATGTGACGCAGGTAATGCAGGCACTTGCCGTAAAATACGGCGTAGAGCATTGGCGCAGGCACCGCGGACGCTGCATGGGAACGA
>CAZMIX010000115.1:0-1821 GCA_964566545.1 uncultured Lachnospiraceae bacterium | reverse complement strand
CTTTGGCATAAGCATGATCTGTCCAACATCAAATAAGGAAAAAGCGAAATACGCTTTTTGGACAATCAATATTTGGCTTTTGACATTCATACCCCTTTCCTTTTTATATAATGTGTTGTTTACCGGATTTAACGCGCCATATCCCATATTTGGAGGCCCACTGATTGCGTTCCCTGTTTTCTGGCTGGTGTATATAATTGTTTGTCTCGGTGTGGTTTTCACACAAGCGAAAATGAGCCGGAACAAATAAGACAGGAAATAATTTTTCGGGGTCATTTGCAGCGGAGGAAGATAGCTATTTTAAGGCGCGAGCGGCCGACGAGATAAAATCCGGCGATGGGCATTCGGGCTATCCGTATCTGTCTGAAGCGGAAGGATGTGTTCAAAACACAGCTTCGCGCATTGCTTCGCGTGGCGGCTTATGGTAATATACTTGTAATGTATCCGATGATCTTGTACAGTATACGTTGGCGATTGACTGGCGGCGGACACGAGCCTGAAGGATACTTTTCTGAGGATAGGCCCAGAAGAACTGTCCGTGGCCGCTCTGTCGTTGCTGAAGGTCAGAAAAGCGATTAGGGAGTGTGACTGAGGTTGATACGTGTGATAGCGTCCGATTTGGACGGCACGCTTTTAAATGAAAATCATGTACTGGATGAATTCACCTATCAGGTGCTTGTCCGGGCACAAAGAGCGGGGATGCGCTTCATCGCTGTGACCGGCAGGGATTATTCGATGACACTCGATGCGTTCGAGGGCTTTGATTTAAAATGTGATTATATTCTTGCGTGCGGCGCCGAAACAAGGAATTCTGCGGGAGAAGTGGTTGAACGGCTGCCGCTTCCGTTTCATAAAGTAAAAGAGGTGACCGAAGCGCTGAGCGGCTTTCCAAACCCGCTCAGCTATAATACGGCGAACAAGGACTACCGCGTGGGCGGCGAGGAAGAGGTCAGAAACGAGATCGTGTACGAGGTCAGGAATTTTTACAGGCGCGCGGGTCTTAACCGCTTTGACGAAGGGCAGTTTGTAAACCGGATGCTCGAGCGAACAACGATGGTTCCGCGGCTGAAGGATATTGACGGATCCGTGTACAAGATTTCCACAACCGCGAAAAACGCCGCGACGATCGGGGAAATGAAAAAAATACTGGGGGGCATTTCCGGTCTGGCGGTCGCCTCCTCTTTTTCCAACAATATCGAGATTACGGACGATCGGGCGCAGAAGGGCCCGGTATTAAAAAACTATATCACGAGCCTCGGCTATACGATGGAGGAAGTGATCGCCTTTGGAGACAGCCAGAATGATCATTCCATGCTGTGCATGGATTTTGGCTGCACGGTCGCGATGGAAAATGCGGCCCCGGAAATTAAGGCCGTGGCTCAAAGGATCGCTCCGTCCAATACGGATCATGGCGTTGCGCGGGTGATCGAAGAGCTGCTGGCAGACAGGTGAAAGGTGGAGAAATAAAAAATGACAACACGGGAAGAAGTGCTGTCCTACGGGATGACATTTGAAAATGTGTATATGGATGCACCGTTCCATGACGACAACTGGGTGCTCTTAAGAAAACGAAAAAATAAAAGGGCTTTCGCATGGACTTACGAACGCGGCGGCCATCTGTGCGTCAACGTCAAAGCCGATCCGCAATGGCGCGACTTCTGGCGCAATCAATACGAGGCAGTCCAGCCCGGCTATCATCAGAACAAGGAGCATTGGAATACACTTATTTTGGATGGAACGATCCCGGATGAAGAGTTGAAGCGGATGATTGCGGAGAGTTATGATTTGGTGGGGTAGAAGATTGAATTATGATCAAAGCAT
>CAZMIX010000114.1:0-1828 GCA_964566545.1 uncultured Lachnospiraceae bacterium | reverse complement strand
GCCAACTTCATAATCAGTAATCCGGATTCCGTAACATCATTTGGCGTTTTGGCGGAATTGATTCCTGAAATGATTAAGGTCACACCTACAATTCCATTTGCGATAGCCCCGCCAATTTTATTGATGAACGGCTGCACGGAGAAAGTAATGCTTTCGTTACGATGCCCAAGCTTCCACTGTCCGTACTCGACTGTATCCGTCAAAAACATCAGCATTAATAATTGTATAAATGCTTGCCCTACAAAAAGGAAAATACCTGCAGCACCGATAAAAATCATATTCATAGGCGATAAAAAGAAAATAATATATCCTATTACTACTAGTATGATTGCAGATGTATATAGAGTTCTTCTGCTAAACCACTTTGAAAATAGCGGAAATACTGCTAATGCCGCCAACTGTGAAACCCCGAGAATCGCAGCAAACACCGAGTACATTCCTTCATTTTTAAAAGCATATTTAAAGAAATAGACTCCAAAAGCGGTGGTCGTGCAATAACCAATCATAAATAATGCCATTGATATCGCTGTAAATAACAGCTGATCATTCTGGAATAAAATTCGAAACATTTCCTTTAAGGAAGTGGACTCCTGCTTCACATGAATCGTTTTATCCTCTTTCACTCCAAATACCGTAAACATCAGAAATGTCCATGTAATCAATACGATTGCGATTGCTGTAATCTGCCACGCTTTTTTATCTCCGCCCAAGGCATTGGTAACAGGCAATATGGCAACTACGGTTGTAAATAATCCGATATTTGCACATATTCTGGCAAAGGAACCGGTTTTCTCACGTTCCTTTTGATCAAGTGTCAGGGAAGGAAGCATGGACCAATAAGCGATATCATTAGCTCCATAGGTTAAGTCCCAGAGAAGGTAGATTACTACAAACATCGTTACATATCCTGCTCCCTTTAGTCCAAAATCTTGGAACAATAGAGCCGTAAGAATACCGCCGAGAATGCCTCCTATCACAATCCATGGTTTAAATTTGCCAAATCGTGAGTGCGTATTATCTACTAAAAATCCCATGATCGGATCATTTACCGCATCAAATACACGAAGTATGGTCATTGCTCCCGTCATCCACCACATCGTGGAATCCGGCAAATCCAAAATATCGGTCAGAAAGAATAAAAGATACATGCTTACAATGGAATAAAGCATATCTCTGCCAATCGTTCCAAGGCCAAATAGATAACGGTTATGATTTCTTTTTGTTTTTGCTTCCATAGTTGTCCCCCTTTTCTATAATATACATATTTGACCCAAAATCACCGAGCATCCGCACTTTATCATGATAACCTGTCCCGATAAACTGCTCGCATAACGGGATTCCTGCTGCAAGTGCCTCTGAAGAACAGGTATAGGTTTCCACGCAATCCTTCAGACTATAATGGCGGTTGGCTGCCCGCATAATTACCCCATCGGGATTTAATTCCACAGGCGCAACGTGTTTGATCAATCCTCCAAAACGCTCAATGTAAAGCTTTTGCGGTCTTGTCCGAACGGTAAACCTCCCTTTTTTCAGGCCAATCACCTTCAGCTTGTCGCTGCTTTCCGCCGCGGTGGCTAAAGTTTGGAAAAAGCCGGTGAGCGCAGTTTCCTGATCTTCGCTTACCGTTTCCCATATCACTTTATTAGATTTGTAGGATTTCACCCTGTAAAATCTCCCATATTGAAAAATTTTTCGATACTGTTTATAGAATGCAACTTGCTCTGCAATATCTTTTCTTTGCTCCGGCGACAAATACTTTAAGTCCAACTCATACCCCAGACATCCAAAGCAGGCTACATGGAAACGGGTTGCAAGGGGTGTCTCTCGT
>CAZMIX010000113.1:0-1849 GCA_964566545.1 uncultured Lachnospiraceae bacterium | reverse complement strand
AACGTATTTAATTGGGCGATGCTGCAGCGGGATGAGGTGACGTATGATTTCTCCGGGCTGGACGAGACGGTGCGGCGGGTGAGCGAAGATGGTATGCAGATCTGCATGGCGACGGCGACCGGCGCGCATCCGGCTTGGATGGCAAGAAAATATCCCGATATTTTGCGGATGGAGTGGAACGGCTTAAAACGAAAATTCGGCGGCAGGCACAATTCCTGCCCGAACAGTCCGACCTATCAGAAATATTCCGTACGGCTGGCTGAAAAGCTTGCGGAGCATTTCAAAGATCAAAAAAATATCGTCGCATGGCATATCAGCAATGAATTCGGCGGCAGGTGCTATTGCGAAAACTGCGAAAAGGCATTTCGCGTCTGGCTGCAGAAAAAATACGGCACGCTGGAAAAACTGAATCACGAGTGGAACACACCCTTTTGGGGACATACGTTTTATGATTGGGAGGATATTGTCGTGCCGAATCTGCAAAGCGAGGAATTTGGCGAAGAGCGCACGGTATTTCAGGGGATTTCCCTCGACTATGCGAGATTTTGCAGCGATTCCCTCCTTGAGAATTATTGCTCCGAATACGAGGCGATCAAAAAATTCATCCCCGATGCAAAAATTACGACGAACCTCATGGGGCTGTATAAGCTGCTCAATTATCATAAGTGGGGAAAGTACATGGATTTTGTTTCTTATGATAACTATCCCGGCAATGGGGAGACGCCCGCCTATATCGCCCTGCGCCACGATTTGATGCGCGGTTTGAAGCAGGGTCAGCCTTATTGGCTTATGGAGCAGACGCCGAGCGTTTCCAACTGGCTGCCGAACAACAGCTTAAAGAGGCCGGGCGTAATGCGCCTTTGGAGCTATCAGGCTGTGGCACACGGCGCCGATTCGGTTATGTATTTTCAAATGAGAAGAAGCCCGGGCGCTTGTGAAAAATATCATGGAGCGGTTATCGATCACGTCGGAACGGAGCATACGCGGGTATTTAAAGAGGTTTCCCAGCTCGGTGAAGAGCTTAATAAGCTCGGAGACCGCCTTCTTGACAGCCGCCTGATCAAAAAAGCGGCGGTGATCTTTGACTGGGATAACTGGTGGGCTGTCGAGTATTCGGCAGGACCTAACAATGAGCTTCAGTATACGCAGGAGGTTTTTCATTACTATGAGGCGTTTCATAAGCTTCATGTGCCGGTGGATGTGATTTCCTGTGAAGATGATTTTTCGGACTATGATATCGTTGCGGCGCCGCTGCTGTATATGGTAAAGCCAAACGTTGCCGATGCGCTGAAGGCTTATGTCGCGGCAGGCGGCAGGCTGATTACGACGTTTTTCAGCGGCTATGTCAATGAAAACGATTATGTCACGGTTGGCGGCTATCCGGGAGAACTTAGGGAGCTGTTCGGCATTTGGGTGGAGGAGATTGATTCTCTGCCGCAGGATAAGGCGAATCATTTTACCTTTGAGGGCAAACGATATCCTGCAAAAATGCTTTGCGACCTCTTGCACCCAGAAGGAGCGGAGCCGCTTTGTACCTATGAGGAGGAGTTTTATGCCGGTATGCCCGTGCTCACACAGAATCATTACGGAAAAGGCACGGCATATTATGTGGGAACAAGCTCCGACGAAGAATTCTATAGGGACTTTTTTGAAAAAAAGGTATTTCGTCCTGAAGAACGGAGCCTAGTTACAGAGTCAGCGAAAGAAACGGAATGGCTGGAGTTGACCGTGCGTGAAAAGGGAGATACACGTTTTTATTTCCTGCTGAATCATGACAGCCGGCCGCATAACATCAGCAGTCCGGCAGCAGGAAGAGATCTTTTGGAAGAAAAGGATTATGAGAAGGGCG
>CAZMIX010000112.1:0-1949 GCA_964566545.1 uncultured Lachnospiraceae bacterium | reverse complement strand
TCGCGGCAAACATCGTTCCCTTTCGTTCTTTTCCCTCTGAATTGATCACCTTGTATTCAAATTCCGGCATTGTCTTACCCTTCACTGTCTTTCGTTATTTCCGGTACTTTCCTCTTCCGATCTTTTCACATGTTTCCTCATATTCTACGTAATCGTCTCCAACCTGGAGTGCGGCTTCTTCAAGCTCCGCTTTATGACGCTGTTTATACGGTTCGCTGAGCTTTCCCTTATAGTAATTCTTCACATACACCGCATGCTCCTTCATCCGCTCATCCAGATAGGTATGACCGAGTCTTATGTAAAAATCAGAGAAATCGGGCAGGAGCTCTACGATGCAGCGCTGATAAAACTCAGCGGAAAGCGCAAGCTCATCCGCAAAATAATATGCCTCACCAAGCCCGAAGCATGCCTGTGTATACACGATGGATTCCGGCTTCTCAGACGAAAGAATCCGCAGGTAAAGCGGAACCGCTGATTCATGCTGTCCCAGTCCGCGCAGCCGCTGCGCCTCCTCAAAATCAAATCGGATCCGATCACGCTGCCCCTGCGCATAATGATTCGTATCAAGAATATCCGCAGCCGCTTCCAAAGAAATCTCCTGTGCAAAATATAATATCCGAAAAAGAAAATTTTCCTCTTCCGGCTCCGCCTGCAGATTATGATAGCGTAACTTTTGATTCAACTTATTCAGCAAAACCGATTCCATATGCGCATCCGCGTATGGTTTTATTTTCCGGAAACGTCGAAATACCAAAAGCAGATATTTTAACAACTCCGACTGAATGGAATGCTCCTCATATTCCGGCAAGGCCTCCCTGTCAAAAATCCTCCAGTCTGCAAACCGCTGCGCCTTTCCGACCCCCTTTTCAGCAAAAGAAATCCTCATGGAAAATGGTTCGCCAAGCACGATCAAGTCTTCGTTATACAGGACATAGACCCCGCTCGACGCAAAATCCTTTTCTTCAAAAGACAGCGTCTTTTCGTACTGCAAATGCAGCGCATAGTTTAATCTGAATGCGATCATGGTTTTACTCCTAATCCAAATCAAATACCTGTACACGGATCAATGACGCCGTATCGCTGCCCGACAGAGTCGTCGGAATACCGGTTTTCCGATTATACACGGAATCCGACGCTACAATAAATACCCTGCGCGTGTTCAGCGCCGTTGTAGAGGCCGCCGTATCATTCCACAGCGCGTTGTTCGCCCCAAGGAAATAGACTGGCACCTTTGTTTTATAGGTTTTCCCGCTTAAAAGATTCTCCGGATCCGCTTTTACCTCCAGACCGGTCGTCTCGTCCTTGTAATAAAGTGCATCATCATAATATAGGGAGCTTCCGGTCATCCGCAGTTCCAGTGCATTCACGGGATCCTTATTCAGATAAATAGTCTCTGCTCCCGCTGTTCCCTCCGGTACTTCAATATACAGCTTCGCGCTCATCGTATGCTCGGTATTTACCGTGTTCTGTATGAGACTGACCGAGCTTGCCTTAAAATAAATATCCTCCGTCAGATCCATAACGCCGCTTTCCGTGATAGCACTTCGCTCCATATTCTTAAGCTGGGTGTCATAGGACACATAAATATTTTGGATATCGCGCGCATTATCCTGATAGCTTTCCTTGATATTCACAACAGGCGCATGCAGTCCCGCCCGGTATGCGGCGATCATCGTGTTGATAAATAGCTTGATTTCCTGCTCAGAGCCATTATCTATGACGCTGCTGTGTCCGACGCCGCTATAGGTAATATTTCCTTTATTATAAATATAATAATTATTTCTGACATCATTGGGAGACATTTCGTACATATCACGATCCGAACTGACGCTGGTCGAATCACTGATACAGTACCATACGACAATGTCGCTCTCGCCATCCCGATCGTCATCCACCGTAAAATCAAGCTGGTAATACTGGGCATGCGTATTTGCGACATTAAAGCGCTC
>CAZMIX010000111.1:0-2197 GCA_964566545.1 uncultured Lachnospiraceae bacterium | reverse complement strand
GGTTTCTATTATGGCAGTCAATGAATCAGCAGAAAATTATTTGGAAACGATTTTAGTCTTAAGCAAAACGCTTCCGGTCGTCCGCTCTGTCGATGTCGCTCAGGAGCTTGGATTCAAAAAATCAAGCATCAGCGTTGCGATGAAAAATCTGCGTGAAAAAAAGCACATCACCGTAACTGACGCCGGCTTTATCTACCTGACGGACACGGGCAGGGAAATCGCGGAGCACGTATACGAAAAGCATCAGCTTCTATCCTCTTGGCTTGAAATATTGGGCGTTACTCCCGCAATTGCTGCCGAAGACGCCTGTAAAATCGAACACGTCATCAGTGAAGAAAGCTTTCAGGCGCTGAAAAAGCACGTTACAAATGCATAAATGATACCGCAAGCTAACCGCTGTTCAATGGAACTGCGCCCTGTCCGATTATAATGGATTAAGGCGCAGCGATTTATAGTGCTTATGTTCATAACCCTTTTGAAAGGATGCTTATTCCTCACGCCAAATCAAGCGATACCAATGCTCCAGCCTATCCTCGCTCAAAAATCCGTTGGAAGTGCCCATAAACCCAATTTTATAGGATGCAAACAGCAGTGCATTTTTAATTGCGTGCACGGCGTCTCCTGTACGGATATAAAAATGCAGGAAACAGGAAAATAACGAGTTCCCGGCACCTACCGTATTCACAATTTCATTTGTCTTTACCGTATTATAATGTGCGATCAGGTCATCCTTTCTCGAATAAATAATCAGTCCCTTTGCGCCCTGTCCAAGAATAACGACCTGCGACTCATAGGTATCCGCCAACTTCTTCACAAAATCATAGGAGGAATCGACAATATTATCGTCTCCTAAATAAATGATATCTGCCAGACGGAGCATCTCCGCATTATGCGGCTCCTTGTCCTCGCAAAATCCCCGGAAATTAACCGCAAGCGTCTTTCCCGCCTCCTTAGCAGCTCTTGCCAGCGGTCTGCAAAAATTCGCATTTGCCAGAACAACCGCATCGGCATCGGCAATACACTGTTGAAATAGCTCCAAATCGTATTCGGCATCGTGAATATCCTTGATATCCTCGTAAATCTGCTGCTGCCGTTCATTGTCATACAAAACAACCGCCGTTGGCGTTTCCTCCAAAACCTGCTTAACATAAGAGGTATTGAGATTATAGCAGGCATCTCCGATACATGCGAGCCTAGTACTATCATTCTTCCCAATCATCGAAAGAAAATCCACATCATTTCCTAACGCCTTGAGCGCAAGACTTTCATTATACGCATCGCCGCCAATATTCGTAAAAATCGTGTTTGGCTGACAAACAACTGGTGTATACCGGATCGGGATGCTGTTTACCTTTACAATGGTTTCTATCTGAACAATTCCCGCTACAACAAATTTTGCCATGGAACACCTCCTGTGGTTAGTTGGGGTTAGTCGGCTGTCTCTTTGGCTTGGCCTTTTTAATATTATAACTCATTAATCCGGGGGGCGCAATGTGGGGGGTGAAAAAATTTGATAAATAAGAGAAAATCATGTAGAATAAAAAAGAAATCAGATAGATAAAGGAGCATTCCGATGAAAGAAAAATTGTTTACCATTCCCTTGCATGATGCGTTCCGGGCAAACGATGAATGTCCCTTCTGTTATATCGAACGGAAGCTGGAACAGGATGCCATTGACTTCGTACTCGGCTCCGGAGCCTCCTATATGGAAAGCGATATCCGGGAAGCAACGGACAAAGCGGGGTTTTGCCGCCATCATTTACAGCGGATGTATGAATACGGAAACTCGCTTGGAAATGCATTGATGCTCAAAACACATATCCGTCTGCTGAACCAGGAATTAAATACACAAATCAAAAATTTCAGACCGGCTCCATCCCACTTTCTTCTCCGGTCAACCGAAAAGAACGGAGCGTCCGGCAATTCCCTTTCCCGCTTCCTTGAGGAAAAGGAGCAATCCTGCTATGTCTGCGATTATTATAATGCGACCTACAAACGATACCTGGACACATTTTTCTATTTATATAAAAATGATTCTTCATTTATCGATACGATCAAAAACAGCAAGGGCTTCTGCCTGCATCATTTAAAGGATATCATGAGCGCCGCCGAAAGCAAGCTCAGTCAAAAACAGCAGGAAACATTTTTCCCGCTGCTCTTTACACTTACACAGAACCATATGAAACGAATCGAAGAG
>CAZMIX010000110.1:0-2491 GCA_964566545.1 uncultured Lachnospiraceae bacterium | reverse complement strand
ACACTGATACTGATTCCAAATATTTACCATACGGTCAACCTTTTCATTCGAGGATTTCACCGTATATTTCTTTAACAATGTGCTCCAGTAATTCTTTAATTCGCAGAACGCGCGGTCCACATCAAGATCGGTCTGGTAACGGGACAATAGCTCGTTTGCAGGCTTCTTGTTAATGATACCAGGCTTTTCCCATTTTTCCTCATCCGGATTTTCGATATAAGCAAGCACAAAAACGAAAGATTTGGATTCACCCGGCGCAAGAACGATATCGATCTGTTGGGAAGCGATCGGCGCCCACCCGCTGGCCATCGAGTTTGTTGCCTGGCCTCTTTCTACGACAACCGGCTTGTCTGCCCCACGATAATCACCAAGAAACGTATCACGGATCGTATCAAAGCCCGAAATTGTGCTGTTGACGGAGAAAGCAGCATAGTGGTTTCTGCGTTCGCGGTACTCCGTCTTATGGTAGATTGTGGAATTGATGACCTCAACTTCGCCGATACTGTAGTTTCTTTGGAAATTTGTCATGTCGTCCATCGCATTCCAAAGACAGAACTCCACATAAGAAAATAAAGAAATTGTCTTAGCGGAAGCAGACGTGTTCTTTAAAACGACCTGATTGATTTCGCAAGTATCATTCATCGGAACAAATGCAAGGCAGGAAGCCTCCAGACCGTTCTTGGATGAGGTAAAGCGGCTATAGCCAAGCCCATGGCGGCATTCATAGGAATCCAGCTCTGTCTTGGAAGGCTGCCATCCGATGTTCCAGATAGAATCGCCGTCTTTGATATAGTAATATTTACCGTTGGAATCCGCCGGCACGTTGTTATAGCGGTAGCGGGTGAGCCTTAAAAGCTTTGCATCCTTATAGAAGGAATAACCGCCGCTTGTATTGGATATCAGGGAAAAGAAATCCTTGCAGCCGAGATAGTTGATCCATGGCAAAGGAGTTTTGGGGGTAGTGATGACATATTCCGCGTTTGCATCATCAAAGTAACCATATTTCATACTGTTTTCTCCATTCTTAAAAGTCTGATTGTTGTTTATAAATTAGAATCCGGCAGGAAGCTTAAGTAAACGATTAAGTGAAAAGAGCAAAGTACTCCCTGTGTAACAAAAGTATACATGATTCTTTTTACAAAATCAATACCAAAATAGGAAAAAGAAAAGGAAATAAAATAGCGTATTTTAGCCGTATTATAAAAAAATAACAAAAAAATAAAAAAATGCTTGAAAAAATACCCAAATGTGTTATATACTAAAGAAGCGAAAACGTTTAAGGTATCGCAGGATTATTTGAGGAGGCAGATAAACATGGTATCAATGAAAGACATAGCAGTAAAATGTGGAGTGTCTGTAGCAACCGTTAGCAAAGCCTTAAATAATCACAGCGATATTGGCGATGAAACGAAAAAAAATATCAAGCGAGTTTCCAAGGAAATGGGCTACTTTCCAAACTCCTCCGCAAGAGCGCTAAAGACAAAGCGCACCTACAATTTAGGCGTGCTGTTTGTAGATGAGGCGCAGAGTGGGTTGACACATGACTATTTTGCACATGTGCTTGACAGCTTCAAGAGCTTTGCGGAGAAAAGCGGATATGATATTACGTTCATCAACTGTCAGGTGAGGAAAAACATGACTTATCTGGAGCACAGTCTTTATCGCGGCGTTGACGGGGTTGTAATTGCGTGTGTAGATTTCTATGATCCGGACGTCGTGGAGTTGATTCACAGTGACTTGCCGGTCGTGACAATCGACCATGTTTTTGACTATAGAATTGCCGTTGTATCAGATAACATCAGAGGGATGCATGATCTGATCGATTATGTATACCGGTGCGGCCACCGGAAAATCGCGTATATACACGGAGACGATACCTCCGTCACGCAAAACCGCGTCGGCAGCTATTACAGAAAACTCGAGGAAATGGGAATTACGCCGCCTGACAATTATGTGAAGGCGGGAACCTATCGCAATCCCGGAATGGCTGCAAAGCTCACGAGAGAGCTTTTAGACTTAAAAGACCGCCCGACTTGTATCCTTTATCCGGACGACTATTCGTGTATAGGCGGGATCAATACCATAAAAGAAAAAGGACTTCGCATACCTGCGGACATTTCCGTGGCAGGCTACGATGGAATTTACATTTCACAGATTATGGAACCAAAGCTGACAACAATTGAGCAGGACACAAAAGAAATCGGAAAAATCGCGGCTGAAAGGCTCATCAGGCTGATCGAGTACCCGAAAACAACGCTCATTGAGAAAATTGTTATTCCCGGACGCGTTCTGGAAGGCAAATCCGTCGGCCAAATTGAGCAGTAATACCCTATTATCGATATTTCATTTTGAAATATACTCCTTCATGATGCCCCCTGTCGGTTGCTCCGCAACCCCCAGGAGGCTCCTTTCATATTAATCACTTAGCGAGGTATTTTCGAGCTTAGTGAGTAATATGCACCTCGGTCCTTGGCGAGGTCCTATCGAGCCT
>CAZMIX010000109.1:0-2584 GCA_964566545.1 uncultured Lachnospiraceae bacterium | reverse complement strand
AATTTTTATTGTGATCTCATTTGAGGTGGCGTATAATCAAAAAATAAACTATCGAATTTTTAAGGAGATATTTGATGAGCGAAATACATAGAATTAGCTGCGGTAATGTAAACTGCTACATTGTTTCTGACAGCGACAGCGCTATTTTGGTCGATACGGGAACCGAACATTATAAAAATAAGGTTTTAGAAGCTTGTAAGGCTTATCCCGTTCGACTCATCGTTCTTACGCACGGACATGTGGATCATTGTCAAAATGCGGCCTTTCTGGCAGAAGCCTTACAGGTTCCGATCGCGATCAATGAGAAAGATAAGAATTTGATACCGGATAATATGCGGCAGCCGTTATTCGCAAAAACTCTTTTAGGAAAAGTTATCCTTGGCCTCTCCCAAAAAAGCTTTGAAATGGGTCACTTTGCAGAATTTATCCCAACGGTCCATTTAAAATCCGGCGATCATTTAAACGAATACGGCATCAATGCAGCCATCATAGAATTGCCCGGACACACGGACGGTTCCATCGGAATAGATGTGGACGGCGACAAGTTAATTGTCGGAGACGCCCTCATGAATATGTTTTATCCGACCGCAGCAATGCTCTACAAGGACAGAGGGCAATTGCTTGCAAGCGCAAAGCGCATCGGCGAATTGGGCAAGAGGGAAATCTATTTTGGCCACGGGAGGCCGCTCCAAAACCGCCGATGGGTCAAGGAATAGCTTTTATGCTAAGAACGTCAATATTTTGAAGGAAAAATTGCTGTTTAGCCGCCAGTTCTGCCGGCACAATCGCAGCGAATCTTATCCATTTGTAGTTGCAAGTTTTTATTGAACTTTTTTGAAGCCATGGCATAGATGATCACCACGATACAAAACAGCATCTCTACATATCTAATCACGGTGCCGGTCTCTGTTGAATACGGAGCCAGCAATTGACTTGTCATCAAATTACTGAACATATGAGTCATCGCACCTGCCAAAATGCTTCGTTCCGTGTAAAGATAGACAAAACTCACAACAAAGCTAAGCAATATGGTGGAGGGAACAAATAGAAATGCCTCCCAAGCAGAACTTCTCAACAGATCATATTGTGCTTGTCCCGGCATAAAATACCAAGGCAAATGCCAAATTGCCCATATAAATCCCAAAATTAAGGACGCCCCATAGAATCCATATTTATTCAGCAGTTTATCAAGCGCATATCCGCGCCATCCAAACTCTTCATTTATTGGCCCCGAAAGAATGCTTATGATGATAATGAAAGGGAGCATCCAGGGCTTTTCCATGATCATTTTTAAAAATGCCATTTCCGGCATGGGCGTGCCAAAAACTATGGCACCTACTGACACCCCGATTATTGCTATCAGCGCAAAAAAGCAGATCAGGCAGATCAGGCATCGATAACCCATGAGCCGCAGGCTAAAGCACCTATAAAAATAGTCCTTTTTTTCCTCTGGCGAATAGGTGCGCAATACAAAAAACAAACCAAGCACAGACGGTGCTCCCGCACCAAAATAGAAAAGAAAGGTTCCGAGGCTTGTTCCTATCAAGTCAAAGAGTAAAGGCAGAAATCCGAAACCCCACGTCCATAATAGCGTAAAAAAGAAAAAATACCATACTTCCTTTGATTTCTTATTGCCTATCCTCATTCCTGTTTTTCCTTTCATGAAGCTTTTCATTAATTTCCCTAATTTCAGTTTTTAAAGGCACAATTTCCAATGTGTATACAATGATAAAAACAGGTGTAATGTATACAAAGGACATCCACCAATTGGATGCAATAAACCATTTTTGAACGATTCCGGTCAGTAACACTATGATTTCGGTCAAACTATATTCCACTATGATCTCCAAAACAATCCAGTCGCCTAAGAAATATAGAACGAGATAATGACTTCCCATAATAAGGAAACTGAGGAAAATAATGCTGAATAACAGCTTCGTCTCTTCTGCATTATCAAAACAAAAATAAGAAACAGCCATAACTACAAAAATAATAATAGCAGCGAGAGATAACGACCTTTGTATATATTTTTTCACTTTACAGATCCTCCTTAAAAACAGCTTTCCTTATTTCAGGGATATAAGTTCTTGAAATAATGATCTTTTCTCCATTGACCAACTCAGCTTCCAATCTACTGTTAGCCAACGCCTTTACACATTCCAGCGCATTTACATTCAGCAGACAGTTTTTACTCACTCTTATAAATGAATATTTTTTCAGTTCCTTTTCCAATTGCAGCAGACGTTTTGTCACCTTATAAATATTGTTTTGAGTATAAATAAAAGTACGCTTTTCAATACTTTCTATATAAAATATTTCCGCAATTGGTATCTGATAGCACCGTCCGTCCTCCTCCCCGTTCAAGCATCGCTCTTCCGCCTTAACCGCATTAACAATTCTCGAAACCCGGCCATCATACTGGGAATATTCAATCGTGACAGTCAGCTCCTTCTGCGCATTCTCTTTTAATAAAAGCTCCATACCGCCCCTCCAGCCCGCGCTTTCTTTGTAAAATTATAGTTCTCCATGTATAATCCTGTTTTTGTTATCATAGCTTTATCCAGATAAATGTTCAATATAATTT
>CAZMIX010000108.1:0-2667 GCA_964566545.1 uncultured Lachnospiraceae bacterium | reverse complement strand
TTTATACGGGCTTTACGAATAAGACAGCCGTTCTTAAAAGCGAAAATGAGGCTCTACAGGGGCGGGTTGATGTGCTGCAGGTGCTCGTAGACCAGCAGGAAAAGATGGCGGAGGATACCATTGCAAATATAAATGAGGCAAAGGTGATCATGGATCAGTTTCCGGCGGATGCGCGGGAAGAGGATCTGATTATGCTTGCAGTCAATTTACAGAATTATGCGCCGTTTATGGCGGTGGATTCTATGACAATAGATGATTCGGAGCAACGGTATCAATTTGCGGATGTCGCGGCACAGACGGAAACGATTGTGCAGAATTCTCTGCCTTCCGGGACTGTGGAGCAGGCGGCAGCGGCAGCGGATGGTGCGGCAGACACATCAACAGATATGCAGGCGGCTGCGGACACCACGGCTGCGACAGACTATACGCCGACGCTGTATGAGAAGGATGCATCGATTTTTTGTTTGACGTCCTATGAGGGTCTTAAGCGTGCCGTTTCTTATGTGCTGGACAGAAAGGATCGTACCGGTTTGGCCGTGACGGCGACCTATGATATTGCGACGGGGGTTTTAGTAACGAGCATGAAGGTAGGCATTTGTTATGTAACAGGAACGGATAAGCCTTATATCGCGCCGGATATCCCGTACATACAGCAGGGAACGGACAATATTTTCGGGACGATTTCGCTTGACGGGATTTTAAACGAAACGGGCAATACGGAAGAGACGGAGGGGACGGAGTAACAGGCCATTTAGAAAAAGGCATCAAAGCAGTAATCGAAAGGAGGAACCAAAATGGGAGGACGGAAAAAACGAATCGATGATCGCGGCATGACGCTTGTAGAGCTGCTCATTGCGATTGTGATACTTGCCATTATTGTGGTTCCTCTATTACATACTTTCATTTCTTCGGCAAACGCAAACCAGCGCGCAAGAAGACTTTTGCGTGTGACGACGGCGGCACAGGACATTATGGAAGGGCTAAAGGCCGATTCGATTGAAGAGCTTGCCTACCAGTTCAACTATCCGGCTGGCAATGAGGTAAACGGGCTTGACAGCTTTCATCTTGTTAACACCAGCCTGATTAACCGTGGCGGCGCGATGGAGGATGGTATTTATGAAGTGCGAGCGCAGATTAACGCCTCCGACCGGGCGGTGAGCAGTTTTGTGAAGACGGCGGGCAACGAGGGGAAATTCAAAGATCCCGACCCTCTGCAGGCAGATCAGGCACCAAGTGTTGTTTCTGAGGATGGCGGAGCAACCTACTCATATCTTCAGAAAAATGATGGAAAGTACTATTTTGTACTGCAAAATATGAATATTGAAAATACCGGCTCCCCTAATTTTATTGTAGACGCGCTGATAGAGGTCGATGCGACACCTTATCGCGCGCCGGATGTGTTTTCTGCTACTAAGGCGACGCATAATACAAATGAGATTGTTGATATTTCCGGTATGAACAGCCAGCGTGACGCATTTTATGTGCAGGAAGAAGCATTGCTCAAGGAAGCAATCCAAAGCATCAACGCGCTTCATAATCCGACGCCTGCCGTGACAAAAGAAGATTTGCAGCAGACAATCGAAATCACAGTCACAAAGACGCTAAATGGGGCGCTCGGAAGTACGAAGGATCGCATACAGGTATCGATAGAGATTGCATACAGGACAGCGGGATCGCCCTCTTATGAATATATAAAGACGGAGGATATCTTCGATAATATTGCAACAGGGGAAGCACTTGAAAACGTGTACCTGTTTTATCAGCCGCTCTATCACACATTGGGAGCCGCAACGTCGAAAAAGGATATTATTATTTACAATAATGGGGATGCCATCAATTATGTGACGGCGACGCTGCAGGTTGCAAAGCAGGAGATGTCTGATAATACTTATCTGGCCTCATATGAGAGCGGCTACCGCTGCGACTTGAAAATTTTGGAGCCGGGGAATCCGGATCGCGCTGACTCGGTGACGAAGCTTAGGACAAATTTGGACACGAACCTCTATGCCGTTTATGATCCTTCTTTTACCGCGCCCAATCAGGCGACCTATTATTACAATGCCTACTCGACGACGGACAAGGATGCCTTTTTGTCGGAGCCGATTTACGGCGAAAAGGAAGAGGATCGGGTATTTGACGTAACAATTGACATCTATCAGGAAGGAACCTTTGCAAATGCGCTTACTTCCGGTACAATTTCGCCGGAGGGTCGGTTACTTTCTATTTCAGGAAGCAAGAATTAAGATGTGGGAGGAAGCTTTTGAAAGGATGGTGCAGCCGGTTCGGCCGGTTTTTGAGAAAACAGAATAGTGGTTCTTCCATTGTTATTGTTATCGTGGCGCTTGCATTTGTCGGCATTCTCGGCGCAACGATTATGTGGATGTCGCTCAACAATTATTTGATGAAGGCGACTGATCGCAGGACAAAGGAGAGTTTTTATTCGGCGGAAGCGGTGCTTGAACAAATCGTGGCAGGGCTGCAGAAGGATGCCTCAGACGCAACGGAGCATTCATACAGCTACGTCATGCAGAACTATGCGAATTGGAACGAGCAGAAGCGCAACAGCAAATTCACCTCCGAATATTTAAATGAGCTTCAGAAAATTCTTTCGGGGGGCGCAGGCGGGGATGTGACGAAATATCAGCTTGCGCGTCTTGCACAGTATGT
>CAZMIX010000107.1:1557-2674 GCA_964566545.1 uncultured Lachnospiraceae bacterium | reverse complement strand
GGTCTCCCACTAGAACCTAAATCTAGCGCGTCTGCCAATTCCGCCACACCCGCATTACCGAATATTCAATATGTTAGCATATGGTTATCGGCTTGTCAATTCTGCTTTTGTTTAAATTTCCTTCAAATTTCCTAATTTAAATTTCCCAATTATTCGTTTGGACGGCGGTAAAACCGGCCACCTATCTGCTCCGTGCGGATGACGTTGACAAAAGCCGCCTCGTCTACCTGCTTGATCAGCTCCGTCACCTTACGGACCTCATCTCCCGCCACGACAGAATAAACCATCGTCCGTTCTTCCTTGCGGTAGCAGCCCTTGCCCGTAAACAGCGTCGCATCGTGATTTGTTTCCTTTTTAATGCACTCGTAGACCGCCTGCGGCTTATCCGTAATGATCAATAGCGTATCCTGCTTATATCTGCGGTACAGCGTCCTTACGATCTGCGTTGAGGTGTACTGGAAAATAAGCGAATAGAGCGCGGTATCCCAACCAAACAGATATCCGGAAATGCAAATCGTAAACGCGTTAAACGCCAAAATATAATTCCACGCATCGATTCCTCGTTTTTCCGAAAAATAGACAGCGACAAAATCCAGACCTCCGCTCGTCGCGTTCGCAAACAGGCAGGCCGATATCACGACACCGTTGATCAGCCCGCCAAAAATGCTGATCAGCGGCAATTGATATGTGATCGGAATGCTTGGAAGCAAATCCGTAAAAATACTGCTCATCACAATCATAACAATAGAATACAGCGTAAATCTTTTTCCTAAATTACGGAGGCTCAATAGGATCGGACCGGCATTGAACAGCAGATATATCGGCGTATAAGGCAATGCAATGTCAAAATAACGGACAAATACACGCTGCAGCAGCACCGTGATGCCACTTAAGCCGCCCGGCACGAGCTGCCCTGCCCACACGAAGCTTTTTAGGTTGACCGCAAGCATGAAGGCTGCTACGATCACAATGAGAATCCTGACAATATCCGTCTCCAACAATTTTCTTTTTTCCGTGTGAACTTCTTTCATTTTTGCCATCTCCTCTCTGAAGCAGTCAATATGAGATGCTCGCAAGCACTTTCGCATACCATGGTGTCTGATTTTTTATATTGTAA
>CAZMIX010000107.1:0-1547 GCA_964566545.1 uncultured Lachnospiraceae bacterium | reverse complement strand
TTTTTTCTTCAAAGTAAGATACACCGCCAGTATCTAATTTTTTATATTGTAAAGACGCTTTTTTGATCTCCACCATGTCTCTCCTTGGGCAGCGAAAAAGCTCCCGCCTGCAATTCTTTTATTTTATAATAGAACAGGAGTCCTTTCATCGTCAACCGATATCTTTCTTTGAAAATATCGCAGACCGGGATAAAGTTTTGATTATAAAAAATGATCTATGACAACTTTAGTTTTAAATATTTCTCCAGTTGAATACATGGTAAATTATGTATTATTATTATTGATATGTGATTTTTTATGTATTAATATAATATTAAGAAGGTTTCTGACAAATGAAAAGCTTCTTAGTTCAGGAGGACGCAAATGGAAACAGAACGATTGATTATTCGCAGGTTCGTACCTGATGATTGGAAAGACTTATTTGAATATTTATCACAAGAAGATACGGTAAAGTATGAGCCTTATGACGTATTTACAGAAGAACAGGCAAGAGAAGAAGCAATTAACCGTTCAAACAATCCAAGCTTTTGGGCAGTTTGTTTGCGGGATACAAAGAAATTGATCGGAAATATTTATTTAGGAAAACAAGACTTTCAAACATGGGAGTTAGGCTATGTTTTTAACGGTAAGTATCAAGGTAATGGTCTTGCTGCCGAAGCTGCAAAAGCCTTGATAAATAATTTGTTTTCAAATTGCAGTGCCCATAGAATTGTCGCCATGTGCAATCCTCTTAATATCGCATCATGGAAACTGCTTGAACGACTAAACATGCGCAGAGAAGGACATCTTGTCAAAAATATTTGGTTTTTTAAAGATGAAAATGATGCACCTATATGGCAGGATACTTATGAATATGGCATCCTAAGAGAAGAATGGGAAGCTGCAAAATGAAATTTCGCTAAAAAGCTCAAAGTCAGCACTATACAAATGCGTTACTTGAACACTATTAACGGATTGCAAATAAAATATATAGATTGACAAAAAGTCATTTTCGTAGTTAAATATGACATAAATAACAAAAAAGTGCAAAAGGAGAAGCTACCGGACAAAATATCTAAATGCGGTTATTAAAGGTACAGAATCTTGATATAGGTATAGCTGTCCATGTTTTTAGTAGCAAAAATCTAATGGTCAAAGAAATTGTCACATGCGGAGAATGCGAATTTTATACACTAAATAGCGAAGGAATGGGAATGTGTAAGCATCCAAACGCATTGCCGTTTCCCGGGGTTAATGACTTTTGTTCAAAGGGTGAATATTCTGAAAAAAAGAAGAATTTAATATATGATGAAGCCCTCTTGAAAAGAGTATACGACCAGAGAAGAAGTTAAAGACAAGGACACAAATACCGGCCTGCAAGGCAAAGGCTATCCTGTTAATAGACAGAGTACGCCTATCCTTATGTTTTTTGTGCAAAAAAGTATACCACCAATCTTTATAGTGGTGGCATACTGGAGGGTTTGGTAATTTTGAGGAATCTTCTATGTAAGAACAAAAGTGTGCTTCGCCCACTCTCACGGCCAAATACTTAGACAGCACAGCTTTTG
>CAZMIX010000106.1:0-3204 GCA_964566545.1 uncultured Lachnospiraceae bacterium | reverse complement strand
TTTTTGAAATTGAATACTTCCGCGACTATTGCTTGTTCATGAATGATTCAATGAGGATAATGTCCTTGGCAAAATCCCAAACGAGGTGTTCCGAAAGCTCAGTGATGACTACCTTGCCGAGCAAAAAAAAATCCAAACCGCCATCCCCAAAGGAGAGCACGAGCTGGAAAAGCTGAAGGGCTCGGTGCCCAATGTCAGCGTCTTCATCGAAAAGGCAAAGCAGTACACGGAGATCAATGAGCTCACCGCTGAAATCCTGAATCTCTTTATTGAGAGGGTGGAGGTTGGGGGCGCGAGAAGAAATGGTCTCATACCGCCCCGCAGGAAGTCAGCATTTACTATCGGGACATCGGGCTGCTGGACACTGTTACGGAGGACAAGAGCCACTGAGCAACTCGACAGAGGTCGCATAAAACGGCAACCGGCAGACAGCGAATGCTCATTGTCTGCCGGTACATACCGCCATCTTCACCACGGTTTAGAAAATGTCCCTACCACACCGTGGGGAAGGTGGAATTATAGTTTTTCTTATGAACAAAAATATAGTTGACAAAGTCACATTTGTATAATATACTTTGCATTAAAATTACCGTCGGGTAGATGTCTTTCACTCATTTCGTCAGGCCATTGCAGGAATGAGCGTTAGGCTTTTTTATTTATGAAGGAGGTCTGTATGTTTAGAGAAATGCGTCGCAAAAAACAAGTTTTATCATTAGAAGAAAACATTCAAGTATTGAATCGCCAAACCGCCAAACATCGGGTGTGTTAGCGGTATCTGGAGATGATGACTATCCCTATGCTGTTCCGCTCAGCTATGTGTATCACGACAATAAAATATTTTTTCATTATGCCAAAGCAGGTCATAAACTGGATTCTATTATCAGAAACGAGAAGGTATCTTTTTGTGTGATTGATAAAGATCAGATCGTGCAGGAGGAATATACCAGTTATTTTGCAGTGTTATTGTGTTTGGCAAAGCCCGCATTCTGGAAGATGATGTGGAGAAAAGAAAAGCTCTTGAAATTTTAACCGCAAAATATTCTCCTGATCAAGAAAAAAGTCATCAGTTGCAGGTCATTGAAAAGGAATATAAAATTGTGTGCATGATAGAACTTACTATTGAGCATATGCGCGGCAAAGAAGCAACTGAATTGGTCAAAGCCAAGAGGCCCTTAGGTGAATGAGTGCTTTGCGTTCATCCTTGCTCACGCCTGCTGATAGTAACACTTCATTTAAATATTTTTTACTTTTCCAGGGTTTTGTAACTGAATTTGTTAGTCTGAACCGAGAAAAAACATACAATCTTTGGATTGTATTCACGGAAGGATAAAAGCCCGGGAGTTATTTGACGATACTCCCCGGCTTGTTTTTTTGACTAAAAAGGAGAACTCAGCTGCTTCAATGTGTGCTCCTTAGTATAAGGGAATATCTCCAGTTTTACATTGAACACTTGATATTCCTATGTTAAACTGAAAAGAACAATGCAAAGTGTCGTTGCGTATCATCTCCCTTCTCCGGTAAAAAAAGACAAGCCTCCATAAAAAGAGGAGTTGTCTGCGATGTTTGTTTGAGGCAAGAGAGTACAGATTTATTACGTCACGGCAACTCGGAACGAATTAACATACTATAAAGTTCCGGCAACCGGCCGCCATAGTAATGAAGCATGAATATGTGGTGATTGATGAAGATTTTAAAATCGTTGATTATAACAAAGCTTTTGCAGACGATTTTACCGGAATATCCAGAAAAATCAATATTCTGGATATTATCAGAAAGAATTACGGCGAGTCTGATGTTAAGCAATTCATGGGCTTTCTGGACGAAGCCGTTCGTGAGCAAAAAAAAGTACGCTTTGAAATGCCCAAGCCCATGGGTGAAACCATCGCCTATTATATGGTGGAAATCACCCCCATCTATGTCAGCAGTAATCATATAGGAACTATCATTTTAAAACAGAACATTACTGAGCATAAAAATAATTTGAAGGAAGTTATGCAGCTCAATGAGAGACTGCAGAATCTGGCAACCCGGGATTGGCTGACGCAGTCTTATAATAGATATTTCTTTGATGAAAGATTACAGCAAGAGATTGACCTCGTAAACAGGATGCAAGCATACAGCCCGGATCCAGAAAAAAGTGTCAATAATTTTGGATTAATTATATTTGATATCGATTATTTCAAAATCTATAATAATAATGGACATCCTGCCGGAGATGAGCTTTTACGAACAATCGTTATGGTCGTTAAAGAGACGTTATATCCGACTGATATATTGTGCAGGTACGGCGGAGAAGAGTTTGCCGTTATTTGCTGTCATACCTCAGAGAAAGGAATTAGAATAGCTGCGGAAAAAATCAGAAAGGCTGTGGAAGATTATGATTTTAGGTTTCAAGATAAACAGCCGGGTGGTAACCTGACAATTAGTATTGGAGCAGCATACTGCTCCGATGCTAACGTAAAAAGAGAAGATTTAATAAAGAGCGCTGATAATTGTCTATATTTAGCTAAAGGCAGCGGAAAAAATATTGACCCTGACGTTACGTAATAGTCTATGCGGTACAGTCCTACCTGCGTAAAACCTCAAAGACCGTCGCTGAAGCAACAAAAACGTTTATCGACGGAGAGGATATTATAAAGCAATCGGGGTATTTTTGTGATGGGCAGTGAACTCAGTATATGGAATACAGCATCAATCAATTATCCAAGCTTGCCGGAGTCAGCGTTCATATTCTGCATTACTATGAATATCCTCTCTTTTCCGCAAGTAAAATCAAGCAATGCAATTTCAACCACTCTATAATGACTATAGAGTGGTTGAAACGAGGTGAACAGACGAATGTACGAGTGGCACAGGCAAATCCAAATAATCGTTGATGAAATTGACGAGTGTATTAAAAATCGTAACAGCGAAGCAATAACATTACGATTTCTTTCTCGCAAATTAGGTTATTCCGAATTTCATACTACGAGAAAATTTAAGGAAATATCGGGTATGCAATTTAGGGATTATCTGCGGCATAGAAAATTAGCCTTTGCACTAAAAGAGGTTCGGGATAGTGAAAAAAGCCTTTTGGATATTGCCTTTGATTATGGTTTTTCATCACATGAAGCTTTTACCAGAGCTTTCAAAGGAGCATATGGTGTAACTCCAAGTGAATATCGAAAAAGGCCTAAGCCTGTCATTCTTCGTACAAAAATAAAC
>CAZMIX010000105.1:0-3762 GCA_964566545.1 uncultured Lachnospiraceae bacterium | reverse complement strand
GTATTCCGATGTAAAGGACCTTCGCGACCCCAAGGTATTCCGGCATGGTAATCTCTGGTATACAGTGATCGGTTCCTGCCGGGCCGGGTACGGAAAAGCGCTGCTTTATCGTTCCGTCGACCTACAAAGGTGGGAATATGTTGGTATCTTAGCTGAAAGCCACGGTGAACTCGGAACCATGTGGGAATGTCCAGATTTCTTCAAACTGAATGGAAAAGATGTGCTGATGTTCTCGCCGATCGGAGTAGGCGACCGTAAAACCGTTTATCTTACAGGACGTGTGGACTGGCTACAGGGACGATTTTTTTGGAGCAGTATGGGAGAAACGGACTGGGGCTTTGACTTTTATGCGCCACAATCCTTCCAAGACAACCACGGTCGACGGATACTGCTCGGATGGTCCGGAGAATGGGAATGGATGTCTTGGTGGAGGGGTCCAGAACCCACTAGGGCGGAGGGTTGGTGCGGCTTTATGAGTCTTCCACGAACAGCAGAGCTCTGCTCGGATGGAAGACTGCGTTTTTCACCATTGGAGGAACTCAAAGCCTTACGGAAAAAGGCTGATAGTATGGAAAACCTCCTTATTGTGGATAGCCGACCTTTGAAGCTGCCCGCGGGCGATGGTATCCATTACGAACTGGAAGCGACCATAGACCTGACACAGACCGATGCCTCTCGGGTCGGTTTCCGACTGCGTTGCTCTGAATCTGAACGAACGGAAGTGGTCTGTGATTTGCAGCGGGCTGAGCTCATCTTCGATCGGAGCCACGCGGATCGTTACTCAGAGGGAGTGCGCCGCTGCTCGCTAGAATCCGCAAACACGCGCCGACTTTGTCTGCACATTTTTGTGGATACCTGTTCAATCGAGATTTTTACGGATGGAGGTAGAACCGTTATGTCCAGCAACATATATCCGGATTCAGAAAGCACAGGGTTGTATTTATTTGCGGAAAACGGTTCCGCTCGGGTGGGATCACTTACAGTTTGGGAACTTGCTTCAATCTGGGAATAAAAAAATTCGACATTATGACATATTATTCAAATCTTTTTTAGAATTCACAGCCTTTCGAGTCACTTCTAATTTATGAAGAGGAGATATAATCATGCTTGGAAAACTGATCGGGCACCATGCAGAAGGAAATTGCGTCAGGATTCAGTTCGAAAATGGGGATACCGCTGTGGATGTTATTAGCCCAAGCATCATTCGGTTTGTAAATCCCTATAATTATTTAGTCCGCAAATCCTGGGCGGTTGCGTGCAAAGAGCCATTAGCAGCGATCAACCCGAAAGTCCAAAAAGTGGATGATGCACTTCAGATATCGACGACTGCGATAATCATCCGGATCTTTGACAACTTTAAAATGGATATTTACGATAGCCATATGGAACCGTTGTGCTTGGATTATCGTGGCGAAAGATCACCATTTGTACGAAGAACTGCTTTTTCTTCCGATGCGTCTGCAGAAGGTCATGAATCGTATATAAACGAGGGCGGGCACAAAAACGAGATCATAAAAGAGATACTTGGCGGAGAATCTTTTTATGGCTTTGGCGAAGAAACCGGACCTCTTAATAAAAAGGGATATTCCTATTGTATGTGGAACAGCGATATCCCCCGTCCGCATGCGGAATCCTTTAAAAGTCTATATCAGTCAATTCCATTTTTTATCGTGCTTCAGAATGCAGGAGCCTACGGTATATTTTTTGACTGTACTTTTCGCAGTTATTTTGATATGGGGAAGGAAAACAGTCGGTACTTCTATTTTGGTTCGGACGAGGGCGACATGGATTATTATTTTATCTACGGTCCGGATATCCAAAGGGTGGTTAAAGGATACACCAAGCTTACGGGCACAACTCCATTGCCGCAGAAATGGACACTCGGTTTTCAGCAATCGAGATATAGCTACGCTTCCGAAAGCCGGTTGATGGAAATAGCGGAAACCTATCGAAAGCGTGGAATTCCCTGCGATGTACTATACCTTGATATTGACTACATGGATCATTTCAAGGTGTTTACCTGGAATACAAAGGAATTTCCAAGACCGCGCAAAATGATCCAAAAGCTCAATGAGAGGGGGTTTCATGTCGTCACCATTGTCGACCCCGGTGTAAAGAAGGAAGCAGGCTACGGGGTTTATGAGGAAGGCATGAAAAACGGTTATTTTGCGACCGATTCGGACGGTGTAACATATGTCAATCGTGTTTGGCCGGGGGATGCCGTTTTTCCCGACTTTACAAGGCAGGAGGTCCGCAACTGGTGGGGCGATAATCATAAGGTGCTGCTTGACGATGGAGTGACGGGTATATGGAATGATATGAACGAGCCTGCTAGTTTTAACGGTCCTTTCCCGGACGATGTAGTGTTCGGTGAAAAAGAACACCCGATTTCGAACAAGAAATCATTGATGAAGAATTTGCTCGTTTGAAAAACGATAAAGCAATTGCTTATTATAAAATGTTTTTTGAGAACAGAAAGAAATCTCTTAAAGAAAACGTTGCCTCTGAAGTTTTATATTTTCAACGGCGTGTCGTTGAAGGCGATAGTATGTTGTATATCGGAGAAAGCTATGGGGAAATCCCCTATCAATCCATAGGACGGGATGCTCACCGCAATGTATATGTCGACTTAGGTACAAAGAGCAAGAAACAAATGGCTAATATTGCAATTATCAAACAAAAACTAGAGGAGGATTTTGTTAGTTACAAACTGCATATGTTTTTTCAATTGATGAATGACTATGAAATGTTATCTAAAGAGGAGTACCAAAAAATTATATATGGGACTACAGACAAAAAGAAATTACACTTAGTGAAAACAGGATTAACTATGAATATTATTAATCGACTAGAAGCAGATAAACAATTAGAGAAGGCTGGTTTTTACAATGACAAACTACATCGACAAATCTAAACGGATCACTGAGGGTGTTCGCAAGTCCTTCAAAAGTGCGACTGCAAGATGCGATATAACAACAGCTCCGGCTAAAAGTATCACATAGGTTGATTTATTTAACCTTTATCAACTTCAAATCCATTGATTTCTTTCTGCTTACCAATTAAAATATAGTCAGAGGTGATTGATATGAAGGAAATTAATATTGCAAAAGTGCTTGTCACTAAGCGCAAGGAAAAGGGTATCACCCAGGATGAGCTTGCAAATTACATTGGCGTGTCCAAGGCATCCGTTTCCAAATGGGAAACAGAGCAAAGCTATCCGGATGTTACCTTTCTTCCCCAGCTGGCTGCGTACTTTAACATCAGCATTGACGAATTGATAGATTATAAGCCGCAGATGACAAAAGAGGATATTCGAAAGCTGTACCGAAGCCTGTCGGATGATATTACGTCAAAACCGTTTGATTTTGTGATGGAAGACTGCCGAAAGACAATAAAAAAATACTATTCATGCTTTCCATTGCTGCTGCAAATGGGGATATTGATGATCAATCATATAGAATTGCTGAAGGACCCACAGAAAGCGGCGTCTTTGACAGCGGAAGCCAAGGTCCTTTTTATCCGGGTCAGAGAGGAATGCGACGATGTATCGATTACCAGGCTGGCTTTGTTTATGGAAGCCCTGTGCGGCCTCATTTCAGGTGATCCCAATTCTACGCTGGAGCTGCTTGACGGATCAGTCGCGCCTGCGCTGCCCCCTGAATCGCTTTTGGCTTCCGCTTACCAAATGACGGGGCGCACAGAGGAGGCAAAATCCGTTTTGCAGGTCGGAATTTTTCAGAATATCGTCGTCCTGTTCAACTT
>CAZMIX010000104.1:0-3806 GCA_964566545.1 uncultured Lachnospiraceae bacterium | reverse complement strand
TCGATAGTTTATTTTTTGATTATACGCCACCTCAAATGAGATCACAATAAAAATTTGGGAAATACATCCTTTCTTGTCCGATCGAAAACAATATAACAATATAATATTAAATTGTATGAGATAGTCGGAAATGCTATAATGTCGTCAGACATGATAGCGCGCCGGAACGAAGTGAAGTGCGCATTAAAGCATGAAGAAAAGCTTCATGCTATAATGTCGTCAGACATGATAGCGCGCCGGAACGAAGTGAAGTGCGCATTAAAGCATGAAGAAAAGCTTCATGCTATAATGTCGTCAGACACGATAGCGCGCCGGAACGATTCAAACCAGAGACGTGGAACAAACTGAAACCGAACCGATACGGAGGGGTAACAATGGCTGATCACATTAAGGAATTGACGGAGCTGCTGCTTAAAAAGGATAACAATGCCGCTTATGAGGCATTGAAGGAGCTGCAGGAAATGAGTGAAGAAACAAACGCGGTTTATACTTCTATGGATTTATTTGCGGACATGATAGAGAGCGACAATTCCTACATCCGCACGCGGGGTCTGCTGTTAATTGCCGCTAATGCGAAATGGGATGCGGATAATAAAATCGATGAGGTGATAGACCGGTATTTGGGGCATATTACCGATGTAAAACCAATTACTGCGAGGCAGTGCGTGAAAGTGTTGCCCGCGATTGCGGAGCATAAGCCGGAACTAAGAGAGGATATCATTGCCGCGCTGAAGCGGGCGGATACTTCCTCTTATGCCGACAGCATGCAGCCGCTGGTAAGGAAAGATATAGAAGAGGCACTGGCAAAAATAACAGGAATGGAGTAGGAATTACAGGACATGTTAAATACCCTTAAAGAAAATGGATTGGAACTGGTATCGGATTATAAAGAAAATGAGGAGCTGAGAAATTCCCTTTTTGAGTTGGCACAAAAGACGTTTTGCATCGATTTCAATCCGTGGTGGCGGAATGGATTTTGGGGCGGAAACTGCATTCCTTATTCAATCGTGCATGAGAAAAGGGTAGTCGCAAACGTATTTGTGAACCACATGCATTTCAGGGCTGATGAAATAGAAACGTATTTTATCCAGTTGGGAACCGTCATGACGGAGGAAGCGTACCGGGGCAGGGGTCTTATCAGGACGCTTGTGGAAAGGATTTTTGAGGAATATGAAGCGGGGGCGGATGGAATTTATCTGTTTGCCAACGATTCGGTGCTGGATTTTTATCCGAAATTCGGTTTTAAAAGGGCGCAGGAATACCAATATTCCAAAGTTGTGTGCGAGGCAGGGAAGAGGAGCGTGGCTAAGGTTTCTATGGAAACCTCAGAGGACTACGGCGATTTTGTAAAAAAGCTTGCAGTGTACAAGGCGAACGGTTCTTTTTGCATGGAGAAAAATAGCGAGCTGATCCTATTCTATCTGATTTCGCCCATGAAGGACTGCGTCTATTATATAGAACAAGCGGATGCCTATGCGGTTGCGGAAATAAAAGGCGATACGTTGCTGCTTCATGAAATTTTTTCGAAGCAGGAAGCGGATATCGATGAGGTAGTACGGGCATTTGGAGGAGGGGTTTCTCGCGCCGTTCTGGGATTTTCGCCGAAGCGCATGGACGGATTTGAAATTTCCGTACTGGAGGAAGAGGATACGACCTTGTTTATAAAAGGAGACGGATTTTCCAATTTTTCTGCGGGAAAGAAACGTTTTCCGATTTTGTCGCATGCTTAAGGAACTGCCTAAAAGAGGTAATGGCGGGCGCGGCTGCCGGAGTGAGGAGATGCGGATGGCGAAGAAGGAAATCATTTATTACCGCTCGGACAGGCTGGAGATGATTTATTCAAGGGACAGCAAGCTTTCCTATCCGCCGCATAATCATGTTTCCGTTTATACGGTTGGAATCGTTTTAAACGGAGAAGTCGCGATGGTCAGGAAGGACGGCGGCGAGACATATACGAGAGGGATGAGCTTTGCCATTTTACCATATGAAGTCCACGCTCTGAAGGCGGAACGGGAATATGAGCTGTTTACGATTTGTATCGGCCGGGAGCTTTTGGAGGGTGAGAAGCGAAGCATGGCCAAAGAAGAGTCCGCGCTTTTTCAGTCGCAGAAACGGATCAGGAAGGCGCAGCGTCTGCTGGAAAGGGGCTGCCCGCTGGCCGAAGTGGCTTTTGCCGCAGGGTTTTACGACCAAAGCCACTTTAACAGGCAGTTTCGCTATTGGCTGGGACTGACTCCGATGGAATATAAAGCGGCCAGTGTGAACGCGGGTGCCGCGCAGGAACAGCTTAGCAAAGGGGAGGAATAAATTTGGCGAACAGGTACAGTCCGGCTTCTGCGGCTGTGACCTCGTGCGCGCTTCCTGCTTCGAGAATGCAAAGAACGCCAGGCTCATAAGAAAGCTCTTTGCCGCCGTTTTTGCAGAGGCCGTTTCCCGCAATGACCTCATGTGTTTCTAACTGCGTTTCGTGGGTGTGCAGCCCTATTTTTTTATTGGGCGCGATCCTGACCAAATGATAGCTGAACCGGCTGCCGGTATCGGAGGCGGTGACGAGGTGCTTTAGCTCCACTCCGTCAAAGGCGGGATGCTTTGTCCATGGAATGTCGGCAAGGCTGCGGCTCTCCTTTGTAAGGTACAGCTTTCCGTTGTTAAACTGTTCAAAAATTTTCTCATTTTCCATATGATGTTTCCTTTCTGATGGCCTGCTGTGGCGATGTGCCGCTTATCAACAGACACTTCTGCCGTGCGACTCTTTGTTCCAATAATATCCCCATTTCAAAAAACTGTATTGTATAAAATTGCGGTGATATTCCATTTGTACTATTTGTATCATTTTATTTGTGTTCCCCTAATTTTTTTGTTGAAAAAGTAATAAAGAAGTAGTATAATGAACTCAACTTGTGAACGGTGGCTCACGTCACAAAAAGTAAATCTTATAAAATGGGTGAGACGATGTATAAAAAACTGGATGATGATACTTTCAATACCATTCTCGAAACGGGAATCGATGAATTTGCCGACAACGGTCTGGATCGTGCAAATATCAATGTCATAGCGAAAAAATCCGGCGTCAGCGTAGGGGTGATTTATAAATATTACGGAGATAAGGACAATTTCTTTTTGGCATGTGTACGTCACAGCCTGAAGCTTCTGGAGCAGGTGTTAAGAGATACGGTTTCAGACGAGACGGATGTGATGACCTGCATCAGGCGGGTCGTCTATGCCTTATTGGATCACTCCAAAAAACATAAAAACTATAATGTGATGTATAACGAGATCACATCGGGAAGCTGCAAACGGTATGCCGCTGTTTTGGCTAAGGAAATAGAAACCTGTACGGCGCTGGTATATGAGCAGTTAATGGAAAACGCAAAGCGGTCGGGAGAAGCAGGTATTGACATCGATTCCCGTATGCTTGCCTTCTTTTTTGATAACCTGTTAATGATGCTGCAATTTTCCTATAGCTGTGATTATTACAGAGAAAGAATGAAAATATTTTGCGGGGAAGATGTTCTGGATAACGATGAAAAAGTAGCGGAGGAATTCATCGGGTTTATCGGCACCGTATTGGGCCGCCGGCAATAAACCGGGATGAAAATTCGGAAAGGAGAATGCTTTGCTGTATGTAATCGCTTATGACCTTGGAACTACGGGGGTAAAAACCTGCCTTTTCAGTATCGGAGAAACGCTGAAATTAATCGCCAGCGCCTATGGGGTATATGAATTATATATTATGGAAAACGGCGGGGCGGAACAGGACGCGGAGGAATGGTGGAGTGCGATGTGCGCTACCACGCGTCAGCTCT
>CAZMIX010000103.1:0-3808 GCA_964566545.1 uncultured Lachnospiraceae bacterium | reverse complement strand
CGGGTTAATAGCATCCACAAGCAGAAACGCGCCGTTATGTACAAGTGCCGTAATTACATGCAAAAGCAGCTCTTCCTTCGTTTTTGTCGTCGTATGGAACATCAGCTCCGGATCGCATCTGGAAGTATGGTAAATGAACGGCAGATTTGGGGACACGTTCTTATAATATTTGTTGATAAAGGTCTGCTGCAGGAAACCGCCGTAATAATCTCCGCCCGCATAATCGACCGCCTCCATCAGAAGCTCGCTGCTCGCATTGATCCAGGGCGACGTAATCATCGAAAACTGATGCTCAATCGTGACCGCCGGATTGATCTCCTTTACCGCGCTTGTGGCAAAACGGGCATAATCCGCCATCCATTCTTCCCTGCTATAAGCGTACTCTTTAAAATCAGGATCCTTCCAGTCAACCGTGCGCGGCAGCTCCCTGCCTGTCTCAGCAAGATATCTCTCCCTGCAGCTCGGGCAGAAGCAAATATCCGGCCAGAAGGTCATATCCAGAAACATTCCTTCAAATTGATAATTTCGATTCAGTTCCTGCAAATTTTCTCTTACATACTGCCGGTATCCCTGATTATTCGGACATACGATCCCATAACGGCCTGTTTTGAAATTATTTCCATTCCTGTATTCCCGGAATGTTTTTCCATCCGGTCCGATGCATCTCCATTCCGGATGGTTATCATAGGCCCAGTTATCAAACACCTGTGTAAAATAAACCTGTACGGCAATACCTGCCGCATGGCATTTTTCTATCATTTCCGCCAAAAAATCATGTCCCTTAAGGCCCTTATGCATTCTGCCGATCTGCCCCGGGAAATAATTCAAACCCGTATGCGACTTCGCCTTTACCATTGCCGCCTGCACGCCGGCAGCCTTCAGAGCTTCGACATATTCGTCACAGTTAATCTTTGATAAAAATTCTTCGCTCCAATCGTCAATATGCATATCCAATAAATTACGTCTATAGTTTCCTTCTATCCACATGTCAGCCTCTTTCTATGATACTGTCTTTTCACAGATGTCATTTACTTTCTTTTTTATATTGTCCGGAATAATCGTTTCTTTTTGCGCCGCATAATTAATGTATTCGCTGGGCGTCATGCCAATCACAGACTTAAATGTCTTACTGAACGCATGGATCCCGGAAAAGCCCGCTTTTTCCGCCGTCTCTGTAATATTCATCTTTCCAAGCGTCAACATCTTCTGCGCTTGTTCCACCTTCAGATTAATAATATATCGGTGAAGGGAAATGCCCAGATAGTCACCAAATACCCTTGTCAGATAATTCGGAGTCACCCCAATCGCATAACTGATCGTCTCATTGCTCAAAGACTCATCTGTATAGTGCTTATTGATGTATGCAATTGCATTTTCTATATGAATCCATGATTTCGTTTTCCGGAAACTGTTCATATTCTGTTTTTCCGGCTCCTGCATGCCATTGCGCAGACATAAGATCAACAGCAGCGTCGCATAGGCTTTTAATGTTGTATCCTTACAATCCTTTTCTTCCGCAAACTCTTTATACATGCTCAAATAAAGCTTCTTGGTTTCTGTCCTGTCGCTTTCGTTAAGCGAGGATACTACGACCTGATCCCCGATCAGTTTTTCACCCTTCGGGATTTCATAATCAATTCCCTGCTCCAATATGTCCTGATGTTTTAATTCCTTGCTGATTTCCGTTTCAAAGAAGTCAAAGTGAAAAATAAACTGTACGAGCGGTTCCTGCCCGAGAGACATGACGACATGCGTTTTAAACGGCGGGATAATAATAACATCTCCGACGCCTAAAACATATTTATTTCCATCAACAACAAACTCTGCAGAGCCTTGCGCAATGTAAGTAAATACATTGTCGATATCCCTCGATCTTCACCTTATCACCTCATCAGCCTTTTACCGCGCCTGCCATCATCCCTTCCATAACCTTGTTATGGAAAAACAAGTACACGACCAGTACGGGAATCGTTGCCATCGAAAGAGCTGCCAGCAGCAGCGTATATTGTGTCATATATTGTGACGTAAAATAAGTAAGTCCGATTGGAATGGTTTTCAACGCCTCCTGATTGATCATAACCTGCGCAAACGGAAATTCATTCCATACATGCATAAACGTCAGAATGACTACGGTCATCATGATCGGCCTGCACACAGGCATCATAATGGAAAACATAATCCTCGGCATGCCTGCTCCGTCAATCGTAGCCGCCTCCTCAAGATCGACCGATATTCCCTTTAAATATCCGTCAATCAGAAAAACGGACGTGGGCAGCTCAAACGCCACATAAATCGGAATTAGGGTAAATCTGTTATTTAAAAAACCAATGTGTTTAAACTGGATAAAAATCGGTACGATCAACGCATAAACGGGAATCATGATCCCCGCCATTAAAATCATATAAATCAGATTTCTTCCGGGAAAGCGGTATCGTGATAAAATATAGCCGAGGGTAAACGATAAAATCAATACGAAAAACAAAGATAAAACGCTGTTAAAAACACTATTAAAAAAGAAAATGCTGAATTTTGCCCGGCCAAATGCATTTGCGTAATTTTCAAAATGTAACAGTTTTGGTAACGCAACAGGGCTGACCGCAAATTCCTGATCCGTTTTGAGCGATGAATAAATCAGCCAGAAAACAGGAAATATGCACGAAAGGGATAGTATCATTATCGGGATATTTACAACGAGATCAGCTCCATAATGTTTTATTTTTTCTTTCACTGTCATGCTTTTTTCCTCCCCATAATGAATTGTATGACCAGGCTGATGCCGACGGCAAACAGGAGGATAAATACCGCAATTGCGGCTCCCATTCCAAAGTTGCCGAATTTGAACGTATAATCATAGCAGTATAGAGCCAGGGAAGAGGACGCTTTTCCCGGACCGCCGTTTGTAAGCGCAACAATATGGTCATATATTTTCATTGTGCCGGATGCGCATAAAATAATGCAGATTTTTAACGTATCCCATATGAGCGGAAGCGTAATATAAATGGATTTTTTAAATCCCGTAGCGCCGTCGATTTCCGCACATTCAAATACTTCCTTTGGAATTGCTGAAATTGCGCTCATTAAAAGAACCATATACAAACCAATATACTGCCAGATAACCGGAACCGAAACCGAATTAAGCACAATTGCCGAATCATCAAGCCAGTTCCTGATCCATTCCTCTTTTCCTGTCGACCGCAAAAAAGTATTCAGCAATCCATAATTCGTATTATAAATAAATCTCCATACATAGCCGACAACGATCGGCGCCATAACGACCGGAAAAAAGATAACCGCTCTATGAAATGATTTCCATTTCAGCCGTCTGATCGTCATCAAAAAGGCGATGATAAGCGCAATTCCAACCTGCCCGAGCACGCAGAGAACCGATAAAATAAACGTGTTTTTTGTCACCAGCCAGAAATTATTATCATGAATTAATGTGATATAATTACTGAGTCCGATAAATTTAGGATTTCCGACGCCTTTCCATTTTGTCAGGCTGTAATACACCGATGTTCCTAAAGGGATAATTAAGATATATATAAAATATAAAAAGGGAATTAGAACTAATGTATAAATAAGCGCATATTGCCCCTTAGACCTCACCTGACGTATATTCATCCATCATACCTCCCGTTTCGGAAAAAGAGTGCGTGCGCAGTACCAATTCCGGCACGCACTCAAATCCTGTCAATCTATTAATAATTTGCTTCCATCGTAGACTGGCAATCCGCCGCCATGTCCTCCGGTGTAATCGTGCCTGCAATTAACTGCTGCGTATCGGCAAACAATACACCGCTTCCGATCT
>CAZMIX010000102.1:2031-3921 GCA_964566545.1 uncultured Lachnospiraceae bacterium | reverse complement strand
GCGACATGGCAAACAGGTTTGTATTAAACGAGACTGCCTATCACGGAGCGGGAGCGATCTGGGAAATCGCGGCGGAAGCGCAGGGCAGAGGCTTTCAGAAGGCAATGATTTGTACGGATCCGGATTTGATCAAATTCGGCATAGCTCAAAAGGTGATCGATGTGCTTGAAAAAGCGGGGCTGGCATATGAAGTCTATTCCGACATCAAGGCCAATCCGACGATTGAAAATGTGCAGCTTGGCGTTGAAGCATTCAAAAAAGCGGGTGCGGATTATCTGATCGCTGTCGGCGGCGGCTCTTCGATCGATACCGCGAAGGGAATCGGCATCGTCATCGCGAATCCGGATTTTGCGGATATCAGAAGCTTAGAGGGCGTTGCGCCTACAAAAAATAAATCCGTCCCTATTTTTGCCGTGCCGACGACGGCGGGAACTGCCGCGGAGGTAACGATCAACTACGTCATTACGGATGTGGAGAAAAACAGGAAGATGGTATGCGTGGATCCAAAGGATATTCCGGTCGTGGCATTTGTGGATCCGGAAATGATGTCCTCTATGCCGAAGGGATTGACGGCAGCGACAGGCATGGATGCGCTGACGCATGCGATCGAAGGCTACATTACGGCAGGCGCATGGGAGCTGTCCGATATGTTTCATATCAAGGCGATTGAAATCATCGCAAAGCATCTGCGCGGCGCGGTCGCCAACACGCCGGAGGGAAGAGAAGGCATGGCACTTGGTCAGTATGTGGCCGGTATGGGGTTTTCGAATGTCGGCCTTGGAATCGTACATTCCATGGCACACCCGTTAGGCGCATTATATGACACGCCGCATGGCGTCGCAAATGCGATCATCCTGCCGACCATTATGGAATATAACGCGGAGGCGACCGGTGAGAAATATCGCGATATCGCGAGGGCGATGGGTGTTGCAGGCGTTGATGCGATGAGTCAGGCAGAGTATAGAAAAGCGGCGGTTGACGCGGTGAAGCAGTTGTCGTTGGATGTCGGAATTCCCGCGGACTTAAAAGAAATCGTAAAGAAAGAGGATATCCCGTTCCTCGCACAGTCGGCGTATGATGATGCATGCAGGCCGGGCAATCCGAAGGAAACGAGTGTTGAGGATATCACCAAGCTGTACGAATCTTTGATTTAACTATGCTTATATAACACAAAAATCTGGTTCATAATTATTTTCATGATTGTGAATCAGATTTTTTGTCACATGGAAAATTCTTATAGGACAGGAGGATTTCAAAATGGACTTATCATACAGACTTGAAGAAGCCCGCGACTATGCTAAGGTCGAACAATTGACTTTTGAGGCGTTTGAAACTATGGAACTCCCCGGAAGAACACATACGGATGAGCATTTCCTCGCGCATCTTCTTCGGGATGACCCGTGGTTTATTCCTGAGCTTGATATCGTGGCGGAACGGGATGGTGAACTCGTCGGCAGCATTTTTTATTCTATATGCAAGGTTCTGCGTGAAGACGGCACAGAAACGGAGGCCGTTACGTTTGGGCCTGTCAGTGTATGGCCCAGACTGCACAAGGAGGGAATCGGCTCAGCGCTGATTCACTATTCGATTGAACGCGCCCGTGAGCTTGGATTTACGGCAATATTGATAACCGGGCATCCGGCATACTATCCGCGGTTTGGCTTTCTTCCTGCCGTCGATTTTGGGCTGACCTTTGAGGATGGCACATCACACGAGGCATTTATGGCGCTGGAGCTCATTCCCGGCGCACTCGGCAGAAGTAAAGGCCGCTGGAAGTGCGCGAAAGCCTTTGATATTACAGGGAATGATGAAGCTGCTTTTCAAAATTATTGTAAAACTTTTTCTAAAAATTAATTTATTTGAAAAAGTTAGAAAATATTCGACAAATAG
>CAZMIX010000102.1:0-1931 GCA_964566545.1 uncultured Lachnospiraceae bacterium | reverse complement strand
AGGAATTTTACTGATTCTAGGAAGTGTTGCGTCATATTTGCTTGGCGACAGCCTTGGAAAAGGGGTAAAAGCCATTCAGGATAGGTTAAAATTAATGGAAGAAGGGAAATTTGACTTCCAATTTGAAGAGAAGCTCATCATGCGCAAGGATGAGGTAGGATCTATTTCACAGTCCTCACAGAATATGCAACAGAAAATCAAAGAAATTATCAGCAATATCCAATTGGAATCAGAGAACGTAAAGGGTATTGCCGAAAGCTCGTTTAAGAGAATGCAGGATGTTCATGCCAATATTGAGGATATTTCTGCCACGACACAGGAATTATCAGCCGGAATGGAGGAAACCTCAGCTTCTACCGAGGAAATGAATGCGTCTACATATGAAATTGAGACGGAAGTATCCAACATGAAGGAAAGAACGCTTCATGGCGAGCAATTGGCGGAAGAAATAAAACAGCGCGCGGCTAAGCTCAAGAGTGAATCCTCTGCCTCTCATCATAATGCGACTGATATTTATGATAAAACCAATACGGCGCTAAAGGAATCAATCAAGCGAACCGCGGCAATTGAGGAAATTAAGGAGTTATCCCAGTCTATCCTGCAGATTACATCCCAGACAAATCTTCTTGCTTTAAATGCAGCAATAGAAGCAGCCAGAGCTGGAGAGGCCGGGAAAGGATTTGCGGTAGTTGCCGATGAGATCAGGGTGCTGGCTGATAATTCCAAGGACGCGGTATCAAAAATAACGGAGATAACCAATAACGTTTCGGAAGCTGTGGAAAGGGTGGTCAGGGATTCCGAAACCTTGCTGGAGTTTGTAGACAATCAGGTTCTGAATGATTATAAAATGCTGGTTGATACAAGTATGCAATATGATCATGACGCAGATATGGTTCAAGGAGTAATAACGCAAATCAATTCGATTGCGGAACAGTTGTATGATACGATTCAGCAGATGAGGCAAGCCATTGAGGGAATTACAACAGCTGCTGTCGAGGGTGCGGAAGGCACTTCTGATATTGCAATGAAAATTTCCGACATTGCTTCCAAATCAGATGATGTGCTGCGCCAGTCCTTGGAGAATAAAGGAAGCGCTGAAAAATTAGATGAAATGGTAGCATTTTTCCAGCTATAAGTGTGGGGTGAGAGAGATGTTTATTGCAAGGCAGCCAATTTTTAATAAGTCGTTAAAGATTTATGGATACGAATTGCTTTTTCGGGCGGATTCTGGTTCAAGTGGCTTTTCGGGAGCATCCTCGACCTCGGCAACAGCGGCTGTGATGGGCGGACTGTTTGAGCAGGGGCTAAATGGGGTGGTTGGCTTATCAAAGGCGTTTGTAAACTTTGATTATGATTTTATTATGTCGGATATGATTGAGCTGATTGATTCAAAGGCTCTGGTAATCGAAATTCTGGAGACTGTTCAGGTTGATGATTATTTGCTGGAGCGTATCCGGCGCTTGAAAAAAAGAGGATATAAGGTTGCTTTAGATGATTTTATCAGTGACGAGAATTCGTCGAAGATGATCTCTTACGCGGACATCATTAAGTTTGATATTAGAAACACGCCGCTTGATATGATCCGTAAGCAGGTCAAGGAGGCAATCGCGGATAAGAAGGTTCTGCTTGCGGAAAAGATTGAAACAACAGAAGAATTTGAAGAGGCTAAAAAGATGGGCTTCCAGCTGTTTCAAGGATATTTTTTCTGCAAGCCCAATATTGTGCCGTATGGAATAGGATCAAAGAAATCCTCGCATATCGTATATGCAAGAATCATGGAGGAATTAAAAAAAGAAGATTTTTTGTATGAGAAAATTTCCGATATTATCGAAACAGATGTTGACCTTTCGTATCGATTATTCAAAATTCTTGGCAATAAAAAGGAAGAGAGAAATTTAAATTCAATTAAAAATGCGCTGGTTCGCATGGGC
>CAZMIX010000101.1:0-4054 GCA_964566545.1 uncultured Lachnospiraceae bacterium | reverse complement strand
CGGCTGAAGGCTCAAAGCATAGTGATAATTTTAGAAGAGGTCGTGGACACGGTTCGGGAAATGGTAAGACAGCCGGAAAAGGCCACAAAGGTCAGAAGGCTCGTTCAGGCGCACCGAGAATTGGTTTCGAGGGTGGCCAGATGCCATTGTACAGAAGAATTCCAAAGAGAGGATTCAAGAATAGAAACACAAAAGACATTGTTGTAATTAATATGTCGGCTCTTGAAGTGTTTGAAGATGGTGCTACAGTTTCCGTTGATACTCTGAAAGAAAAAGGAATTGTAAAGAACCCGAGAGACGGTGTGAAAATCCTTGGAAACGGAGAGTTAACTAAGAAGCTTACGGTGCAGGCGAATGCATTCAGTGCATCTGCAAAGGAGAAAATTGAAGCTCTTGGTGGAAAAGCAGAGGTGATCTAATGCTCAATACACTGCAAAATGCGTTTAAAATAAAAGAAATCAGAAACAAACTTATTTTCACGTTTTTAATGCTGATTGTGATCAGACTTGGTTCCGAATTGCCGGTGCCGGGTGTTGATAGAAATTATTTTTCAAGTTGGTTTGCAGCACAGACAGGCGATGCTTTTAATTTTCTTGATGCGTTTACGGGTGGTTCATTTTTGAACATGTCCGTGTTCGCATTGAATATTACCCCTTATATCACATCCTCCATCATCATGCAGCTCCTCACGATAGCGATTCCAAAGCTTGAGGAAATGCAAAAAGAGGGTGAGGATGGAAAAAAGAAGATTGCAGCAATTACGAGATATGTCACAGTCGGTCTTGCTTTAATTGAATCGACGGCTATGGCGATCGGATTTGGCAGACAGGGTTTACTTGCTGATTATAATGCAATCAATATCATTACTGTTATTGCGGCTCTTACAGCCGGTTCCGCATTCCTGATGTGGGTTGGTGAGCAAATTACGGAAAATGGTGTTGGAAATGGTATTTCCATAGTGCTGACGATCAACATTATTTCTAGAATTCCTCAGGATTTCGCTTCCCTTTATGATCAGTTTATGAAGGGCAAGTCCTTTGCGATTGCAGTGCTTGCCGCTGTTATTGTTCTGGCGATTATTATTGGTACAGTGATTCTCGTCGTTATTTTGAACGGTGCGGAAAGAAGAATTCCGGTACAGTATGCAAAAAAGGTGCAGGGAAGAAAGGTTGTAGGAGGACAGTCCTCTCATATTCCATTAAAGGTAAATACGAGCGGCGTTATTCCGATTATCTTTGCATCCAGTTTATTACAGCTCCCGATCGTTATCACTTCGTTTTTCCAGACACAAGGTACGGGCGTATGGGCAAATATTCTTCATACACTGAATTCAGGTAACTGGTTCAATCTGACTACGCCGGTTTATTCCGTAGGCGTAATCATTTACATCTTTTTAGTTATCTTTTTTGCTTACTTCTATACCTCTATCACATTTAATCCGTTAGAGGTAGCCAATAACATGAAGAAGCAGGGCGGCTTCGTTCCGGGTATCAGACCGGGCAAGCCGACAAGTGACTACCTGACAAAGATTTTGAATTACATTGTCTTTATTGGCGCGGTAGGTCTGATTATTGTGGCGATGATCCCGATCATATCAAACGGTTTGTTCAGCGCGAGCGTATCGTTCGGCGGAACCTCCCTGATCATCATTGTCGGCGTCATCAACGAGACCTTAAAGCAGATTGAGTCACAGATGTTAGTGCGTAATTACAAAGGATTTTTGAATGATTAAGCGGCAGAAAGACAAGGCTGTAAAGCCTTGTCTTGCCTGCGCATTGAATACTTAGAAAAAGCTGTTACCGAGACTTGATAAAGTTTTTTGAACTATAGTTGAGTGTAACACCCTTGATTTTTAAGCTTCATATACTTGGTGCAATTTTATAGGAGAATAGGTATGAAAATTATCATGTTAGGAGCCCCTGGCGCCGGAAAAGGAACTCAGGCAAAGCAGATTTCAGAGAAATACAGGATTCCTCATATTTCCACAGGGGATATTTTCCGGGCAAACATCAAAGAGCAGACAGCTCTTGGAATGGAAGCAAAACAGTATATGGATCAGGGAAAGCTTGTCCCTGATGAATTGACGGTAAAGATTCTGCTTGACAGAGTCGCAAAAGAAGATTGTAATGCAGGATATGTGCTGGACGGTTTTCCAAGAACCATTCCGCAGGCCGAGGTGCTTGACAAGGCCGTTGCAGAATTAAATGATAAAATTGACTTTGCAATTAATATAAATATTCCTGATCAAAATATAATTAACAGAATGTCTGGAAGAAGGGCTTGTCTGCAATGTGGCGCAACGTATCATGTTGTGAATATTCCGCCGAAAGCGGAAGGAGTCTGTGATGTATGCGGCGGCAGACTCGTATTTCGCGACGATGATAAGGCGGAGACGGTTAAGAGTCGTCTTGCTGTTTATCATGAACAGACCCAGCCGTTGATTGACTATTATAACAAAAAAGGGATTTTGAAAGAAGTGGACGGTACCAAGGATAGGAATGTCATGTTTGAGGAAATCGTCCAAATCTTAGGAGCGTAAGGAAATGGCTGTAACAGTAAAATCGTCAAGAGAAATTGAATTGATGAGAGAGGCCGGAAAACGTCTCGAATATGTGCATGAGCAATTAGGTAAGGCAATCAGGCCGGGGATATCCACTCTGGACATCGATACGCTCGGCGAAAAGTTGATTAGGGAGCAGGATGGTATTCCAAACTTCCTGCATTATAACGGATACCCGGCATCGATTTGTGTTTCGGTAAATGAAGAGGTTGTGCATGGCATACCGAATAAGCATCGTATCCTTCATGAGGGAGATATTGTCAGCCTCGATGCGGGACTGATTTATAAAGGATATCATTCCGATGCGGCCAGAACTCATGCGGTTGGCAAAATTACAAAGGAAGCGCAGCAGTTGATTGATGTGACAAGGCAGAGTTTTTTCGAAGGCATTAAATATGCACGAGAGGGCTGCCACTTACACGATATCTCCAATGCGATCGATGACTATGTCAGCCAGTTCGGTTATGGAATTGTTAGGGATCTTGTCGGACATGGTATAGGAACCAAGCTCCACGAAGATCCGCAGATACCGAATTTTCGCCAGAAGAGACGTGGATTGCTGTTAAAGGCCGGCATGACGCTTGCGATCGAGCCGATGATCAATATGGGGCGCTACGATGTCGAATGGCTAGACGATGATTGGACAGTCGTAGCCGAAGACGGACTTCCCTCCGCCCACTACGAAAACACAATCCTAATCACCACCGGAGATGCGGAGATACTGACATTGAACGCTTAGTGAGGTATTGTCGAGCTTAGCGAGAAAGTCCACCCGGATGCTTGGCGAGGTACTATCGAGCCTAGCAGAGCGTGGTGGTTCCATAGGAACGCTTAGCGAGGTATTGTCGAGCTTAGCGAGAAAGTCCACCCGGATGCTTGGCGAGGTACTATCGAGCCTAGCAGAGCGTGGTGCTACCTATTGCGGCGTAATGTAGTAATTTCAATAGGATATGAAAGGCAACCATATGTTAGGCAGCTTTGCAAGGTCTTTAGCGGGACATGATAAGGGTCAGCTCTACATTATAATAGAAGAAACTGATTCTCTTCTGATGCTGGTTGATGGTAGGCTAAGAACGCTGGAAAAGCCGAAGCAGAAGAACAGAAAGCATATACAGATTGTAAAAAAGAATTGCAATAGTGATATCATAACAAAGATTCAAAACCACAAAACAATTAACAATGAAGAAGTAAAGCGGGCAATTAAGCTCTATGAACGGGAGGTAAATGAATGTCAAAAACCGATGTAATTGAAATTGAGGGAATAATAATTGAGAAGCTGCCTAATGCGATGTTTCGTGTAAAACTGGAAAATGAGCATGAGGTATTGGCGCATATCAGCGGAAAGCTTCGTATGAACTTTATCAGGATTCTTCCGGGCGATAAAGTGACGATCGAAATGTCTCCTTACGATCTCTCAAAGGGCAGAATCATCTGGAGAGATAAATAAAGGTAAGGTTTGTATTGATATTTAACACATAATGTGTTACAATATAA
>CAZMIX010000100.1:0-4230 GCA_964566545.1 uncultured Lachnospiraceae bacterium | reverse complement strand
CGACGCTGCAAGGCGGTAAGACCGCTTTGATTCCGTCCTGAGTAATTTCAAACGCCTTGAACGATTCTTCCTTTACGGCGTTTGGATTCTCAAACGTATTATGCGCCTCCATTTTGCCTGTCACGATGGTGGCTTCTACGTTTGCGGGTTTCAACTCCATAAAGCTGATGAAAAGCTCTTTTTCTTCCTCTGCAGACAGATTGTTAATTGTGATATTCACAGTTCCGTCCGTGCTTACGGATGCGGATTCCTGCACGTCAGGAACCATAAATTCCGGCTCTGCGCCGATCATCCTGCTGCCCTCGATGCTGCTTGCCGCCAGCTCGGCATTCTGATGGTATTGGTACATATGGAATACGTGATACGTCGGGGTCAGAACCATTTTGGGTCCTTCCGTCAAGACTACCGATTGCAATACATTTACCGTTTGAGCGAGGTTTGCCATCTTCACGCGGTCGCAGTGCTTATTGAAAATGTTCAGCGTCAGCCCCGCAACAAGCGCATCGCGAACCGTATTCTGCTGATAAAGGAAGCCCGGATTCGTTCCTTCCTCGACCGTGTACCAGCTTCCCCATTCGTCTACGATCATCCCGATTTTTTTGTCAGGGTCATATTCATCCATAATATGGCCATGTCTGCTGACAAGCTCCTCGATATAAAGCGCCTTCGCAAGCGTCTTATACCATACCACCGCATCAAATTCCGTGGCGCTGCCCTTGATTTCCCAGCCCTCCGGATGTACATAATAGTGCAGGGAAAGTCCGTCCATCAATCCATGAAGCTCCAAGGGAACATTATCAAATGCGGTTTTCAGCACTTCCTTCGTCCAGTAATAATCCGCTACGTTTGCGCCGCCGCAAATTTTACTGATCGGCTGCTCGGGATGATAATTTCTTACATACGTCTGGTAACGGCGATACTCATTCGCGTAATACTGCGGAGTCATGTTGCCGCCACAACCCCAATTTTCATTTCCAACACCGAAATAGTCGACCTTCCACGGCTTTTCCCGTCCGTTTTCTTTTCTTAACTCGGACATCGGAGACATGCCGCCAAACGTCATGTATTCCACCCATTCGGACATTTCCTGTACGGTGCCGCTGCCTACGTTTCCGTTAATATACGTCTTGCAGCCGAGCTGCTCGCACAGCTCGAAAAATTCGTGCGTGCCGAAGCTGTTATCCTCTACAACGCCGCCCCAATGCGTATTGACCATTTTCTTTCTCGTTTCCTTCGGGCCGATCCCATCTTTCCAGTGGTATTCGTCCGCAAAGCAGCCTCCGGGCCAACGGAGCACAGGAATTTGAATCCCTTTCAGCGCCTCTACAACATCCGTGCGCATTCCGTTTTTATTCGGAATCTCGGAATATTCACCTACATATAATCCCTCATAAATACATCTTCCCAAATGCTCCGAAAAATGTCCGTAAATCTCCGGATTGATATGCCCCTTCTTCTCCTTCTCGTTTACATATAACTTTACCATACCCTGCCTTCTCCTTCTTAATTATTATTTATAATGAACACCCCAAATGGTCTCATTGTTTGTTCCTGCTGCCGTGAAGCACAGCACTTCGTTGCCCGCCTCATCAGTCATTTCAACAAAAACACCCTCGTAGCTGTTTTCACCTAATTGAACCGTGACATACGGCGTTCCCTTTTTCAGCGTATAGCTTCCCGCTTCTACGGATTCTCCGTTTTCGATTCTTTGCACCGTCTTGTCGGAATAAAATTTCAGCTCCTCCGGCTCATGAATCGTCTTGCTGATATCTGTTCCGTGGTTTACGACATAATAAGTTCCTGCAATCTCCTTGCCTGTGTAGCCCTCCTGCTTTAACGTCTCGCCGGATGTCTCAAACGGCGCCGCTACAAGCCAGCCATCCTTGTTCGTAAACAACTGGTGCACCCTAGGCTGATGGAATTCCGAGCCGTCGTCGAATCGCTGGTGATAAACAATATACATTTTTTTGTCATCATCAATAAATGCGGAATTATGCCCCGGCGCCATATACGCCTGCTTTAAGCTCGGGAAATCATAGTTTCCCATCATTTTCAGGCCATATTCCTTGTTGTATTCCGGGTTTTTGGCATCCACCATCGTCATCGTTCTGCCCGCGGCGTCCACATAAGGGCCGTCGACGTTCTCCGAACGGAACAAGCGCACCTGATAGCCGCCTTCTCTTGTCAGGCTGCCGTAGGATACGAACAGATAATAATAGTCCGTCCGCTCATCATACAAAATATAGGGACCCTCGATCGATTGGTGATAACCGCCGAGCAGCCGTTTTCCAAAATACGCATCCACCTGATTTTCTTTATCCTCTTTTGGATGGATCGGATAGCCGGTACGTTCGTCTATCTCCAGCAAAAAAATGCCGCCCGACCACGAACCGTAAACCATCCACATTTTCCCCTCTGCATCATAGAATACGGTCGGGTCAATGCAATTCGGCCAATACTGGTTGTTGTAGCCAAGCCCTGATTGCGTGTAGTCCTTTATTTTGGACTTATCGACATAATCAAGAAAGTTCGTTTTCAGGATCGTCGGCTTAATGAAGCCCGAATACAGCAGCGTATCCTGATATTCATAGGGGCCTTCAATGCTGTCCGACGTCGCCATACAGATGTTGGAGAGCACATAAGTAGACGACGTGCAGAAATACATCACATATTTCCCCATCGCCTTACTATAAACGACGTCTGGTGCCCAAACAGAATACCAGTTCTCGTTGTTTTTCCCGACAAACTGAAACGCTTCCAGCTCCTCGTCAAACAAATTGCCAAACAACGGATTCCTTTTGCTGACACCGTCCGAAAAGGATTTCCAGTGCACGAGATCCGTCGACTTTGCGGAGGACATATGCGTGCCGAAAATGTAATAAGCGCCCTCCTCCCCTTTTATAATGGAAGGATCGTGAACCGAAGCCATCACTCCCAAATCTCCCACCTTGATTTCCTTAACCGGCTTTTCGTTAAAAACCTCCTGTTTGCTGCCACAGCCTGCCAGTCCGATACATACTGCGGCACCTAATAAGGCGATTATGGTTTTTTTAAACATTTTGCTTCTCCTGCTTTTCTGTTAGGGAAAATACCGGAGTTTCCTTATCACTCCAGGTTACCTTCATCAGCATCGCATGACGATTCGGATTATACAGGGGATTTCCGGTGATTTCCTCCTCCGTGCGCGCATGATAGATCATGATATCGTTTCCGTTCTCGTCCTTCGTAAAGGAGTTGTGTCCCGGTCCATATATGCCCTTCTTTACATCGCTGCTGAGTACCGGATAGCGCTCCTTTTTCCAGGAGCCGGGATCCAGCAGATCCGTGTTTTCGTCTGCGGTCAGCATTCCCATACAGTAACTGCTCCCTGTCTCGCTCGCCGAATATGTCATAAAAATCTTTCTGCCGCGCATGAGGACAGCCGGACCTTCATTTACCCAGAAGCCAACTCGTTCCCATTCATAATCGGGCGTGGTCAGCAATACCTGCACCGTTTTCAGCTTACAGGGAGTTTCCATCTCGGCTATGTACAGGTTGGATATCTGCCTCCCAACACCGACCTTTTCCGCCCACACGTAATAACGGCGTCCCTTGCTCTCAAATACGGTCGCATCCAGCGAAAAGGCCTGGAAGGAAAATTCATCTCCTTCCGCATGCCGGATCATACCCTTTTCCACCCAGCTTCCCGCAATCGGATCCTCATCGGCACATTCCAGTACATACGGACGCAATGCCCAAACATCATCCACATCGCTCGCCGCAAAATAAACATACCATTTACCATCCAGATAATGCAGCTCAGGTGCCCAGATGTGCTCGCTCATAATACCCGACGAATGCTTTTTCCAAATATAGACCTCCTTCGCTTCGGTAAGTCCTGCCAGCGTATCAGCTTTCCTTAATATAATTCCGTCATAATCCGGTACAGATGCAGTAAAATAATAGGTTCCGTCGGTATGCCGGTACACATAGGGATCTGCTCTCTGAGAAATCCAGACCTCGTTATACTTCAGTTCTTTATTTATGCACATTTCATACCCCGCTTTTCTTTTACTTTTTCCTTCTCTTATTTTATTGCATTGTAAACTATTTTAGTATAATCTAAATTATACAAGATAATCTTTTTTTTTGCAACAGCTTTTGAAAATATTATTATCATTTGACTTTTCCACCTTATATGTATTATAATTTTTGTTGTATCTGTTTTGGAGTCGTATCGAAGTGGTCATA
>CAZMIX010000099.1:1969-4372 GCA_964566545.1 uncultured Lachnospiraceae bacterium | reverse complement strand
AAGGCTGAGGCGTAGAAGGGAGTAGACAATGGAAAGAAATTTGAGAAAAATTCGTACCGGTAAGGTATTGAGTAATAAAATGGATAAGACCATTGTTGTGAGTATCGAAGACCACGTAAAGCATCCGCTTTATAAGAAAATTGTTAAGAAGACTTATAAGCTGAAGGCTCATGATGAGAATAACGACTGCAACATTGGCGACACGGTAAAAGTAATGGAAACAAGACCTATCTCCAAGGATAAGAGATGGAGACTTGTTGAAATCATTGAAAGAGCAAAATAAATTAGGTTGAGCGTGAGACAGGTAGGGGAATGGAAAGCGGCATCGATTACTAAGCTCGAAAGAACCTCGGCTAAGTAGGATGGAAGCACCATCGATTACTAAGCTCGAAAGAACCTCGGCTAAGTAGGATGGAAGCACCATCGATTACTAAGCTCGAAAGAACCTCGCTAAGTAACGAGGTGCGCTTTCGCACTAGACTCGAAAATACCTCGTCAAGTGCTCAATGCGAAGGGAGAATTAGCATGATACAGCAGGAAACCAGATTGAAAGTCGCTGATAATACCGGTGCAAAGGAATTACTGTGCATTAGAGTTATGGGCGGTTCTACAAGAAGATATGCCAATATCGGTGATGTGATTGTTGCTAGCGTTAAAGATGCAACGCCAGGCGGCGTTGTTAAAAAGGGTGACATTGTTAAGGCTGTAGTTGTACGTACCGTAAAGGGTGCTCGTCGCAAAGACGGTTCTTATATTAAATTCGATGAAAATGCTGCGGTCGTTATCAAGGATGACAAGACTCCGAGAGGAACCCGTATTTTTGGACCGGTAGCCAGAGAGCTTCGTGAAAAGCAATTTATGAAGATTGTTTCCTTGGCTCCCGAAGTGTTATAGGAGGTGCGAAGGATGGCAACTATGAAAATTAAAAGAGGCGATAAGGTCAAGGTTATCGCAGGAAAAGATGTTGGCACAGAGGGCAAGGTGCTCATTACGAATAAGGAAGCCGGTAAGGTGATCGTAGAAGGTGTCAACATGGTAAAGAAGCATACAAAGCCTTCTGCTCAGAATCAGAATGGCGGAATCGTTGAGAAGGAAGCATTTGTTGATGCATCTAACGTGATGTATCTGCACAAGGGCAAGCCTACGAGGGTTGGCTTCAAGACAGAGAACGGCAAGAAAGTACGTTTCGCAAAGACAACGGGCGAAGTGATTGATTAATTCTAAGAGAGGAGGTCTAAAACGTTGAGCAGATTAAAAGACATATATAAAGACCAGATCGTAGATGCTATGATCAAAAAGTTTGAATATAAAAATGTGATGGAAGTACCGAAACTTGATAAGATCGTTGTTAATATGGGCGTTGGTGAAGCCAAGGAAAATGCGAAGTTGTTAGAGGCTGCGGTGAAAGATCTGGAAACTATCACGGGTCAGAAAGCAGTTTTGACTAAAGCCAAAAAAGCGATTGCAAACTTCAAAATCAGGGAAGGTATGACAATTGGCTGTAAAGTAACCTTACGCGGCGAGAAAATGTATGAATTCCTTGATCGTTTGGTAAATCTTGCATTACCTCGTGTACGTGACTTCAGAGGAGTTAATCCGAACGCATTCGACGGCAGAGGCAATTATGCCCTTGGCATCAAGGAACAGTTGATTTTCCCTGAAATCGAATATGACAAGATTGACAAAATAAGAGGTATGGATATCATCTTTGTCACAACTGCAAAGACTGATGAAGAGGCACGTGAATTGTTAACCCAGTTTAATATGCCATTTGCAAAGTAGAAGGAGGAATCGTTCATGGCTAAAACAGCAATGAAGGTAAAGCAGCAGCGCAAACAGAAATTCTCGACAAGAGAATACAGCCGTTGCAGAATCTGTGGTCGTCCACATGCATATTTAAGAAAATACGGAATTTGCAGAATCTGCTTCCGTGAATTAGCATATAAAGGACAGATACCAGGCGTTAAAAAAGCAAGCTGGTAAGAAAAGGAGGCAACCCAAATGACAATGAGTGATCCAATTGCAGATATGCTTACAAGAATTCGTAACGCAAATACTGCAAAACACGATACAGTAGACGTTCCTTCATCAAAGATGAAGCTTGCTATTGCAGCAATTCTTCTCAATGAAGGCTACATTAAGAAATATGATTTGATTGACGACGGCGCATTCAAGACCATCCGTATTACCTTAAAGTATGGTGCTGATAAGAATGAGAAAATTATCACGGGCCTTAAGAGAATTTCTAAGCCGGGTCTTCGTGTATATGCCGGAAAGGATGAATTACCCAGAGTTCTCGGCGGACTCGGCATCGCGATTATTTCCACCAACACCGGTGTCATCACCGACAAGGAAGCCAGAAAAACAGGTGTAGGCGGAGAAGTGCTCGCATTTGTTTGGTGA
>CAZMIX010000099.1:0-1869 GCA_964566545.1 uncultured Lachnospiraceae bacterium | reverse complement strand
GCCTAGTGCGAGGTCGTTCTTGGAGATTGGCGAGGTATTTTCGAGCTTAGCGACAAGAACTTCCTTATGAAAATATAACATTAACTATTTCAACAACAATGATAGGAGGTACGGGCATGTCACGTATAGGAAGAATGCCAATCGCAATACCTGCAGGCGTAACGGTAGATATTGCAGAAAATAATAAAGTGACTGTAAAGGGTCCCAAAGGTACATTGGAAAGAGTTCTGGTACCTGAGATGGAAATCAAGATTGATGGAGCAGTGATGACTGTAAACCGTCCGAATGATTTAAAGAGAATGAAAGCTTTACACGGTTTAACAAGAACGCTGCTTAATAACATGGTGGTGGGTGTGACCGACGGATATCAAAAGGTTCTGGAAGTCAACGGTGTTGGCTACAGGGCGGCAAAGCAGGGCAGCAAGCTCGTGTTATCGCTGGGATATTCCCATCCTGTTGAGATGGAAGATCCGGAAGGGTTAGAAACTGTTTTAGAGGGTCAGAACAAGATCATTGTAAAAGGTATTAATAAAGAAATGGTTGGACAATACGCAGCTGAAATCAGAGATCAGAGAAGACCGGAGCCTTATAAGGGCAAGGGTATTAAATATGCTGATGAAACGATCAGACGTAAAGTTGGTAAGACCGGTAAGAAGTAGATAAGGAGAGTGTGAAGATGGTTGGTAAAAAAGTAAAGTCAGAAGTTCGTATCAATAAGCACAAAAGAATTCGTAACCGTTTCAGCGGTACAACTGAAAGACCGCGTCTTTCTGTGTTTAGAAGCAATAATCATATGTATGCTCAAATTATCGACGATACGGTTGGAAATACATTAGTATCTGCATCTACTCTTGAAAAAGAGGTAAAGGCAGAGCTTGAAAAAACGAACAACGTTGATGCGGCAGCATATTTAGGAAAAGTCATTGCTAAGAAGGCATTAGACAAGGGTATTACGACGGTTGTCTTTGACAGAGGCGGCTTTATATACCATGGAAAAATCCAAGCATTAGCAGATGCAGCCAGAGAAGCTGGCTTAGAATTCTAGGAAGGAGAGAACACATGAAGCATACAATCATAGATACCAACAGCTTAGAGCTGACTGAAAAGGTAGTATCCATCAAGCGTGTAACAAAGGTTGTAAAAGGTGGTCGTAACTTCCGTTTCACAGCTTTGGTAGTTGTCGGAGACGGCAACGGACACGTTGGCGCCGGATTAGGAAAGGCTACAGAAATTCCGGAAGCGATTCGTAAAGGAAAAGAAGACGCAACGAAGAAGCTGATTACGGTCGCAATGGATGAAAATAATAGTATTACACACGACTTCAGCGGAAAATTTGGCGGAGCCTCCGTATTGCTCAAAAGAGCCCCGGAAGGTACCGGCGTGATCGCGGGAGGTCCTGTGCGTAACGTATGTGAGCTTGCGGGAATCAGAAACATTCGTACAAAGTCTCTGGGTTCCAACAACAAGCAAAATGTAGTTTTGGCTACTATCGAAGTATTAAAGCAGTTAAAGACTCCGGAAGAGGTAGCTCGTCTTCGCGGAAAATCCGTTGAAGAGATCGTCGGCTAAGGAGGTAGAGTGAGATGGCAGATAAGAAAATTAAAGTTACTTTAGTTAAATCAGTAATCGGCGCTATTCCTAAGCATAAAGCGACTGTTGCGGCATTGGGCTTAAAGAAGACCGGAAGAAGCGTGGAGCTTCCCGATAATGATGCGGTAAGAGGAATGGTAAAGCAGGTTTGTCATTTAGTTAAGGTAGAAGAAATTTAATTAACAGATAAGGAGGTGTCAAGATGGAATTATCAAATTTACAGCCGGCTGAAGGCTCAAAGCATAGTGATAATTTTAGAAGAGGTCGTGGACACGGTTC
>CAZMIX010000098.1:3786-4480 GCA_964566545.1 uncultured Lachnospiraceae bacterium | reverse complement strand
CAAACTAAACCATAACATTTTATTTACAAAACCGGCGTTTAACTATATACTTAGAAAAGATGCATCAGGAAAAAGGCAGGCGGGGCACTGGAATGGGGATTATTGAAGCAAGAAAGCTTGTATTTGAATATATACGCCGTGATAAGGACGGCGCCGTTGAGGGAATTATCCGCGCTGTCGATGAAGTGGATCTGGATATCGAGCGCGGCGATTTTATCGCCGTTTTAGGGCATAACGGCTCCGGAAAATCCACGCTTGCCAAGCATATGAACGCGATCCTCTATCCGACGGAGGGAACGCTTTTTGTGGACGGGAAGGATACAGCCGATCTGGAAAATATGTGGGATATTCGCCAGACGACGGGAATGGTGTTCCAAAACCCCGACAATCAGATCATCGGGACCGTAGTCGAAGAGGACGTCGGCTTCGGACCGGAAAACATGGGCGTGCCGACGGATGAGATCTGGGCGCGGGTCGAGGAAAGTCTAAAGGCGGTCGGCATGTATAAGTATCGGAAGCATTCTCCCAACAAGCTGTCGGGCGGGCAGAAGCAGCGTGTCGCAATTGCCGGTGTGGTGGCGATGCACCCGAAATGCATCGTACTCGACGAACCAACGGCGATGCTCGATCCCGCAGGGCGCAAGGAGGTCCTAAGGGCTGTCCGTGCGCTGAACGATGTGGAAAAAATCACGGT
>CAZMIX010000098.1:0-3776 GCA_964566545.1 uncultured Lachnospiraceae bacterium | reverse complement strand
AAGAGGTGATCTACGCAAATAAAATATTCGTTATGGATGAAGGGAAAATCGTCATGCGCGGAACGCCGCGTGAGATTTTCTCTAAGGTGGATGAATTAAAGCAGATTCGTCTAGGCGTGCCGCAGGCGACGCTGCTTGCATACGAATTGAAAAAGGAAGGTATTCCGCTGCCGGACGGCATTTTATCCGCGGAGGAATTGGTAGAAGCATTATGTCGATTATCGTAGACCATATCAGCTATGTATACGGCGAGGGAACCGCATATGAGATGAAGGCGCTCGACGACATCAGCCTGCAGATCGGTGAAGGAGAATTTATCGGACTGATCGGGCATACCGGCTCGGGCAAATCCACCTTGGTACAGCATTTAAACGGCTTACTGCGAGCGTCCTCGGGTAATATTTATTATAACGGAGCGGATATTTATGATAAGGATTTTGAAATGAGACAGCTCAGAAGCAAGGTGGGGCTGGTTTTTCAATATCCCGAGCATCAGCTTTTCGAGGTGGATGTATTTTCCGACGTCTGCTACGGTCCCAAGAATCTTGGACTTTCCAAATCAGAAGCGGAGCTGCGTGCCTATGAAGCATTAAAGCAGGTGGGTCTTGCTGATGAATATTTTTATCAGTCGCCGTTTGATCTGTCCGGAGGGGAAAAAAGGCGCGCCGCAATCGCAGGCGTGCTCGCGATGAACCCGGAGGTGCTGATTCTCGATGAACCGACTGCGGGCCTTGATCCGAAGGGGCGAGAGGAGATTCTTAAGCAGATCGCAAGACTCAGGGAGGAAAGTGGCATTACGGTCGTTCTCGTTTCCCACAGCATGGAGGATGTCGCCGAATATGTCGGCAGGATCATTGTCATGAAGCAGGGAAGGGTCGTCCATGATGATGTGCCGCGCGAGGTATTTTCCCATTATAAAGAGCTGGAGGAAATCGGTCTGGCGGCGCCTCAGGTGACCAATATTCTGCACAGACTGCAGGAAAAGGGCATTCCGGTGCGTACAGGTGCGATCACAATAGAGGAAGCAAAAAAGGAAATTCTAAGGGTACTTTGCCCTGTCCGGTGAATTTCCCCTAACAGCAGGTAAAAGAAATGATCAGAGATATCACATTGGGACAATATTATCCGGCAGATTCCATCCTGCACAGGCTAGACCCGCGGGTGAAGCTTATGGGGACGCTGCTGTTTATCATTTCCTTATTCTTATTTGAAAATTTTATCGGCTATGTTGTGGCGACGGTTTTTCTTGTTGCCGTCATCAGGCTGTCAAAGGTACCGTTCTCCTTTATGGTGAAGGGTTTAAAGGCGATCGTTATTTTGATGCTGATCACAGTCGTATTTAATCTGTTCTTAACGCCGGGCGAGCCGCTGGTGAGCGTCTGGAAGCTGACAGTCACAAAGGAAGGGCTTCGGACGGCGGTATTTATGATCATTCGCCTGACCTACCTGATCATCGGTTCCTCCATTATGACGCTGACGACAACCCCGAACAATCTGACGGACGGCATGGAAAAGCTTCTGAATCCGCTGCGCATTTTTAAGGTGCCGGTGCATGAGGTGGCGATGATGATGTCGATCGCACTGAGCTTTATTCCGATTCTGCTTGAGGAAACCGATAAAATTATGAAGGCGCAGATGGCAAGAGGCGCCGACTTTGAAAGCGGCAATCTCGTCAAAAAGGCGAAAAGTCTCGTGCCGCTGCTTGTGCCGCTGTTTATTTCCGCGTTTCGCAGGGCGAATGACCTTGCGATGGCGATGGAGGCGAGATGTTACCGCGGCGGGGACGGCAGGACGAAAATGAAGCCGCTCATTTATAAAGGAAGAGATAGGGCAGCTTACGGGTTTCTGACGGTTTATCTGGCTGCAATCATCTGTGTGCGCGTGCTGCTCGGATGAGGGAGGTTTTTCATGAAACGGATCATGCTGACAGTTGCATATGATGGGACAAATTACTGCGGTTGGCAGATACAGCCAAACGGCGAGACGATAGAGGGCGTTTTGAATGCGGAGCTTTCCAGACTTCTTAAGGAGGATATCAGGGTAATCGGCGGGAGCCGGACTGATGCGGGCGTGCATGCCGAGGGCGCTATCGCGGTATTTGATACCAATTCCAGAATACCCGGCGAAAAGTTTTCTTATGCGCTGAACCAGAGCCTGCCGGAGGATATCCGTATCCGTAAATCGTGGGAAGTTAAACCGGATTTTCATCCAAGACGTATTAATACAAAAAAAATCTATGAATATCGGATTTGGCACGATGAATTTCCATTGCCGACTAATCGTCTCTATACCCACTGGGTCTATACGCCGCTTGATGTGGAGGCAATGAAGCAGGGCGCGGCATATTTTGTGGGCGAACATGATTTTCGTGCGTTTTGCAGCTCTCATACGCAGGTTGAGACAACAGTCAGGACAATATACGATCTAAAAGTGGAGAAGCAGAGCCATCTCATCACGATCCGCGTATATGGAAACGGCTTTTTATATAATATGGTAAGGATCATCGCAGGAACGCTGCTTGATATCGGTCAGGGCAAAGCGTCTCCCGATTCTGTCAGAGAACAGCTTTTGAAAGGCGACAGAAGCGGAAGCGGCCCGACAGCCCCAGCGAAAGGATTGTGCTTGATAGGATATGAATTTTTGACGGAATAGTTACAAAAGGTGGATGTTTTATGAAAACACGATGGTACGATGGACAATTTGCAAAAATATCAAAAAAGAATATTGACACACGAGGGTGAGTGTAATATAATAATTCAATGTGACGACGTGCGGAATGTGTATAGCCATAGCCCCGGTAAAGCGCAGGAAGGGTCAGAGCAATAATACGCAACTAATAATGAAATTGGCCACGAGGCTTGTTTTACGGAGGTATCATAATGAAAACATTTATGGCTAGCGAGGCTGCCGTTGAAAGAAAATGGTATGTGATAGACGCTACAGGACATACATTGGGACGTCTGGCATCAGAAGTCGCAAAAATATTAAGAGGAAAGAATAAGCCGATTTTCACGCCGCATGCAGACACGGGTGATTATGTGATCATCGTCAATGCGGAGAAGATCACGGTGACAGGCAAGAAGTTAGATCAGAAGACGTATTTCAGGCATTCCGATTATGTAGGCGGAGTCAAGGAGACAGTTTTGAAGGAAAAGCTGGCTAAGGCACCCGCAGAAGTATTTGAGCTTGCTGTAGAGGGAATGCTTCCGAAGGGTCCTTTAGGAAGAAAAATGTATAAAAAATTATTTGTTTATGCAGGCGCTGAGCATCCACATGCGGCTCAGAAACCTGAAGAACTGAAATTATAATAGAGGACTGGAAGGAGGAAATTACAGTGGCTAAAGTAGCAGAAAAGTTCTACGGAACAGGAAGAAGAAAGAAGTCAATCGCAAGAGTATATTTAGTACCTGGAAAAGGTAATATCACAATAAATAAGAGAAATCTGGATGAGTATTTTGGTCTTGAGACTTTAAAGGCAATCGTTCGTCAGCCTTTCTCCGCAACGGAGACCGTCGATAAATTCGACGTACTTGTAAACGTACACGGAGGCGGATACACAGGACAGGCAGGAGCGATCAGACATGGTATCTCAAGAGCGCTTCTTAAGGTGGATGCAGAATACCGTCCAACACTCAAGTCAGCCGGCTTCCTGACAAGAGATCCGCGTATGAAAGAAAGAAAGAAATACGGCCTCAAAGCCGCAAGACGCGCGCCGCAATTTTCAAAGAGATAAGAAATACTGCAAGGCAGGATATCTTATTACAAGGAAAAACGTT
>CAZMIX010000097.1:0-4722 GCA_964566545.1 uncultured Lachnospiraceae bacterium | reverse complement strand
GCTATAAGAGCGCCGAATTCGGAACATTCCCTGAAAAAAGCAAGCCAATTACATTCAATCCCGATATTGATGCACAGGGAGAGCTTTTGATTTTCGGCTCAACAAACGAGATTCTGGAAAGCTTGAAAATGGCAGTCTATTCCCCCATGAAATACATCAAGGGGGAACACAAAAAGTTTTACAGCGAGAAATTCCAAACCGTCTATGGTGGTAAGGTTATTTTCACGCAAGAGAATCGAGAAGTCATCACGACGACGCTCCACCGCTTCAATCTTTTCAAGCGGCTCGAAAGTTCCGTCTACGCCTTTGGTGAAACCATAGGGCGACTAATTGACAGAATCGACAAGGCTATCGCACAGCTTGAAAGTGTTGACCCGGATAAAATTCTTGAGGTGGACGAACTCGATGCTGAGGATGACTTCCTCGACTACAAATACGAGATAAACGTCAACCATCTGAATACAGCGGATTTTCTTGCTGATCTGTATTATGACAAAGAAATCCTAGATGGGCTTTATAGGGATATTCGCCGTGTGCTTGACGAAGAGCGGGACTCCAAACTTGAAGTTCTGCGGGAGTTTTTACACGAGAAAATCAAAGCCACTCCTTATAATGAAGGTAACCGCAAGGTGCTGATTTTCTCTGCTTTTGCGGATACAGCAGAATACATCTTCTTGCAGCTTGAGAAAGAGCTGCGGGAGCTTGGGGTCTTCACAGGTTTTGTAAGCGGCTCCAAGCCCGTGCGCTCAAACAATATGGTACAGCAGGAATACTCCATGCTGCTACGGGCATTTTCCCCCGTGTCAAAGAAAGTTGACGATGCAAATCCCAACCTTGAAATCGATGTTCTTATTGGTACGGACTGCATCTCTGAGGGGCAGAACCTGCAAGATTGCGACTGTGTTGTAAACTACGATATCCAGTGGAATCCTGTGTCTCTGATTCAGCGTTTCGGTCGCATCGACCGTATCGGCAGCCAAAACGCCAAGATACAGATGGTAAACTTCTTCCCTGCGTTGGAGCTTAACGAATACCTCAATCTGGAGCAGCGTGTAAAGGGCAAGATGCTTGCCGTAAACATTGCCTCTACAGGGGATGAAGATATCCTGTCGCCGGAGATGAACGACATCCGTTTCCGCAAGCGGCAACTTGAAAAGCTTCGCCAAGAGGTTATCGACATCGACGAGGCCAGCGACAACATCTCACTGACCGACCTCAATATGAACGACTATCTATTTGAGCTTGTGCAGTACATAAAGAAGCACCCGGATGTAAAGCTTGTACCAAAGGGAATATACTCCGTTACTGAGAGCGAGAAAAACGGCATTCTGTTTTGCTTCAAACATAGCAATGTCGCGATCAAGCCGAGCTCCGACAGCAGCCTTTACCCCTACTACCTCATCTATATCGGGAGCGATGGCGAAATCATCTATGGAAACCTACAAACCCGCGAGGCACTTAAGGCGTTTCGCAAGCTTTGCGTAGGGAAACACTCTGTTGATACGCTCCGCAATTTTGCCTTTTTGCAGCGCACGGATGATGCTAGGAATATGGGAGCATACTCCAAGCTACTCACAAAAGCAGTGGAGAGCATCCAGGGCGACGAGGGCAAAAAGGCGCAGGCATCCATCTTTGATTTCTCCGGCTTTGATAATCCGTTCGCAGGTGAAACGACGGATGACTTTGAGCTGGTGTCGTTCCTGATTGCAGATTAGCGGAGGTGAAGCCATGTTTAACATTCCACAGAGATACCTCGCCGACAGTCCAATCGAGCCAAAGACCTTTATCTTGCGGGATATGAAGAAAGCGGACAAAGGGCGTATCCGCGAAAACCTGCTTGAAGTGCGGCTCAAATGGCAGATTGCGGGTGAGGATGTCCCCTCACTCATTGATGAAAACTACAACTGCGCCGTTATCATGGGACTTGATATTAAGCTCAGATCTATTAAGGATACAGCATACTTTGCCGATCTGGTTCATCGCATGGTCAAAGCGCCCTGTGTGGTTCGGTTTTATGATACCGGGTCAGAGGTTTACTCTTTCGCACATAAGCGGCTCAGCCGCACCGATGCCACCCAGGTTGTTGTGGAGGAAAGGATAGAAACGCCAGAGTTGTCGCTTTCCTTCCCCGACAAAACCACCGAGAAACTGCACAAATATCTTTCGTTTGATACCCTTAGAAACAAGACGGACAAGCTGAGCTTATATCTGGAAGCAAACGTCAAGGCGTTTATCATCTCGAACCCCAAGCTGTACAGTGGGATTGACGAGCTGCTTGAGAAAAAGCTGTGGTACAATCGAGATGAGGTTCTTGCCCTGTTTGAAAGGCTTCTGGAGTTAAAGCGATTGAATGAAGAGCTGAAAGCCAAAAAACTGCCGGGCGAGCGGGCGAAGATGATGGGTGAGATTAAGAGCAAAGTGTCATTAGCTAAAGGAGTTTAATCATGAATAACAAAGAACAAGCAATTATACAGATAGAAGAGTTTTTGCAATCCGACGAAAAGTGTATGCTTCTGACTGGGACCCACCAATATGAGAAGCACAAACTTGTCATGCGTGTATTGGATAAGCATGAGAAGAAGCTTTTGGTGCTCTTTCGGTCGAACGCAATGCAAAACCTGAATGGCAATGATTTTTTAGGCTGGGCAGGTGTTAAGAAAAATCCGAAATCCGGAGAACGCCTGAGAATTGGCAGCAACACATATGAGTGTGACAGCTTAAATACCTCATCCACATGGTCAAGAACGAGCGGCAAGTTTGCCTGTGCATTGGTATACCCTATTGATCCATTATGCCGCAGCAAAGACCTTGAGGCCATCGACAATCTGTTTCGCAAGGAGATATCGAAAATCTTTCTGATATCGTGGACAGACAGCGAGGACTATGATTATTCAATCTTTTCAGAGTACGTTTCACGCCATGTAATTTATGACGCAGAGGAAGAAGACCCTGCGTATCATAAGCGTGTTCTTGAAATTCAATTGTAGTTTCTAATAACTGCTCTACTGCAACATAAAAAGGAGGGGTGTTCCTTGGCTAAAAAGAGAAAAATGGTTCAGCATAACCTCTTGAGAAACTCTATAGCGGCCTACTTCGCAGCTATAGAGATACATAATAAACCGAATATCTTTTATCGATATGAAACAGTCACACTTCTCTTGATGAATGCTTGGGAATTAGTCTTGAAGGCGTATATCCGTAAGCATATTAAAACCCGAACCATCTTCGAGGATAATGGCCATACTATACCCCTGAGCAAGGCACTCATTTATGCTGAGGAACATATTAACCAGAAGAAAGCCAAGAGCTTTACTGCAACCAAAGAAAATCTATTTCTCATTGAGGAATACCGAAACAATACCGCTCATTTTTATAACGAATCCCTTGAACCGCAGATTTTCATGCTTGTTGCTCGTGCCGCTCTGAATTATGTTGAGTTTATTAAAGTCCATTTCTCAAAAGACATCATTAAAGACGAAGGTCTTTTCATCATGCCTTTGGGATTCAAGCTTCCTTTTAGACCGGAAGACTTCCTGACAAAAAGAGCTGCTAACTCAAACGGCTCAATCGAGTCGAAAAAGTTCATCGAAAGCATCGTTAAAGTAATTAGCGATTTGAAGGAAAATGATGTCGAAGAGTCTATTGTTCTAGGTTTTGACATTTACTTGGAGAGCATAAAGAAGGCTTCAAACAGTGATTTGTTAGTGGCAATTACTAGCCAAGATACAGCCGACGCTTCTTTTTCGAGAACAACGAGCGTTCGGCTGACTGATGACCCCAACGCCCCAGTGTATTCTTCCTTATCCGACGACCAGTTCAGAAGTTTATATCCACATAATCACGCTGATTTAGTAGAATGGTGCAAAACCAATATCAACGATTTTTCGCAGGGATATAGGTTCAATGACATAAAGCGAGAGCTAAAGAAAGACAAGCGGTATGCAAATGATAGACGATTAGATAGCAGAAATCCTAAGTCAGCATCACAATGTTTCTACTCAGTGGAAGGGCTGAATGAGTTAAAACGTCAATTTGAGGAACGCCCAGAAGGAGAGGTATAAATGGACTATAACAACCTACCCCAAGAAATATTTAACGCCGAGCAGGACAACCTGCAAAAGCTGGCTGCACTATTCCCTGCCGCTGTGAAGGATGGGCTGCTTGACATTGCCGCGCTCAAGGAGGAGCTTGGGCAGTTTGAGGAAGTGACCGCCGAGCGGTATGAGCTGAGCTGGGCGGGCAAGCGGAATGCGAAAAGAGCGTCCCAGTCCGATGTGGCCAGACGGACGCTGAAATATATCCCCGGCGACAGCAAGGATGCCGACACCACGCAGAACCTGTACATAGAGGGCGACAACCTGGAGGTGCTAAAGCTGCTGCGCCAAAACTACTACGGCGCGGTAAAGATGATATACATCGACCCGCCGTATAACACGGGCAATGATTTTGTCTACCGGGACGACTTTTCCCAAAGCAAGGCGGAGAGTGACGAGGCCGAGGGCGAAACGGTGGACGGCGAGCGCATGGTGGTCAACCAAAAGTCGGGCAACCGCTTTCACGCCAACTGGCTGAATATGATGTACCCGCGCCTGCGCGTGGCAAAGGATTTGCTGCGCGAGGACGGAGTGATATTTATTAGTATTGATGATAATGAGGTCGACAATCTGAAACAGCTTTGCAACGAAATCTTTAGTGAAGAAAATTTCATCGCAAACTTAATTT
>CAZMIX010000096.1:0-4753 GCA_964566545.1 uncultured Lachnospiraceae bacterium | reverse complement strand
AGGAGGCGGCATGAAAGAAAAAGTAATCATCGATATGAAAAATATCGTAAAGCGCTTCTTTGTCGGTCAGCCAAATGAATTAGAAGTGCTGCATGGAATCGATTTGAAGGTATATGCAGGAGAATTTGTTTCGATCGTCGGGCAGTCCGGCTCAGGCAAGTCCACCCTGATGAATGTCATCGGAGCTCTGGACAGACCGACCGAGGGCGAATATATGCTGGACAGCGTGGATATGTTTCGCGCGAAGGACAAGGATTTGTCAGGCATCCGATGTAAGAAGATTGGATTTGTATTTCAGACGTACAATCTCGTCTCGCGGACGAGCGCGCTGAAAAATATAGAGCTTCCGATGCTGTATTCCAACATGCCGCGGGGCGCCCGGACAAAGCGCGCGAAGGAGCTCCTGCGCATGGTGGAAATGGAAGATCGTATGAAGCACTCTCCCGACGAGCTTTCGGGCGGGCAGAAGCAGAGGGTTGCCATTGCGCGGGCGATGGCGAACGATCCGGCTATCATCCTTGCGGATGAGCCGACAGGTGCGCTGGATTCCGGTACAGGGCGGCTGATTATGGATATTTTCCATAAACTGAACAGGGAGCAGGGCAAGACGATTGTTCTAATCACCCACTCGAATGAATTGGCAGAGGAAACAGGGAGAATTCTTACTCTGAAGGACGGTTTGATTACCGGATGCCGGAAGGGAAGTGGTCTGAATGCTGTTTATTGAAAATGTACTGCTGGCGTTTGGCTCTCTGTTGGCGAATAAAATGCGGTCGCTGCTGACAATGCTCGGCATCATTATCGGGATTGGCTCAGTTATTGCGATTGTGACGGTCGGCAACTCGCTGACGAATTCGATCACGTCCTCGATGGAGTCAATGGGCGCGAATAACGTTACGGTCGGCCTGCAGCAGAAGTCAACAGAGGAGGAGACGACGGAAAGCGGTATGACGTTCAGAGGCCCCTCATGGCAGAAGCAGGCGACAGAGGACGACTATTTTACAGATGAAATGTTAGAGGACTTCCTAACGGAGTTTCCGGATGAGGTCAAGGATTTATCCATCAGCGAATCGCTTGGAAACGGTCAGGTGACGATCGGAACGGATTATGCAAATGTTTCCGTATCGGGTGTGAATGAAGGATATTTTACGGCAAATGAACTGACAATTTCACAGGGGAACAATCTTTCCACAAAGGCGCTGGAAGGCGGCAAGGGTGTTGCGGTCGTATCGGATTATCTGGTCAACAACCTCTATGGCGGCGATATGAGCGCCGCGATCGGACAGACGATCGAGGTGACAATCGGACAGAAATTTTATATTTATACGATTACGGGCGTTTATGAATACAGCTCGACAGGAATTGAGTCCGAATCGACGGAAGATGTCTCGACGACGATGTATGTGCCGCTTAAGTCCGTACAGCAGAAGACCCACAATACGTCGGGATATTCCACATTTACGGTCATCACGCAGACGGGGGTGGATACGGAAACGTTCATGGATGAAATCACGGATTTCTTTGATAAGTATTATCACGATAATGAAGATTTCCAGGTGAGTACGTTCAGCATGGAGTCCATGGTTTCCACGATGACGGATATGCTTTCGACGGTATCGCTGGCAATTTCCGTTATTGCGGGCATTTCTCTGCTCGTTGGCGGCATTGGCGTTATGAACATCATGCTCGTGTCGATCTCGGAGCGGACAAAGGAAATCGGTACGAGAAAGGCGCTTGGCGCTACAAACGGCTCCATTCGCATCCAGTTTATCGTAGAAGCGATGGTCATCTGTCTGGTTGGCGGAGTGATCGGTATTTTTGTCGGAGTTGCAGGCGGCATGATCGGTGCGTCGGCGCTTGGCTATTCTGCAAGCCCGTCCGTGATCAGCATTGTCGTATCGCTCGTATTCTCGCTTGTAATCGGTGTGTTCTTCGGCTATTACCCGGCTAACAAGGCTGCGAAGATGAACCCGATCGATGCGTTGCGCTATGAGTAAAACGAGATTTCTCGCATTTTATGGTTGAAGGAAATAAATACAGGATTTATAATGAAATCATCGGTTTTAGCCCGGTGATTTTGTTATGTAATAGGAATTTTTTCGGATTTTATCAACCAGGGAGGAGACAACATGAATCAGGAAAAGCTTGCGTATTTAAATCCGCTTTTTGAAAAGGAGGTTGAGGCCGAACGCTTAAAGGAAGCGTCCATTCGGATTTACCGGTATGGAAAGCAGGTATTTGAGAACCATTACTGCGGCGACAAGGAGGATGCCATCTACCGGATATTTTCCATGACGAAGCCGATTACGAGCACGGCAGTCATGATGCTGTATGAGCGGGGACTCGTTGATTTGCTGGATCCCGTTTCGAAATATATCCCGGCATTTAAGAATATGATGGTTACGACGGAAGTCGGTCTTATCCCCGCGCGGACGGAGGTGACGCTGCAGCAATGCCTGAATATGACGTCGGGAATGGTATATCCCTCGCCGGATACGGCGGCAGGGCGATATCTGATGGAGGTGTCGGACAATATTAAGAGGCGCGTGGCGGCAGATGAGCAGATTTCCACACTGGAATGGTGTGAAGCGATTGCCTCTTCTCCGTTGATTTTTCAGCCGGGCGAGCGCTGGAGATACAGCATATCAGCCGACGTACTCGGCGGCGTCGTTGAGGCGGTGACGGGAATGCGCTATGGTGAATTTCTTAAAAAAGAAATTTTCGAGCCGCTTAACATGAAGGATACCGGCTATTACGCGCAGCTTCAGGATAAAATCGAACGTCTTTCCACGATGTACTGCCGGAAAGATGAGAAACAAAAGTTAAAACCGGCGGACAGCGAAATGATGACTTCCTTTGACTGCTTCACGGCCACCGGATACACGCCGTTTGAGGGCGGCGGTTCAGGTCTTTGTTCGACACTCGAGGATTATTCCCACTTCGCGCTGATGCTTGCGGGCAGGGGAGAATATAATGGGACGAGAATTCTCGGACGCAAGACGGTTGATTATATGACGACAAGCCAACTAAATGAAGTGCAGCGCAAGTCGATTTATTTTGATAGCTGTTATGGCTATTCCTACAGTAATCTGATGCGGATTTTTGATGATAAGGGCGCAGGGGTTTCCAACGGCAGCTACGGCGAATTCGGCTGGGATGGTCTGCCCGGCAATTACTTTATGGTCGATCCTAAGGAGGATCTGGTGCTGCTATACTTTCAGCAGATCAAAGAAGGCGCTGATGTAAGTCTGCGCCGCCGCATGAGGCAGATTGTCTATGGCGCGGTGGAGTAGAGAAATTTCTCAGCTTTGTAATTTAGACTTTTATAAATAAAGGGGCTGTCGCACCAAGTATCATAGCGACAGCCCCTTCGGATTTTATTCTGTATTATCCCATCGTAATTTCTACGTGGTATTCGGTCTTGCCTTTTTCGTAGGGGATGATGCAGCCGTCTATGGCGACACCGTCCACCTTCATGCTTGCGACTCCCTTTTCCACATTGTTCGGGTTCGTGACCTTGATGTGGTAGATACCTTCGCGGTACTGGCGGGTCAATTCAAAGCTTCCGAAGCCCTTTGGAACGCAGGGATCGATAGAAAGACCATTAAGCGTCGGATAAACGCCGAGAATATGCTGAGAAATATTGACAAAGGTCCATGCGGCGGTACCTGTCAGCCAGCTATTTTTTGCCTCACCATGGAATTTCGCATCGCGTCCGGCAACCATCTGCGAGTAAACATATGGCTCGGTGCGGTGGATTTCACTGATTTCCTCGACGTATGCGGGGCAGGTCTTCTGATAAATTTCAAAAGCGCGGTCTCCGCGTCCGATGACGGTTTCAGCGATGGATACCCACGGGTTGTTATGGCAGAAGATGCCGGCATTTTCCTTGTAACCGGGCGGATAGGAGCTTACTTCGCCAAGCTCTAAGTGATATTTGGTATAAGCCGGCTGTAAAATCATGATGCCATATGCCGTATCAAGCTTTTCCTTTACGGAGTCAAGCGCTTTTTTGGCAAGGCCTTCCTCCACACCGATTCCGGCAAGAGAGCAGAAGCCCTGCGGCTCGATGAAAATCTGTCCTTCTTCGCATTCTTTGGAACCGATTTTGCTTCCGTAAGCGTCATAGGCGCGCACAAACCAGTCGCCGTCCCAGCCTGCATCAAGCACCGCCTTGTAAATAGCATCTACTTCCTTAAGGGCTCTCTCAGCTTCAGCATCCTTGCCGATCAGCCTGCAGAGGTCGGCATATTCCCTGCCGTATTTCACAAACATTCCGGCGATGAATACGGATTCCGCGACAGGTCCCTCGGAAGGTCCAAACGTCTGGAACGATTCGCCCGGATGCTTGGAGAAACAGTTCAAATTCAGACAGTCATTCCAGTCCGCACGTCCGATTAATGGAAGCTTGTGCGGCCCCTTATGATTTACAATATAGTCAAAAGAACGTGTCAAGTGGTCAAATAACGATGTCGCCTTGGACTCATCGTTATCGAACGGCGTCATAATATCCAAAATGGAAGTATCGCCAGTCTCCCTTATGTATGCACTCGTTCCCGCAATCAGCCATAACGGGTCGTCATTAAAACCGCTTCCGATATCGGAATTTCCCATCTTTGTGAGCGGCTGATACTGATGATAAGCGCTGCCATCCTCAAACTGTGTGGAGGCGATATCGATAATGCGCTCCTTGGCCCGATCAGGAATCAAATGTACAAATCCAAGCAGATCCTGACAGGAATCGCGGAAGCCC
>CAZMIX010000095.1:0-4945 GCA_964566545.1 uncultured Lachnospiraceae bacterium | reverse complement strand
AGAAAACGTTAGAATTTCAGTGATTTTTACATGCTCGTCATATCCTGCCGTGGCAGACAAATAATACTTTTATCATGCATGTACCTCATTCTAATCTTCCCTCAATAGGATACTTTATTTTATCATAATAAGATTCTGCTTGCTATTACAAATCAACATTACTTTCGAGATAAATTCGAGATAGCTAATGCGGAAAACCGCTTGACTTACCCTGTTCGTTATGTTATTATTAATGGCGTCGCAAAGCAAATTGTGATGTAATGTGCGTGTAGCTCAGCTGGATAGAGCGTCTGGCTACGGACCAGAAGGTCGCGTGTTCGAATCATGTCATGCACAGAGAAGAATCCTTGTAAATATCATGTTTACAAGGATTTTTGTTGTAGAAATATACAAATTTAAGAACGAAAGATTGTATAAAATGCCAAAACGTAAATGCTGCCTTGACATGGAGTGTACTCCAGGTGCTACGCTTCCTTATAGAGATGATATAGGAAAAGGTATACAAGGAGGAATCAAACATGAAAAAATTAGGCTTTGGTTTTATGCGGCTGCCGCTGCTCGATGCGGCAAATCAAAAAAATGTTGATAAAGAGCAGCTTTGCAAAATGGTGGATACGTTTTTGGAAAGAGGGTTTACATACTTCGATACGGCGTATATGTATCACGATTTTAACAGCGAAAATGTGCTGCGCGAGGTGCTTGTCAAGCGCCATCCGCGCGACAGCTTTACTGTTGCGACGAAGCTGCCGACGATGTTTTTAAAAGAGAAAGAGGATATGGAGCGCATTTTCAACGAACAGCTCCAAAAATGCGGCGTGGAATACTTTGACTATTATCTGCTCCATAACTTAAATGTCGAGAGCTATGCGACGGTTGAGCGCCTTGGCAGCTTTGATTTTGTAATGCAGAAGAAAAAAGAAGGAAAAGTGAAAACGGTAGGCTTTTCCTTCCATGACAGCGCGAAGCTGCTGGATGAAATACTGACCGCGCACCCGGAGACCGAGTTTGTGCAGCTTCAGCTCAACTATCTGGATTGGGAAAACGAAACGGTGCAGTCCAGGAAATGCTATGAAGTGGCGGTAAAGCACGGAAAAAAAGTCATCGTCATGGAGCCGGTCAAAGGCGGAACGCTTGCAGCCGTGCCGGCGGAAGCAGAAAAATTGTTGAGAGATAACGAACCGGAAATGTCTGTGTCATCCTGGGCGATCCGTTTTGCCGCAAGTCAGGAGCAGGTCATGGTGGTTTTAAGCGGCATGAGCAGCATGGAACAACTGTTGGACAACACAGGCTATATGGAGGAATTCAAACCGCTTGACAGAAATGAAAGTGAGGTTATCTCCCGCGTGCGGGACATTATCAATTCCTCCATCGCCATTCCATGCACTGCCTGCAGATATTGTGTCGACGGATGCCCGAAAAACATCCCGATTCCCGACTATTTCGCGCTCTATAACGCCGAACAGCAAGAGGTTGGAAAGCTGTTTACGGTGCAGGGTGTCTATTACGCAAATCTGGTAAAGATGTACGGAAAGGCTTCTGACTGCATCGGCTGTAAGCAGTGCGAGAGGCATTGCCCGCAGCACCTTGTGATCACGGGGCATTTGAAGCAGGTAGCGGCGGCATTTGAATGATAAATTGCCGATTCATAAAAAGGAAGGATTAAAAAGCACGGGAGGGAGCGAAGAACATGACGATTTCGGAAACAAGTGAAAAATATGGACTGACACAGGATACGCTCAGATATTATGAAAGGATTGGGCTAATCCCTCCCGTACCGCGTACAAGGAGCGGGCTGCGGGATTATGATGAGGAATCCTGCCGTTGGATCGAATTCATCAAATGTATGCGCGGCGCCGGGCTGCAAATAGAGACGCTGATCGAATATGTGAACCTTTTTGAGGAGGGCGACAGCACGATTGAGGCGCGCAAAAAACTGCTGCTTGAGCAGCGGGAGGCCCTGATCAAAAAGCAGGAAGAAATAAGCGCGACGATCGAGAGACTCAACTTCAAAATTGACAATTATGAGAAGATGAATGCAAAAAAGTCACCGAAGTCGTAGAACGGCTATTTATATTACGCCCGGGGAGTGCGCCATGCGCCGCTGCTTGGGCGTAATTCCTTTTATTTTTTTATACGTCTTAATAAAATGCGAGCAGTCTGTAAAGCCGGTTTCCTGGCTGATATAACTTAGGGAAAGGTCCGTAAAAAGAAGCATGTCGTCGGCCTTGCAGATTTTGATAAATTCGATATATTCCTTGCAGGATTTTCCATAAAGCAGCTTAAAATTTTTCGCGAAATAGGAATAGCTCATATGACACATTTCAGCCAGATCCTCCACGCGCAGCGGCTCGCTCGAATGAGAGTCGATGTATTCCGTGATCGTATCGATGCCTGTCCCAAGTGTGGCGGCAGGCGGAATATTCCACGGCTGGAAGCCGTTTCTCTGCCAGAGCCTGAGCAGATAGACAATCAGCGTGCAAAGGTGGGAATGCACCTGAATATCATAGCCATACTGCTTGTCCTTAAGCTCACGGATGCAGTCTTTAAAAAGGTTCTCCACCGGAAAATCCCGAATATCCGCGGCACAAAAGTACAGATTGGCGAGCGGGCTTTGCCTGACGCTCTCTAAAATGGACTGGATTTTCGGCGTATAGCTGTTGGAAATTGTCAGGCTGCTCGCGTCAAACTTGATGACGGCGTAGCGCAGAGCCGCCCATTTCGTGGAATAAATCGAATGCACCGTTTTAGGCGGAAACAAAATCAGATCACCCGCCTCCAGAATATAGGAGGTGTTGTCACAGTCCACCATCGTGGAACCTTCCAAAATATAAATGATTTCCACAAAATAATGCCAGTGCGGCTTGATTGGAAAATTGTTTGTCTGTACATCCTGCAAAAACGCTTCGTATGGAGTCGTAAACGCGTCGCTGTATTCAAATAAATATTGCATGATTTTCACCCGGAATAGATTTTTACTATTTTTTTACACGATTATTATAGCATGGATGCGCGGCAAATGGTATGATAAGAAACAGAAAATTTGTTACTATTCAGCCTTCAGCCGCATAGCAACAAACACCTCGCGGCATGGAAGGCTGAACTGTTACGAAAATCTCCTGATAATATAGAATTGCTATATAATGTGGGAGAAATTAGGAGGCGGTTATGGAATTTATAAAAGGAATGACTTTCGGCGCATTTGCGCCGCGCGGCAGTCTAAAGAAAAAAGAGGCAAAAATCAGCCTTGATCATATGAAGGAGCGCACAGGTGCGGACACGATCGTACTTGTGCCGAACGGATTGCAGGAAAACGCGCATACGGAGACGATTTTTTATGATACGAAGGCGACGCCGGCAGATGAGGAACTGACGGAATTCATCGCGTATGCCCATGAAATCGGGTTAAAGGTGATTCTGAAGCCGACCGTGAACTGCATGGACGGTACGTGGCGGGCGCATATCAATTTTTTTGATAAGGATGTGCATTGCGAGCCGAAATGGAGCAGTTGGTTTGCTTCGTATACGGCTTTTCAAACCCATTTCGCAAAGCTTGCGAGAAAGACGGGCTGTGAAATGTTCCTGATCGGGTGTGAGATGGTACAGACGGAGCGGCGGGAGGACGAGTGGCGGAAGCTGATCCTTGCCGTCAGAGGTGAATACGACGGCCCCGTTTCCTATAACACGGACAAGTATCAGGAGGACAATGTGAGCTGGTGGGATGCGCTGGACGTCATCTCCTCAAGCGGTTATTATCCGCTGGGCGATTGGGAGAAGGAGCTTGACAGGATCGAAGACGTCGTAAAGAAATTTCAAAAGCCGTTTTTCTTTGCGGAAGCCGGGTGCATGTCGACGAAGGGCTCTTCGGCGGTTCCGAACAACTGGGGACTGGAAGGCGCGCTCGCTCTTGAGGAGCAGGCGGACTGGTATCGTGAAATGTTTGCGGCGATCGAAAAACGCGACTGGGTGGGTGGCACCTGCCTGTGGGACTGGTCATGCAGGCAGTACGCGCTCAACGCGGGTTCTTCCGACAAACGGTACGAGCTTTATGGGAAGCCGGCGGAGCTGGTTGTGAGGGAAATTTATCTGCGGCGATAAGAAATCATACTCTTTTCTTCATTTATTCACATAGTTTTCACAATTTTTATATATTCTATTGTGGTAATCCGGTTTGGGTCATGGTCGGAGTCTAATGGGCGAGTATATAAATAATCAGGGTACTATTGAAGGAATGAGAACGGAGGAAGCGAGTGGAAGAAAAGAAAACCGAGCCAGTTTCGACAATTGAAGAGCTGGCAGAGACAAAGGAGCGGATTGAGAAGGAACAGGGCGACGAGATGGAGAGGGTAATCCTGAGCGGGCATGGGCCGGAGACAAAGCCGCATACAGGAGTCAAGGCGCAGAAAGTGTTTCGGAAAATAGGACACATCCTGAATAAACTCAAAGTACTGATTATTTTAATCATCATAGCTGTGATCGCATTTTTTGTTTACAGAAATTATAAGACAAAGCAGGAGCTTGTGCAGGCGATGGCGATGAGTTCGCAGGTCGAGACGGCGACGATCGAAAAAAGAGATCTGACGAGCAGCATCACGACAACCGGTACGGTAGAGAGTCAGGAAATGCGTACGCTGTCCTCCGCGATTAAGGATACGAAAATAACCTCGGTCAATGTCGAGGTGGGAGATATGGTAACAGAAGGGGATATTCTCGTCACGTTCTCAGATGAGGACATTAACAGGACGATTGCGGATCTGCAGGAGGATATCAGCGTCAGCGAACAGAAGGATACGATCGAAGCAAAATCGCAGGATCGGGAATATCTTTATACATATGGAACGGAGGCGACCAGCATAAGCTCGGCCGCAGAAAAGGTCGAGGAAGCGCTTGCGGATTTGCAGGAGGCATGTGATGCCTATGGAACGGCAAAGACAAAGCGGGATGAGGC
>CAZMIX010000094.1:0-5131 GCA_964566545.1 uncultured Lachnospiraceae bacterium | reverse complement strand
TCTAAGTATATAGTTAAACGCCGGTTTTGTAAATAAAATGTTATGGTTTAGTTTGCTATGCTGCAAGGCATTTGGGGCGCGAATAGGAATAGAGGTTACAGAAATTAGTGGGTGATTATTATGCCAATTTATTTTATAATAAGATCAAAGCAGACAGATTGTTTTCGGCTTTATAAAATTGGATTAAGAAATGCTTTTACACGAAATCATCTTAAAAAAGTATAAATGGGTGGATTATGAAAAAATCAGTTTTTATTTTACTATGCTTCCTCATGCTGACCGGTTGTCAAGAAAAGCCCGCCAGCGACTCCAGAACCGATTCTAAACAGCCCGTCATCAATTTGACCCCTACACCTTCCGATGGGAACAGCGCCTTGTCCGGTGATGATATGGCTCAAAATAATACAAACGTTGAAAAAGCTATGGAACAGGCGGACTTGGCAGCCACAACATCCGAAACTACAGCTTTAGACCGCACTATATATCACGACGGATTTTCTTATGAACTGCTGAATGATGATCTTAAGAAACGAATCACCGGCATTTCTTATCAGGAAAATCCGGACATCTCCTATGAAGAATTACGGTATGTACGGGTGCTCTATATTGATTTTGACGGAAAGGAATGCAGCGGAGAATTGATTTGCAATGAGACGATCGCACAAGACCTTGTAGAAATTTTTTATGAGCTGCATCAGGCAGAATATCCAATAGAAAAAATCTGCCTGATCGATGAATACGGCGGAGATGATGAAACTTCGATGGAGGATAACAATTCTTCATGCTTTAACTACCGGGTCGTCGCTGGTACCAAAAGGCTCTCCAAGCATGCGCTGGGGCTTGCAATCGACATCAACCCGCTCTACAACCCTTATATCACCTATTCGGGCGAAACCATGAATATTGCTCCTGCAAATGCCGCTGTTTACGCCGATCGGGACGCTGCTTACATTGCCAAAATCACGCATGACGACCTCGCCTTCCAGCTTTTTACCGAGCACGGCTTCACCTGGGGCGGCGACTGGAAGAATTCCAAGGATTATCAGCATTTTCAGAAGGCTGAGTGAGATATCAGGCAAGAGGACGCGTGGTCGAAAGGTATGTTGTCCTCACAGGCCTATATAAGTAATATTTACTTTATCATTATATAAATTTTGTATTGCTAATCGTTATACAATCGCATATAATAATAAAAAAGAAAGGCGGTATGATTATGGCTACGAAAAGCGCAAATATACTCGCTCGTGTTGAGCCGGAAGTAAAAGAACAGGCAGAATCTATCTTATCCAAACTTGGTGTGCCAGCTTCTGTCGTTATTAATATGCTTTATAAACAAATCATCATGACAAAGAGCATTCCTTTTTCATTGACGCTCCCATCTGAACCAATGGAGAGGGATACCCTGTCCAGTGAAGAGCTTAATCGCATAATGGAAAAAGGATTGACAGAAGCTAAAGCCGATAAATCTCACCTTGCTGTCGATGTGTTTGAAGATTTAAGACAGGAACTTATTTAATGACAAAGACCTATATTGTGAAAATTACAGGGCAAGGGGATTATAAAAATGAAACATTTTATAAATGAATATGAGTATACCTCATGCCGCTTTTTCCGATATTGAAGATTTTATTGAAACAAAAAATTTAATCGTTCTGCTTCTGAAAGGCAGTTTGACAGTTGCTTTGAGTAAAAACGGATTTAAAGAAGGTTCCGCTCAAGAATGTATTGCATTTTTAAAAGAAAACATAAAGTGATTTCGATGGGGTTTGATGACTGAGCAAATAGAACGGTAAACTTCAGTTTAAAGGAAAACCACCGGCTGATGAAGCCGATGGTTTTATCATATCATACCTGTTTGCATGAAAATATAAAGTGCTTTTGAATCCCCTTAATAAGCCGTCCAGCCGCCGTCAATCGCAATGCTTTGTCCATTGATAAAGGAAGACTCCTCACTTGCGAGGAATACGGCGAGAGAAGCGATATCGTTTCCGCTGCCGGTACCTGGATTTAAACCCATGCCAAGTCCGCATCTTGCAGCGCCGGTCGGATCGAGGTGCTGCATCGTTTCGGTCGTTGCGATTTCAGTCGCGATTGCACCCGGACAAATCGCATTACAGCGAATATTTTTGAGCGCATACATATATCCCGTATTTTTTGTCAAGCCGACCAGCGCATGCTTACTTGCCGTATAAATCGCGCCTGCTGCTCCGCCCTTCAAGCCTCCGATGGAAGAAACATTGATGATGACTCCTCCGCCAGCCGTTTCAAAATGATTGACTGCCTTTCGCATGGCAATCATCGGCGCTTTAACATTTACATTGAAAACCTTGTCATACATTTCATCGCTCGCATTGCCAACTCCGCTCATATCGTCCATAATCCCAGCATTGTTAACAAGGATGTCCAGCTTTCCGAATACTTTGATCGCTTCATCGACCATGCTTTCCACGCTTTTGGGATCGGATAAATTTGCCGGATAAGCGACAATTTCACCTTCAAATTCTTTTGCTTCTTCAACAAGGGCACTCAAACGCTCAACACGCCTTGCAACAGCAAGAACCTTTGCCCCTTCTTTTGCATACATGATCGCGATATCACGACCCATTCCGGAACTTGAACCAGTGACAATAGCTACTTTACCTTTCAGTCTCATATGAATCCTCCTGTGTTTTTGATTGATAACTATTTAACATATGGATGTGCCTGATGTCATAGTAGCATTTTAAAAATTTTATGTCAATGTCGGCGGAGTAAAAACTTATTTCCTGTTAATTAAAACAACCCGTAGAACAATCACAACTGTTCTGCGGGTTATTTATAATTTGTCAATTAGCGGCAATCCAACTGGTTATACCAACTCGATCAGCACTTCCATCGCTGCGTCGCCCTTACGCTGGCCGATCTTTACGATTCTTGTGTAGCCACCCTTGCGATCCGCATACTTCGGCGCGATCTCGTCAAAAAGTTTCGCTACTAAATCGACTTCCTTTGTGTTTTTCTTTCTTCCGGCTCCGGCTGCAGGAACCTCGGTAATCGGATAAAGAACCTTGAGCATCTGTCTTCTTGCATGTAATCTGGACGGCAGATCCTTCTTAACTTCCTTTTCAACCGTATCAAACTTCGTTACCCTCTTGCCGTCAACGACCTCTTTGACTCTCTTGCCGTCCTTGTCCTTTAAGGCAACCTTTGCCTGAACCTTGACTGTCTCAAAGTTGTCCTTTTCCTTTACGGCAAGTGCAACAAGACCTTCTGCGATCTTTCTGATTTCCTTTGCCTTAGCTTCCGTTGTAACAATTTTGCCATGATAAAGCAGATTCGTTACCTGATTTCTAAGTAATGCTTTTCTCTGGCTGGATGTCCTGCCGAGCTTTCTATATTTTGCCATGATGTTCCTCCAAGCTGTACATAATTTATGCACAAAATTGATATCCGGCCACGCACTTTGGGCTTACTTACCGAATACTGCCCCTACGGGCATTGTTATCTAGTTACCATATTTCTTTTAGCCGCACCGCACCATTCGGATTTACCGGTTTGGACTTGTCTGTTCTTTTATTCGTCACCTGAGTTTAACTGCAAACCAAGCTCCTTCAGCTTCGTAAGAACCTCTTCCAGAGATTTGCGTCCAAGATTACGAACCTTCATCATATCTTCAGAAGTTCTGTTCGTAAGCTCCTCCACCGTATTGATGCCAGCTCGCTTCAAGCAGTTGTAGGAACGAACGGAAAGCTCAAGCTCATCGATGTTCATTTCAAGCACTTTTTCTTTTTCGTTGTCTTCCTTCTCGATCATCACTTCGATACCGCTTGTCTTTTCAGAAAGGTCGATGAACAAAGAAAGATGCTCACTAAGTACCTTTGCTGCCAAGCTGACTGCTTCATCCGGCGCGAGTGTGCCATTAGTGTATACATCCAATGACAGCTTATCAAAATCTGTGATCTGACCGACACGTGTATTCTCTACCGTCAGATTAACACGCTCGACAGGTGTATAAATGGAATCCACTGCAATCACTCCGATCGGCAGATCCTCGTTCTTATTCTTGTCGGCGCTCACGTAACCTCTACCCCTGGTAATTGTCAACTCCATATACAGCTTACAATCTGATCCGCCATTTAATGTAGCGATGGGAAGCTCCGGATTTAAAATTTCAATGTCCTGATCCACCTGAATATCGGCAGCCGTCACAACGCCTTCGCCTTCAAATTCAATAAATGCCGTCTTGGGCTCATTGGTTGAACTGCTGTTCTTAATGGCAAGGCTTTTGATGTTCATAATAATTTCAGTCACATCTTCCTTTACTCCCGGAATTGAGCTGAACTCGTGCAGAACACCGTCGATCTTTATCTGGCTGACAGCAACGCCCGGCAGTGAAGAAAGCATAATTCTTCTGAGCGAATTGCCAAGTGTTGTGCCGTAACCTCTTTCCAGTGGTTCAACAACAAACCTTCCGTACTTCTTATCTTCTGAGATTTCAACAATCTCAATCTTCGGCTTTTCAAAATCAAACACTGCAAAGTACCTCCTTTTTAGAATACCAGTAATTTTCAGTTTACTGATTACTTAGAATATAACTCGACGATAAGCATCTCATCAACCGGTACATCGATCGCTTCACGCGTAGGAAGCTCCTTTACAGTTCCTTTAAAATTCTCCTGATCTACATCAAGCCACTCCGGAGTAAGTCTTCCTGCTGTAACCTCAAGGATGTCTTTATATCTCTGTGAGCCTTTGCATTTTTCTCTGATTTCAATCACATCGCCAGCTTTTACTAAATAAGACGGAATATTTACGGTCTTTCCGTTTACAGCAACCTGCTTATGATCAACAATCTGCCTTGCCTCTCTTCTTGTTCTTGCAAATGTCATTCTGAAAATAACATTATCTAGCCTGCTTTCAAGAAGAATCATCAGGTTTTCACCAGTCATACCTTTCATTCTGTCGGCCTTCTTGTAATAGTTTCTAAAAGGCTTCTCCAATACACCGTAGATAAACTTTGCCTTCTGCTTCTCTCTCAACTGAAGACCATACTCGCTCATCTTCCTGTTCGTTTTTCTCAAAGTTCTCTTTGATTTTTTATCAATTCCTAAATACATTGGTTCCAAACCAAGTGATCTGCATCTTTTCAGTA
>CAZMIX010000093.1:356-5258 GCA_964566545.1 uncultured Lachnospiraceae bacterium | reverse complement strand
CGCAGTATCTGGAAGAAAATGATTTTATGTATGATTTTACGATCTGGCAATACACGGAGTCGGGTTTTATCCCCGGTGTTGACGGTGAAGTCGATTTAAATATCAGTATGATCGATTATGCGTCATTTGTGCCGGCACTTAGAGAAGCGGTGCTCTCCGGCGGCGACATTATGGCGGTTGCGCCTTCGGACGATCAGATTGAAATTGTATCAGATATCACACCGGAGGTTAGCCAGGGCGACGCAGAGCAGGATGATCAGGCCGAGGAGTCGGATGTGGGGAATGCTGGGGAATAAAAGCAGAAAAAGACGAATTGTAAAAATTGACAAATTAGGAGACTATGATATAATAAAACGGTGGCGTAAAAAAATTATTGTAAATTACGAACCGTTACCTGTTATTTACAATAATGATTTTATGGTGGGGGCAAAATGGAACAGCGATTCGATGGAAACAGGCGCAAATTGCGGCTGGGTGATATACTATTAAATCAACAAGTCATTACGGAGGAACAGCTTGCAAAAGCTTTGCAGCGGCAAGCGGGAACCGGGCGTAAGCTCGGTGAGGTAATGGTAGACGAAGGCATCACGACAGAGGAGGCGATCGCACATGCGCTCGGCAGCCAGCTCGGGATGGAATATGTCAATCTAAATGGTCTCAAAATACCGGATGAAATTATCAGTCTGGTCAGTTCTTCTGTTGTCAAGAAATATACCGCAATCCCCTACATGTTTGATGAAAAAAGTGCAAATGTACTCAAGGTGGCGATGTCCGACCCGATGGATATGGCCGCAGTTGATGATTTTACCATTATAACAAATTTACAGATTGAGCCTGTCGTTGCGACGACGAGGCAGATCCTGCTTTTTATCGATCGTTATTACAGCACAGCGGATGTCAAGAGTGCGGTCGATCTGTATGCGAAGGAGCGCGAGGAGCAGTACAAGGAAGAGGGCGAGGAGCTGTACAGCGAGGATATCAGTAATTCTCCGATCGTACAGCTTGTCAGGACGATAATTGAGCAGGCCGTGCGCCAGCGTGCGAGCGATATCCATATCGAACCAATGGAAAATCAGGTTCGTATCCGGTATCGTATCGACGGTGCCCTGTATGAAAAGATGGCATACAGCCCAAGGTTGCTGCCGGCAATCACCGCACGTATTAAGATCATCGGCGGAATGGATATTTCCGAAAAGAGGAAGCCGCAGGACGGCAGGATTACGCAGGTTGTGGACAGGCAGGAATTTGATATCCGTGTTTCCGTGCTGCCGACCGTATACGGCGAAAAGACCGTTATGCGTCTGACATCCAAGAGCGGGCTGACGCGAGCCAAGAGCCAGCTGGGCCTTCGGCCGAATGAGCAGAAGCAATTTGACCACATATTAAAAAATCCGCACGGCATCATTCTGGTTACAGGACCAACCGGAAGCGGTAAATCCACGACGCTGTATACGGCGCTCAGCGAGCTGAATACCGAGGATGTCAACATCATCACAGTGGAGGATCCGGTAGAGGCGAATATTGACGGCATCAATCAGGTGCACGTCAATCCCAAGGCTGATTTAACCTTCGCGACGGCGCTGCGTTCGATCCTGCGTCAGGATCCGGACATTATTATGATCGGTGAGATCCGTGACGGCGAGACGGCGGGTATCGCGGTGCAGGCTTCCATTACGGGGCACCTTGTGGTCAGTACCTTACATACAAACTCGACGGCGGGCTCAGTCGGACGACTGATTGATATGGGGGTGGAATCCTATCTGCTGGCGGATGCGGTTGTCGGCATTATCGCCCAGCGTCTTGTCAGACGTCTCTGCCCGAATTGCAGACGGGCTGTCGAAGCCACGCAGGATCAGAAGGATCTGCTGCTCACCGAGCAGGACAAGCCTCTTACGATTTACGAGCCATGCGGATGTACCCAGTGCGATAACACCGGATATAAAGGACGAATCGGCGTATATGAGATCATGGAGATTACGTCCGAGCTAAAACCGCTGATCTCACACAAGGCCTCTGCGGAGGAAATTAAGAAAGTGGCGCTTTCACAAGGCATGAATACACTGCGCATGAGCGCGACACAGTATGTGCTGGATGGGACGACTTCTATTTCAGAAATGACAAAAGTATCGTTTGACGTATAGCAAGCTGGGAGGAAATGCCTGTGTTAAAACTGGAATCCGCACTGGAGATGGCGATGAAGCGAGGCGCCTCCGATGTGCATTTTTCGGTCGGAAGACCGATCATGATCCGTGTGGACGGCACGCTGCTTCAGTTAAATGAAGAGGTGCTGAAGCCGCAGGATGTAAGGGAAATGATTTTGCCGATTCTGACGGAAAAGCAGAACGCGACAATCGAGGAATACGGTGAGCTGGATTTTGCCTATTCGCTTGCAGGTGTTGGGCGTTTTCGTCTGAATGTTTTTAAACAGCGAGGAACCTACGCAGCGGCACTGCGTCTCCTGCCATTTGAGATACCGACGCCGGATCAGCTTCATATTCCGAAGGCAGTGCTCGAGATGGCGACGAAAAAGAGAGGGCTGGTGCTCGTCACCGGACCGACCGGCAGCGGAAAATCCACGACGCTTGCATCGATCATCAATGTGATCAATCAAAGATATGCGGGACATATTATTACGCTGGAGGATCCGATCGAATATTTACATAAAAGTCAGAAGGCGATTGTCAACCAGAGAGAAATCGGATTGGACACAAAGGGCTATGCGCCCGCACTGCGCGCGGCACTCAGACAGGATCCCGATATCATTCTGCTCGGGGAGATGCGCGATCTTGATACGATCGCGACGGCAGTGACGGCAGCGGAGACAGGACATCTGGTGTTTTCCACGCTGCATACGATCGGTGCGTCGAGTACGATCGACCGTATCGTCGATGTGTTTCCGCCGCATCAGCAGGAGCAGATCCGCATTCAGTTAGCGACTGTGCTCGAATGCGTCGTTTCTCAGGCGCTGCTCCCGACACAGGCGGGCGGCCGGTGTGCGGCCTTCGAGGTCATGGTGGCGAATCCGGCGATTCGGAATCTGATTCGGGAGGGAAAGACATTCCAAATTCCTTCTATGATACAGACAAACCGCAAGGCGGGGATGATCACGTTGGATGACGCGCTGTACGAGCTGTATGTGATGCAGCAAATCAGTGCGGAAACTGCGTTGACCTTTGCGCAGGATTATGCTTATTTGAGCAGGAAAATCATGTAGGAGGGATAGGAAGGTGCCCAGTTTTTCATATGAAGCGATCGACAAAGCGGGAAAGACCAAAAAAGGCAGCCTAGAGGCTGACACAAAGGAGAAAGCGCTTGCCGTACTAAAATCAGAGGGACGGGTTCCCCTGAATGTGACGGAGCAGACTGCGCTGACAAAGGATATTTCGTTTGACTTCGGCGGAAAGCCAAAGGCGCGGGATTACAGCGTATTCTGCCGCCAGTTTGTCAGTATGACACAGGCGGGTGTGACGCTTATTGACGCACTGAACATGCTGGGCGAGCAGACCGAAAATAAAAAGCTTGCAAAATCAATTAAGGAAATTCAAATCGGCGTCGAAAAGGGAGAATCTCTGACAAATTCGATGAAGGAGCAGAAGTTCCTGCCTTCGCTGCTTTGCAGTATGGTCGAGGCCGGCGAGGCTTCGGGAAGTCTCGATACCGCGCTTGACAGGATGGCGGTTCACTTCGAAAAGGATGCCAAGGTCAAGGCGCTCGTCAAAAAGGCGGCAATCTATCCGGTTATCGTCTGTATCGTGGCAGTTGTTGTCGTCGTTGTCATGCTGACGACGGTCATTCCGAGCTTCACATCGATGTTTGCGGATATGGATATGGAGCTGCCGAAGATCACGCAGGCTGTTGTCGCGCTAAGCGACTTTATGATGGAGCGGTGGTACGTTGTGATTGCGGTGATTGCTGCGGCGGTTCTGCTGCTCAAATGGTTTCGATCGACAAAGACCGGGGAATACCTGTTTGCAAAGCTTGGCATTAAGCTGCCGCTGTTTGGCGCCCTGACGATCAAGACGGCATCCGCCAGATTTGCGCGCACGACAAGCACACTGCTTGCGGCGGGACTGTCGCTTGTAGATGCGGTCGAGATTACGGCAAATATTATGGACAATAAGCTGATCAAGGATGCGCTCCACGGCTGCAGAGAGGAAATTATTCAGGGTGTGCCGTTGTCCGCTCCCCTGCAGCAATGCGGAATTTTTCCGCCAATGGTCTATCATATGACGCGCATCGGCGAGGAGTCCGGCGATCTTGAGGGTCTGCTTGAAAAGCTGGCCGACTACTATGAGGAAGAGGTCGAGATGGCGACACAGTCGTTGATGGCTGCGATGGAGCCGTTGATCATCATCGTGCTGGCAGGCATCGTCGGCGTGCTGATCGGTTCGGTCATGGCGCCGATGGCATCGATGTACACGGGACTCGACAATTTATAATCGAATTAGGCGGAGCCGTGATAGGGACGGTGCCGTTTAAGATAAATAACATAGCATAAAATGAAGAAGGAGAGAGAACTATGAACAAGAATTTAAAGGTTACAATGAAAGAAAAAATGAATAACAAAGGTTTTTCCCTGGTGGAGTTAATTATCGTTATCGCCATCATGGCAGTGCTCATCGCAGTGCTTGCACCGCAGTTTTTGAGATATGTGGAGAGGTCAAGGTTGCAGTCGGATAATACGACAATTGGAGAAATTGCAAACTCGGCCAAAGTTGCTTGTTCAGATGAGGGTGTAACTGGGGCAATCACAACGGCAGGAGGAACAGTAGTTCTCTCTATTCCTGTTACTACTGGCGGCCTTGTTACGGCGACTCCCGCATGTGCGGCACTGACTGATGAAATAACTGCTACTGTGGGAAACAATGTTGCTGTGACATCTAATACATATTCTGGTGCACC
>CAZMIX010000093.1:0-346 GCA_964566545.1 uncultured Lachnospiraceae bacterium | reverse complement strand
AACTGCTGGTGTCGTGACGGTTAATGGACAAAATTATGTACAGGAAGTTGCAAATCCGATAGTACGTGCTGCTATTACCTTCTAAACAATCGGAAAAATTTTGAAAGGACCCCGCCTCTATGTCCCCTACATTTATTCTATACATCATCATTTTTCTATTCGGCATTGTGATCGGCAGCTTTATAAATGTCTGCATTTATCGGATCCCGAAGCAGGAAAGCATAGTGACGGAGCGTTCGCATTGTATGAGCTGCGGATATATGCTGAAGTGGTACGACCTTGTACCACTTCTCAGCTATATCTGCTTGAGGGGGAGATGCCGTGCGTGCCGGAAGAAGATATCCAT
>CAZMIX010000092.1:0-5308 GCA_964566545.1 uncultured Lachnospiraceae bacterium | reverse complement strand
GCTTCTCCCAGCTTTGCAAGCTTTTGATAAACGGCCTTTCCATAGTGTTCTAAAACCACAGGAAGAATTACAGCATTTGCTTTCCCATGGGCAACGCCATATAAGCCGCCCAGAGCATGAGCGATCGCGTGTACATACCCGACATAAGCGTTTGTAAAAGCGATTCCGGCATAATAAGAGCCAAGCAGCAGATTTTCCCGCGTCTTAAGATTGGAACCATCCTCATAAGCCGCCTTTAAATTGCCGCTTATCAGCTTCACCGCTTTTTTAGCATACGCTCTCATTTTTGCGGAAGCAAAGCAGTTCGTATAGGCTTCCACGGCATGGGTCATGGCATCCATGCCCGTAAACGCGGTCATATCAGGCGGCAGGGATTCTGTCAGAACCGGATCCAGCACCGCATAATCGGGCACGAGACAAAAGTCCATAATCACATGCTTATAGTGTGTCTTTTCATCCGTAACGACAGCAGCGACGGTGACCTCGGAGCCTGTACCCGCAGTAGTGGGAACAGCCACGAGCAGCGGCAGCCTTTTTCGGATCTTCATCAGTCCGGCCATATCCAAAACTGATTTTTTGGGCTTTACAATCCGGGCTGCCGCAATCTTGGCACAGTCAAGTACAGAGCCGCCGCCAATGGCGAGAATCCCCCGGCAATGTTCCTTTCGGTACAATTCCGCCGCTTTTTCAATACACGCCGTTGTCGGATCAGGCGCCACCTCGCTGAAAATAACCGAGTCAATTCCGGCTTCCTGCAGAGCTTTCAGCAGCGGCTCCATCGCTTTTCTTCTGACAAACCCTGCCGTGGTAATAATCTCGACCTTATGAACATGGTTTACTTTCAAAACTTCAGGAATGCGATAGAGACACCCATTACCAGTCAGAACCTTTTGCTTTTTCTTCGGCATGAACCGGATGCCCACAGCAAAAACAGCCTGATACATTCGATAGAATCCGTGTTTTATTACCGCCATATTAAATCAGCCCTTTATCCGTTTTCTTAACATGTTTAAATACTTCTTCAAATCTGTTCAGAGCTTCGTCTATGACTTCCGGCGTATCTGCAAGAGATGTATACAGCCTGCTGCCGGCAAGCGTTACAATTCCGTTTGCCATATAAGCCGCCCCCATTTTTTCCATGGAGTCTTTTCTTACATACATCATCTTCTTATGCTTTAAAAGTCCGAGAGCCGATTTTATAAAGGACATCGATGAGAAGTCGAAGCTCATCGCGCCCGTACATTCCAGATGTACAATAGAGCCTTGATTATAGGCAACGAAGGGCAACCCATATCGGTCAATTAATCCCTCTAATCCATCGCAGAGGCGGTCTCCCATCCGGCCTGCAATTTCGCAGGCATTTGTTTTTTCAATTTCCTGAATTGCCGTATAACCTGCCAGACAGGAAAGGGGATTGGCCGCCAGAGTTCCGCCTACATACGCTCTGTGCTTTCCTGTCGCAAGGCCGGCCGCCATAAGCTGTGCATACTCTTTTTTGCCGCCGACACCGCCTGCGGCAGGATATCCTCCGGCAACCACCTTACCAAAGATCGTTAAATCAGGAACTACATTAAAATATCCCTGTGCCCCGCTCAGAGCAACGCGGAATCCGGTCACTACTTCATCAAAAATCAACAGCGCTCCGTATTTATCGCAAAGCGCGCGTACGCCCTTGTTATATTCCTTCGCAACCGGTCTTGTTCCGCTCTCAGGGCCTACAGGCTCAAGAAGCACAGCGGCGGTGCCGCCCGTCAGCCGGTTTCTTTTCAGCATCTTTTCAAGCATATGCAGATCGTTTGGACGAACCTCATCCGTATAACGGTAAGCGCCCGAAGGGATCCCATGAGATTCCAGCAATGCCCTGCTTCCGGGAATTTTAAGGCCGTAAACCATCTGATCCGACCAACCGTGATAAGCGCCGCCTATTTTGATCACGTGTTTATTTCCTGTCGCGATTCTTGCAATACGCAGGGAAGCCATGACTGCTTCGGTTCCCGAGCCAAGCATACGGAACATCTCTACATTGGGCATATGCTTGTTGATTTCCCGAGCGATCATAAGCTCAGCTTCATGGAGCAGACCCGTTACAGGCCCGCATTCGTTCAGAAGCTCAACGACCTTTTCTTTGACAGCCGGGTAATTACTTCCAAGGATTGTCGGTCCGCCCGCCTGCAAAAAATCAATATACTGATTCCCGTCCTTGTCGTACAGGTATGCTCCGTCCGCTTTTGACATGCACATCGGAAATGGCTTATTAAATGCCAGGTTATGCTGAACGCCTCCCGGAATATATTTTTGGGATTCTTCATAAACAGCTTTTGAAGCTTTGCACTTCTCATCAAAATAGTTCATGACGACACTGTTATAATAGTTGTCATCCACCTCCCAGATTTCCTGACTCGTAAGCTTCTCCAGCTTTGCATTGATTTGAGCGGGATCATCCCATCTGCTGATTCCATAATTCTTCATTTCCTTGTCCTCCTGTTTTAATTACTATGATTGCGGTCTGCCCGATTATTTGTATCAATCGTTTTACCGAATACAAAAAACCTGTCGTAAAGATACTCCGTCGTAAGATTAAGAACCATATTGATCGCCGTTACCAAATACTCATTCCAGCGTAAATCCTCCGCCAGATAATTTCCGAGCACGGCCGTAACAGGCGTAAAGATGCAATAGAAAATTGCGATTTTTATCATAGCGACGGGTACGTTAGATGCCGACTGAAAGGTAAAATTCCTGTTTAAAGTAAAATTCCAAAGAACCGACAGCGTCAGTGCGATCAGGTAGCAGGGCCAGTAAGTCCACTCCGTCAGCTCATTGAGCAGCGCAAAGGCACTCATCTCGATGACTCCTGCCGAAACTGAAAACAGGAAAAATTTCACCATGCGTATGATTTCTTTTTTCTTTTCTATTTTCATAGGCTCCTCCTAGTTTTTTTGCTTTGAATACTTCTTTTGATAAACAAGCCTCATCAAAGCTGCGTCAATGAAGCCGATTCTCGCTTTTACGTTCAATGCTGCCGCATGGATGCTGCAAACCGCCGCCTTATCTGCCAGCAATTTAAGGGCTGTCGTATCATCCTCAGATTCCGATCTTACGACGGCGCCGACACCCGGCACAAGCACGGCATCCGCTTTTTCAAGAGTTTTTAGGATTTTCACCGCTCCTCCCGATACCACGGAGATTTTCCTGCCAATCATCTGGGCCATATCATCCACCTGTGCATAGACCGGTATTCCCCTGTTGGCGCATACAACAGCAGCGGGGGTCTGCACGAGAGCTGCATATTGGAATTTTTCTCTTACCGCGCTTAATAGTGTCTGCGCCTCGTTAGCCGTCGTTCCCTGCGTCACTTCAAAGCTGCCCTTGATATTTCTTTTGCAGATTTCCTCCAAAAGGATCGCCTTGCTCATCGTTTCCTCCTGGGAGCCACCGCATATCAAAACGCCGTGGTGAATCATAAGCACGACCTTTGCTCCGGTTTGGAGCGCCGCCTTTACCGCATTGGTCAGTTTTTTCATTCCGGGAAGCCCATAGTCCGCCAGCATGATACCGCCAAGCGTTTCCTTTTCTTCCTCCGTTATATCCAAATGCGGAAAGCCTGCCAGACCCAGCGCCGTAGCGTAGGTCTGATGCGTATGGATCACAAAGTTCACCTCCGGAAACACCTGATACGCGGCAATGTGAACCCCTCTTTCGCCGGAGGGCTTATGGATGCCCTGCCACTCGCCGGTCGCAAGGTTCATCTTTACAATGTCCTCTTCCCCCGTTTTCGTATAATCGAGTCCGCTCGGCGTAATAACAAAGCTGTCCGCATCCAGTCTGCAGCTTACATTTCCCCAGGTTCTGGCCACAAGTCCCGTTTCCAACAGCTCCCTGCCGGTGTCCACCAGCAGCTTTCTCGCTTTACTTTCTTCCATTTCTCACGCCTCCCTTTCATAACCATTCATCATGGCAAAATTCTTTTTGTTTGACTGATACAGCTTCTTAAACACCTCGTAATTTTTGTCGTATCTCTTTTTGTTGTCCTGATCAGGCAGATACCGGTTCTTCACAGGAATAAAATCCTTAATTGCCGCCATTTCCGGCAGGCTGCCATTCCCCACGGCTACCAGCATGGCCGCTCCTACAGCGCCCGCATCCTTTGTGGCCTCCACGGTTTCGATGATCCTTCCTGTAATATCCGAAAGGATCTGGCAAGTGACGCCCGACAGCGCACCGCCTCCGACAAAGCGTATCGTCTGGGAGGTCTTGATTTTTTTGTCCTGACACTCAAGCATCCAGCGAAGATGGAAACAAATGCCCTCCAGCACTGCCCTGATCAATTCCGTCTTACCGGTTTCAATCTTCACATTGAAAAAAATTCCGGCCGCGTCGGGATCTTCAAACGGGCACCGGTTTCCATGAAGCCATGGTGTGAAAATCACGCCGCCCGCCCCGGGTCCTATTTTTGAGATGGTATCCGACATATAATCATAAAGGCTTTCATATACGCTTTCCGTGCTCTCCGCGATATGGGTCTTTTTTAAGTAGATTCCGATTTCATCCAGAACCAGATGTTCCTTTACCCATTCAAAACATTTACCCGCCGTTTCCATTTCCGCAAAATAATTATATTTTCCGGCTTCCACGCCAATAATACCGGCAATCATCGCAAAAATATCCACAACCTGTTTATCGATCACCGTATTGACCCAGCCCGATGTTCCGCAATAAATATGCGTGTCACCAACATTCATGCATCCTGCGCCGACACCGATCAGGGTCGCATCACCGCCCCCGCCGTAAACCGGAATCCCCGGCTTCAGCCCCAAGTCCTGTGCCGCCTTTCGGGTAAGCGCTCCCGCCTGGTCCGAACAGTCGATCACCTTTGGAAGGTGCTTCGGATTTACGCCGTACATTTTGCAAAGCGCCTTATTCCAGCCCCACTTTCCGGGCCTCGTATCATAGAGAAAGGTCGCGTATGCGGAATCCTTTGTCATGACAAACTGGTCCGTGCAGCGGCAAATTAAATATTCCTTTACGTCCAGCCATTTATGTACTCTGGAAAAAAGCTCCGGTTCATGGTTTTGAACCCATTTGTATTTCCAAAGAGGATCCTTTACGCTGGTAGACGCGGCATGGGTAATGATCAGGCTTTTTAAAAGCTTCTGCACGCTGACGCCGGAAATGGTAAGACCATGCCCCTGGCACGCTTTCATTTCCGAAGCCGCTCTCTGATCCATATAGCTCATCGGCCGTCTAAGGGCATTTCCTTTGTCATCCACAAGTACCAGTCCCTGCATCTGGGAGCAAAAAGAAATCC
>CAZMIX010000091.1:0-5364 GCA_964566545.1 uncultured Lachnospiraceae bacterium | reverse complement strand
TGCGTACAAGAATTACACTTGCTTGCACAGAGTGCAAAAATCGTAACTACGATACAACAAAGGATAAGAAGGCTCATCCTGATAGAATGGAAACGAAGAAATATTGCAAATTCTGCAAGGCACATACTTTACACAAAGAAACAAAGTAGGTGAAGGCTTATGGGTGAGACAAATAATAACAACAAAGGCACTACGATCAAAAAAAGCAAAGGTTGGTTCAAGGGTCTGAAGTCGGAGTTTGGCAAGATTATATGGACGAGCAGACAGGATGTTGCAAGGCAGACGATTTCGGTTGTGGCAATTTCTGTTGTTTTGGGACTTATTATTGCCGTAATTGATAAGATTCTTCAATATGGTATTGATTTTCTGGTTAAGCTGTAAAGGAGAGGAACGATGGCAGAGACAAATAGTACGGAACCAAACTGGTATGTCGTGCACACTTATTCCGGATATGAGAATAAGGTAAAGGCAAACATTGAAAAGACGATAGAGAACAGGCATCTGGAAGACGAGATTCTGGAAGTTAGGGTTCCGATGCAGGATGTCACGGAAATGAAGAATGGCACGAAAAAAACGGTTGCCAAGAAAATGTTTCCGGGCTATGTCCTGATCAACATGATTATGAACGATGTCACTTGGTATGTCGTGAGAAATACGCGCGGCGTGACGGGCTTTGTAGGTCCGGGAAGCAAGCCGGTGCCGCTGTCTGAGGTGGAGATGAAGCCGCTCGGTATCAAGACCGAGAAGGTGTTTATCAATTTCGAGGAGGGCGATACGGTTGCGGTTGTTGCGGGTGTATGGAAGGATACGATCGGCGTTGTTCAAAGAATGGATATGAACAAGCAGGCCGCCACGATCAACGTGGAGTTGTTCGGCAGAGAAACACCGGTTGAAATCAGTTTCGATGAAATTAACAGGATGAACTAAGAAAAGTAACTATGAAAACGAAGTTCCTGGGATTGTTTCCTATTTTTTGACGCATCTTGCGTCAGGCGGGCATATTTTGTGTTCGGATATAGATATCCTTAGAACTGTGGGAGGGAAATTGCTCCCGCCACTACCACATTTTATTAGGAGGTGCCAAAATGGCAAAGAAAGTAACAGGATACATTAAATTGCAGATTCCTGCCGGCAAAGCGACACCGGCTCCGCCGGTCGGTCCCGCACTTGGACAGCACGGTGTGAACATCGTGGAATTTACGAAGCAGTTTAATGCAAGAACAGCAGACAAGGGTGACACAATCATTCCTGTCGTCATCACGGTATACGCGGACAGAAGTTTCAGCTTCGTGACAAAGACTCCGCCTGCCGCAGTATTAATTAAGAAGGCATGCAATATCAAATCAGGCTCTGCCGTCCCTAACAAGACGAAGGTTGCGACCCTTTCCAAAGCAAAGCTTCAGGAAATCGCAGAACTGAAAATGCCGGATTTGAATGCGGCAACACTGGAAGCAGCAATGAGTATGATCGCCGGAACAGCTAGAAGCATGGGCGTACAGGTTGAGGAGTAGGAGGAAGCGTAGAATGAAACATGGAAAGAAATATATCGAAACAGCTAAGCTGGTAGACCGCGCTACTCAGTACGAACCGGCAGAGGCGATTGCTTTAGTAAAGAAAACCGCCGTGGCAAAATTTGACGAGACGATCGAGGTTCATATCAGAACGGGCTGCGACGGACGTCATGCGGAGCAGCAAATCCGAGGAGCGGTAGTATTGCCGCACGGAACGGGCAGAGTGACAAGAGTATTGGTATTTGCAAAGGGCGATAAGGTTGCGGAAGCAGAAGCAGCCGGAGCGGATTTTGTGGGAGGCGATGAGCTGATTCCGAAGATCCAGAACGAAGGCTGGCTTGGTTTCGACGTTGTTGTTGCTACACCGGATATGATGGGTGTTGTAGGACGTCTCGGCAAGGTGCTCGGTCCGAAAGGCTTGATGCCAAACCCAAAGGCAGGAACGGTAACAATGGACGTTACAAAGGCTGTCAACGATATTAAGGCCGGTAAGATTGAGTACAGGCTTGACAAGACGAACATCATCCATGTGCCGGTTGGAAAAGCTTCTTTTGAAGAGGAGAAGCTGAAGGATAACTTCAATACCTTAATGGAAGCGATCATCAAGGCAAAGCCAAGCGCACTGAAGGGACAGTATTTGAGAAGTATTACACTGAGTTCTACAATGGGACCCGGCGTAAGGGTATCTGTGGCGAAGTTCTAATTAAAATAATGACGGAGTGCAGTTTTTGCACTCCGTTTGTTTTGCTATATAAGATATTCTTTAAAACTTGCGTGCGGGTTTTGAGCGTGCTATAGTTAATGAAAACGACAGAAGAGATTAGCGGAGAAGAAATGTGGAAAAAATGACGCGTTTTCATAAACAGAAGATGGGGTTGTTTGCGACGGCTTTTTTAGTAGTCCTTTCCCTGGCGGGCTGTTCTGCGACAGAAATTATGGATCAGGCGGGTGAGCTGCTTGGGCTTACATCTGCGAGCGGCAGCGATAAGGAACCGCTTGCACAGGAAGAGAGCAAAGAGGAACTTCCGGTTATTATATTTGAGACAAAAGAGCCGGAAGTCATAGAGGAGCCGGTAGAAGAAATTATTGATGACGATGTCAATAAAATTTATTCGATTGAGCCGGTGTCCGAGAGCGAGCTTGTTTTGGCATTTGCAGGCGACATCTGTTTTTACGACGAATATGCAAATATGATAACGCTCCGTGCGCAGAGCAATGGGATTTATGGCTGTATTCTGCCCCAGGTCATGGAAGAAATGAAGACCGGTGATATCTTCATGGTAAATAATGAATTTGCTTATAGTGACCGTGGTACACCGACGGCAGGGAAAATGTATACTTTCCGTGCGAAACCGGAGAATATAGGTCTGCTTAATGAGATGGGTGTGGATATTGTTTCTCTTGCCAACAATCACGCATATGACTATGGCCCGGAAGCGTTATCCGATACCATTGACATTTTAAATGAGGCAAAGATACCGTTTGTGGGTGCGGGCAAGGATATTGAGGAGGCGAAACGCCCGGTTTATTTTAAGGCAAACGGTCTGACGATTGCCTATGTGTCCGCCACGCAGATCGAGCGGACGCAAAATCCCGACACGAAAGAAGCGACGGAAAATTCGCCTGGTGTACTGAGGACGCTGGATCCGACTTTGTTTCTTGAGGCAATCGCAAATGCGCGGGAAAACAGCGATTTTGTTGTTGTTTATGTACATTGGGGCAGCGAGAATACGGATTTGGTGGAGGCGAGCCAGCGTGAGCTGGCGCAGAAATATGTGGAGGTGGGTGCTGACCTGATTATCGGCGATCATTCACATTGCCTCCAGGGAATTGACTATATCGGAGAGGTTCCGGTCTTTTACAGCATGGGGAATTTTTGGTTTAATTCAAAAACAGTTGACACCGGACTTACGAAGGTTACATTAAATAATGAAGGCAAAATTCAAGGCATCCGTTTCATACCGTGTATCCAGCAGGCTTGCAAGACAAGAATTGCGGATGCGGCAGAAAAACAACGGATTCTGACCTATCTGCAAGGAATCTCCAATTATGCACAAATAGATGCGGAGGGGAACGTAACAAAATCTGATATTGATCATAATATTCAGAACGGGCAGAATACTTCGCCGAGTAAAAAGGTGCCTGTGCCGGAGGCCGACATGCTGCTACCGGATACCGGTACGACAGGGATAGAAACGGACACAGAGACAGGCGCCGTGGAAAATTAACCCTTGACATCAGGGGCTCTGTTATGTTATTCTAACAACGGTCGTTTTGACCATGCCGAAGACAGCAGGTGCGTGAGCGTAAGATGTAAATCGCCTGCCGAGGAGAATCAGAGTATTGATAGACGATACCCCTTTTCCTTTCGGAAAGGGTTTTTTTATTACATCAGGATGCCCCTGGGGATTTCCTATGTAATAAAATTATATGCGCACACGGAGTATACGGCAGACATGCCGCCTGTGCTTAGCGCAAAAAGATCTCTGTTCGGCATTGAAAATGGAAAAGGAGGTAAAAAAATGGCTAAGGTTGAATTGAAGAAACCGGTTATTGAGGAAATTTCAGAAAGCGTCAAGGACGCACAAAGTGTTGTGCTTGTTGATTACCGTGGTTTGACTGTTGAGCAGGATACTAACCTGAGAAAGCAGTTAAGAGAGGCTGGAGTTACTTACAAGGTTTACAAGAACACAATGATGAACTTTGCTTTCAAGGACACGGATTTTGAAGCGTTGGCTCCTTATCTGGAAGGTCCGAGCGCAGTGGCAATTTCTAAAGAAGATGCGACTGCTCCTGCAAGAGTGCTGACCAAGTTTGCAAAGACGGCACCCAAACTGGAAATTAAGGGCGGAGTTGTCGAAGGCGTTTGCTACGATGCAAAGGGCATGGACGCTATCGCGAAGATTCCTTCGAGAGAAGAGCTTCTTTCCAAATTGCTTGGAAGCATCCAGTCACCAATTACGAATTTTGCACGCGTCATGAGTCAGTTGGCTGAAAAAGGCGGTGCAGGCGAATGCGAGGCACCTGTGAAAGAAGAAGCAGCTCCTGTAGAGGAGGCACCTGTGGCAGAGACGGCGGAAGCGGAAGCAGCAGCTCCTGTAGAAGAAGCAGCTCCGGCGGAAGCGGAAGCAGTAGCTCCGGCAGAAGAAACAGCTCCGGCGGAATAAGTTTGATAGGAATGTAACACGAAAACAAAAACGAAAAATAAAACAATGTGGAGGTATAAAAAATGGCAAAGTTATCAACAGCAGAAATTCTTGATGCAATCAAAGAGTTGACAGTATTAGAGTTAAATGATTTAGTAAAGGCTTGCGAAGAAGAATTCGGCGTATCCGCAGCAGCAGGTGTTGTAGTTGCAGCAGCAGGCGGTGCAGGCGAAGCAGCGGCAGTAGAAGAAAAGACAGAATTTGACGTAGAGCTTACGGAAGTAGGCGCTAACAAGGTTAAGGTAATCAAGGTCGTTCGTGAAGCTACGGGTCTTGGCTTAAAGGAAGCAAAGGATCTCGTTGACGCTGCTCCGAAGGTATTGAAGGAAGCTGTTTCTAAGGAAGAAGCAGATGATCTCAAGGCAAAGCTTGAAGCAGAAGGCGCTAAGGTTACTTTGAAGTAATTGTGTTATAAAAATAAATAGAAAATATTTCTTGACTAAGAAAAGAGCTTGTGTTATCATGGATAGTGCACTATTGTGGCGACATGGGCTCTTTTTTGATTTTCCAAAATTACGCAATTCATCCGCATAATTTAATAATAAGAAGGAAAACAGTGTCATTCTAGTGAATCTTAACAGATTAATCATATAAGAACGGGGTGAAACGTCAATGGAAAAGAACAGAATACGTCCGGTCACAGTTGG
>CAZMIX010000090.1:0-5374 GCA_964566545.1 uncultured Lachnospiraceae bacterium | reverse complement strand
CAACTATGCAAATGATAATGCCTATGTATTCCATATATAAGATCGCACCTCCTATCGTTTTCTATAATAAACTCTGTATATTCTGCGAATTAGTGCCGTTATCCATCTCGCCCACTCAAAATCTGCGTTATCCAATCCACAGCCTAAACTATCCGAAAAATATCCAATCCGAACACTTGATTTTAGCGTTATCCAAATCGAAGCCTAAACTATGGATATTTTGGTGGTTGATATGTTTGCTCGGAGTATTAACGTCTACTGCTTCAACTTCTCTGTCAGAGGGAACATATCGACAAATCTATATATAGTGTCTTATTTATAAGTATTTTTGCAAAACCACTACATCTTGTATGACATCAAGACAACCGTCTCAACGTGCCCCGTCATCCCAAACATATCTACCGCCCTAACTCGCTTAATCTCGTACCTTCCTGCACAGAGGTATTTCAAGTCGCGGGCGAGGGTGGCGCTGTCGCAGCTGATGTAGACGATGCGGTCGGGCTGCATTTTGAGCATAGTTTCGAGGCAGGCGGCTTCGCAGCCTTTGCGGGGCGGGTCTACGACTATGAGGTCGGCGTGCGGAATGCGTCCGGCGCGCTGCTCTTCCTCAAAATAACGGGGGAGAACCTCTTCTGCCTTCCCAACATAAAACTCCGCGTTTGTAATTTGATTGCGTGCGGCGTTTTCTTTTGCATCCTCTATTGCCTGCGGGATGATTTCCACGCCGTAGACCTGCTTTGCGTCGCGGGCAAGGCAGAGAGAAATCGTTCCGATTCCGCAGTATAGATCCCATACAGTTTCAGTTCCGGTCAGCGCGGCAAATTCAAGCGCGGCTCCATACAGCTTTTCGACCTGTACGGGATTCACTTGATAGAAGGATAGGGGAGAGATATGAAATTCCAGATCTCGGATGAAATCCCGGATATATGGCTTTCCATAAAGCAAACGAATTTCGTCTCCCATAATGACGTTTGTATTTTCGGTATTCACACAAAGAGAAATATGGGTCATTTGAAAGCCACTCTTATCCAAACAGTGCAAAAGGCTTTCTATAAGCCCATCTTCATTCTTTATTTTCTTCCCGTTGATGACCAGGCAAACCATGACTTCTTTCGTCACTCGGCCTACACGGATCAAAATATGCCTTACAAGCCCCTTCCCTGTCACCTCATCATAAGCCGGAATTCCTTCTTGTCTCAGGAAGGCTAAGACAGCCTCTAATATTGGCTTGTTGACAACAGAGCCCAGCAGACAATCGGTGTTGGGGATGATCTGATGTGTTCTTCCCGCATAAAATCCCGTTATGAGATTTCCTTCCTTGTCCGTCCCTACCGGAAACTGCGCCTTATTCCGATAACCGAAGCCCCGCGCATTTCTTTTGTTCCGCATCGCAGGCTCCGACATCTCATTCACATATTCTGAAGATCCGGGCGCCTTCCCCGCCGGCTCTTCCATCCCCACGATCGGCTCCATGACGCTTTTTATCTGCTCCTCCAAAAATCCGCCGATGCGCACGAGATGATTCAGGACCTTTCTCTGCTTGAAGCGAAGCTGCTCGTCGTAGGACATTGCCTGAATCTGGCAGCCGCCGCATTGCCGGTGGATCGGGCAGGGCGGCTCTACGCGGTATGGGGAGGCTTTGATGATTTTCTCAAGCCGCGCAAAAGCAAAGCTCTTCTTCACCTTCATGAGCTTTACTTCTACCGTATCCCCAATAACGGCATCCTTTACAAAGAGGGTATAGCCATCAATTCTGCCTATACCCTCTCCTGTCTCGCCTATGTCTTCAATTAAAACCGTAACGGTTTGATTTTTCTGAAACTCCATTACTCCTCGCTCGTCCTTCTTAAATTAGATTCAAACAAACGGTTAAAGCCCAGCCAGCCGGTTTCCTTCGTCGCGCCAAACAGCTCCGCCATCGTTTCCATTTTTGCGTCGGTGTTGTCGGCAAAATTTAAAGCGATTGCCTCCATCAGCGCGGGTTTCTTCGGCGAACCGAATTCATACTCCCCGTGATGTGATAAAATACAGTGCCTGACCTCACCGGCAAGCTTTTCCGGAAATTCGGGAATCTCCTTTATCTTTTCTCCCGCCATCTCACAGCCCATCACGATATGTCCTAAGAGCTGCCCCTCATCCGTGTAATCGTTTTCCGGAAACAGCGAAAGCTCCCTTACCTTGCCGATATCATGCAGCATCGCTACACACAGCAGCAAATCCTTTTTCAGCATCGGGTATGCTTTCGTGTAGTATTCACAAAGCTTTACCACGCCCAGCGTATGCTCCAAAAGTCCGCCGACAAAGCCGTGATGAACACTTTTGGCCGCGGAGCTTTTTTTGAAGGCCTCAACAAATGGCTCATCCTTTACAAAAAACGCTTCGCAGAGCTGTCTTAAATAGACCGATTTCATTCCTGAAATATATGCGAGCAGCTCCTGATACATCACATTGATGTCCTTGCTTGAGACCGGCAGATAATCCGAAGGATTGTACTCGCCTTCCCTGCATTTTCTCGCACGCTTCACGCTCACCTGCAGCATCGAATTAAAGCTGCTCACGCTTCCGTAGATTTCCACGTAATCAAGCACATCGAAATCCTCTATTCCTGCGGAATTCGGCTCCCATATCTTCGCATCAATCGTCCCGGTCTTGTCCTGCAAAATAAGGTTTTCATAAGCCTTTCCGTTTTTCGTAACGGCCGCCTGCTTATGCTTGATCAAATAAATATCCGAAATGTTGTCGCTCTCTTTAAATGTCTCAATATACTTCATCTAGTTTGCTCTTTCTATATATAATAAATAAAATTTCCTTACTCCAACGTTCCCAGCGTCACCTCATAAGACAGCTCGACGTACTCATCCTTACCGAGGCGCTTCACTGTGACCATCGTCAGGTCACCCGGCTGGCATTTCAGCATTGACTCCTTAAAATCGGTAAACGAGGTGATTTCCGTCGTGCCCATTTTAATAATAACGTCTCCATTCTGGATCCCCTGCTGCATTGCCGGTGAATCGATAATTACCTCTCTTATGTAGGCACCCTTTGGAACGCCGAGCTCCTCAGCGACCTCATCCGATACGCTTGTCCCGATAATTCCCAGGTAAGCCAGATCCTGTCCGTTCGAGAGTTTTTCGATCTTAGCCTTTAAATCCGAAATGGCATATGCCCTGATTAAGTTTTGTGTATCCGTGGCGCCGCTGTCCTGGAAAATAATTCCGAGCACCCTTCCGTCCATATCTGTAATAATGCCGCTCGCCGTCGTGCTTCCATAAATATCCGTCGTGATAAATTTTGTGTTTGTATCGGTCATATCCTTCACATAGGAGTTGGAAGTGATCTGGCCGATCGCCATTGAATCTGCAATACCAAGCGGGTTACCTATCGCAATAACCGGACTGCCTACAAGCGAGCTGCTGTTGGAGTTGCCAAGCGTCGCCATCATGATCTCGCCCATCGTTTCCTCATCGATCAGGCTCAGCTCTACGGCAATGACAGTCAATCCCGTATTGGCATCGGACTTTTTCACGGAACCTTCTAATACGACATCATTGCAAAATGTCACTTCAATCGCTTCGGCTCCCTGCAAAACACTTGTCGGTGAAATGACAAGCAGCTCCTTCCCATTATCAGCTACGATCAGCCCCGCCGCCTGATTACTATTTTCATAAGTGTTCATAAACCAGTCCACATCCGAGTACACACCCGTTACGGTAACCATACAGCGCTTTACTTCGTCCGCAACCACTCCGATTTTCTGATACAACAGCTTATAATCTTCTATTTCCAGTTCCTTTTCTACCGTCTCAACAACCTGGGTCACAACCGTTTCGGGCTCCTGTATCTCCTTCTCCGGCTCAATCGCCGGTGTCGGTTCAGGTTCCGGATCTTCGGTTTCCTCGTCGGGCGGAAGCGTGACAAGCTTTGTCTCTTCCGGGTACAGGCATTCGGTAATAAACGGCTTGACAAATAAAAAGGTAAAACAGGCGATCACGCCAAACATAACCGCCATGCAGGCATTGAAAATTATCTTCATCAAAACACGCTTCTTGTTGATTGGCTTTTCCTTGATCGTTTCCGTGATAAACTCGAATTTCTGTTCCGCACTTGCTATAGCCTGTTCGTTTTCTTTTGCTACCGTACCCTTAATGTCTTCCTGATTTTCAGAAACCGTATGATCCGCAGGTACTTCAGGATGCGTTTCCTGACTTTTCTTATCCAAGTCCTTCATTCCGTGTCTCCTTCTCCCAAATAAGTCCCCTACCGGATATGCCCCTTGCGTTACCATCACGGAACTTTTACAAATCCCGTTTCATATTGTCAGACAGTTCACCAACCCCCATCGATTCCTCTGCCGACCCATATATTATACTAAACTTAGCCCAAACATACAACTAAAACATATGCTTTCCATAATATCTGATAATATGGATCCCCAAACTCAGCCAAGTCCGACATTGCTAAATGCGCCGAATTCTGCTACACTAAGCATATGAATAATAAAGTATTACAAACATTAGAATTCCATAAAATATTAGAACAGCTTGCAGCAAAAGCTTCTTCCGCACTCGGAAAGGAGCGCTGTCTTGCCCTCGTTCCAAGCCATGATATTTCTAAAATAAAAACGATGCAGATGCAGACACAGGATGCGCTCGCACGGTTATTCAAAAACAGCTCCGTTTCCTTCGGCGGCAGTAAAAATATAATAACCGCCCTGAAAAGGCTTGAAAAAGAGAGTACCGTTTCCGCAGAGGAGCTGCTTCAAATAGCCGCCTTGCTTGAAAACGCGAATCGGATTAAGACTTATTCCAGAAAAGAAAACGCGGATGTGCCGGACGATTCTCTTGATGCGCTCTTTTCACTGCTGGAGCCCCTGACTCCCCTGTCTTTGGAAATCAGGCGCTGCATCATTTCCGAGGAAGAGATCAGCGACGATGCGAGCCCGAATTTAAAGCAAATTCGACGACTTATCAGAGTCACCAACGACAAAATCCACTCGCAGCTAAACCGCATGGTGTCCTCTACCTACCGCACCTATCTGCAGGACAGCGTCATCACGATGCGCGACGGCAGATATTGTATTCCTGTCAAGGCTGAATACAAAGCAAACGTTCCGGGCATGATCCACGACCAGTCCGCGACGGCATCGACTTTTTTTATTGAGCCTGCTGCCATCGTCAATTTAAATAATGAGCTGCGGGAGCTGGAATTAAGAGAAATCAAAGAAATCGAAGTCATCCTTGCCTCCTTAAGTGTGAAATGTGCGGAGCAGCTATTTGCAATCCGACAAGATCTAGAGACAATGACCGAACTTGATTTTATTTTTGCAAAGGGCTTTCTTGCCATGGAAATGAACGCCACCCGCCCGGTTTATAAT
>CAZMIX010000089.1:3475-5402 GCA_964566545.1 uncultured Lachnospiraceae bacterium | reverse complement strand
GATCCAGTCAAGCGTAATGCCGATTTCTCTCTGCTCAAGCGTCTCACCGCAGCAAAGAATCGGTGTAAGCCCTGCTTCGAAAGCCTTCTTTACCTTCTTGTTTAACAGAGCGTCATCCTCCTTGAAATATTCGCGTCTTTCCGAATGTCCGATGATCACATACTGTACGCCCGCGTCCTTCAGCATTGCCGCCGAAATTTCGCCCGTATAAGCGCCCTTTTCCTCAAAATACATATTCTCTGCGCCAACTGCTACGTTTGTTCCCTTTACTGCTTCTACTACCGGAACGATGTCGATTGCCGGAACACAGTATACCACATCTACATCCTCTGATTTTACTAAATCTTTTAAATCCGTACATAATTTTACGGCCTCACTCGGAGTCATGTTCATCTTCCAATTTCCGGCCACGATTGTTCTTCTTGCCATTTTTATTTTCTCCTATTGATTTTATTAGATTATTTTAACTTATATCCTTGCTCCAGGCTCGACAATACCTCACCAAAGGCTTACTTATATCCTTGCTCTAAGCTCGACAATACCTCGCCAAAGGCTTACTTACATCCTTGCTCTAAGCTCGACAATACCTCGCCAAGAGCGGATTAGTAAGTTCGAACTAGGCTCGACAATACCTCGCCAAGTTCTTACTTATCGTCGGCAGCTACTACGCCGGGAAGTGCCTTGCCCTCGAGGAATTCGAGAGAAGCTCCGCCGCCCGTTGAAATGTGAGACATCTTATCTGCAAAGCCCAACTGGCCGCGCTGTCGCCGCCGCCGATGATCGTTGTCGCATCGGTTTCAGCTAATGATTCCGCAACTGCGATCGTGCCCTTTGCAAGAATCGGATTTTCGAATACGCCCATAGGTCCGTTCCAAACGACTGTTTTTGCGGATTTTACGGCATTTGCATACAGCTCTGCGGTCTTCGGTCCGATATCCAGACCTTCCTTATCGGCAGGAATCTTGTCCGCATCTACAACCGACACTTCGATCGGCGCGTCGATCGGGTTCGGGAAACCGTCTGCAATCGCCGTATCGACCGGAAGCAGCAGCTGCTTACCAAGCTTCTCCGCTTTTGCCATCATTTCCTTGCAGTAATCAAGCTTCTCGCTATCTACGAGTGACTTGCCGATCTCATGGCCCTGTGCCTTTAAGAAGGTAAATGCCATACCGCCGCCGATGATCAGCGTGTCGCACTTCTCTAACAGATTGCTGATTACGTTCAGCTTGTCGGCAACCTTTGCGCCGCCGAGAATCGCCACAAAAGGTCTTACCGGATTCTCAACTGCATTTCCAAGGAAGTCGATTTCCTTCTGCATCAAATATCCAACCGCACATTCGCCGCCCTTTGCGCGAATGCAGTCCGTTACGCCTGCAACCGATGCATGTGCTCTATGGGAAGAACCGAACGCATCGCATACATAAGCATCAGCCAAATCTGCCAGTTCCTTGCTGAAAGCTTCGCCGTTCTTTGTCTCTTCCGCGCCGCGGAAACGTGTATTCTGAAGCAATACGACATCTCCCTCTTTCATATCCGCAACAGCCTTTGCAGCCGCTTCGCCTGTTACGTTGTCATCAGCAACAAAGTTTATGGGCTTGCCAAGCTTTTCGGAAAGTCTTGCGGCAACCGGAGCTAAAGACTCGCCTTCATTCGGGCCGTTCTTTACTTTTCCAAGATGGGAGCAAAGAATTACCCTGCCGCCATCCTTAAGCAGCTTCTGAATCGTTGGGAGCGCTGCGACGATACGCGTATCATCCGTAATCTCACCATTCTTAAGCGGTACGTTAAAGTCGCATCTTACAAGGACTCTTTTTCCGTTCACATTGATATCATCAACAGATTTCTTATTTAATCCCATGTCATTTCCTCCATTTTCTATAAATCTTATACAAAGCGAAAGCATTCGCTTCACGCGCTGAGCACAGGC
>CAZMIX010000089.1:0-3375 GCA_964566545.1 uncultured Lachnospiraceae bacterium | reverse complement strand
AGCACTGCTGCCATATTCCTCTTGTGCGAGTGCGCATCCAAGGACCTTCTTATTTAAGCAGATGCTTCTGCTTCACGCGCCGAGCACAGGCAGCACTGCTGCCATATTCCTCTTGTGCGAGTGCGCATCCAAGGACCTTCTTATTTTGCTTTGCAAAATAAGAAGGTCCGATCCAATAGACCGGACCTTGCTAAACAAGGTTATAATTAAGCTCGTTCCTAAAGTCTTATGCTAACTCTGAGAAGTACTTAATTGTTCTAACCATCTGGCTTACATAGGAGTTCTCATTGTCATACCAGGAAACTACCTGTACAAGGTTATCCTGACCAACCATTGTCTGTGTAGCATCAAAGATGGAACCAAATGTGCTGCCAATAACATCTGAAGAAACGATTTCGTCTTCGTTATACTGGAAAGAATCTGTAGCTGCTGCCTTCATAGCTGCGTTGATCTCATCCTTTGTAACGGACTTCTCTACAGTCGCAACGAGGATCGTTGTGGAGCCCGTAGGGGTCGGTACACGCTGTGCGGAACCGATCAGCTTGCCGTTCAGTTCAGGAATTACAAGGCCGATTGCCTTAGCAGCGCCTGTTGAGTTAGGAACGATATTAACAGCGCCTGCGCGGGATCTTCTGAGGTCGCCCTTTTTCTGCGGTCCGTCGAGGATCATCTGATCGCCTGTGTAAGCGTGGATCGTGCTCATGATACCGGACTTGATGCCTGCAAGGTCGTTCAATGCCTTAGCCATCGGAGCTAAGCAGTTTGTCGTACAGGAAGCAGCGGAAACAACCGTATCTTCTGGCTTTAATATCGTATGATTTACATTGTAAACAACCGTAGGAAGATCGTTTCCTGCTGGTGCGGAAATGACAACCTTGCGAGCGCCTGCCGTAATATGAGCAGAAGCCTTTTCCTTTGATGTGTAGAAGCCTGTACACTCAAGAACAACGTCTACATTCAACTCTCCCCAAGGAAGTTTGGAAGCGTCTGCCTCTTTATAGATTGTGATCTTCTTTCCATCAACGGTGATAGAATCATCGCCGGCTACTACTTTATCAGCCAACGCATACTTACCCTGTGATGAATCATACTTTAAAAGATGAGCCAGCATTTCAGGGCTTGTCAAATCATTGATTGCCACTACTTCGTATCCCGGAGCATTGAACATCTGTCTGAATGCAAGACGGCCGATACGACCAAAACCATTAATTGCTACTTTTACTGCCATTTTAAAATTCCTCCTAGGTTTATAATTAAAACTTAAGCACGCAATAAGTAAACGCGCAAATTTTATCAGCAGATATATTTTACCTAATCTACATAGAAATTACAAGTGTCAATTTGTATAATCATTGAGAAATCTTTGTATTTTCTATTGTGCAATCCGATTATCTTCCCTTTTTTTATTTTATCCTGTATACTGTTAATAAATACATCGGCAGAAACCATTATTGGGAGCGATATCGACGCCGGTGAAAAACAGGGAGACAGAACCGATGGGAATAACAGCCGACTTTCATCTTCATACTTCTTTTTCAAGCGACAGCGAAGCACCGATGGCTTCCATGATCGAACAGGGTATCGCGGCCGGTTTATCTTGCCTATGCATCACGGAGCATATGGACAAAGATTATGTGCGCCATGCGCCAAAGGATCCTGATTTTGAGGTAGATACCGATGCCTATTATGAGACTTATCAAGCTATGTGCGCGCGCTATGAAGGAAAGATTAAGGTGCTTTTTGGCATTGAGCTCGGTTTGCAGCCTCACGTTGCCGATTTCTACAAACAATATATCTTGGATTACCCATTTGATTTTATTCTTGGCTCCTCTCATATCTGTCACAGAAAAGATCCCTATTTCCCTGATTTTTATGAGGGACGCACCGAGGAAGAAGCTTACCGGGAATATTTTGAAAGCATTTTGGAAAATATTTATGCATTTGATGGTTTTGATGTCTATGGTCATCTCGATTACACAGTGCGCTACGGACCAAATCAGGATCGATTCTATTCCTACGAAAAGTATGCAGATCTTCTGGATGGCATTTTACGCGAGTTGATCGGGCGGGGAAAAGGTATTGAAGTCAACACGGGCGGCTTTCGATATGGACTGACACATCCGAATCCGACAGAGGCTATCCTGAAACGTTATTTGGCGCTTGGCGGTGAAATCATCACGATCGGCTCCGACGCACATCGACCGGAGCACATCGCTTGCGAATTTGAAAGGGTTTCTTCTATATTAAAAGAATGTGGTTTTAAATATTATACAATTTTCAAAAACAGAACGGCGGAGTTTGTAAAATTATAACGTCTTATTATCTCATCGTACAATCGTACCGCCGCCATATACATAATTATTTTCATAGAATACGACTGCCTGTCCCGGAGTTACCGCGCGAACCGGCTCATCAAAGATGACGCGCATGCTGTTCGGACCGGTTCTGTGAAGCGTACAGGGACTTCCGCTATGGCTGTAGCGGATTTTTGCTGTCACTCTCTTTTTATCTTCTATTTCTTCCGACGCCATCGCATTCAGGTGGTTACACAAAAGCTCCGTCGTAAATACGTCTCCGTTTTCACCGATTACAACCTCGTTTGTCTCAGGCCTGATTTCCCGTACAAATACCGGATGTCCCATCGAAAGATGCAAACCCTTGCGCTGCCCGATCGTGTAATGAATGACACCCTTGTGTCTGCCGATGACCGTGCCGTCTGCAAGAATAAAGTTGCCCTCTCCCGGTATACGATCCGGCACTGTTTCTTGAATAAACCGGCCATAATCATTATCCTGCACAAAACAAATATCCTGACTGTCCGGTTTCTGCGCCACAAGCAGCCCTATTTTTTCCGCAATTTCCCGAATCTGCGTTTTCGTATAACTGCCGATCGGCATAAGCGTATGAGCCAGCTGTTCCTGCGTCAGGTTGTAAAGCGCATAGGTCTGATCCTTTGCAGAAGGCGCCATTTGCAGCGTATATCTGCCGTTTGGCAGCTTTATGACCGTTGCGTAATGTCCGGTTGCAATGTAATCTGCGCCAATCTCCAGACTTCTTCCTAAAAGGGACTCCCATTTTACATAACGATTACAGGCAATGCACGGATTCGGCGTTCTGCCCTGCAAATATTCCTCCACAAAATAATCCATGACCTGTTTTTTAAATTCCCGTTTAAAATTCATCACATAATAGGGGATATCCAAAAGCTGCGCCACCCTCCTAGCGTCATCCACCGCCGAAAGGCCGCAGCAGCCTCCGTTCTCTTCCTTACATTCATCGGCCTCATCCTGCCAAATCTGCATTGTCGCTCCGATGACCTCGAAGCCTTGCTCCTTTAACAGATAAGCCGCCACCGAGGAATCCACACCGCCGGAC
>CAZMIX010000088.1:0-5441 GCA_964566545.1 uncultured Lachnospiraceae bacterium | reverse complement strand
CAAAGAATATCAGCAAGGCTTTTTTTTATGCGGTATCCAACCCATGTGTATTCATGCTGGACGAAATTGACTGCATCAGCATCCGGCGTTCGGATGCCGATTCCGGCGGAGGGACAGGCGGAGAGCTGGCACGCATAACAATTACGCTGATGCAGGAATTTGACAAGCTGACGAACGACATCATTGTGATCGGCGCAACAAACAGAAAGGATAGGATTGATGAAGCGCTGTTGCGTAGGTTTTCTTTGAAACACGAGGTAAAGGCTCTCGACAAAACAGAAAAAGAGGAGATGGTCAAGAAATATTTGGATGACATCAAAATCAGGTTTTCGGAGCCGGAAGTAAAAAGTATGGTTGAGAATAACGAAAATCAATCAACACTTTTAAATGATTTGATCAGAAAGATTTCTCTGAAAATAGCAAAGGAAGTGGCATAACAAAGCAGCAAATGAAAAAACAAACCAATTCTTGTCATTTGCACATGTTACCGCAGAACCGGTGTTATGGTATTGAAAGGGTACTTATTTGTTCAAGAAGAGGGGATATCTGATGGAAAATTATCAATATAAAAAAGCAGAGCGGACAGATTTGCCGGAAATTCTCGTGCTTCAATATTTGGCATATCAAAGCGAAGCAACGATACTTGATAATTTCTCCATGCTTCCGCTGAAGCAAACGATTCAGGCAATTGAACTCGAATATCAGAACAGTCTGATTTTAAAGGCGGTCGATGAAAAGGGCAGGGTTATCGGGTCAGTGCGGGGGCATGAGGAGAACGGTTCGCTTTATATCGGAAAGCTTATCGTGCATCCTAAGGTTCAGGGAAAAGGCATCGGCACGCGGCTGCTGTCCGAGCTGGAACGGCTTTGTCCGCAGCGTCGCTACGAACTTTATACAAGCAGCACGAGTGACACAAGTTTAAGACTTTATGAGCGGATGGGATATTCCCGCTTTAAGGAAAAACAGATAACACTTGGCTTCACGCTGGTTTTTCTTGAAAAGTGCTCAGATGCAGAATGTTTGCCTGCCTGAATTGCAAGGAACCAAATTTGTCCGATTTACATATCATATTATGAAAAAGTAAATTGGAGGTTTTTTATGGATTGTTGTATCAACCGGCCAGATCATGAGCCAAAGCCATGTGTGATAAATATTGCCAAAATGGCATCTCAAAATCAAAATTTCCGTACGACCGTTTGGACGGGCTGCCATATGCAGATGACATTGATGTGTATTCCGCCCTGCGGAGAAATCGGTATGGAAATGCATAAGGATACGGATCAGTTTGTCAGAATAGAGCAGGGAAAAGCGATGGTAAAAATGGGGAACTGCAAGCCCCAGATGGATTTCCAGCAATGCGTTTGCGAGGGAGAGGTTATTTTTATACCGGCGGGAACGTGGCATAACATCATCAATACAGGGGACTGCCCGCTAAGGGTATCCTCCACTTATGCGCCGCCGAGTCATCCCAAAGGAGCCGTGCATCAGACGAGACCGTGCTGCGACAGGGATGGGCGTTAATCCTCTGTCCTGAACGGATGGAAAAATTGAAAAAGCAATGTAACAAAAGGGGAAATCTATGATTTCCCCTTTTGTTATCATACAGGAAATTCCCAAGGATTTTCTATATGATAAAATTATTTGCGCAGCCGCGCGTTGTCCGTCATCCCCTGACAAACGACGATATTTCTATCAAATTTCCATCCGGATCGGCCACATAGCTTGTCCGCTGGCCCCAGGGTTCGTCGGTGGGAGGGAAAACAGGAACAGCGCCTGCTTTTACGACCCGTTCATATTCCTCATCGACCTGTGCGAAATTGTCGGTATCAAAAGCCAGTTCGACAGTGCCGTTCAAGCCGTTTGGATAAGAATATTTCCGTGCGGTCATTGCTTCAAAATCGGCGCGCCCAAACATAATAAGGCAGCGTTCGCCGCAATACAACTCGGCGTTCGCAGCCCCTGCCCAATCGGTTTTCATTCCCATGACATCCCGGTAAAAGGACACCATTTTCTCCATGTCGTTTACAAATAATCCTACTGCATTCAGTTTAAGCATTGTTGCTCCTGCCTTTCTTTTTTGGTTTTGGTTCGGGCAGCGCCCCGCATGTCGCGATTGCAAGCTCTTTAAGAAGCTCCTGATCATCAAGCTCCGCGATCAGGAGGTACGGCTTCGCACCCTCATAGGGCGGCGCCGTTTCCGGGTTTTGCAAAAGCTTGAGCCCGGCATCGGTAATTTTTACAAAGAACTGATTGTCACAGACACAGGCAAAAAACTTGCCGTCGCAATAAAATCCATATTCCCCGAACATTTTCTTATAGGTGATCGTTCCGGCGCCCGCAAGCTGTCCGGCTATGTAGGTCACAAACTCCTTACTTGAAGCCATAGCGATTCCTCCTTTATGAATTCAGTATAGCAGCAGTAATACGACAACAGTATGTCCTATTACTCGTATGCCTGTAATATATTTTTTGCCTGCTCCCGGATTTTTTCTGCCAGTGCGGTCGGCTTTAAAACGGTGACCTGATCGCCGAAGCCAAGAAGCCATTGCAGCGCATATTCGGAACTAGAAAATGTCCGTTCAAACAGCAGCTTGCCCGACTCTAAGACAGTAAAGCAGGAAGGGCCATATTCTTCGATCAAGCGATATTTTGAGCCGGCTTGAAAGACAGCAACCAGCTTAAGCTTTTCAGTCTTAAAAAAATGATCAAAATCCAGCTTCTCTTTCGGAATTTCCCGCATCCGAAAGGAAATCCCTGTGCTTTGCAGACTCCATAAGCGGTTTAGCTTGAAAAGGCGATAATCATTTTTGGCAGGGTCGTAGCCGTACAAATACCAGGCAGCCCATTTGAAAAGGATCAGATAAGGCTCGACCGTACGAAAAGACTCGCCCTTATCGGAACTATATACAAAGGAAATCTGCTCTTGATCAAAAATGGCCTGTTTGATCTGTTCTATTTTATCGGACAGACTGCTTTGGTGCCATGAGGCCAGATCGATCAAAATCTTGTCCTGCCCGGCCAGCACGGCGCTTTTTCCGTTTGAAAATTTTTCGATCAGCGTCTGACTGTGAGTAGTTTTTAAAATGCTGTCGATGCTTCTTGTACCGGCCAGAATAGCCTGCAATTCGCCTTCGGTCAGAACGGTCTTATCGAGCCGGTATCCATCCGCGATCGAAACGCCGCCTTTGTAGCCCGGCATGGAAACGACCGGAATGCCTGCCTTGCATAAATCATCGATATCCCGCTGGATCGTTCGGCTGGAAACCTCAAAGCGCTCCGCAAGCTGCAGAGTCGTCACCTTCTCTTTCTGCAAAAGGATCGTAAGGATCCCAATCAACCGCTCAACCTTCATCCGAGTCCTCCGTCATAAATTCTCGTATTATTTAGAAATTCTTGCATCAGCAGGTGTCAAAAGATACTTTTTATAACCATATTATAACATTATATCAAATACGACATAGATTTTAAAATACAAAAGCTTTGCTATTTAAAATTTGCGCGGCCGCTGCATAGTTTTGCCCGATATACAAAAACTACTGAAAAAGGAGGTGATGTTATGGCAAAAGCAGGAATGAGACGGCCAAGTCCCTATGAGCCGGACAATCATGGGACGGAGAACGATCAGCGTATGCGCCGCCCGAAAAATGAACAGACCAGGGTGCCCGAAATCCAGGGCGCAGCAAAGAGCGGGAATGAGAAGGCTGGCCCGATCAACGCGCCCAGTTGGGCGAGAGAAGATTACAAAAGCGAAAAAAATAAAAAAAATTAGCACAATTTTAACATTATGTCTCAAACCCCTTTACTTTCCAGAAAAAAATAGATATTATTGTAGAATAATGACTATTTAAAGGGGGAAACCGAATATGATACTTGCGTTGATTTTATTTATTGCTACCTATGCCCTGCTGCTGATTTTTCCGAAGTACCGCGCTTATATTGCGCTGTTTTCGGCGACTGTTTTTGTGGTTTTGGGCATTATGCCTCTGAACAAGGTATTGTCTGCCGTTGACTGGAACATCATCATGATGATCGCCGGAACGATGGGCGTCGTTTATCTGTTCATCGAATCGAAAATGCCTGCGCTGCTGGCGGATTACATCATTGAAAAGGTGCCGAATGTGAAGTGGTCGACGATCGCGCTCGCGCTGTTTGCCGGAATTATTTCCGCCTTCGTGGACAACGTTGCAACGGTGCTGATGGTGGCCCCGGTTGCTTTGACGATCGCAAAGAAGCTGAAAATTTCCCCGGTCAAGAGCATCATCGCCATTGCGGTTTCTTCCAATTTACAGGGTGCGGCTACGCTGGTCGGGGATACGACCGCCATCATGCTGGGCGGCTACGCAAATCTGGACTTTTTGGACTTCTTCTTTTTAAATGGAAGGCCGAGCATGTTTTGGATCGTGCAGGTCAGCGCGATCGTATCGACGATTGTCCTGCTGATCGTATTCCGCAAGGATAACCAGCCGATTCATTTCGGAGACAGAACTGTCGTGACGGACTATTTTCCATCCGTGCTCATGGTAGGAACCGTAGCGCTGCTGATCGCGGCGTCGTTTTTCCCGAATAAGCCTGGCGTCACAAACGGCCTGATCTGTATGAGTCTTATGATTATCGGCGTGGTGCGGGAAATGATCCGCTCCAAGAGTACAAAGGTTATTATTGAGACGGCAAAGTCGATCGACTACTTTACGCTCCTTCTGCTGACCGGTCTGTTCATCGTTATCGGCGGCATTACCGAAGCGGGCGTTGTGGATGAGATCAGCACGCTGTTCGTTAAAATCAGCCAAAACAACGTATTCGTAATGTATACGCTTCTTGTTTGGGCGTCCGTGCTCTTCTCGGCATTTATTGATAATATTCCTTATATCGCGACGATGCTGCCTGTCACTGCCGGTATCGCGAACCTCATGGGAATCGATCCGCTCGTTTTGTATTTCGGACTGCTTTCCGGCGCGACCCTTGGCGGCAATTTAACGCCGATCGGCGCTTCGGCCAACATTACGGCGCTTGGCATCCTGCATAAGGAGGGCCATGAAACGAGCACCTCGGAATTCATGAAAATCAGCGTTCCTTTTACTCTTGCGGCCGTCGCTACAGGATATGTCCTGATTTGGCTGATTTGGAGCTAAGACTTTTCTATCATTAAAACTGAATATTATTATTTGATTACCAAATAAATAAGCGCAGGGCCTGGATCTGATCATTGGGGCCTTGCGCTTTTTATAACATGCGCCAGGCAGTGGCGCAGGCAGTGGCGCATGGAAACATTCATTGAAAGAAATGGAAGGATGGGATATAATATATTGTATATTTCACTCATGTAACGGATAAATTAAACAGATGAATTAAAAACGGAATCCAGCAACAGGTAAAGAAAAGGAGAATAGCGACATGGCAAACAGGTTTGTATTAAACGAGACTGCCTATCACGGAGCGGGAGC
>CAZMIX010000087.1:0-5471 GCA_964566545.1 uncultured Lachnospiraceae bacterium | reverse complement strand
AAATGCCGTCGAAGATTTCAAGTGCGCCAAGAGCGTAAAGCATCATCTGCGGATTGTTATCTGCCTCAACTAAAATCCCCCGTCCGTGCTTATAATCCACGATGGTGAGCGTCCCATCAGCAACGATTACACAGTCGCCGGTGCCGAAGCCGCTCTCGACGAAGCGGGAGTAATCAAGGCGCTGCTCGATGAGGATGACGGGGTCGGAGCTACTTTTCTTTGCTACCTCCACCAGTTCCAGCACATAGGCGGCATAATCGTTGGCGCAATCTTCCATCTCTTCGCTGTAGTAGGTTAGGTTTTCCGTGGGGTCTTGTGCTTCAATGCCGAGTGCCGTTTTCAACTTGAACTCGCAAAGGCTATGGGCATCCGTGCCTTCTGCTGCATAGTCGCTGCCCTTATCCTCATAGCTCTCGCAGAGCCGAGCGGATGGAGGACAGTTTAGCCAACGGTGAGAAGAGGAAGCGGATAAAAGCGCATGCTTACTCATGTCAGCACCTCTGCCTCTGCAAGCAGGGCTTTGTAGTTGGAGGGGTCGATTTCCGACAGCTTCGCAGCACCATATTTTTGGAGCAGAGAGCGGATTTCAGCGGTATGTCCGTTGCGGGATTTATCCGCTAAGACCGCTCTGACCGCTTCCAGAGTAAGCACAGGCTCCGGTGCGGGAGCATCCGTTGGCTCGTCATTGCCGCTGAACATTTGGGTGAAAGAATCGGCGATGCCGATAATGGCTTCCGCACATCTACGCAGTGCCGCGATTTCTGCGGCCAGTTCGCTCATTCTGCTCATCTGCTTTTCCTCCTTCCTTTGATTGGCTCTGCCCGGCAAGTATTGAGAGTTTTTTTGCCAGACGCTTTGACACCACGCTGATTGCGGTGAGGACACCGATTAGCTCCTCATCCGACACACGATCACGGGTGTCATCGATTTGAATGGTCTGATTCATCTTGTTTACCTCCTGACTGAGGGCGTATTGTTTTCTCCCTCAATCACCACTGGAGGGAAGCGATAGGTTTGAACGAAAAAATCAAAAAATATTTACCCTTCGGCCGCCGAATGACGACCGAAGGGTAAACTGGCTGATTATTCGAAGTCTTTTAAGCGTTTGCGAAGCTTCTCCATAAGCTTTTTCTTCCTATAATTTAGAGTGGATTGCCGCACGCCGAATTCAGCAGCGATTTCGCGTTCGGTCTTGCTTTGGCGTTGTTTTCGTTCTTCTGACCACGCTGGCTGTCGGCGCTTAAACTGCCATTGTCGTGTAATCTCGCTGTCGTCCTTGAGGTGGAAAATCAGTTCCTCATGGCAGATGATATTCTTTTCGGTTAAACCATAGAGTTTGCAAAGATATACACAAAGTTCAACGGCCTCCCGGTACACTCTGTTGAAACAGGTGCTGTCCGAAAGACCGTCCTCGCAAATCTCAAAGCCTATATGCGTATCATTTGCCTTACCCCCGGCATGCCATCCCCTGTGATTCCAGGGTATCCAAACGGATAAAGTACTGCTTGTCTTGCTTTTTCATTTGATTTCCTCCTGTGATTTGAATTGCGTGAGCAATCGCAGGGAGGAAATTTTGATGTTTTTGTAAATTTACACTCGTTCCATTGTTTTCCTGATTAGAGTGTGATATAATGGTTTAGCGGTGTTTAGTGTGGATTGCAAAATTTGGTACTTTACACTTGGCCACCGTACAAGAGCAACAAAAAATGCCCCTGCGATTTCTCACAAGGACATGAAATAGTTCGCCGAGTTCGCCAGCCATACTTCGTTGAGTTGGTTAGAGTTCGCCGAGTTGGTTTTTGAAAAGTGGTGAAAATCTATGACAAAAGTAGTTAAACAGCGCCTTTGCGGTGGTACTTTCTTTACATTGTTTTTACGTGCAAGAAAGCCCCTGCGTGGAGCAAATGAATATTATACGGGAAATCCGGAGCCATATTCTGAACCCATAGCTCTGTTTGCCTTATCTAAGGTGATAGTTCCTGATTGGGAGAAGATATTTGTATACGCTGATAGCACAGTTAGCGGCAATACTTCGGAATATAAGACCTGTAAAAATGAAGGTGGCCCAATATATCCTTTTGGTGATGATGCTGCGCTGACTGCATTCAATGCGCGAATCAAAGATAATTACCCCTTCGTATTAGCCGAAATGGGTAAAGTTATAAGCTTGCTCGTTGATACAGGCAGCATGAGAAAAGATGAGTGCTTTGTTAAAGAACTTTTAGCCTTGATTGAAGTTGATGATTCCATCAGGGATAGTCAACCTTTCTTTGCTTTGGAAAGCGGTGGTACAATAACAAAATCCGACATTCTTAAAGCAACAGGTATTTGCTTACAATCATTTTTATTAGGTATTTGGCATTTCGCAGTAACCCGCCCGGAAAAGAACAGTTTTGGTAAGGAAACAATCAATTTCTGGAGCCCGTCAACCGGGGGTGGAAAACGCGAGTATAAAGGTGACCTTGAAAAACTCATAACAAGGGATATCACGCTAACCTATCGCGAGCCCTGTGAGGAAAGTGCAGATGCCGAAATTGTTGATGATCCCTTTGTGGACGAGCCTCTAAAAAGTGATGAACCTCGTAGTGAAGAACAATCGACAGAAAAAGAACCTGACGCATCCACCTTGACGCAGCAGGTTATAAACAACAATCCTACATTCTTCAATTTCAACATATCCGGCAATAACAACAGTTTCTATAATCATGTAGATACAGTAAATATTAAGAACGGAGGGCAAAAAGATGAGTGAAAAACTGAAACCTATCTCAGCTGCTGTTCTTCCGTCGAGTGGTGCATCGGCAAATATAACCCTCCCCGGTGATGGGAACACGCTGATTGCTCACGCAAATGCGGTGAGCATGAGAAGCGTGTATATTCCTGTAGTTCAGACAAGCGGAGTTTCACTTCCAACAAGACGCACTGTGAATGAGAATTATTATAGCCTTTTCGTTATCGGTGATGAATTGTTCACCGGAGGTCATTTTATAGTGCCGAAGGAATGTGCTTTGACCGAAAGCATAGCACCAGAATTAAAAGCTAAATATGCCAAACTGGATATGGATGCCATTACAGCAATAAAGACTTTCCCAGCGCTATTCGCAAGCAAAAATCATCAATATTGTCGTGCGGGTGAAAATCAGGAAGCCTATCTTGGATTCGTTAATGATGTGATCATTCAAGATAATGGCATCAAGGTGTGTTTCCATCTGCTGTATGCCATCCCTCAGTGTCGGCTCAATGAACTTGCTTGCGATCTTTCTATAGACAGCGCTTCGGCATTTAATGAATTTGACTGTACACATTGGACGATAAAACAGATAAACCTTATTGAAAAACTGCGTAACGCAGTAGATATAGATACTTTGTTTTAAGGGATTGAGCCATACCAAAGCGAGATATACACATTATGGAGGTTTTAACATGATTAACGAGAACGAAAAAATTACAACTGAAAAGTGGGTAAACCTTGAAGATATCGCCGAGCATCTCAGTGTGAGTAAGGACACCGTCCGCACGTGGATGCGCGAAGGCAAACTTCCCATTAATAAAGCCGGGAAAAGGTACAAGTTCAAAATTTCCGAAGTTGATGAATGGGTGCGCAAAGGAAAAATCAAAGAATAACAGATAATAAATCATATTTTATACCGACCGGTCTCGGTGGAAGGAGAAAGTAATGATCCCAAAAATGAAATCGGCAATTGAAAAAATCACTCTCAATGCTGCTACTTTCAGCGGAGATGTGGTCGAACCGACGTTTATTAATTTCTTTTATGGAAGAAACGGCGCAGGCAAATCCACGATAGCACAGTCTATCGGCACAAATAGTGGGCTGCTTTGGCAGGACGGCAAATCAGATGCAGATTATGATGTTTTGGTTTATGACCAAGACTTTATCAACAACAACCTGCAGAATTACGGAAACCTTGCAGGTGTGTTTACGGTGTGTGATACAAATATCGAAATTCAAAAGCAGGTTGAGAAGAAAACTGAAGACAGAACTGCATTTGATGATCAGTTTAAAACCCTTACCGCAGCGGCGAACAGTAAAAGCGAAGAAATGGGAACTTCTTTAACCTCCTTCCAGAATGCGTGCTGGGAGAAGTCAAAGTCGATTCGTGCTTCCTTTGATGAGGCTATGAAAAACAAAAAGCGAATTGCTTTGTTTGCCGAGGCTATTTTGGCAGTTCCGACCTCTGCAGAGCATGATTTGACTTCGCTGAAAAAAATGTATGATATCGCATTTGATACTTCATCCAGAGCATATAAAGAATTCTCAAGGGCAGGTAGTTCCACTACATATGGAAAACTGCCCGGGAAAGACCTTATGGATAAGGCTATCGTCAGTAGCAGCGAATCACCATTTACGGCATTTATGAAAGCTCTCCATGCTACAGACTGGGTACGACAAGGGCGCGATCACTATGCGGCTCAGGCCGATGGCAAATGCCCGTTCTGTCAGCAGAAATTACCGGTGGGTTTTGATGATGAAATTGCGGCATGCTTTGATGCGCAGTACCAGCAGGATATAGATGACATTACAGATTTCCAAGCGACATATATCCGTGAAACAAGCGCCATTCTTGACACGCTTCAAGCAAACCTACAGGATGTACTTGCTACCGTAGATTTGGTGGAATATAAAGATAAAATTGCTTTATTGAAAAGCAGTATCGAAATCAATAAACAGCGTATCGCCGGTAAAGTTAAGGAACCCACTTCTATCGTAGCGCTTGAAGATACGGACTCACTGCTCATAGAAATAGGCACTCTCATTGATGAAATAAATCACCAAATAAAAGCCAACAACGATGTTGTAAACGACAAAAAGGCGAAAAAAACCGCCTGTGTTAATCAGGTATGGGAACACCTTGCTTTCATGTTGAGCGGCGAAGTTGCCAATTATAAATCCGAACAATTGAAGCTAAAAAAAGAAGCCGACGAATTGACAAGTAAAGCGTCCGCCGCACGGCGCGCCTTTAATACTACCACAGGTGAAATTGCTGAACTCAACAAACAGGTAGTCAACACCCAAGCAGCTATTGCCAACATAAACGCTTTACTGAAAGACTCCGGATTCCAAGGCTTCAGCCTTCGTGAAAAGGTCGGAGTTCCAAATGTATATGAGGTCATCCGCGAAGATGGAAGCATTGCTGTAAAACTGAGTGAAGGCGAGCGTAATTTTAACCCTCTCCCTGTCAAAGACCTATAATCTGCTTGCGTCTATGAACAACTTCCCCGCTAAGATGATACAGGGCTTTGCGAAAACTGCTCCCGAAGAAGTGCGTGCGATGTTTATCGCCCTGTTCGACGAGAGCAAGGATGTTGTTCCCAGAATTATAGATTTCAAAGATCAGTCGTCTATACTACTTGAAAAGTATGGAAATGGCGCAGGACAGCATTATCAGTATGAAAATGTCTCTGATAATCTGTGGTTAATTCGGGAGCAGTACCTTTCGCTTCTTACGGAT
>CAZMIX010000086.1:5120-5571 GCA_964566545.1 uncultured Lachnospiraceae bacterium | reverse complement strand
CGCCATACTGATCATGCTTTTCTGATCCCCCTCGCAGGCTGCCGGGATTCCCTCGGCATTTAAGATTGCCAGGGCAAGACAGCCTGTCGTATGGATCATATCCAACAGATCAAAGCATTTCACAGTCACTGCATTTAAATGATATTTTTCTATCAGTCGTTTCAGCGCGCCATATACATTGAGCGCTTTTTCAACTTCATCCGGGTTGTAATTCTTATTTTTCAGCTCTTCCGTATATTTATTATCGATATACCCGCCTTTACTATATTCCTCAACCAACTCCTCCAGATCAAAAAGTATCATCTGCATATTTCCTGCCTTCTTCACCTTGTCAAAGTCAGCATCGCTTGCAATCAGTCCGCCCGGAGTCCCAAAACATCCAAGTTTCATACCGTTTAGCTTTTCTTTTGCCTCCGCCTCGTTTTTGGCACTGATGTATACGCAGGGCAGG
>CAZMIX010000086.1:0-5110 GCA_964566545.1 uncultured Lachnospiraceae bacterium | reverse complement strand
CCGTGCAGTATTTCCCCCCGAAGGCCATGCTCCTGAAGATACCCCATAATCTCCATCGCCGCCGCCAGAGAATTATACCCTGGCGTTGTAAGCAGAATATAAGGTTCCGCTGTCTGTATGTGAGCCTCCTTAAACCCCTGTTCTGCCCCGCCGGAAGCAATAAAATAAATCGGAAGGGGCTGCTTCTTCACCTCGTCCATCTGAGCGCATACAATTTCCTCACCCATTGCCTTCCCAAGTCCAGTCAGAAAGTCAGCACTGTAGGAAGGAATATTTCTGTCATTACACTCTGCCGGTCCCATAAGAAATTTTACGTTTAACATTAGAAAAGCATTGAATGTTGCCATACCTGTTATATGACATTATAGGATCGATGACTAATTTAAATCTAATTGATCCGGTGCAAAAACTTCCTTGTAAAAACAATAATCCATATAAAGCAGGAGAATAGGCCAAGAACAAACGAAAATACATTTGTTCCGTCCATTATGAGCTTTCCAATCCAAAATGACGGAAGAAATGCAGATAAGTACGAATATGGGGCGGGGATAAACCAAACGGCAATAAGCCCCAGGAAAAAAAGCCCCATAAGTTTTGACACAGCAAGTCCCTCCACACGGTTGCCGGCCAAAGATACCACAATCATTGCTAAGGATATGCCTGTTAGGGCGCTCAGGAATGAACTTGATAAAACGGTGATAACAGAAATCCCTGAAATTCGAAAAATTCCTGTTGCTAAAATCGTAATTGCAAATGCCCATATGATTGGAATACCGATACGCGCCACTAAATAAGAATAACCTCCGGCCGGTGTTATTTGATAAAACGAGCTTATGCCCTCGTCCCGTTCTTCAAGAAGCAAAAAAGCGGATACCATTGCCGCAAACATTGGCGTTAGGCAAACAAGCATACCGTCTACAATGCCATACCACGGTGACAGCGAAAAGGAAATTTGATCTTCCAATATACCGTTTGCATAAGGAACGGCAAATTTGAAAACCAGCCCTACCAAAATCGGTGCCGGTAACAGCACAAGTAACATTCCATCTTTCGAAATCTGTTTTAATCCTATCTGAAATAGCTTTACTGTTTGCTTCAAACTTTCTCGCCCCCGTCTGCTTGCATTGCCTTTGGAATACGGCCAGATGCCAAAAGCAGCACAATTCCAAACCAAAAGATGAGAATAAAATATGGCCATACTCCCATGCTTTCAACCACGCCAATAGAATAACTGATCATGCGCCATAGAGCCATACCTGGAATTGTATTAAAAACCGGATGTGTAATGCCAAATACCGCTAATATCGGGGGAACTGTTACGACAATTTCAAGCGGTGACACAAGCAGCATATACTGATTAACACTTCTTGCATAAGAGGCAAGCAGCAAGCCTATCATTGTGAATATCATTGAGCTTGTGAATATGCTTATAGACAACACAAAGTAATTCACATTTATTCTTAACCCAAATATTACAATAAGGTCGGCCGATATGGTAGAAATAATCGCCAGTGATATGGCTTTTGATAAAATATATTCTATCGGGCGCAACGGAGAAATGCCCCAATAGCTATGCAAACCCTCCCCCTTCTCTAACAGCCATATTGCACCGATAAAGAAGCTGCCGAGCATTGCGGGATCGGTCAAGACAATAATAGATGCAACAACTTTTCTGTATTCAGCAGGACACAGGAACAATATCGCGACATAAATTACGCTGAAAAACACATATAAAAAATAAAATCCGTATTTAAATTGATATCGAATGTCATTGATCAGTGTCAAAAGAAATCTCATTGTAAGCACCTGCCTGTCAGCGAGATAAACACATCTTCAAGTGTCTGCTCCTTTGAGTGAATACTTTTCAGTGTTCCTGCCTTGAGCGCGGACTGGAAATCCGCCGTTGCACCAAGTTCCGCAAGCAAACAGGTTTTTTTCATTTCACGCCCATTTGTAACAAAGCGATACTCCACTTTTGTGTTTGCTTCGCTTTGCCGCAACGCATGAGGGGTATCCATGACTTTTACCTTTCCATCTACAATAAAAGCTACATGGTCGCAAAGTTCCTCCGCGTCATGCATGTTATGAGTCGTCAAAATGACCGTTTTCCCTATCTTTTTTTGTTCCAAAATCATGTCCTTTAATATCCTTGCATTGGCAGGATCTAGGCCGCTTGTCGGTTCATCCAAAAAAAGCAGTTCCGGATTGTGCATGAGGCAGCGTACAAAGCCTAGCCGCATTTTCATTCCCTTTGAATAGCTTGATACTTTTTTATCGGCGTCATTTTCAAGACCGACTTTTTTAAGCAGCGTCATAGGGTCTACTGCTGTTGCCGAGTATAAAGAAGCAAAATACCTGAGATTTTCAAGTGCTGTAAATTTACCGTAGAAATTAGGAAACTCAAAATCAACACCTATTCTCTCGTAGTAATCGCTTGTCCTGTTTTTAACCTCACTGTCAAAAACACGGACATTTCCACGGTAGTCACGAAGGACGCCCGTCAATATTTTTTGCATGGTACTTTTTCCGGCACCGGACGGCCCGAGAAAACCAAATATTTCGCCTTGTTTCACATCAAACGTAATGCCTTGTATGGTATCTGCTTTTGAGCCGGGGTATTTTAAATAAACATCTTGCACACTAATCATTTTCATCACTTACAATCTCGTTAATTATGCCATTCAACATAATTTCCATCACTGCCGCATGGTCCATATTCTTGTCATTCTGTAAACTTAAAAAAGTGATAGCAAGCACTTGAAAGACACTTGTTGTAAGCTCTACTCCATGTTTGAAGCGAACACCATATTCCTGTAATATTTCAAGCTCTTTTCCATCCTCTTTTGTATGTGCTTCCATAACTTCTTTAGGTAATTTGCGAAAGAGATAATCTGTCGTTTCCCCATCATATTGTAAAAGCAAAGGGTATTTTTGCAGTTGGCTAAACAACCATAAAACAACTTGCTTTGTCAGTTCCTTTGGCGTCAGCGAACGATTTTCTTCAAGAAAACCGTTCCTATTTTCCCATAATTTTTTTTGCAGGTTTCCTAAAATGTCCATATATAAATGCTCTTTGTTAGTATAAAAAGCGTAGAACGAACCTTTTGCTATCCCTGCTGCTTTGGCCAAATCATCCACTGTTACTTTTTTTATTCCGTAAAGGGTAAAAAGGCGTTCTCCCTCGGAATATAGTTTCTCTTGTATGATTTCTTTTTCACTTTCGCGGAACCTTGGCATTTGATTCCCTCCAATCTATATGACCAATAGTTTTTATTAGTCATATAGATTTTAATACTGAGAAAGAGCCGTGTCAAGTAAAATTATTCGTACCTTATTCTCCTGTGTTGCACGATACAAATAATATGTCCTTTATACGATTTCGAAATGATTCTTCGGCCTGATACACATTCATCCTGTGACAGTCACTACTTCTGTCTTTAAAAGCGGGAAATAGGAAGCCGCAATCCGGCGTCCCCAACTCATAATCCCCGCTCACCGGGCAGACGGCACCTATCAGAAATGAGTATACTTCCTCGGACTCCCACTGGCTTTCCCCATCACTTCCCTTTAACGGAATATCGTAATTTCCATAAAAAAAATAGACTGCATACGGTTCCGCCGCCTTATATTTTTCTCCAAAGGCTTCATAAAGCACATCCAACAGCGCATCATTCTTCAATCCACATTCTTTAAGAGCCATAAGAAGCGTCCACATGCTCCCCGGCTTTTCATCTTCCGGGCGAAACCGCACCTCTTTCAGCTGTACATTCGTTTCTGAAAAAGGAATTGCCTTTGCAATATCAAGATTGATCTGCTGGTCTTTTCCCGACAGCTTCTGAAAATGCTGATTGAAGGTTCCTTCCACATACCCTTCTTCGTCAAAATACGCACCGGCAATCCGGCTAAAGCAATTCCTCTTCAAAGTCATACGTCGCGTCAGCTCAAGCATATCTTCTCGATTTATATTCCCCATTTATTTATACTCCTTTAAAATAAAATTTTACTGACTCATTATATTTGAAAACAGCAAGCTCATCCAACTTGCTGTTCACCACATTCATCCATAGTACCACCTACAAACCATCACTGGTTAGAGGAGACTCCCAATTTTTCTCCAGTTCCATCTTAAAATCTAATGCGTAAGGACTGTTATCTAACTTTTTCATACTCTCATATATTTTAGTTCTTTTATAGGAGTCGGTATAGGTATTTTCCGGATCTTCGCCTCGCCAGTAGTACAGCCCATAAAGATAATTATATGCCATATCATCCCACGAGGAAAAGTTTTCCTGTAACACCTCAGACGCAGCCAACGAACCATCCAGTGTTTCCTCCAAAGTAAAGTAACCTGCCACATACCCCCAACCATAGAGTTGATTCACTCGGCAATAATCCCATGCCAAAAGCCCCTTATCACCATACTCCCGATATATGTTCTGAAGCATCACCAGTTGACTTATCTCCTCGGATTGAAAACCGCCTTCACTCAGCAACGTCCTATACTCTTCTTCCGGAAGATTTAGCACTTCATCGCCTAAAGCATCCACCAACTCCAGATACTGCTTTCTGTGCCCACCCTGTTCCAGCTTAAATATGGCCTCCTGTGCTGAAGCACGGTCGTAAATATTCCAGCTCTCTAACATCTGTATTCGCAAAAAAACAGCATTTTCCACGTTCCGTTCCCGACCACCCACCAGTTTGCGGTTATCGCCGTTCCACTCCGTTAAAATGGCATAGCTGGCATTGATCCACTGAATGGTGTCTGATTCCAAATCACCCTGTTTAGTTCCGTCATCATTCTTAAAAAGTTCTTCACACTCACTGTAAAAAATCTGTGTATATTTTTGACGATCAGAAGTTCCCTCCATATTGAAGAAGTCCGATATATCTTTAGCCGAAGATGCAGACGGTTCAGAACCATCTCCCTCTTTCGCAAGTGCTTCCTGCTCTTGAGGTTCCTCCTTCTCTATCGCAAAATTGTCAGCCGTGTGGGCATCTTCATTTTTGAAGATGCCGCAACCGCTCAATAGGAAAATACTTGCAAACAATATAGTTACGTATAATCCAATTATCTCAGATGGTAATTGGATTTTTCCTTTCTCCCAGATTC
>CAZMIX010000085.1:0-5729 GCA_964566545.1 uncultured Lachnospiraceae bacterium | reverse complement strand
ACCCTTCCCTGATCCGGTTATAAAACCAATCCGCATAATAATTGGGGATATCCGTCCGCCTGCTCGCGCTCAAGATCATCAAAACACCTCTTTGGCCGTATTTTTGTTAATTTGAACCTGTCCTGAATGCTATCGTAATATATCTGAAATACGGCGTCAAGCGGGGTGGCAAAATAGGAATGAACGCTTTATTATTTATTTCCATGCTCAGGAATCTTGATTCGGAAAATTAATCTGCAGCTTTGCGAAGAAATCCTCTAAGTCCATTCTTGTATTCAGCGTATGATAAACCCGGATTTTTCTTTTGGTTTGCCCATGGATATACTTCATATTAGGGGTAACAACGGGCGCTTCCACCAGATGATAGGTGTCCTTTTTTTCGGTCTCTTCCATTAAAACCGAAATAACTCCTTCATCTCCCAAGGCCCATATTTCTCCATGCGGCCAGTGGGGAATATGAGCGGATGCCATATTGAGGTCTGTCATCTGACAAAACAAATAATTGCCGATTTTACCGTACGGTTTTACTTTTAACTGCAGTTCCGCGAGAGAAACCGCCATTTGCTTATATACGTCTTTCGGAATTTGCCATAGAGGCATTTTTGATTTGAACACGACATTGGCCGCAGCGATATCCTGCAGCAGATTGTACTCCTCCCCGCCTTCCGGATAATTTCCTCCTCCGATCCAGATTGCCGTCATCCGGCCGCATATTTCCGGTTTCATCAAAATAGCCGATGCCAAATCTGTAATCGAGCCCTGCATCCCGATATACAAAGGTCTTTCATCTTCCTTCATGGCCTCTTCTATAATAAATCTGGCGCCCTCGGAATCGACAGGCGTGCATTCATCCAAAAGCGGTTTCTCAGCTCCCATCAGGATCGGATACCGGCCTTCCAAATGCATGAGATCAACTATCTTTTCAACCTCATCGTAACTGGCCTTTGCTGTCTTTCCATCCGGATATCTGCCGCCGCACTGATTGAAATGGCCCGCTATAATTCCTTTCACATCCAATTTTTCCGTCATCAGGATATGTGCTACTGTAAACTGGTCATCCGCCTCATTTTTACAATCCGTATGAATAATATAGCGGTATTTTTTCTGCTCCGGAACTGTAAATGCATGATTTAACATAATGCTTTCCCTCTTCATTCTTTTTATTTGTTTTTTATTATGTGATAAATTCAATAATCTGTCTTTTATTTATGACTTCACGGCACCTGCCATGCCTTCTACGAAATATTTCTGGAAAATCAAATACACCGCCATGACGGGGATCACCGATACAAGTACACCCGCACACAGATAGCCGTAATCCGTTCCGTGTTCTCCTACAAAAGTCATCAGTCCTACCGGAACCGTTTTTAACTTATTGTCATTTATGATAACGGTTGCCAATAGATATTCATTCCATGTCGCAAGGAAGTCCGTGATCAGCAGCGTGGCAACAGCAGGTTTTGCGATCGGCAGGATAATTCTTATAAATGTCTGCCATTTCGTAGCGCCGTCTATATAGGCCGCCTCATCAATATCCTTTGGAATTCCGAGAAAAAATCCTCTCAAAATCAGAATGCCATAAGAGATACCAAAACCGATATATACATAAAAGAGTCCGAAATACGTATTAATCAAATGAAGCTTATTGTAAATAATGCTGATCGGGACCAATGCAATTTGAAACGGCAGCATCATGCCGATCAGAAAAAATATAAAGATTGCCGTCGGATGCTTTACCTTCAGCCTCGTAATGGAAAACGCCGCCATCGCTTCCACAAAAATACCGACGGGAACCTTTATGCAGCAGATGATCAAATCATTTTTCATGTATTGGAACAGCCTTCCCTTTGTCATAGCATTGATAAAATTGTCCCAGGCTATTTTTTCAGGAAGTCCGAACAGGCTCAATCCGCTGTAAAAATCCGATTTTGCCTTCAAGGCAGTCGCTACCAGCGTAAACATCGGCACCAGCCATACCAGGGCAAGGATTATCAAAAATGCATATAACGCTGTTTTACCGGCTATTTTCTTTGCTTTTCCATCCACAATATCTCACCTCCTCACTTTTCCCGTGCTGTAAAAGAGATGTACGGAACGATGATAAACAGCATGATCAATACCATCACACAGGCGATCGCCGTCCCATACCCCACATTGTTATATTCAAACGACTGAGCATACATATAGGTCGATAACATCTGCGTCGCGTTATTGGGACCTCCGTCCGTCAGGCCCTTGGTAATGTCAAACACCTTCATGGCCGCTATCGTCAGCGTCGCGATCACCATGACAAAGGTCTCCTTCATTAACGGTACCGTAATCAGAAAAAATCTTTTGATGCCGCCAGCCCCATCGATCGAGGCCGCTTCCAATATATCCGTAGATACCGACTGCAGTCCCGCTAAAAATAAAATCATCGGCTGCCCTAGGGACTGCCATACGGAAGCCGCAAAAACCGCCATAAAAGCCGTTTTTTCATTTGAGATCCACGCCTGCCTGAAATTCAATCCGAGCATCTGGCAGAACTGATTGATAAAACCAATATTGGGGTTATAAATCCAGCGCCAAATCAGCGCAACAGCAATTCCCGCTACAACACATGGAAAATAAAAAAACGCTCTGAAAAATGTTCTGCCTGCAAATTTTTTATTCAGTATTACCGCAAAAATCAAAGAAATCGTCATCGTAATCACGATCGTCAAAACGATCCAGACCAGATTGTTCTTTAGTGCCCGCCAAAATATCACGTCCTGAAACAGCTTTCTGTAATTATCCAATCCGGCAAATGTCATATTTCCGATGCCGCTGCCGTTTAAAAGGCTGATATAAAAGGAATAGCCCGCCGGAAAGACAATGACCGATACGTAGATGATAAATGCCGGAAGCATAAAGGCATATGCGCTGAAATCAGTTTTTTTCTTCATATTTATGTAAGCCTCCCAAAATTATGAAATTCTATTCCCCCGCCTTTATTGAAAAGAGGCATATGAGCCGCTGCAGTTTGCCCATATGCCTCCGAAAGTACTGATGACTATTTAGAGGTATAGGATTCAATTGCCGTCTGAATATTGGAGGCCGCTTCCTCCGGTGTCATTGTGCCGTTGCAGATAGCGTCCTGCGCGCTGAACAATACATCGGCGACCTCAGTCGGGAATGCCTGGTCTGTAATTGTAAAGGTTCCATGCTCCGCACTGTTATTGATCATCTCCTCAACATGCGGCTGTCCTTCCGGCATGACGGCGCCCGCCTTAGGCAATGGAAGATTATAGTATGAGGAGTACTGATCTACATTTTCCTGCGAATAGCAGTAATCCATATATTCGATGCAGGCATCCAACTGTTCTCTGGAATTATTTGCGTTGAACTGAGTCATTTCCGCAAAGGCGGACATACGTCCCGTTTCATTCGGGAATGGGAACCAGCCGAACAAATCCATGCTAAGGCCTTCCGTATTGATCGTACCGTCATACCACTGTCCCTGGATATCCATGGCTGCAGTCCCGCTTCCGAGCGCCAATAACGTATCGTTCGGATCTGCCGTTAAAAATCCATCCGGAAAATATCCTTTTTCACAGAACTCGCTGTATTTTGCCAATGCTTTGATCACATCTTCATTGTTCCAGCTTGTTTGAAACTCATTCATGCTGTCATGCTCATTTGCACCCGCATAATATTCGATAAACTGCTCTACGAGCCTCATGACATGCCATCCATAAAGACCCGCGGTAGAAATCGGCGTAATGCCATTTTCCTTTAACGTCGCGCAGGCATTTTCAAACTCTTCAAAGGTAGTTGGCACTTCAATGCCATATTGCTTAAAAATATCCTGTCTGTAATACATGCCGAGCACATTGTAGCTCGTCGGATAGCCGCAAAGCTGGTCATTTAATGTGCAGAGGCTGATTGCTCCCGAATTAAAGCTGTCTGCCCAGTTATGCTCCTTTGCATATTCGGTCAGATCATAGGTACATCCGTTTTCCGCATAGTAGCCGCCAAGACTTCCTCCCCAGTTGAACCACATATTCGGTAAAGCGCCGGACTGTGCCGCTACCTTACATGCATCCTTGATACCGTCCGTGTCATAGAACGAGCAGGTTACATGAATGCGGTCCTGAGATTCATTGAACGCTTCTGTCATCGGCTCAAATGCATCCTGTCTTGTTGACAATGTCCAAAATGTCAATTCGATTTTATCTCCTGATACTTCCGTTTCCGGGGACGTCTCCGTGCCGGAAGCCGCTTGCTCCTGCGTGCCGGCCGTCTCCGTCGTTGCGGCAGATGTCCCACCATCGGAAGCTCCACAGCCCGCAAGCGTACCGACCGTCATAACTGCTGCCAATGCAATTGCGATGATCCTTTTCATTAAATCTTGTTTCATGTTATTTCCTCCCTTTAAATTAGCTGATAATATTTAAATTACAGAAGTAAACAATTTAAACTTTTGTTATTCTCTGTTTTTTAAATTTTAAACTTTTTGTCTTGAAAAGTCAAGTAATCCTTTCATTATTTTATTCATTTTGTATACCTTCACATGTTTATAATCTTTTATTTGTGCAGTTTTTTTATTTTTTAAACTTTATTAAACTTTTTACATCCGTTTTATATATTTTTTATTTCATGAGTAACATCTCTTATTTTTCTGTTTAAAAGTAAACGGTCGAAACAAAAAGGGATTGCGCTCTGCATAATGCAGAAATCAATCCCTTTTTAATATTTGTTTATTTTCACGGCCAGGTGCGCACTTCGTTTCAACACAACTTTATATCTTCTTCACGCTGTTTCCTTCCAGAAGCTGGCAGTTAGTCAATATCTTGGATTTAAATGTAATATTCTCTTCCAGCTCCCTGAATAATGCCATCGTCAGCCATATTGCCCGTTCCGTATGCGGAATCCTGATCGTTGTCAGCTGGCATTCGCCTGTCATATAGCCCGGCAGCTCATCAATACCCACAATGCTGATATCTTCCGGTATTCTGATATTGCGTTCTTTAAACGCTCTGATCGCGCCAACGGACAGATGATAGCTCTCCATAATAAAAGCTTCCGGCAAAGGGTTTGCGTCCAGATATTTTCTGATATTTTGATATACATTTTCGATGCCTGCCCCCATCGTTATAATTCTGTTTTTATCTGTGGAAATCCCATGCTTATTCAGCGCCTCCAAAAAACCCTTCCGCCGTTCCGTATAATTATAAATGTCAACACTGTTCGCAAGATAAAGAATGTCACGATGATCATATTTTACCAAATAATCGACCGCATCCTCCACGCCCTGCCGATTATTGATCAACACCGTATGATAAGCCTTTGACCTCATATCCGTATCGGAAATCACCATCGGCTTGTGAATCCCTTTCACAAAATACAGGTCCTTTTCCGTCAGCTCCGTTCCAATCAGCACTACCCCGGCAACATGCTCATCATTGCATTCTTTCTCCATGTTTTCCTGAGAATTCGATAAAATATCAATATAGGAAACGCCCAGCGTATATCCTTTATCCTTTGCCATTTTATCAAAAATGGCATTTACATCCGTCCAAAGGTCAAGCTCCGCGTCCCTTGCAATTTTCAGATTCCGGCTGATAATCAAAATTTTGATCAGAGAGCCTGTCGTCTTGGGATTTCTTGTTATTTCCATGCCGTTTAAACTTTTTAGCCTCAATCGTTCCCTGCATGCCAAAACAGCCCTTTTGGTATCCTCACTAACACCGGGTTTGTTGTTTAAAGCA
>CAZMIX010000084.1:0-6495 GCA_964566545.1 uncultured Lachnospiraceae bacterium | reverse complement strand
CCTTCTTCTCCTTATCAACATTATAATTCTGCGCATCCGTATTTACAATTGTTCATTATCACTAAAATAAAAGCTGTTTTTTCACAATCATCACCTCATTACTTTATTTTTCATACATGGAATAATTGGCGGAATGCCAGACTGCTAGACTGCTAAGAAGCATGGTAGACTTGATATTCTTTTAAAACTGTATTATTACAATAATATAAAAAGAATCCTTTGTCAATATGCTCACAAAAGATTCTTTCGATACCTTCTAAATAAATAAAAATAGCCTAAAAATAGTTCACCACTTCTTCAAATAAGTTTTCCTCTCCATCGGATCGAGGGAACTGATTTCCTTGTCCTTGTAGTAGGAGTCGCTCTTTATATGCTGTGTGGAAACCTCTTCAAAAATTGCGCCGATCGTGGAGGCAAAGGCATGGTATTCGCCGCGCAGAACAGTTTGAATATCGCCCGGCTTTAAATGCTTTTCCGCTCCGCTTTCAAACTGGACATCCAAATCGCCGTAAAGCACCTGGAAGGTCTCCTCCTTGATCTGATGCGCATGCATCGGGTGCTTCTGACCCGGAAGCACGATGATATATTTTTTGCAGTATTCCCGGTTGATGATGTTGATGATGATCGCGCCATATTGTCTAAAATGCGGAATTCCGTAATGGTGGGAAAGCTCTACCTCAAAATCACTGCCAAGAGCGATTCCTGCTTCATAAAGCATACCTTTCGCATCATGAATCGCGCCGCGCACAACACCGACACCGGTGATCTTCGGTTTTTCCTGTATTTCTTCATTTAGCTTATAATCTTTGGAGGCCGTCATTTTTCCATCTTTAAAATCGCCGCTTGTCAGCTGTTTTTCGCCGCATGGCATTGCAAAAAATACATCTGCTTCAGTAAGCGCCTCACCGGCTCTGATATCCCGCTTTGCATAAACGCCGCGCATCAGCGAACGCAGCGAATCAAGCTCTTCCTGACTGACATACTTTTTGTTGTCCCGCTTAAGACTGCACATGGTCTTGGCCTGCAGAACCGCTCCTACCCATTTTTCCGCCTGCTCCGGATTCATGGAATAAGCGTTCAGAGTAATTGTCTCCGTCGGAATGCCGACATGGCGTTCCATGATCTTCGCACCCTTCGCCACGGCCATCATTGCCGCAATATAATCTCCCGGCGCCTCATGTCCCGAATAGCCGATCGTCACGTCGCGGTACCGCCGGTTCATCCGGTCGATGAAATTCAACTGCAGACTGTCAAGCGGAGCCGGATATTCCGCAATGCAATGCAAAAAAGCAAACTCACAGCCCTTATGTGTAAAAAAGTTATAAATCTTATCGATATCCTCGATCGTCTTGCCGCCCGTCGAAATGATCAGCGGCTTGCGAGCCGATGCCACTTTCGTGAGTAGCGGCCAGTCAAGAGAGGAGCAGCTTGCAACCTTAATAATATCAATTCCCTGATCCATACACCACTCGACACCGGTCTCGTCAAACGGAGTGCTCATCGTGATCATCCCTTCGGCACGGATCGCACTTACAAGCTCCGTAAATTGATCATAATTCAATCGCGTGCTCATAAACCGCGGAATATGCTTAACATCCGTCCTGTCCTTAAAATCGGGATGGATAAATGTATCGAGATCACGGTACTGCAGCTTCACCGCAGCCCTGATATTATGCTTTCTCGCGATTTTTCCCATCGCCCGGATAATATCGATTCCGTGTTCCACACTTCCCTGATGGCTGTTTGCCATCTCAAAAATAAATAGGTCGTCAAAGATCTGATTCTTTCCTGCCATAGTGCCACCTCATTTTCGTAGTGTTTTATATTGAAACAGTTAATTTTGTAGAATTTATTTTATTCTATAGTTATTATATCGGCAACACTCAGATATTTAATAACTGCAAGATCTTTCCTGCCGCGTGGCTCCATGTGTGGGCACCGCTTGCCTTTTTGTATGCCCGTTCGGCCATTCTAGCCGCCGCCTGCGGCGCTTCCTCTATTTTTTTTATCTTTTCAGGAAGCTGCTTTAATTCCTTCACGGAGTAAAACACCACTTCTTTATCGGTCAAAATCGTGCGCAAATATTCGTTTTCATCTGTAACACAGACCGCTCCGGCAAGCATTGCTGTAAAAATTCTCTCGTGGGCGCCCGCACGGAATACCGGAACAACATTTAAGACAAATTTCGCATTTTTCATCAACTCCACAACATCATTAATCAAATATGCCTTCTCCTTCAGGAGAATTAAATTTTCCGAATATTTTTCAAACAACGGTTCCCAGCCGCTTCCACATACCGTCACCCGGCAACCTGCTTCCAGAAGTGTTAAAATACAGTCATATCTGCTCTTTTCATATATAGCATGATAAACCGGATACATCGCCTCTAGCAATTTAATAAACAGTGACAAGTCATAAGTGATACCCATTTCCTTGAGGCATTCCTCCAGATTTATCTCATAAGGGATTTCTATTTGATCAATCGTCTTTTGCAAGAGCATATTCTTTAATTCATGCAGGGAATCATCCATGCTCTCCAGCAACAAAAGAGAGCGCTGATAATCCTGATAATTTCCTGCAAAGAGAATTTCTATTTCCCGTTCCGACCAACTTTTATTATCCGCCTTGCTGATAAATCCTTCATGAGGCAAAAAATATGCATGCTTCCTATTGGAAAAGAAACGGTCTACAAGCTTCACATGATAACTGTCCACACAAGCGATGTGGATATTTCCGCCTTTAGGCAGCATCAAACGTCTGCAGTGGTCGGCAGGATGGTCAAAGATCCATCCGAATACGGGACACAGAGCATAATCCATCAGACTTTTTCCCTCATATTCCGCATCAAAAAGCAGCGCCTGCATAGAAACGATGAGCTTGTTATCATTGCTTGCAATTTCTTGAAATAACGCCATTTTTTCGGCATCAGTTTCAATTCCTTCATTCAAATCAAAAACCTTAACCGTTTCGCCTCGTCCACGAAAGCCCTCCGCAAGCTGGTCTATCGCAAGGCGCAATACAGCTCCCGCCGAATGCCCTTTGATCAGCAGTATCCGATTTCCATAATAGCCGCTCTGCGGCTCCATCTTTACTGCCATAAGCCGCTCGTCGACAGTCCGCAGTATGCTCTTCAGCGTACTTTCTATCAACTCCAAATACTCTTTACCGCCTTTACAAACAGAAACCAACTCTTTTTTTTCATCTGCCTCTTTCTGATAAATACCCTTTAGCATTTCTGTCGTCTGCTGCTGAATTTCATTTTTAACATATTCCATGACAGGCGCTTTATCTAGAATGCCTCCGATCTCACCGGTTCTTTCAGAAAGCTTTTTCAACTCATTGCCACGATATTTATCCTGATAGGCAAGCTTTAACATTCTGTCATAGCAGACCATGCCCTCTGCGGCAAGCTTTTGGCACGCTTCTAATTCTTGTGGGAGCTTGTTCAGGTAGGTAAGGAACGCTGCTTTTTCGCTCCTGTTGAAAAAGTCCCGTGTATTCTCAAGAGCCAAATAAAAATCAAACTCCTCCGTGCACTCTTCTAAAATCGCTTGCTCCAAACTTTCAATCATGCTGCCCTTAATTTTTGCACCGCCCTCGGTCGCATCGATCACCTTAAGTTCCGGACAATTGATAATCTGCTCTTCAAACCAAGTTCGGTAGAGTTGGAATTCCCCTGAGGATAAAATCGGTTTGCCGTCGATCCCTTCCATCCACACATTATTCGTAAATTTCGTGACATCTTGGTTCCACTCCCCCCGCACAGTTGCGCCGGAGTGCGTCTTATTGCCGGTATAGGCAAGATCCTGCCCGACTAAAATAATCGTCTTTCTTCCAAGCAGCCTTGCAAGAGAAAAGGCATCATTCGCAACCGAACCTCCCGTTGAAGTGACAGGCAGCACCAATTCATTTTCTGATAGAAAATGCTGGATATGATGATTCAAATCATTTAAAAAGAATTTTTCAGCACGATGTCCGGCTAGTACCTCTTTATTCGAAACAAGCATGCAGACGAGTGGGATATCTTTGGACGCTTCCTCAGAAAAATGCCTGATATTCTTTTTCCCGTCAACGCTGATGCATAAATCGGGAATGATTCCCTCCTTAAGCAGCGGCCTTAAGGCAGAATCAACAGCAATGATCAATGCCTTCCGCTTTGCGTGATGGAGCATTTTAATATTTTTATCAAGAGACGGACCCGCCGCAACGACGATGGCCGGCATCCCCTTGGGCAGATTCCGATACAGGCTGTCCAAGGACTTTCCATTCATAAAATATTTCAAATTAGCAAATGTATTTTCATTATATTGCTTTCCGAGCCTGCCGATTACTCCCTGCGTCGAATTGATGCCATTGCAGGCATTCTGGATCCCCTCCATATATTCCACATATTGTTCTCTGAAAAGTGAGCTGTAATTCAAATAATTGGAATACCGAAAGCTCTCCATGTCCGTAAAGGTTAGCAGGTCATAGAAGTAGGTCTCCACCGCCTTATCCATCGTATCGCGCAGCAGCAAAATCACCCGGTGATCAGATAAAATATCCGACAAATCGAATTCCTGCAGCACTGTCCGCAGGATGGCTGAAGAAGGCTCGTATACAATAACCGTATGATCGACGGACATATGCCGCAAAAACTCCCGGGCATACATTCCATTTCCAAGGCCAAACAGCAGCAACTTCGCATTCAGGCTCCAGTTTTCATCCATCCCTTCCGACCACAGCTTTAGCATCCCCGTGCTGTCATAAAGGCTGTCAAGCTGAAAGACTTCCTCCCCCCTGACCGCGTACAGTACGTGTTTGTCACATACCTCCTGCACACCGACCGTGATTTCCTGTGGCTTGTCCAGCTCCTTCGTAAGCTCCTCCTCCATATGAGAATATCGTTTTCTGATGCACTTCAGATTTTTATTCCAAATTTTCCGACTCATATGACGACCCCCCGCTCCTCTATCAATCGCTCGTAGTTGATCAAATTCTCTCTTGTTTCATAATAAAGAATGTCTATCATTTTAAACCGATCCTCTTCCTCCAGCACACTCACAATTTTTCCAAGCTGCTCCGACCAATACAGCACATCTCTCGAAACGTCTTTCAATTCCGGCTTTGCATATGAGCTGATTATAAGGGGGAGCACATTACCAAGCAGTTCAGAAAGCTCCTTCATCGACTCGTTAAATTGTTCCATTTCATTATTCAGCAAATCTACAGTCAGCAGCCTTAACAAACCGGTCAAGTTTTTAAGATTTTCCGAGAAAGAATATTCCTTTGATGGATCGCCTATCAGCACACCCTCAATCCTTTCTCCCTCCGATAGAGATATTGCATCAAAATCGATAAATAAAAGTTTGCAAGCGATCCGCTCGAAAGAAGAACCTTTTTTTAGGAAGGCGTTTACAATTGCATTTTTATAATACTGAGGAAACTGACGAACTGTTTCCTGAATGATCCTCTTTAATACTGCGTAAGGAATCCGACCATAAATTTTTATAAAAATACTCACTACGGTAATATACTCCATTATGAACTCATTTTCATAATAAATCTCATGATTCTTATAAAGATTCCGTTCCTTCAATAGCTTAATCAATGCTAAATTTGCATCAAAATATCCAATTTTATGCTCCCAGATCTCTGTACTGACAGAGGCCGCCTTCTCGTGAACAACATGATAATATATATATTCTTCTAAAATGTAGATACTTCGAGCATAACGTTTAATTAGCCCGCTGAAGTAGATATCATCATAAATCATATGTTCCAAAAAATCAATTTTATGTTCGATGATTAAAACACGACGGTACAGTTTATTCCAAATAGCGCGGTTGACGTCCATTTTTAAAAAAGCCGCCCTTTCATTTTCATTCGTAATTTCAAAAAACCGGTCTTCATGCCCTGTTTTCCCCATCTTTGTTGAGAACCACTCTTCCAGACTGCCCTTTCTGGCATAACCGACAACTACGTCGCAATGCTTTTCTTCTGCCTTATCATACAACTTTTCCAGCATGGAATCCTCCATGATATCATCATCATCCATAAATGCAATATAATCTGCCGTCGCGCGGGCAAGCCCCAAATTACGCGCACCACCCTGATGGAGGTTTTCTTTATTGTCTATAATGACAACAGACGCAGGGTGTTTCTTTTGAAATCCGTGTAAAACCTGCAGTGTGGCATCTGTCGACGCATCGTTGACAAAGATAAGCTCCAGACAGTCCAAGCCCATCGTTTGCTTTTCCAGTGACTCCATACAGGAGTGCAAATATTTCTCCGCATTATAACAGGGGATAATCACACTTATTTTTTTCAATTCTCCTACCTCCGTTTTATTCCGCCAATAGTAATAGTCTATCATTTTTCTTCATTTTTTTCTAGATGCATATGGCAGAAATCAACTTAACAAGTAACACACCTTTCGGTGTAGTTTTGTGTATATGCGATTGCTGTTCAGCTATACACTTCCCACTACCTGGGCATGTTTGGCACTTTCACCCA
>CAZMIX010000083.1:0-6563 GCA_964566545.1 uncultured Lachnospiraceae bacterium | reverse complement strand
TGTAAATGCTTTCACATACATGCCCGGAATCTCATCCTTGCCCTCGCAGCAATCCTGTTCGCGGATAATCAGCTCCTGAGAAACATCGACCAGACGTCTCGTCAGATATCCCGAATCGGCCGTACGCAGTGCCGTATCGGAAAGACCTTTACGCGCACCATGCGCAGACATGAAATATTCCAGTACGTCCAGACCTTCACGGAAGTTTGATTTAATCGGCAGCTCGATTGTGCGGCCGGTCGTATCGGCCATCAAGCCACGCATACCTGCCAGCTGCTTGATCTGCTGGTTAGAACCACGAGCGCCGGAGTCGGCCATCATATAAATGTTGTTGTACTTGTCAAGACCGTCCAAAAGAACCTTTGTCAGCTCCTTATCGGTGTCGTTCCATGTCTCAATAACACCCCTGTAACGCTCCTCTTCAGTGATCAGACCACGCTTGTAATTCTGAGTGATCATATCCACAGTATCCTGCGCCTGCGCAAGCATTTCCGGTTTTCTTTCCGGCACGGTCATGTCGGAAATTGAAACTGTCATTGCCGCCTTTGTAGAATATTTGTAGCCCATCGCCTTAATATCATCGAGCACTTCTGCTGTTCTTGTCGCGCCATGGGTATTAATAACTTTTTCGAGAATCTGCTTTAAGCCCTTCTTTCCTACATGGAAATCAACTTCGAGCTTCAATGCGCTTTCCGGTTCCTCTCTATTGACAAAGCCAAGATCCTGCGGAAGAATTTCGTTAAAGATCAGTCTGCCCAGAGTCGTATTTATCATTCCGGAAATCTTTTTCCCATCCTTATCGGTCTTTTCTCTTCTGACATTAATCCTCTGGTGAAGGGAAATCTCTCCATTTTCATATGCCAAAAGCGCCTGACTCATAGAATGATAATAGCGTCCGAGCAAGTCTGTAAACTCGCAGACAATCCACCTGTTTCTGTCCGGATCGACACAGACACGGATCAGCATCTCTCTGCTCAAGGGCACACTCTTTAATTTAGAAACATCCTTGCCAACCTTTACGGCAGCCGCCCTCTCAGCCTGATAAGCACTATAGGCTGCGAGCGCCTCTTCAACCGAAGCATATTCTGCTTCTGCTTCTCCCGAAAAATCGGGATCCTTAGAATAATCCCTATATTTATCCATCGTCAGATAGTAGATCCCAAGCACCATATCCTGAGAAGGAACAGCAACAGGACCGCCATCCGACGGTTTTAACAAATTGTTCGGTGAGAGCAGAAGGAATCTGCACTCTGCCTGTGCTTCCACGGAAAGCGGAAGATGCACGGCCATCTGGTCACCATCGAAGTCGGCATTATATGCGGTACATACGAGCGGATGCAGCTTGATTGCTTTACCTTCTACGAGAATCGGCTCAAATGCCTGAATACCAAGTCTGTGCAGTGTAGGCGCACGGTTCAGCATAACCGGATGCTCCTTGATGACATCCTCTAACACATCCCAAACCTCCGGACGCAGACGCTCCACCATCTTCTTTGCATTTTTAATATTGTGTGACGTGCCGTTTGCTACCAGCTCTTTCATAACAAAGGGCTTAAACAGCTCAATCGCCATTTCCTTTGGAAGTCCGCACTGATAGATCTTAAGCTCAGGGCCGACAACAATAACGGAACGCCCCGAATAATCAACACGCTTCCCTAACAAATTCTGACGGAAACGTCCTGATTTACCTTTTAACATATCCGAGAGGGACTTAAGAGCCCTGTTTCCCGGTCCCGTAACCGGTCTGCCCCTCCTGCCATTATCGATCAAAGCATCTACCGCTTCCTGCAGCATTCTCTTTTCGTTTCTAACAATAATATCAGGGGCACCAAGCTCCAACAGCCTCTTCAAACGATTATTTCTATTGATAATTCTTCTATAAAGGTCATTTAGATCGGATGTCGCGAATCTACCGCCGTCCAACTGTACCATCGGGCGCAAATCAGGCGGAATTACCGGAACCACATCCATAATCATCCACTCCGGCCTGTTTCCCGAACCACGGAAGGCCTCAACAACCTCTAACCTCTTGATGATCTTGGCTCTCTTTTGTCCGGTGGACTCTTTCAGTGCGATTTTTAACTCAGCCGCCTCACCCTCCAGATCGATCGCCTGCAAAAGCTCCTTGATCGCTTCCGCACCCATTCCAACGCGGAACTTCGTTCCCCAGTTTATCCTGTACTCCTGATACTCTCTTTCGGACAGCACCTGCTTATACTTCAGGTCGGTATCCGCTTGATCCAGAACAATATAGTTTGCAAAATAAAGCACCTTTTCCAGTGTGCGCGGAGACAAGTCGAGAATTAGACCCATCCTGCTCGGGATCCCCTTGAAATACCAAATATGGGATACCGGAGCGGCAAGCTCAATATGCCCCATACGCTCTCTGCGAACATTTGCTTTCGTAACCTCTACACCGCAACGGTCACAAATAACACCCTTATAACGGATTTTTTTATATTTACCGCAATGACATTCCCAGTCCTTGCTTGGCCCAAAGATTTTTTCACAAAACAGACCATCCTTTTCCGGCTTTAATGTCCTGTAATTAATCGTTTCCGGCTTCTTCACCTCACCTCTGGACCATTCCTTGATCTTTTCCGGTGATGCCAGCCCGATCTTGATTGCATCAAAGGTCATTGGCTGATATCCGTCTTTATTTATTTCTGGCATGTATGGCACTCCTTCCGAAATTTAATTAGTTATCGAATCCAGTTCTTCTACCTCTTCATAGCCGTCCTCTTCTTCGAAGTCCTCTTCCACATCGACTAACTCTTCGTTTTCTTCGTTGAACTCCTGAGTTGTGTAGCCTTTGTCCGCAAAGGACTCGTCACCATAATGCCTCGAATCCCCTTCAATCACGGAACGAAGGTCGGTCTCACCATAGTCAATCGTTTCCATGATTTCCACTTCCGTATGGTCGTCACGCAGCACGCGCACATCCAAACCAAGTGACTGAAGCTCCTTTAAAAGCACCTTGAACGACTCGGGAATACCGGGCTCCGGAATATTGTCACCTTTGATAATCGCCTCATAGGTCTTCACACGGCCGACCACATCGTCGGACTTCACTGTCAGGATTTCCTGCAGCGTGTAAGATGCACCGTAAGCCTCAAGCGCCCAAACCTCCATTTCACCAAAACGCTGCCCGCCAAACTGGGCTTTACCGCCAAGCGGCTGCTGGGTAACTAAGGAGTACGGACCTGTCGAACGCGCATGGATCTTATCATCGACAAGGTGGTGAAGCTTCAGATAGTGCATGTGGCCGATCGTAACCGAACTATCAAAAAACTCGCCGGTTCTGCCGTCACGCAACCTTACCTTACCGTCACGGCTGATCGGAACGCCCTTCCATAACGTTCTATGATCCCTGTTTTCCGAAAGGTATTCATATACCTCGGGAAGCAGTTCTTTTTTATGTCTCTTGGAAAATTCCTCCCAATCCAGGTTCACATAATCGTTTGCCAGATCGAGCGTATCCATGATATCGTTCTCGTTTGCACCGTCGAATACCGGCGTGGCGATGTTGAAATCAAGCGCCTTTGCCGCAAGCGACAAATGGATCTCCAGTACCTGTCCGATATTCATACGAGACGGAACACCAAGTGGATTTAGAACGATGTCAACTGGGCGGCCGTTCGGAAGATATGGCATATCCTCTACCGGAAGTACACGGGAAACAACGCCCTTATTACCGTGACGTCCTGCCATCTTATCGCCAACGGAAATCTTTCTCTTTTGTGCAATATAAATACGAACGGACTGATTTACTCCCGGAGGAAGCTCATCTCCATTTTCTCTTGTAAATATCTTAGCATCGACAATAATACCATATTCGCCGTGCGGCACCTTAAGGGAAGTATCCCTTACCTCTCTTGCCTTTTCACCAAAAATAGCGCGCAGCAGTCTTTCCTCTGCGGTAAGCTCGGTCTCTCCCTTCGGCGTAACCTTGCCGACAAGAATATCGCCCGCGCGAACCTCAGCGCCGATGCGGATAATGCCTCTTTCATCTAGATCCTTTAAAGCTTCTTCGCCGACACCCGGAACGTCTCTTGTAATTTCCTCTGGTCCTAGCTTCGTATCGCGCGCTTCTGCTTCATGCTCTTCAATATGAACAGACGTATATACGTCTTCCTGAACAAGACGTTCACTCAAGAGTACGGCATCCTCGTAGTTATAGCCCTCCCACGTCATAAACGCGATCAGCGGGTTCTTTCCGAGAGCAATTTCACCGTTTGCAGTTGAAGGACCGTCTGCAATCACCTGTCCGGCCTCCACATGATCTCCCTTTACAACGATTGGCTTCTGGTTATAGCAGTTGGACTGGTTACTTCTCACAAACTTCGATAAACGATAGGTTTCCTTTGTCCCGTCATCATAAGTCATCATGATTTCATCGGACACGGAACGATCAATCGTACCGGCTTTCTTTGCAACAACACAGACGCCGGAATCCACCGCAGCCTTCGTCTCCATACCGGTACCGACGACAGGTGCCTCCGTAATCAAAAGCGGCACTGCCTGACGTTGCATGTTGGAACCCATGAGGGCACGGTTTGCATCATCATTTTCCAAGAATGGAATCAACGCTGTAGCAACGGAAAATACCATCTTCGGCGATACGTCCATATATTCAAACATGAACTTGTCATATTCCTGTGTCTCGTCTCTATAACGGCCGGAAACAGTATTTCTCACGAAATGACCCGTTTCATCAAGCGGCTCATTCGCCTGCGCTACGTGGTAATTGTCCTCTTCGTCTGCCGTCATATAAACAACCGCATCTGTAACGACCGGATTTTGAGGATCGGAATGGTCAATTTCCCTATAAGGCGCTTCTATAAATCCATATTCATTAATCCTCGCATAGCATGCCAGCGAGTTAATCAAACCGATGTTCGGACCTTCCGGCGTCTCGATCGGACACATTCTTCCGTAATGGGAATAATGAACATCTCGAACCTCGAAGCCTGCTCTGTCTCGTGAAAGACCGCCCGGTCCCAATGCGGAAAGACGTCTCTTGTGTGTCAGCTCGCCAAGCGGGTTGTTCTGATCCATAAACTGCGAAAGCTGAGAGGAACCAAAAAACTCCTTTACCGCAGCCGTAACCGGCTTAATGTTGATTAAGGCCTGCGGAGAAATCCCCTCAAGATCCTGTGTCGTCATTCGTTCACGGACAACCCGTTCCAGTCTGGACAAACCGATCCGGTACTGGTTCTGCAAAAGCTCACCAACCGCTCTGATCCTTCTGTTGCCCAAATGGTCGATATCGTCATCCTTGCCGATTCCATATTCCAAATGAATGTTATAGTTAATGGAAGCGATGATATCCTCTTTTGTGATGTGCTTCGGAACAAGCTCGTGCACGCTCCTGCGAATCGCCTCGCTGAGCGCCTTTGCGTCATCGCCAAATTCCTCCAATAGCTTTACGAGCGCCGGATAATAAACAAGCTCCGTAATGCCCAGTTCCCTTGGCGTGCAGTCAATAAAATTGGTAATATCCACCATCATATTGGAGAGAATCTTAACATTCCGCTCCTCTGTCTGAATGTATACAAAAGGAATCGCGGCATTCTGAATTTTATCAGCCAGCTCTGCCGTCACCTTAGTTCCTTTTTCCGCAAGAATCTCGCCTGTTGTCAAGTCTACGGCATCCTCCGCAAGAATCTGATGCCTAATCCTGTTTCTAAGGGCTAACTTCTTATTAAATTTATATCTGCCAACCTTGGCCAAATCATATCTTCTGGGGTCAAAAAACATCGCATTAATAAGGCTTTCCGCACTCTCTACGGTAAGCGGCTCACCGGGGCGAATTTTCTTATATAATTCAAGAAGACCCTCCTGATAATTTTCCGCCGTATCCTTTGCGAAGGAAGCCAAAATCTTTGGCTCATCGCCAAATAAATCGAGAATTTCATCGTTCGTTCCAATGCCAAGCGACCGAACCAATACCGTAACCGGAACCTTTCTTGTTCTATCTACACGCACAAAAAACACATCATTAGAATCCGTTTCATATTCCAACCATGCGCCTCTGTTAGGGATAACCGTCGAGGAAAATAGTTTCTTTCCGAGCTTATCATGACTGATTGCATAGTAAATGCCCGGAGAGCGGACTAACTGGCTGACGATAACACGTTCGGCACCGTTGATCACAAAGGTACCCGTTTCCGTCATCAGAGGAAGATCACCCATAAATATTTCATGCTCAATGATTTTATCATCCTGTTTATTGTAGAGCCTAACCCTGACCTTCAGGGGGGCTGCATAAGTCGCATCCCGCTCTTTACACTCTTCAATAGAATACTTCACATCATCTTCGCACAAAACAAAATCCACGAATTCCAAGCTTAAATGATCGCTGTAATCCGTAATTGGAGAGATGTCCGCAAAGACCTCTTTCAGACCTTCATCCAGAAACCAGTGGTAAGAGTCCTTTTGTACCTCAATGAGATTTGGTATTTCCAATACCTCTTTTTGCCGCGAATAACTCATACGTGTACTCTTGCCAACTGTGACCGGACGTATTCTGTTCTTTTCCATTGACGTTTCACCCCGTTCTT
>CAZMIX010000082.1:0-6664 GCA_964566545.1 uncultured Lachnospiraceae bacterium | reverse complement strand
TTTTTTCTTGAATTGTTCAGGGTTGGTTATACTGTTTAGTTTTCAAGGTGCTGTTGCTGTCATTTTTTGCTGTGATTCGCAACTTTTATAGTGTACCATGCAAAAATAATGAAGTCAATACCAATTTTTAAATATTTTATTATATTTTTTACTGTAGAATATAAGTATTCTCAATGCCCTCATTCTTTACAAGAAGCTGCAGCATTTGAAAATTGTTCTGCGAGCCTTCCGCTATCTCAAATACGAGGACGGCATCCACCATTCCATAACCGGCTATCTTATCCTGATATTGCTTTAAATCATTAAGCAAGATTGTTGTTTGCTGATTAATTCGTTCGTTTCCATTAATTATGAGGCGAAACAAAGTGCTGTTATTCACCATACTGCATTGCTGTTCATATTCCAACGTGTTTGTCACATTAAAATGTACGATCATCAAATCCTTACCTGGAGATGCCTGCATCGAGAAAAAAATGTCTTCCGGTGCTTCCTCCGGATAAATATCACAGACCTCGTAACTTTGGTAGGTCACATCAAAGCCTGCAAGTCCCATCGCTTCGCCAAGGGGTACGGTGGAATCGGCAGTCGCATCCGCCGCTGCAGCTAACTCATCATGGATCGCATTCGCGGATTCCTCCGGCGTCTCTTCTTTCTTCTCTTCCGGAGCAGCAGTATCTTCTTCCTCTTCCGCCTCTTCCGCCTCCTCAATCCTCGCAAGCCCGTTTTCATGCCTGCTATCATATTTCAGCAGCAAACCCGCCGCATATTCCGCAATCAGCGTGCTTTCCTCCTCAGGCACCGAGACTTCGGCCGTTAGGCTGCAACCGGAAAGCTGCGTACCAACTGCAACAGCTATCATCAATAGTGCTATTCGTTTACGCATATTCCTGTCGCCAATCATAGTATCCTCCCTATTTCCTTGTATCTTACAAGCTTATCGCCATTCTGAATCTCAGTTTAACATGGAACCTCCGGGCACGCAATCAATTATTTCCCGTCTACTTCAAACCAAAATGCAACACCGTTGTCATAATTAATCACGCCATATTGCTGGTTCATGGACTCCATTATTGCCTTTACAATGGATAATCCAATGCCGCTCCCTCCATATTCCCGCGTTCTTGCCTTGTCCATCTTGTAAAACTTCGTCCATAGATGGGGAATGGCTTCCTCCGGAATTGGACTTCCCGTGTTAAATACCTTTACCCGAACATGCCCCTCAACGTGCTCCACCGTAATTTCCACTACCTTTTCGCCTGCCGCATAATGTATGGCATTAGAGAGATAATTATTGATAATCTGCTCAAGCTTAAATTCATCGGCCCATACATAAACCGGCTCCTGATAATTAAAAACAAGTTTGATGTCATTTTGCCTCAGCATGATTTCGATTGAATTCGTACAATTGCCGATCAGCTCGTTAATATCAAACCGCTCCATGATCACACTTTCATTTCCGCATTCCAGCTGGTTCAACTCAAGCAGGTTTTTTACAAGCTTATTCATTTTTCCCGCCTCGTCAATGATCACATCACAATAAAAATCCTTGCTTTCCTCATCGTCATTAACACAGTCCTTCAGCCCTTCGGAATAGCCCTGTATAAGCGCTATCGGTGTCTTTAACTCGTGCGAAACATTGGAAAGAAACTCCTTACGCATCTCATCAATTTCATTTTTTCTCGCAATATCCAACTGTAGCTCATTGTTGGCTGTTTTTAGCTCAGAAATCGTCTTTTCCAACGTCCCCGACAGCTGATTAATATGCCGACCCAATAGTGCGATCTCATTATGATTACCGTCGGCCTTGTATTTTGCTTCGAAATCCAAATGTGTCATTTTTTCCGAAATATTGGCAAGCTCTAAGATCGGCTCCGTAATTTTCTTTGAAATAAACCAGATCACAAGCGCACTGATGACGATTGCAATTGCGCCCACATAAGCCAGAAAGGAATTGGCAATCATTGCACTTTCACGGATACTTTCCATTGGGGAGCGGATAATGATCATATTTCCGTTGGACAGCAGCCCCCATAGTTCAATAAACTCCATATTCATCCATGCATCAAAAATCTTCTGCACATGATATTGATCATTGGAAAACAATGGCTGCGCCTTTTCTGTCCCTCGGAAAAAATAGCTTAAAATCCGATCGGTAAGCACGTCCACATCATTGACTGTTGATCTGATCGTCTGCGTATCCGAATCCAGTATCAAAATATCCAAATTATTTCTGGAAGAAATTCGTTCGAGCGTGATGCCAAAACTATCCGATTGGATATTACCGTCGCTTGCCGCCTTGTCGATCTGTTCATAGGCGTTACGCAGCACCCCCTGTTTGTGTAGGACATAAAAATTCCCTAAAAACATCGCATTGGCAAACCAGCACACTAAAATTGTGCCGGCCATCAAGCCGCTGAATGTCAATGCAAATTGTTTATTAATCGAATGCTTCATAAATGATCGCCATAGCTTCCTGATATTAATTCTTTAATGAACAAAGACCTGCAGGCTTTGCACATCTACCATCACGCGGTCAAGCAGACCACTGATTACCTCTGTTCCTGTAATTGTTTTTTCTGTCAATTCCTTTGTGTTCTCCGCGTTAGCGAAAAGCTCCTCGCTGAATGCGCTTAAGTTTCCGATCGCTTCGTTGATTTCCCCATTGCTGTTTGATACCATGTTTACATGCTCTGCCTGCGTACCGATGCTGTTATTCGCCCAGTCAATATCATACTGAATCGTTTTAAATGTAGTGGCGGTTTCCTTCATCAGAATTTCTTGCTGTTTGTTTGCGTCGATTAAGCTGTTAACCGACTGCTCGACGACTTCCGTCTGCTCTTCAAGCTCTATAAAAATCGCTCCAATCTTGCCTGTGGCAACAGCGGTCTCTTCCGCAAGTTTTTTAATTTCCTCTGCTACAACAGCAAAGCCTTTACCGTTTTCACCAGCCTGCGCCGCCTCAATACTCGCATTCAGACTCAATAGTGTCGTCTGCCTTGTCACGCTCTTAATCAACCCCAAAATGGAATTCATCTTGTCAATCTTTTCGGAAAGGCTGCCCATCGTCTCATGAACCGTTGCACAAGCCTCCTTGCTGATTACCGAAGCCTCGCCAAGCGCTTTTATATTTTCTGCGCCATGCAGCGTGATTTTTTTTGTATCGGAAAATTTATTTTGAATTTCACTGACCAGTTGTACGGTTGCATCGGTCAATTGATTAATGCTTTCGGTCATTCTAAGCTGATTTTGAATTGTCCCTGCCAGTTCATTAGTGCCCGACACAATTTCATAATCGCGATGCGGCTTTCTTTGCCTTGAGATGCCATCGTCTTAGATTCCATATCAATATTTTCGATCATCGCACACATGCCTGTTGTTGCCGCCACAATCTTTTCCAGCATTTCGCCCTGCTTTTTCTGTTCCTTTTCAACAAGTCCGATTTCGTAATCGGAAATCGTCCTAAGCGTCTTTGAAGAAAGATAAGAAAACAAATTCATCAGGATCAATGCAGCCATCTGTATTTCATAATTAACAATATTCTCGGCACTGTTTGCTCCGCGCATCACATTCATAATAATAAACACAATATTAATAAGTGTCGCTCCAACGCCTACGCGCAAGGTATAAGTCGCATCCGAAAAAACCGTAATTGCAATAAACATCGGCACCGCATAAACAAAGCTCAGAACACTTGTAGAAGTCAACAATACATATGCATACAAAGCCCCAAATCCAACTGCGATCGCTCTCTTTACTAACTTTCCCGAGCGGTTCGCTTTGTAATAAATGATAGAAAAAATGAGGGGAACCAGCAAAATTAATGCAAAAGTGATGGTATAGCCAATCGTCCTGTTGCCTTTTACCAGCTCAAGCATATATGCAAAAAATAATACGGCACATACAACTGCATAACATAAAATCGCCCTTTTGTTCATTAACGCCGTCCTGCTAAATGTTCCTTCTTTTACTTCTGTTTGCTTCATTGACATGTCCCTTCTTACCTCCCGCATAATCATCATATTTTTATAGTTCTTAATTATATTATTCTACCAAAAAATACATGATTTGACAAGTTCTTCTATTCAGCTTCAAATTTATAGCCCATGCCCCAGATTGTCTTGATAAAATCTCCCTTTTCGCCCATTTTACTGCGCAGTTTCTTTACATGTGTGTCAATTGTGCGGGCGTCTCCGAAATAATCATAATTCCATACATGGTTCAAAATTTTTTCCCTGGAAAGGGCAATCGACTGATTTTCAAGAAAATATGTCAAAAGCTCAAACTCTTTAAAGCTCAGTTCGATCGGATTTCCGTCTATTTTGACAAGGTGTGCGGCTTTATCCACTACAATCCCGCCCAACTCCAGTCTGTCATCCGCTCCGTAGACTTTACTTCTTCTTAAAAGCGCTTCTACTCTGGCAACAAGGATCTTTGGGCTGAACGGCTTGGAAATATATTCATCTACGCCAAGCTCAAACCCCTGCAGCTCGTCCCGTTCATCACTCTTTGCCGTCAGCATAATGATTGGCGCCTTAGAATATTCACGTATTTCCCGGCATACCTGCCAGCCGTCCATCTTTGGCATCATAATATCCAAAATAATCAGGGAAATATCCTTTTCGTCAAAAAACAAATCCAAAGCCTGACTGCCATCCTCCGCCTCGATCACCTCAAAGTTCTGTTTGACAAGGAAATCCTTTACCAGTTTTCGCATCCGGCTTTCATCATCTACAACCAATACCTTCACTCGTTCCATTTTATCACCTGCCTATATCCCTTTATCCTTTCTAGTATATTTGATAAATATGATAAAATTGTGAAAACTGACAAACTTTCGTTATTTCTTCAATAAGAGAGAGGCTTCTTTTTCCCGCAGCGCTGCCTCCCGCTCCGTTAAATCCTGTTCCCATTCCGCATATTGATTCAATATCGCCGACCGGTAATTCAGGATATTCGGATGATCCGACTTTAAAGCAATGACAAACATCGCCGCGATCACCAATGAGAGTATTACATTTACAACAAGCGAGGACTTGTACTCCTGCCTATAATCCTTTTTCTTTTTCTTTACCTCTGCCATATAGTTCGGCCGTTCCCTTTCCGCCTCCTGCCGTCTGAGCGCCGCGGCAATGGACAGTCGGATCGGAATATCCTGAATCTTGTCATCTTCAATTTCTGCGCTTTTATATAAAAGCCCCTGTAGCTGACGCAGATAATCATAGCCAATCGGAGTCACAAACATATTATTTCCGATCATTTTGTCGTAAATGTCAAGCAGCTCCTTTGGATCCTCTTTCTTTGTTTTCTCGGAAATATACTGGATTTTTTGCATTTCCACATCTGCAATCTGCGCATCTTCTTCATTTAGAAAATAATAACCATCGATATTCCTGCCCGCCATATTCTTCATTCCTCTTTTTAAAAACCGGTTTTATTCTGCCTGCTGTACATAACGTAAGGAAGCGGATTTCAGTTCCGCTTCCTTATGTTCGCTCTTTGTTCTTTTATCCCCATTTTAGATGTTAAATATCCGCATTCTCTCTTCCAACTCATTTGCAACGTGCTTAAGTGCTTCTGCCTCACCTCGGATGCCGCCCATCATATTGCCAAACTCCGTAGCCGATGCGGAAGTTTCTTCCGTGCTTGCAGCATTTTCCTGAGCAATTGCCGTCAGATTCTGTACAGCATCAATGACCTTGACCCTTGCAAGATTAAGGTCTTTTGTATTTTTGGCAACATGCTTGATGCCTTCCATGGAATGATCAATCCCTTGCTTAACAACAGCAAAGGAATTTTCCGTCCGCTTCACGTTTTTATTCTGCTGTTCCATGATTCCACGAACCTCGTTCATCGTCTCTACGGACTTAGTAGAATCCTGAATCAAAGAGGTGATAATCTCTTCAATCTGCCTTGCGGATTCATTAGACTGCTCCGCGAGCTTCTGAATCTGAGCGGCAACGACTGCAAAGCCGCGTCCCTGTTCACCCGCACGCGCCGCCTCAATCGATGCGTTGAGTGACAGCAGATTTGTCTCCTCTGCAATTTCCGTAATCAAATTAGTCGCCTCACGAATCTTTAACGCCGATTCGTTTGTCGTATTCGTCTGCTCATAAATGACATCAATCGCACTGATCGCCTGCTGATTGATCTGGTTTAATTCGTCCAAAATAGAGGTGGCTTCTTCGCCGGAGGTCTGCATTTTAGATGCGTTACCTTCCAATTCAAAGAACTGACCGCCCGTATCCTCAACCATCTTGCCCATCAAAATGACATTTTCAGTCGCCATCTGCGTCTCACCGGCCTGAGAAGTAGCGCCGTCGGCGATTTCCTGTATTGCACGCTCAACCTGTCCGACTGCTTCATACGCATTATTGGATGTCGATTCCAGCGTTTGGGCGGATTGATACAAAATAGCGACCTGCCCCTTTAATCCGCCGACAATTTCAACCAGCTGCATGCGCAGATTATCAATATAACGGCACATATTTCCGATTTCATCCTTGCGTTTTAAGTACTTTGCATCCAATTCCTTGCTTAAGTCGCCCTTAGAGACCGCATCGACCAAGTGAATGCCCTTCTCAAGCATTTTTACAATTTGGTTTGCCGTTGGAATCGCAACCGCGCAGCATATAATCACCACAACTACCGTGAGTAATAAGATACT
>CAZMIX010000081.1:0-6720 GCA_964566545.1 uncultured Lachnospiraceae bacterium | reverse complement strand
TTTTAGAACACTATGGAAAGGCCGTTTATCAAAAGCTTGCAAAGCTGGGAGAAGCGGCCGGCATACACGGGAGCACGGCGGAGGAAACGGCCAAAGCGTTTATTGCTATGATAAGAACCATGAATGCGGACATGGGAATCCCCGAAAAGCTGGGAATTATCCAGCCGGACGACAGTTCCGAAATCATCGGTCGGGCTCTTAAGGAAGCGAATCCGACCTATCCGGTGCCCGTGATCTGGGAAAAAGGAGAATTTCAGGAAGTTATTAAACAGCTATAATGTTGGGCGCGTTCTGATCCGCATGATCGTCTTATAATTTTCGGCCTTTGTTTTCCGCATATCATTCAGATAGATGTCATGCGTATATTGGTCATGCGAAAGCCCGTTTTCCTGCGCGAAGGCGACCATTTTTGCAAGCGTGTCGTTCATCGTATGATAGTCTCCCGGATGAAAGCATTGCACACACCGGCCGAATTCCACGGTTTGAAAGTGAACCCGGTCATAAGCGAGCTGCTTTCCTTTTTCTCTGGCAATTTGGATGGCTCTGCCGATCATTTTTTCAGTAATAAATTCGGGCTGCATGATCATCATTGTCCAGGTAAAAGCGATTTGGTCCGCGCCTTTGTCCAGATACCAGGTCACTTCCATCGGATTGACCTTGTAATCCAGCTGCAGCTCCCTGCGCGCAATTTCAAATTTTATGATATACGACAGCGTGAATAAAGCCTCGCATGAAATTTGAAAATCCTCTTGAGCAGGATGCCCGGTTCCGTCAAACGTGAGATAATTCATGGGCGGCACTTCTACAAAAAACGGTTCCTTTTTCGTGCTGCGATAGAGGGTTTTCAGATCGCCGCTTTGTTCGTATTTTTTAATTTCGGATGTCATGTCAAATGATTTCCCCCTTTTTCTTGACCGGATGCCGGATGACGGTTTTGCATTTTGCGGGCGCTGTCTTGCGAGGATCGGATAAATAGATTTCGTGATGGCGGCGGCTGTCTGAGAGGTCGTTTTCATAGCCCTGCTGTTTAAGGTACGAATCCATCAGGGCGACGCTTGCCGGTTCGTCGTCAAAAGGTCCGGTATGCATGATTTGCACACACAGGCCTTCGTTCACGGTTAAGAATTCGGCCAAAGAGCAGTCCAGCGCTTTCTTTTGCGAAGCCTCTTGAACGGCCCAGCGAAAGTCCGCTTCGGATACAAAATCCGGGAGCCGGATGAGAGAAATCCAATGAAATGTTTTTTTGCTGGCGTAGTCGACTCCGTTTACTCCTTCCTGCCACCAAAAGCCCTCCAGAGGAGGCACGACATATTCAAAAAAACCGTCGATCCGCCGTGTCCCTTTATAGCTCATTTTGATCGTGTAGGCGATCGCATATAGAATGCCGACAGCCTGATAATAGGCGCCCCCTTCTTCGTTCGGATCACCCTCGCCCTGTACGGCGATGTAATTCATTGCCGGAATATCGACGATTTCCGGCTGATTTTTTGGCATATAAAATTCTTTGTATTCTTTCTTGTAATCAAAAGCCATGTTTGCTCCTCCTTTATTAAAAGAATAAACCCTTGTATGGTGCTAGAGTCAACTATTTTTTATAAGGAATATGGATGGTCTACCACCTGTGCTCGGCGCAAAAAAGTATCTTCTCTTTGACAGGAAAGCACAGCTCCGACACAAATGCGCGGTCGTCCGTGCAATTTCCGGGCGAGCGGTGATAAATCATGAAGGGCGGGCCGTCGATCTCCAGATGCTGTTTTTCCAGCCATTCGGCCGCAACGGCATTGATCAGGCTAATTTGGGAATAGCTTCCCTGAAACACGACCGAAGCCGCTTCCCGTTCAGGAATCCGGGAGATACGCAGCTCATCCGCGGTCGGATATTCCCTGTCAAGCGGGAGAAGAACCTCCACATCCAGCAGACCGGAGGCTTCGTCTGCGCCGTGGTATACCGCCATGGCCGGCGCATTGGGAGACAGCTTTATTTTGGATTCACCGCATAAGCACTCCAGCCGCTTCCAGAGAATGCCCTCCTCCGGATAGGAATGGATGACGTCCCTGAGGCCGGCCGTCCACATCGGAGCGATCGTTTTTCGAATGACCGAAAGCGCGTAAGGCTCCACGTCCTCCTTTACGTCCATTATCGTTTGGATTTGCCGGATTTGTTCCCGTATTTTATGAATCTCCCTGTATTTGCTTTGCAGCTTTTCCTGTAATAAAGCATCGGTGCCGGACTGCGGCAAGGGCAGGATTTCTTTGATTTCCTCAAGACCAAAGCCCATCGCTTTCAATGAAATGATCCGGTTCGCTGTTAAGAGCTGTTCTCTTCCATAGTAGCGGTAACCGGAAAAATCGTCCACCTGCTGAGGAACCAGAAGCCCGATTTTGTCATAATTGCGGAGCATGTGAATGCTGATGGAGGATAGGGCGGCAAACTCACCGATTTTTAACATGCGTTCTCCTTTTCTGCCATAGACAGATAAAAAATTTTACACGGTTGAACGAGTATACACCTACTGATGCACGAATTGCTCCGTTGCTATGCAACTCCCGCAATTCTATAAACATTCGCAATCCGCGCCATAGCACTACTTGCTCATGTTTAGCGGGTCAACAAGTCCTGTTCGCTTTCGTGCAGGCACAAAGCGAAATGACCTTTTGACCCTTGCATCCTTATATTTTATCATGATAAAATACAAATGGGTAGCACCGACAAAGAGAAAGAAGGAAAAAGGATGAAGCTTGGGATTGCGGGCGCGGGATTGATCGTACAGCATTTGCTGTCCTTTATTCATGAGGTGGACGGCATCACCCTGCAGGCGATCTACGCGCGTGATAACAAAGAAGAACGGCTGACGAAGCTCTGTGCGGAGCATGGAATTCACAGCTATTATACGGATTATGAGGAAATGCTTGCGGATGAGCAAATCGATACGATTTATGTGGCGGTGACGAACCAGCTCCATCATGAATTTGCAAAAAAAGCATTACTTAGCGGCAAGCATGTGATTTGTGAAAAGCCGTTTACTGTGGAGCTTAAGGATTTTGAGGATCTGTGCAGGATCGCTTCTGAAGAAGGACTTCTGCTTCTGGAGGCGATTACGACGCTCTATCTGCCGAATTATCTGGAAATCAAGGAGCAGGTGAAAAGAATCGGCAGGGTACGGATCGTGGAATGCAATTTTTCCCAGTATTCCAGCCGGTATGATGATTTTAAAAAAGGAATCGTGAAGCCGTGCTTTGATCCGGTTTGTGCAGGCGGCGCACTGATGGATTTGAATGTTTACAACATACATCTCGTAGTGGATCTGTTCGGAGCGCCGGTTCGGGCGCATTATTATCCGAATATGGAGCGCGGCGTCGATGTGTCCGGTGTATTGGTACTTTCGTACGGTACGTTTCAGTGCGTGCTGATCGGCTCGAAGGATTGCGGCGCTCCGATTTGCACGAATATTCAGGGGGATCAGGGCTGTATTCATATGCCGTCGCCGGCCAACACGTGCGATTGCTTTGAGGTTTTGATGAACCGCCGGGAGGGCGAGAAGTTTGCGTTAAACGGAGAGCGCCACAGGATGTATTATGAATTCGTGGAATTTGAGCGCGCTGTTCGGGAGCGCGATCTGGAATTTGCAAAACGGATGATTAAACAGAGCCGGATCGTGATGCAAGTCTTGGAGGAAGCGAGGAAGGGCTTATGCTGAACTGTCTTTTGGTTGGAATCGGCGGCTTTATCGGGACGGTGTGCCGCTACTTGATCGGGCTGTTGCCTCTTGAGCCTGAAAGCGGATTTCCGGTAAAGACGCTCGCGATCAACATCAGCGGAGCTTTTCTGATCGGAATCATAACGGCGCTTGCCGCAAAAAATAAATCGATCAGCCCGCAGCTTATCCTGATGTTAAAGGTCGGAATTTGCGGCGGGTTTACGACGTTTTCTACATTTGCCTATGAAACAGCCGATCTAATGCAAAACGGCAGGACAGGCGTCGCTCTGGCCTATGTTCTGACGAGCGTTCTGGCAGGCGTGCTCGCTGTTTTCGGAGCGCAGATGCTGATGAAATAAAATACAGCCCGATTCCATTTCAATCGGGCTGTATTTATGCGCAGCTTCGCGCGCGGCGCGAGAGTTTGCCAAGGCAAACTCTTTGTTCTTTAAATTCACAGCATTAAGCGATAAATATTGATGACATCTGCCTCGGTCAGGGATACGAAACCGCCGACCGTGCCATCGCCGCCGTCACCGTAGCAGGCCGTATGAGCCATTTTCTCGATATCCTCTTCTTTAGCGCCAAGCTCCGCAAAGCTTAAGGGCATTCCGATCGCCTTTAAAAAGATTTTTAAGGCTTCGATGCCTTTTGCGGCCGTGCCTTCGGGATCGTTAAAGTCCATCTGAACGCCCCAGACGCGGGTCGCAAGCTGTGCAAACCGCATGATATCATGCTTTTTATTGTAGGATAGGACGGCGGGCATAGTAACGGCGAGTCCGGCTCCGTGCGCGCAGTCATATTGTGCGGACAGCTCATGCTCGATTTGGTGGCTTGCCCAGTCCTGGGTGCGTCCGACGCCGCACGAATTATTGTGGGCCATCATGCCTGCCCAGGTGATGTTCGCCCTGGCTTCATAATTGTCAGGATCGGCGATTACCCGCGGCCCCTCATGGATCATCGTCAGCATCAGACCTTCGATCATTCTGTCCGTCACTTCGACTTCCTTCGTATTGGTGCAGTATCTTTCATACAGGTGCGCGAGAATATCCGTGATGCCGCAGGCCGTCTGGAAAGCAGGAAGCGTTTTCTGAAGCTCCGGATTCAAAATGGAAAATTTGGGACGCAGCGCTTCGCCGGTTGCCCCTCTTTTAAACATGCCGTCCTCAAGTGTGATGACGCTGTCGGGAGAGCCTTCGCTGCCCGCAGCCGAGATCGTGAGTATTGTGCCGAGCGGAAGTGCTTTTTCCACGAGCGTTCCCTGATAGAACTCCCAAAAATCGCCGTCGTGCAAAACGCCTGCCGCAATGGCCTTTGCGGAATCGATCGCGCTGCCGCCGCCTACGGCCAGTACAAAGTCAACCCGTTCTTCCCTGCAAAGCTTGATCCCTTCATACACAAGGCCGCTTCTCGGATTTGGCTTTACGCCGCCAAGGTCGACGAAGCTGATGCCCTCGGATTTGAGAGACCGCTTCACCCTCTCTAACAGGCCGGAGCGCACAACAGAGCCGCCGCCGTAATGAAGCAGCACCCTGCTTCCGCCGAAGCGCTTCACATATTTCCCCGTATTGTTTTCTTCCTCTTTGCCAAAAACAAAATAAGTAGGACTGTAAAACGTAAAATTATCCATAAAGTACCTTCCTTTCATCATGGAAATGAAATAAAATAATTTTTTTTAATGCTATTATGTGGTTTGAATCCTGTGCCGTCAGATGCTATAATGTCGTTAGAAATTACAGCGCGCCGGAGCGAAGCGAAATGCGCATCAAGCCATAAATCAAGTATAGCAAAAGAAAGAATATTAATAAAGGGAAACTGTACTAAAAAAAGAAAGGAATGAGAAGGAATGAAGGTATTATTGATTAACGGAAGCCCGCATGAAAACGGGTGTACTTTTACGGCTTTGCAGGAGGTTAAAACGACGCTTGAGAATAACGGAGTTGAAACGGAGCTGTTTTGGATCGGGACAAAGCCGGTCGCGGGCTGTATTGCATGCGGACACTGCTCTAAGACCGGAAAGTGTGTGTTTGACGACGACGTGAATCGGATCGTGGATAAGCTTGACGAGTACGACGGCATGGTGACAGGCTCTCCGGTTTATTACGCGAGCGCAAGCGGTCAGCTCTGTGCATTTCTGGACAGACTCTTTTATTGCGGCGGGCGGAGGATGGCAGGGAAGGCCGGAGCGGCAGTTGTATCGTGCAGAAGAGGCGGCGCGACGGCGGCATTTGACCGTCTGAATAAGTATTTTACGATTTCGAGTATGCCGGTTGTTTCCTCGCAGTACTGGAATCAGGTGCATGGCTTTACGCCTGAGGACGTCCGCAGGGATGAAGAAGGTTTACAGACGATGCGGACGCTTGGCCAGAATATGGCATGGCTGCTTAAGAGCATTCGGGCGGGCAGGGAAAACGGTGTGGAGTTTCCTGTTTACGAGGATAAAATCATGACGAACTTTATCCGGTAGAAGGATGATAGAAACTCCCATTATAAAGGAAGGTTAAGTTTTCGGATTGTTGCGATCATCAGGCAGGATTGGATTATACGCAGGAAGATAGATTATGACTATGCAACTGTGGGTTTACAAAAATCCAAGCGTAGTTGACAGAAATACCAAGCGTAATTGGTAGTATCGCAACCTTGCTTTCTGCTATCATGGCATTACTATATAAAAAGAGGAGTGTTATCTATGAATATCGCAGACAGAATACAAACTTTGAGAAAATCAAAAGGTATTTCCCAAGAAGAACTTGCGGATAAAATGGGGGTGTCCCGTCAAGCTGTTTCAAAATGGGAGAGTGAACAAAGCATGCCCGATTTGGATAAAGTAATCATTATGAGCGATTACTTTGAGGTTACGACGGACTATCTCCTCAAAGGAATAGAGAACGAAAAGCAAGCGAAAGAAAAGAATGCGGACGCAGCCATATTTGTAATGATCGCCACTGTTTTAAATTTCATTGGCTTGATTGCGGCAAGCGCGGTATGGTATGAAGAACAAGTCGCTATGGCAATTGTCATAG
>CAZMIX010000080.1:0-8093 GCA_964566545.1 uncultured Lachnospiraceae bacterium | reverse complement strand
CTCAGGTCTTCACGAATTCCTCCAATCGGCTGTGAATTGTTTGGTTTTTTTGCAAAATAAAGACAATTGATACCATAGACAATTGTGGACATACCAAAGGTCGCAATGAACGGAGCCATTTTTAGTTTTGATACCATAAAACCGTTTGCATAGCCAATCACGGCTACGACTGCAATGGTAATCAGAACCGGTATCAAAATAGGAATTTCAGGAAGGTTGGGCCAAAATTTATTTGAATAATCGGCCATCTGAGACATGGATGCCACAAGCACTGCCGCCAAGCCGACCTGTCTGCCGCCGGCAAGATCTGTTCCTCCAATCAACAGCGGAAACATCAGACCCAGCGCACAGATCATCTTTACGGCAGATTGTGTAATAATATCCGTAAATACACGCCACTGTAAAAAGGACGGCTCTATTATAATAATACCAATAATCATAAACAGCAAAACAATTACAAGTGCCTTATCAATTAAAATTTTCTTTATTTTGGCAAGCTTACTGCCCTCAATCTTTATATTCATTTAGGAAACTTCCTCCTTTGCCTTATTAGAAAATTTTGTAGCATAACGCATTACTTCTACCTGTGTCGCCTCGTCCTTAGCCAAGATTCCGGCCATCTTCCCTTCACACATAATCAGGATCTTGTCTGACATCCCAAGCAGTTCCGGCATTTCTGATGATACCATGATAATGCTCTTTCCGTTCTTAGCCAAATTTCTCATGATTTTATAGATTTCATATTTGGCTCCTACATCGACGCCTCTTGTAGGCTCGTCCAAAATCAATACATCGCAATCAGACAGCAGCCATCTTCCGACTAATACCTTTTGCTGGTTTCCTCCGGAAAGATTTTTAATCAATGTTTCGGTGCTCGCCATTCTGACGTCCAGCTCCTTACAGACGGCATCCACATCTTTTTTCATTCTCTTTTTGTTAATATATCCAATCAGATTATCGGAAAGCTTTTTGTATGCAACAACCAGAACATTGTCCCAGACGGAAAGCATCGGTATAATTCCTGTCGCACGGCGCTCCTCGGTAAGCAGCGCAAATTTATTTTTGATTGCATCCTGAGAAGAATGATTGGAAATGACCGTTCCGTTCATCGTCAGTGTACCGCTCTTTATTTTTCTCAAACCGAATATCGCTTCTACCAGTTCTGTTCTCTGTGCGCCTACAAGACCTCCGATTCCTAATATTTCTCCTTTATGAAGCTCAAAACCAATATGCTCAAAGGAATGCTCTTCTGCACTTGTATAGTCTTCTACCTTAAGGATTACTTCATCGCGTATGGTATCCTCCGACGGCGGAAATCTTTCTTCCATATTACGGCCAACCATTTTATGAATCAGTTCGTCTATTGTTATATTCTCTATGCTCCAATTTCCCACATACTGTCCGTCACGCATGACCGTGATTTCATCCGCCACTTCAAAAATTTCTTCTAATTTATGCGATATATAAATAATAGATCTTCCCTCATTCTTCAGGCGCGTAATAATTTTAAACAAATGCTTTGTCTCTGCTACAGTCAATGAAGAGGTGGGCTCATCCATAATAATTACCTTTGCGTCATAGGAAACTGCCTTTGCAATTTCAATTGCCTGGAGCTGCGAAACAGAGAGATCTTTTGCAAGAGTACTCGCCGGAATATTAAATTCCAAATCTGTAAGCAGCTGCTCTGTCCTTATTTTCATTTTCTCTTCATCTACTACAATTCCCTTTTTATCGAACCTGCCAACCCAAATATTTTCAATTACATTCCTATAAGGAATTGGGTTCAATTCCTGATGTATCATAGAGATTCCAAGCTGCAGTGCTGTATTCGGATCGGTGATTTGTACTTCTTTTCCGTCCAATTCAATGTTTCCTTCTTCAGGATGGTAAAGACCAAACAGGCATTTCATCAATGTTGATTTCCCTGCGCCGTTTTCACCGATCAATGCATGTACAGAGCCTGCCTTCACATTCAGCTGAACTCTGTCCAGAGCCTTTACGCCCGGAAAAGATTTAGACATATTACTGATTTTTAATCTGTAATTTTCCAATGAAATACTTCTCCTTCCTAATTTTCAAGAGGGTAATCAAATATGTCCCTATTTGACACCCTCTTGAATGATACTCTCAACTACCCTGTGTTTATTTCATACATTGCTTATTGTGAAACAGAAGTCATAAGCTCCAGTGTTGCTTCCAGATTACTTTCATCTACGATTACATAAGGCACCCATACATATTTTCCTTCAACCGTGCAATCTACGCCCACAACATCCTTGCTGATCTCTTTTCCTTCCTTTACTGCCTTGATTACATTGATAATCGCATCCGACTGATTCTGGCGGTCATTCAGCACCGTTCCTAACAGGGCGCCAGCCTTCATTGCTTCCAGCGCGTCGATGTTGGCATCAATCCCTACAATCGGAACAAATTTTTCCTTGTCGCCGGTATTATAGCCATTGTTAATGCATGCCTGAACCGCACCCATTGCCATATTGTCGTTGTTGCAAAGCACGCCTTCGATTCCGTCGATTCCGTAAGCGGTAATCCATGCATTCATTTTGTCAAGCGCCTGCGCCTGATCCCAGTTTGCAGTATCCATAGCCAGTACTTCATAATCGATGCCCTGTGCCTTTAATGTTTCTTCATAGGCCTGTGTACGAAGGACAACATCCTGCTGTCCGATTTCACCCTGAAGAACGACAAGCTGCAGCACACCGTCGCCGTTTTTATCGGCAATTTCCGTATTTGCATTCCAGTAGTTAATCAGCGCCTGTGCACACATTTCACCGGATTCCTTTGCCTGTGCGCCTACATAATAGATATTATCATATGACTGCATCGTTGTTTCCATTGGTTCCATATTAAAGAATACTGCAGGCACCCCTTCTTCGTTACATTTCTGTGCCATAGTTTCCGTGCTTTCACGATCCGGAGCACAAATCGCAACAACATCGGTTCCCTTCGTAAGTGCTGCCTCCAGCTTACTGATTGCTGTCGAAACATCATTTGCGGCATCCTGCATATCAAGTGCAATGCCTCCCAGCTTCTCCTGCTCGTTCTGCATAATAATTCTGAATCCGCTCTGGAACTGGTCATCAAATGCTCTCCAAATAACAGTCGCATTTACATCGGCAGCCGCTTCCTCTACTGTGGATTCCTCTGCCTCAGCAGTCTCCTCAGCCGGTGCCTCTGTTGTTTCTTCTGCCTTCGGTTCCTGTACTTCCTCTGTTGTGCCGGCTGCCCCACATGCCGTTAAAGACATTACCATTGCCGTTGCCAATGCAATACCCAATAATTTCTTCTTCATAGTAACAAATCCTCCATTCATCACATTCATCATACTGTTAATAGTTTTCCCCATTAGTTGTTTTCGAATCTGAAATCTTTCATTTTACCTTTAATAAATTCCTTTGCCGCATTTTTAGAATTGATAAACATTTTTGTATTATATTTAAAATCCGGCTGCTTTTTTAAATCTTCAAAAGAGTCTGCCACCACAGTCAATACGTCGGTAGCAACATTTATTTTTCTAATGCCGCAACGAATTGATTCCTGTACCTGATCAATTGGTGTCCCCGATCCGCCGTGCAGTACAAGAGGCACATCTACGACCTCTTTAATGGCCTTCAGTCTTTCGATGTTCAGCTTGGGAGCTGCTACATAATGTCCGTGCTGTGTTCCGATGCTCACTGCCAGACAGTCAACGCCTGTCCTTTCCACAAACTCCTTTGCCTCCTGCGGATCGGTCTGTGCCGCCTCCGGCCCTTTTACGATCAGATCACCCTCTTCTCCGACAAGCTTTCCAAGTTCGCCTTCAACGGTAATTCCATGAGCATGCGCATAATCTACCACTTTCTTTGTAATGGCAACATTCTCTTCGAATGGAAGTGACGAACCGTCAATCATAACAGAGGAATAGCCTGCCTGAATCGCCTCTACACACTCCTCATATGTACGGCAATGATCCAAATGCAGTGCAATTGGCACCTTTGCATTTGCTGCAGCCCTCCTTACGGTTTCCACAGTTCCTTCAAAGCCGCCCATAAGATCACAGCAGTCTGTTCCCGTAATAAAAATAACCGGGCAATTCAGCTCAGATCCGGCTTCAATGGCTGCTAATGCTGTTTCATAAGAAACCGTGACATAGGCACCATAAGCAACCTGCTGCTCCTCCGCCAATTTCAAAATCTCTTTCATTGGTGCGAATTTCATACTTTTTCATCCTTTCCTTTTTATTTATTTATTTGATCAGATTTTTTACAAATCTGATAAAACCGCAATGCTTCTTCAAAATTGGGAATTCCCGCCGTTCCGCCGACAGCTCCGATATTTCTTGCTGCAACGGAGGTCGCAAAACCAGCGCTTGTAAAACAGTCCCAGCCATGAGAAATCCCGCAGAGCATTCCCGCAATAAAAGAATCCCCCGCTCCCGTCGTATCTACCACCGGCATACCCTTTGGAGGTGCAATATATCTGTTTTCCTTGAAATCTGTTACAAAACAGCCTTGATCTCCCAGTTTCATTCCAAAAATACTCATTGAAAATGCTTTAAAACATTCTGCTATTTCTTCCGGTTTTTTCTTTCCGGTTATTTTTTCAGCTTCTTCCCGGCTTGGAAAAAAAATATCTGTTTCTAAAAATGCATCCGAAAGATAATCCATCCAATTCCTATTGGCATCCTCTCTGTTAATTGCCGCATCCATAGCTGTCCGCTTTCCATATTGATGCGCACGTGCAAACAGATTCTTTATTCCGCCTGCATCCATGCTTTTCATCGCCATCGCAGAACCAAAATAAATAATATCGGCTCCTATAATGGCATCGTCCGGGATATCACCCGCAGAAAGCTTTTCGAATATTGACTTTTCAGACAAAAAATGCCGTTCTCCGCTTTCATCAATCAGGGCATAGGAAGAGGCGGTGGCACATTCTTTATCATAAATAACCCCTGAAGCATCGATTCCACATTCTGCACATTGCTCTAAAATATACCGTCCGTTTGCATCATCCGCAATACGGCCAATGATCGAAACAGGAATTCCAAGCTTGGCAAGCCCTCCGGCTACATTCAATGCGTCGCCTCCGCAGCTTACCGCCGGCCTTTGAATGCTCACGCTGTCCAGCTCCAAAATATTAGAAGGAACTGTTGACAGAAGCGTGTCACATACCATCATTCCAACACTTAGAATCTTCATTTCCCCTCTCTCCTTTTTTACGTATATTCTTTTGTTCGTACGTTTGTATGTTATAATATTTACACATAATCTTTGAACTGTCAATGGAATTTTTCATTTTTGTTAAAATTGCACATATTAATAACAATATTAGTCTCTCTAAAGATTTTTTATTTATACAATTTTACTATTTTTTTAAATTTTGTTGCTTTTACTATTTTTTTGCTTTATTATTATAATATATTTTGTTATATTGTACGTACATTCGTATTATTAAATAAATAATTTAAGGGGGTTATTATGTATTTATTTAAACAAAAGCTGGATAAAAATACACCCATCCCGCTTTATTTTCAATTAAAAAGCATTTTGCTGGATGATATTAAGGAGGGCAGTTTTAAAGTCGGCGATCCTATTCCGACGGAAAATGAGCTTGTCGATTTTTATCACATCAGCCGTTCCACTGTACGCCAGGCAATTTCCGATCTGGTGCAGGAAGGCTGGCTGACCAGAAAGGCCAGCAAGGGAACCTTTGTAACTCAGCCCGAGCGAACCGCCAGCTATATCCGTTCCTTTGAACCTTTTTATCAGCAAATAACAAAGCTTGGAAAAAAACCACATACCGAGCTCGTCGATCTAAATGTCATTACTCCGGACAAAGAAATTTCAGAACAACTAAAACTCGACCCTGGGCAAAAAGTAATTTCCCTTTTTAGAAGGCGCTATGCCGACGATATTCCCATGGTGACTTTTCAAAATTATATTCCTTACGATCTGTGTTCCTTTATATTGAGTTATGATTTTAGGATCCATTCCCTGTATGAAATACTGATCAAGAATCCGGAAACTCAAATTGCCAACACAAAGACGATTGTTTCAGCCATGAATGCATCTTCAGAGGATATTAAGCTATTGAATGTAAAGGTCAATACGCCGATGTTGTATTTTAATAATATTTCAACAACGGCCAAGGGAACTGTGATTGATTATGCATTCGCCCACTATCGGGGTGATCTCAATAAATTTGAATTCGAGGCAAGCCCAAAATAATCAAAATTACTTCAGAAAAATTTTAAGGGGATTTAGAACGTTGCGGCTGTTCACCAACTATTGAAGAGTTTTACCGTATTTACACAGCGTTAAACATTTTCGCAGAAATGTTTATCTTTTTATATCCATTGAATAGATTGTAAAATTATAATATTCTTACTATTAGAACTATTTCTAATTATCCGAGTATTTTATGGTCTTATCTAAACTTAAAAATGAATGTGAGGAATTTAAAAAAGACGAAAAGACAAAAAGCGGCAGAAAAAATGCTTCGATGCATCCTCTATTCTGCCGCTTTCTATGAAAATTGAAGTGATGAGTTTTATTATTTAAGATTTCTTCTTTGTTGGAAAGCCAATCCATGCCGCAAACAGTAAGATCGCACCGTAAATTGTTCCGACACCGCCTAATGTACTTGTATCACCGATATTACATGCTGCTTATATTCAGCTTTCTCCCTATGGTTTATATCAAATTACACGTCAAAGTCAAGCGGAGTTTGCCGACAAGCGCCTTTTGCTTGCTGACATTGACAACGAACTCTTCCATTCGCTGTATCAGGCTTTTGCAATGTCAAAAACCGTAATAGAGTTAGTGAATACTTGCGATAAAATTTTGTATAGGCGCATGGAGAAGTACAGGTGAAAGAAGTCGCCCGACAATCCAGTTATAGCGAGCGGCAGTTAAACCGATTATTTCTTACACAAATTGGAATGTATATCCGGTTTACAATGGGTACATGAAATAAAGGAATATCCTTGGGAACAGCGTGACATTCGGATATATGACCCTGACAATCATATTGTGGAGATTGCTGAGGATATGAATACCGTTATCAAACATGATGGTTTTGGTATATCAAAGCCGCCATTTTAATCTGAACATAAAGGAGAGTGCCTATGAACTGGGAGCCATGGACGGGTTGCTACAAAGCAAGTGACGGTTGCACAAATTGCTATTTTTACGGACCATATGCGAAACGCTTTGGTCAAAACACGATACAAAAAACGGATAAATTCGATTGGCCTATCAAGAAAAATGCAAAAGGCGAATACAGCATCAAAGGAAACAAAATTCTTGCGACCTGCTTTGCAACCGACTTTTTTCTTCCCGAAGCGGATGAGTGGCGTAAAGAAGCCTGGGCTGCCATCAAGGAAAGGGCGGACATAGAATTTCTGATTTTAACAAAGCGAATTGACCGTTTCCTTGTATCGCTTCCATCAGATTGGGAAACAGGATATGACAATGTGAATATCGGGTGTACTGTCGAAAATCAAAAATTAGCTGATTATAGACTTCCATTGTTTTTATCCTATCCGATAAAACGCCGTTTTATCGCTTGTGCTCCGCTTTTAGAAGCAATAGATTTAACACCGTATCTTCATGGAGTAAGTCATGTTACCGTCGGCGGTGAAACGGGGCGGGAAGCACGTGAATGTGATTATGACTGGGTGCTTCATATCCGTGAACAATGCGTGAATGCAAATGTAACGTTTTGGTTCAAAAATACAGGCTCACTTTTTAAGCGTAATGACATAGTGGAAAAAGTCAATCCATTCAAGCAAAACAGTATGGCGAAAGAGTTTGGTATAGATATTTCAGATGGAAAAAGATTGTTCTGATAAAACATCCGTTTTGACCGATAGCCGTGAGTAGTAAAGCCATGGAAAACGGCGTTCTGCTGCGTGACAAAACGGGCGTACCGCCTTTAATGGCGGTACGCCCGTTTATAGCACCCTGTTTGCCGGCATTATGAGACAGTTTCTGATACTTCCTTATCACCATTAAACCAACATTTTCAGAGCTTTAAGAAGAGGTGCCAACCAGATTTGAACTGGTGATAGAGGTGTTGCAGACCTTTGCCTT
>CAZMIX010000079.1:6213-8464 GCA_964566545.1 uncultured Lachnospiraceae bacterium | reverse complement strand
TTTAAAACAGTGGGTAAATTTATGTTATTAATGATGGGGCGTAAACGAACATTAACTTTTTTCAATGATTTATGCTTCTTCTGATTGTTTTCGTTATAATTATATGTTTAAGAATGTTCTGTTAGGACTAAATAACTTCAACTTTCGTTTATATTCCTCAAAGAAGAGAATATGTCTTTCTTATATTAAAAAATGTGGTATTATTTTTACAGATGCTATTACAATTGTTTTTAACAAGAGGGCTTTTTAAAATAAGACAAAACATTGCATAAAAAGTCGGGCGTAACCACATGGAAATTGATAGGATATACACACAGGAGGCAGTAATTGTGGGATGGATTGAAGGTATTGGTGAAGCTATTAATTATATTGAAGACCATATAACTGAAGAACTGACAATAGAGAATATTGCAAAAAGAGCATTTGTATCGCCGTTCTATTTTCAAAAAGGCTTCGCAATGCTTTGCGGTTTTACGGTTGGAGAGTACATTAGGCAGCGCAGACTCACACTTGCCGGCAGTGAGCTTGTTTCTACCAATGGAAAAATCATTGACATCGCTTTGAAATATGGTTATGACTCCCCGGATAGTTTCACAAAAGCTTTCATTCGTTTCCACGGTGTCACACCTATTGCTGTCCGGAAAAACAGAGCAATGATAAAATCTTTTGCTCCCCTAAAAATCAATTTTTCATTGGAAGGTGGTTTTATTATGGATTACAAAATTATTGAAAAAGAAGCATTTACTGTCATGGGTGTATCTAAGGTATTTCAGTATGATACTGCAAAAGCAGAAATTCCAAAGTTTTGGACAAAACATTATCAAACAGGAAAAGGAGAAATCATATGTGGAATGTACGGAGTATGTATCGATGAGAGTTTAGGCTCGGACGAGTTCGAATATCTGATCGCGGATAATTACGATTCCTCTACAGAAGTACCGGATGGATTTGTTACGAAGATGATTCCAAAACACTCTTGGGCTATTTTTCCATGCAAAGGTGCAATGCCAAAATCCTTGCAGGATACAAACCAAAAGATATTCTCAGAATGGCTGCCAAATTGCAAGGATTATGAAATCGCAGCAGGTTACAATATTGAAATGTACACCAATGTAGCGGATTATCCGGAAGGGAATCAGGATGCAAACTACTACAGTGAAATTTGGATTCCCGTTAAGAAAAAATAAGCGGAACAAAAGCTGTGCATAAAATTCCATTATATAGGAATTTCGGAGGAATCTCCTATGTAGAAAAAGGGAGCAATAACAGCTCCCTTTTTCTTAATCTATAAAGTCCCTGAAATGCTCCTAACCTACTTGTGTTGTCAGGAAAATAGGAAGTGACATTTGCTCAATCTGATCCTGTAACTCTTCAATCTCGTCCATGTGGCGGTCTTCGTCGTTTAGAATCTGTACGAGAATATCCCGCGTAGCATAATCCCGCAACTCGCCTGCAAGAACAATGGCATCGTTATATGCCTTAATCGCACCGGTCTCCGCAAGTCGATCATTTTCCACCTGCTGAGGAACTTCGCCCCCGATGTGTATATTGTTCAGATTGGTGACAACAGGGGTTCCCCCGAGAAAGAGTATCCTTCCAATCAGCTTTTCGGCATGCTTCATTTCGTCGATTGCCCTCTTCTCAAAACCCTTATGTAACTTGCCGTAGCCCCAATCCTCACACATTTCTGCATGAACAATGTACTGGTTAATTGCGGTCAGTTCGTCTGCGAGCAGGGCATTCAACGTGTCAATTAATCTGGAATCTCCCTTCATAACAACAACTCCTTTCATTATGGTCTTTTTCATAAATTAAATAAGTTCTTGGATACTATCGGCTGCCACAGTAACCGCTATCATAATCGGTTGTTTTTCTGAAAAGCACCCTCTTGACTATCCAGCGACGCATTGTATAATAGTCTTTAATATTATACTTTCTTTTTGAATGCTCGTCAACCAACAAAAACCTGTAATTTGTTAGATAACAACAGCCATTTGGCTTCTCCATCTCTGGATAGATAGACAAAATAAGCCCCTTGTGGGAAAATTTTTAATTTAATCTATCGCCTGTATGCAGAGGGAACGGAATTCTTCCTTAAGGATTTTGAAGATGTAATAAAACAGGAAAGAGTGATGATATGAAAGCGGTCATAGCAGAGAATCTATCTAAAATATATACGCAAGCACAGGGCAAAAAAGCGGTAGACGGCCTGGAGCTTGCACTTGAACAGGGAGAAATCTTTGGATTTTTA
>CAZMIX010000079.1:0-6203 GCA_964566545.1 uncultured Lachnospiraceae bacterium | reverse complement strand
TTAGGCCCAAACGGAGCCGGAAAAACTACCACTGTAAAATTGCTGAACGGTATGCTTCTCCCCTCGGAGGGAGCCTGTCGCGTGTTTGATATGGACCCTTGCGTAAATCCTGAACAAGTGCATAAATTTTCCGGGGTCGTAACGGAACATGCACAAATGTATAATGATCTTACGGGGCTTCAAAATCTGATATTCTATGGAACGGTATTTGGCATCAGCGACGGTGAAAGCCGGAAGAATGCAGAAACTTTATTGGAAAGATTAGAACTTGCCGATGCGAAAGACAAAAAACTGGGGGCTTACTCTACGGGTATGCGCCAGCGCCTTTCACTGGCGCGGGCAATGATGCACCATCCAAAGATTCTATTTTTGGATGAACCGACTTCCGGACTTGACCCGGAAAGCGCGCAAAATGTAAACGGCATGATAAAAAGCCTTTCACGGGACGAGGGAATTACTATTTTTTTATGTACCCATCAACTGCGTTATGCACAGGAAATATGCAGCTCTTATGGTTTGATTGACGACGGGGCGCTGCTTGCGGCCGGGAAGCTTGACGAACTTCGTTCCCTGGTTTTTTCAGGCATGACGGTAACTATGATTACCGACCGTTTTTCGGAGAAAATGCCATACAAAAAAACCGGGGAACGGACGATTGAAATGAATGTCCAATCGGAGGATGAGATTCCGGCCATCGTGAAATCCATTGTGGAGCACGGCGGCAATGTGTATCATGTATCAACACGCAAATTATCTTTAGAGGAGATTTACTTTTCCCTGCTGGAAAAGCGAAAAAGCCTGAAGGAGGCGAACTATGATTAACTCTATGCAGCTTATAATCATAAAAAAGGATCTGCGCAGCTTAATTTTTAATAAACGTCTATTTCCCGTTCTCCTGATTGTGCCGTTTATGTTCACTGTGGTATTGCCAACGATCTTTATTTTAAGCACGCATTTTGCACCGGAAGAATTCGGTGATCTTAAGAAGCTGCTGAATTTATTACCCTTAAGTGCACAATCGGACAATATGCAGCTCCTTATGATAGGGTTGCTGCTTAACCACATTTTACCTGTCTTTTTTATAATGATACCGGTTATGGCGGCAACGATCATGGCGGCAAGCTCTTTTGTCGGAGAAAAAGAAAGGCGGACATTGGAAACCTTGCTTTATTGCCCACTGACTCTCAAGCAAATTTTTCAGTCAAAAATACTTGCCTCCTTTCTCTTGAGTATGCTTGTTTCCTTTGGCTCCTTCCTGATTATGATACTGGTAGTCGAAATAGAAATTTTATTGACAACCGGCTCCCTGCTGCTGCCGAATAGTAATTGGCTCGTTACCATGTTGTTGGTTTCTCCCGCCGTTTCCTTAATGGCCGTAACATTGATTGTAAAAAGCTCAGCTAAAGCGCAAACAATAGACGAAGCTCAGCAGCGATCCATTTTTATGATTCTTCCCATATTATTTCTTGTCATCGGCCAGTTTACGGGTATCTTTTTAATGAACGTCTGGATCCTTTTGGGGTTAGGTATCATTCTTGCCCTTATTGCCGCACTTCTTATGAAAGGATGTCTTGGGAGATTGAATTATGAGGTTATTTTGAAATAGGAATCACCGGCTCAAGTATCTGGATTTCCCAGAAGCAGAGCCAGATAACCCCAGTCCCATATTTTTGCTTCAAAACTGTTTTGAAGGTATTCTTCTATATCTTCGTCATCATAGCCTGTCATTCTGGACAAAATCACCACGGCTTCACGCACATCCTCATAGACGACAGCCTTTTCCGTCTTTCCGTCGTTTTTGGCAAACCATAAAAGCCATATCGACTGCTGCATGGCTGCAAAGGTAAGCACAATCCACTGGAATGCCATAATACTTCCTTTGAAGTCACGGTCAGGATGAAGAAATCCTCCATAAATCTCCTGCTTCAAATAATTTATGAAAAAACTGTCCCATGGCCGCAGCACAACGCCTCTGCTTTTCACCAGATAGTTTTCCGTCAGCCTTCTTTTTTCCCCGGAAATGCTTTCCGCTGCAGGAACCGTTTTGTCCAGAAACTGCCAGTAAAGGTTTTCCTTCCGGTAATTTTCAACCAGATCCAGATACCATTCATTCCGTTCCATAAAGGTATCCGTTTCTTTAAATACCATCCGGTCCATGGTTTCAGAAAGCTCCTTCAGATATGCCGGATTCCAAAATTGCTCCAGTATCTCTTTTCCTTCCGGATTTTTTTCATATAAATTCAAAAGCAGGAAAAAGCCTGCCATAAGCCCCTTTTCCAAAGAAAGTTCCGGCCTGTCAAGAAGCATGATCAGCGTTTCCCTTACTCTGGGCAAAAAAGCAGAAGAATCCGATGGAAACGTAAGCTGCTTTGCTTCTTTTAAAAGATCGACCACCTCAGGGCAGCATGCCGCAAGAGAGTATTCCTTGTTATCGGGAAATGCAAGCACCTGTCTCGGAAAGGCCGTACAGGTTTCAGAAAGCATACCGTCCCCAAATTCCAACACAAGACTACAAAGCTTTTTTTCCGTTAAAAACGGACACTTTTGGTTCTTATTCAATTTTATGACATGTGCGTCATTCTTAACGGTTATGGTGCCACACAGATTTTTCCCGGCCTTTGTACACCCGACCTGTTTCCAGCGATTTTCCGTGTCCGCATCCACCGCAATCTTCCACTCCTGACAGCAGGTAATGGGACATTTGTCCGCGGTGCAGTAAAAACTGTCGTAAATACTTGATTTTTTGTCCACTAAGCCAACATTTCTCCTACAATCTTATTCACAAGGCCGATGTCTGCCTTTCTTTTTACAGCTTCTTACTCATACAAATAGAGTCGGGCATACAGGCATAAACTCCGTAATTGGGAATAATCTGATACCCTGCCTTTTTATACAAGGCCATAGCCTCCTTAAGAGGCGCGCCGGTTTCCAGCACCGCATAAGAAAATCCCTGTATCTTCGCTTTCGCTTCCAGCCTGCGCATCAATTCTCTCGCAATTCCTTTCCCTCTGTACTCCGGCAGCAGAAATACCCGTTTCATTTCTACCGTATTCTCATCATAAAACCGGAATGCCCCGCAGCAAATCGGTTTCTTTCCATCATATACGATCATCGCATCATGGATATGATCTAATTGATTATATTGTGCATATTGCTGTCTTTGAAATTTTTTCCCCACAATTTCATTGAGGTCCTCATCCAGCCTTTCACACAAATGGATAAAATCCTTATTTTGGCCATCCGCATTGTCAAATCTCATACTTTGAAGGCAGTTTTGTCTTTTCTTCTCTTTTTTACTTAATTTCGCAATAACGGCTTCATATGCTTCGTCTATCATCTGCAAAAGCATATCCTCCGGAAAATTATTCAAATCGACCGTATTCCAATAAGGCTGCTGTACCGGCGGACAATGATATCCCCTGACTACGGTCCCGGGAAACATCTGACGGTATTCATAAGCCTTCTGCGGCGTACACTTTAAAGTGATCCGATACCAGTCAGGCTCGGGATTAAGCTGAGCAAATATCCTCCCTGCCACACGATAGCAGATCGGATATTTTCCGAAAGGTCTTGATTCATAGGTATTTGCCTTGCTCATACAGTAATCTGCGATTTCTTTAGATTTCATGCTTTTCCTCATCATACTCTCCAAATTTGAACATCAAAAATATTTCCGAAGCTCCCCAACAGCCTTTGTGGTCAATTGGCGCAAGTCGCTCTCCGTCAGGCGGTAGGCTTCGACGGCTTTCGGATCGGCTTTGATGTCTTTGGGCAGCAGGTCGGAGATGTACTGGTCGACAAAGACCTGAGGCTCCTTTCCTGTTCGTTTTATGAGGTGGTTTTTGAGCTGCGGATTTGGATTCAGCGACCCGCCGCTGATCGTGGCAAATCCGTAGCTGCATGGATGTGTCTTCAGGAATTTCAGATATCCTCTCAGCGGAAAGGCAGGCTGCCCCATCCACACAGGAGCAACAAAAATCAGACCCTCATACTGTGCTAATACTTGCGGCGCGGGGGATGCCTCCGGAGTTCTGTTTAACAGAAGATCTAAAGTAATTTCACCATAGCCGCGCTTTTGGGGCTCAGTGATTCTGATGTGCTCCGCCGACAGTTCGCTGGCGATATTGGATGCCAGAGCGTCGTTGTTGCCGGTTAAAGAGTAGGAAATAATTGCAATACGCATAAATGCTCCTCCTGTTATGTTATGATAGGTTTGAATGCTTCTCGTCCAACGGTTCCCGCATCAGACCCGCCATCGTAAATTCGGCCAGATATTCCAACACCTTCGGAAAAAATTGCAGGCCGATTTCACCCTTATGTGTTTCAATGTTGATCAAAGCGGAGAAAATTGCCATAACCATTTCGGCATCTATATCCGAGCGCATCTTCCCCTCGGTCTGCCAGCCTCTGACAATCTCAATAAAGCTGTCATAAAGAAAATCCACATGCTCCAACCCGTTTGCTTCCCTAAAGCTTTGCTCAAGTCTTTGGAAAACATCCCGGTTGTACCACTCTCTTAAAATGGGATTCTCTTCCATCCCCTGCTGGTTTTTCATGATCATCTCCCTCATGACCGTATTGGGATCGCCCTTCAAATCCAGCGAATCTAAAATTCTGCGCTTTAACTTTGCATTTTCCTCGTTGTAGATTTCCATAAACAACATATCTTTTGAAGAATAGTAATTATAAAAGGTTCCCGCAGCCATTCCGGCGCGTTTCATAATTTCAGAAACGCCCGTATCCTTAAATCCTCTTTTTTCAAATAATTCTTTTCCACATGTATAAATAATCGTTTTCCTTTCTTTCAATTTATTGACTCCTTATGTGAGATATGAATGAACAAATTTCAATTCATTCATATCTTACAACAAGGTCATATGATTGTCAAGGAATTTCCCTTATTTTCGGGCATTGCTCTATTTGACAATACTTTAACAACATGATAGTATAAAATGAAAACCGACAAGTGAAGTCTGTAGGAAAATGGCTGATGCCTGCCGAAGGAGTCAAACTATGAAATGTTAGTTTGGCTTTTTTATATGCGCGCCCGCACACGGAAGCATCGCTATTTCCAAACTCTTTTTTTACTTGTCCGGTGAAGGCGCACCACGGCGGTTGCCGGATGGCTGTGTCCATACGTGACTTTCAGGAGGAGATAGATTTATGGAATGGTTTTCTAATTTAGTCGGCAGTATTAATTCGGTGTTATGGAATGTATTTTTGATTATTCTGCTTTGCGGCATCGGCATTTATTTTACGATCCGCACAAAGGGCATTCAATTTCGCAAGTTTAAGCAGAGCTTCAAGTCGACGTTCGGTTCTATTACCTTAAGCGGAAAAAAGGCAAGTGAAACGGAAGGAATGACTTCGTTTCAGTCTCTGATCACCTCTATTTCAGCCCAGATCGGTACGGGAAATTTAGCAGGTGTCGCTACCGCGATGATTTCCGGCGGTCCCGGAGCCGTATTCTGGATGTGGGTCAGCGCGATTTTAGGTATGGCGACGATTTATGCGGAGGCCACCCTTGCGCAGCGTTATAAAACAATAGTAAACGGCGAGCTCGTCGGAGGGCCCTCCTACTATATCCGTGCCGCCATCAAAGGGCCGGCCGGCAGAGTCGCTGCCGCAATTTTCTCCGCTTTGATCATTGTCGCACTTGGCTTTATGGGCAACATGGTACAGGCCAACTCTGTCGGCGGCGCTATGGAAGCGGCTTTCGGCGTTCCCTCCGAAATCGTCGGCGCCGTTCTTGCCATTATTTCTTTGTTGGTTTTCCTTGGCGGTGTAAAGCGTATTGTCGCTGTCGCGGAAAAGGTCGTTCCTTTTATGGCCATTTTCTTTACGCTCGCTTCTCTGATCGTGATGATCGTGAATTTCCGCAATATTATTCCGGCCTTTTATGATATTTTTGTCGGCGCGTTCAACCCGCAGGCAGTATTGGGCGGCATTCTGGGCGTTAATGTACAGCAGGCGATCCGCTTTGGTATCGCGCGCGGCCTGTTCACACATGAAGCCGGAATGGGCTCCACCCCTCACGCACATGCGCTGGCACGCGTCAAAAATCCTTGTGAGCAGGGGCTTGTCGCCATGATGGGCGTTTTTATCGACACGATCGTCCTGCTGCCGCTGACTGTTTTTGCCATATTAACGTCAGGCGTGCTTGGCTCCACCGATGAAACAGGGGAGTTCGTTACCGGAATTGA
>CAZMIX010000078.1:6119-8668 GCA_964566545.1 uncultured Lachnospiraceae bacterium | reverse complement strand
ATGCGTTTGTCAATACCGAAACGCTCGACAGGCTCATCGCCGCCGCAGCAAATATCGGATTCAGCAAAGGACCGCCTAAAATGTACAGCAGGCCTGCCGCAATTGGGATGCCGATTACATTGTATCCAAACGCCCAGAACAGATTTTGCTTGATATTACGGATCGTTGCCTTGGAGAGCTTGATTGCCGTCGGCACGTCGTTCAGATCGGAACGCATCAGTACGATGTCCGCACTCTCCATTGCCACATCCGTGCCGCTGCCGATCGCGATGCCGATGTCGGCCTGAGCAAGCGCGGGCGCGTCGTTTATTCCGTCACCGACCATAGCCACCCGCTTGCCCTCTGCTTGAAGCTTCCTGACCTCGTTCGCCTTATCCTGCGGAAGAACCTCGGCGAGGACTTTATCAATGCCGACCTGTTTTGCGATGGCGGCGGCAGTTTTCGTGTTATCGCCCGTAATCATTGCGACCGTGATACCGAGTTCGTGCAGCTTCTCGATTGCCGACCTGCTTGACGGCTTCACCGTGTCGGCGACAGCGATTACTCCGGCATAATTGTCATCAATTGATACAAACAGCGGGGTTTTGCCTTCTTCGGCAAGCTTGTCGCCCACAGACTTGTCGGCATTGGTGTAAGCCGCCCGTCCGACTTTAACTAATTTTCCGTTTACAATCGCCTGAACGCCCATCCCCGTAACAGATTGAAACTCTGTCGCTTCATAAATTGCTGCCGCCGCTTCGACTACCGCAAGACCGAGAGGGTGTTCAGACAGCTTCTCCACACTTGCGGCAATGCGAAGCAGCTCATCGCTGCCAGTATCCCCGCCTATTACGTCGGTGACTTTCGGCTTGCCCTCGGTAATTGTCCCGGTTTTATCAAATACGATGGTTTCCACTTTGTGAGCGGTTTCAAGAGCTTCGCCGTCCTTGATCAAAATGCCGTTTTCCGCGCCCTTGCCTGTGCCGACCATGATTGCCGTCGGCGTGGCAAGCCCCAAAGCACACGGGCAGGCAATTACGAGGATTGATACGAATATCGTCAGCGAGTGTTCCAAGTCGCGTGTGGCAATGAACCACGCTGCACCGGCAACAACCGCTATCGCGATCACGATCGGCACGAACATGCCGGAAACCTTGTCGGCAAGCGCGGCAATCGGAGCCTTGCTTCCCTGTGCATCTTCCACAAGCTTGATGATCTGGGCGAGAGCGGTTTCACTGCCGACTTTTTCGGCTCTGAATTTCAGAGCGCCGTTTGCGTTAATCGTAGCGGTGTAGAGCGGATCGCCCACTTTTTTGTCTACAGGAAGGCTCTCGCCCGTCAGCATACTTTCGTCAACAGCGCTGTGTCCCTCGACCACCACGCCGTCTACGGGAATTTTTGATCCGGGCTTGACAAGCAGAATGTCGTTAATCTCCACGTCGTCAATCAGGATTTCATGCTCTGTACCGTCCGGACCGATTACAATGGCTGTTTTCGGCTGAAGTCCCATCAGCCTCTTGATGGCCTCGCTTGTGCGCCCCTTGGCTCTCGCTTCGAGTGACTTGCCGAGCAGAATCAGCGTAATAATCACACCTGCCGTTTCAAAGTACAAACGATCCACCGCGCCGAAATTACCCGCGGCGATTTGGAAGGTGTTCCACACGCTGTATATGACTGCTGCCGTTGTTCCCACGGCTATCAGGCTGTCCATATTCGGACTTCGCATAAACAGAGCCTTGAAGCCGACCGTGTAGAATCTGTATCCTACGATAACGCATGGAATAACGAGAATGATCTCGACTATCGCATATAACAGCGGGAATGTCATTGGGTCAAGCGCCCACGGGAACGGAAGGCGGATGAAATTGATCATCGGCGCCATTGCGATGTACAGGAGCGGCAGGGCGAACACGGCGGACACGATAAACTTTGTCCGCAGCACACGGATAGCCTTTTCCCTGCGGGCTCTGTCTTCGTCCGCGCTTATTGGATCAAGAATTTTGTAGCCTGCCTTGACAACTGCTTCCTTGACCGCCGCCAACCGCAGCTTGTCGGGATCGTAGGAGAACGACGCTTTCTCGGTAGCGAAGTTTACTACCACGTTCTCCGTACCATCTAACTTCGATATGGCTTTCTGCACCCGAGCCGCACAAGCCGCGCAGGTCATACCGCCGATTGGTAATGTCTGTGTTTGCATATGGTTTACTCCTTATCTTTAATGATCACAGTATACAATTTAAATTTGTGGTTTATATGTGATTGGGATAGTTATTATTATAATCAAGTTTATGTAAAAGATTTTATTTTTTAATATTTTTCAAAATTTCAAAGGTAATGTATAATAAAAGAGCATTCTGTGACAAGCGATGAAATGATGCGTGTACTATTCTATATTCAGGGAGGTGTTAGTATGCATGCATGGGAAGCAGTACAAAATTCCTTGAACTATATAGAAGATCATTTGTCGGAGAATATAAAGGTAGAAGCCCTCGCAAATGTAGCGTCATTATCACCATATTATTTTCAGCGCCTGTTTCGTCGCCTGGTGAAAAAATCGGTAAATGAATATG
>CAZMIX010000078.1:0-6019 GCA_964566545.1 uncultured Lachnospiraceae bacterium | reverse complement strand
TTTGAGGCGGAAAATTTCGCAGAACTTATTGGTTCTGCAATTTTTAAGGCATCTACATTTATGAACAACTGGATGAAAAATCACAGTCTGACCTGCGGCAGTTTTGCCGCCGAGATGTATTATGATACAAGCTATATGGAGTTATGGCTGCCGTTAAGTTCCTCACAGGAAATGCTGAGAACGAAGGAAACATGGGATAAAACCAGCGCAATGCAGAAGCCCTCATTGGAAACGATCCGCGCCTATGTGAACAGCCCCTTGTTTGAACATCTGTGCAGGCATTTGGAGACGGAATATCAGAGCAAACCGTTGTTGGAGTATAGCAGATGTTCCTTGCAGTACGGATGGAACGTGAAATATAAAAAGGTAGGACGTACTTTATGTACCCTGTATCCGATGCGCGGATATTTTATTGCCCTCATTGTTATCGGTGATCGTGAAATGACAGAAACCGAACGAATGCTTCCTACTTTCACAGAATATTTCCAACAGTTATATTACGAAACAAAAACCGGCATGGGTCAGAAATGGCTTATGATTGATGTGACGGATATCGAAATATTGGAGGATGTGAAACAATGTGTAGCCATCCGAAGGGGCAAAAAAAGAAGGAATTAAATTTTTTCTTTTACAAGCTCGATAAAGTCTGATAGATAAGGTGATATCCATTTTGAATGATGGCAAAAAAGCTGAACGTAAATTTTGTAATCACTTTTATAGGGAAGAGTACATAGCAGATTGGCGTCCAGCTCTTTTCGAACCGCCAGATGAGGAAGTACGCAAAGCCCCAATCCGCTCATGGCCATTTCTTTTATCGCCTGTATGCTTCCTGCTTCTAATGCGACTTGATAAGAAATTCCGCCGGAACGTAAATCATATTCGAAAGCCGCCCGATAATTACAACCGGAACCGGTCAGAATAAAGGTTTGTTTGTCAAAAGCGTTTACATCTAAAGCATTTTTTAATGCGAATGGATGGGTTGGGGCCGCGAGTACCAAAATACGCTCAGGATTTTTTAATAAAGAAATGATCGAGGGATGTACAATCGGATTTCCGATAGTAAATGCAATATCGATGGAGTTATCGGCTAATTGCTGTACAGCCTGATCATTATCGAGTAATTTTAGCTGAAGTTCAATATTAGGATGCGTATTCCTAAATGACTTGATTATTTCAGGGAGCTGAAAGACGCAAAGCGATTCGGAAGCGCCAATGATGATCTGCCCATGTGACAAGTGGTCGCAGTCGATTTTGTCTTTGATATTTGTGGCTAGTGCCAGCATTTCTGTTGCGTATGGCAATAGCATTTCACCTGATGCGGTAAGAAAAACATTTTTTCCAATACGGTCAAAGAGCTTTGTGTTTAGTTCCTGCTCTAATTGCTGAATTTGAGCAGAAATGCTGGATTGGGCATAACCAAGCTCGGCGGCTGTTTTTGTGTAATTTTTAATTTTAGATAGAACCAGAAAAGTCTTTAGCTGTTTTAAGTCCATAAGATTATTTCGTCTCCCTTCGCTCGAGTAATCGGAATTTTCGATAGAAACGATAGAAAAACATCATTTTACAGATTGATTGCATTATAGTAACATAAAAGTATAGTGGATGCAATAAAAATGTTTGGGTGTTAAATAAATTCGAGCGAGTAAAGCATTCAGGTAAAAGATCGATATAAAATGAAACAGAAGTAGAGGCTATTTTACTATGAAAGAAGAAATACGGGAAAAAGTTCTTGGCTTTGGAGCAGATATTTGTGGATTTGCCGGAATTGAGAGATTTGCAGGAGCACCCGAAGGATTTCATCCATGTGATATTTTTCCGGAGTGCAAAAGTATAATCGCTTTTGGTGTGGCTCTTCCTAAAGGATTATATATGGTTGATTCGCGATTGATCTATTCGCACTTCAATGCATTTGCCTGTCCCCGCGTCGACCATATCGCATATCGGACAGCAGATTTATTGGAAAAGACATATCGAGGGACGGGAGTACCAATTCCTTGTAACGGCCCTTATGACTATTGGGATGAAGAAAAAATGGAAGGCCGTGGGTTGCTGTCCATGAAGCATATCGCATTTTTTTCGGGAATCGGAACCTTTGGTAAAAATACACTGCTAATCAACCGGGAATATGGAAACCGCCTGATTATCGGATGTGTTTTGACCGACTTGAGAATCGAGTCCGATAAACTGGCGGCTGAAGTATGCCTCGAGCATTGTGAGTTATGTGTCCGAAATTGTCCGGTGGGAGCAATTGGTGAGGGCGGTGTCGAACAAAAACGGTGCAGAATAGAAAGCTATGGTAAAACAAAGCGGGGTTTTGAAACAGTAGAATGCAATCGATGCAGGACTGTTTGTCCAATGCGGTTTGGATTAAGGTAATCTCCGGCCTTGAAGAGATTTGAGTGTTTTGTTGATCTCGTTGGCATCTTTCCGGTCGAGCATCCAGCTAATCAAATTGACCGCGATATAAACGAGAAAGACAGCAACGGCAAAAAGGGACGCGTCGGCAGGAGCGTTTAATATCCCTACCCAAAATCCGAATCCTGTCAGCATTGCCTCCAAAACAGCGACATGAAGAGCTTTTCGCAGGAGCGTCTGCCGGAAGGATAATTCCTTGTGGGAGTAGGTTACAAATGAGGGCACAAGGCTGATAAATCCAAAAATAAGCGGAGAAAAAAAACTCTCATAACCAAACTTTGCGGCAGGGTTGAGGGTTAATCCCAGAATAGCGGTTGCTGCCGTCACACAGGTGGTAATAATGAAGTATTCCAATAGACATCGTTTTAAAAAAATTCTAAAACTCATATGCGTTCACCCAACAATCGTTTTTTTAATTCAGGAACATATTGCCTGGAAATGATGACCTCTTCGCCATTGAACATCGTTGCCGAAAATCGCCCATTCAAAATAGGACGTACATGATCAATTTTCATAAGATTGATCACAAAAGATTTAGAACACCTAAAAAATCGTCTATCCTCATACTGCGTTGCAAATTCGTACAGCTTGTGCTTGAGCTCATAAACCTTTTTCGAAGTGTAGGCAAAGGTCTTATTGTCAACCGATTCCACAAAAAAAATATCCTGCAGGGGAATTTGGCTTACCCGTTCGTCGAGATACCCCGCAAGTGTGGCGCCTGTCGATTTGATGAAGCTGACGATGCTTTTCACATCGTCATTTACCTCATGGCATTGGATAATCGCCTGTTCTTCATAATCAAAGCTTATTTGCTTAACTGAAACCTTCAATGCGGCACCTTCTAATTAGTTTTGTTGCCTGCCTTAAGCAGGCGTAGTGAAATAGGAATAATTTGAGCTATTATAACATATTTCTGCCGGGGCCTTCAAGTTTTCCTCCCCGGATACCGCGGCTGCTAATATTCTGTTTGTAAGTGCAGCTCTTTTGCATCCTTAAGCGTGTAGTCAAAAAAGTCCAGCACAATTTGATTCATTGTCTCGATACAATAACGGCTGTCCGCCTCGCCGGTACCGAGCATACGGGCCAGCGCCGGAGAAAAGAGAGGCAGATCGGTAAAGTTCAGATGTCCTGAGCCGCGGATTACCACATCATAAGCCTCTGTCGCATACGCGCTGGCGGAAAGGTTATTATAAGCTGTCCCAAGCAGCTTAGCGTCCTCATAGTGGCTGTCATTGTATAAGTTTAATAAAGGGACGGGATAGGCCTCCGTGTTTAGGATCGCCTGTCCGTTTTTAAAAGCAGTTTCTTCGCCTATCATCGTGCCGTCAATTACGATTACCCCATCCACGTCAGGACGTTCCCGTCCCAGCTGTGCGGCTGCCGCGCCGCCCAGGGAATGCCCGAAAAGTCCGATTTTTTCAGGGTTGATTAGTGTACGAACAGCCTCCGGTATCTCGCTGTTTGTATTGCTCAGGATTTTATCCAGAATGAAATTCATATCGCCGGCGCGCAGATCAAGCCATTCGTGTGTTTTGTTATAGGCGGCTTCTTCGTCATAAGCCTCATTGGTAATATTGATTGCGTCATTGAGAAAATCCGTATTGACCAATGTGGCAGTGCCATCGTTATGCTGTGCAAAGAAAGCGTGATAACTGTGGTCGATGCTGCACACCACATAACCGTTGCTTGCAAGGTCCTGAAAGGTGGAAAGATTGCTGCCCCGGTACCCGAACGCCCCGTGTGAGAATACGGCAAGCGGGAATGTGTCCGAGCTTTCTTCAACAGCCGGATACCAAAACTGTACGGTCAATTTTCTGTTTTCGCCTGTCTTGGAATAGGGATCGACGCGCGATGCATCCACAAAAGTAACACTTGTGGTATTCACGGCATAGGCCCCCGTGGATGCAACCGGATTGAACTGCGGAAACAGAATGCCGGGCAGGATGCAGAAAGTAAGCAGGACGCAGCTGCTGATACAGGAGAGAACGCTGGTAAGACCTTTATATTCCTTTTCGGCCTTTGGCTGTGTTATAAAATAGTTTGCGCTGAAGATTGCCAGAATAGCAAGCAGGAGAAACAATCCTATCCAGCGGAAGCTAAACCAATAAACGCCCGCAACTAAAAACAGGGATAAAATGGAAAAGGCGGCGAGCCGCATAATATGTTTCACCTTTGTCTGGCGTTTTTTTGTAACAAGTCTGTAAATGAGAAATCCGATTTGTGCGCTGAGGGCAATCAGTAATGTGATGATTCCGAGCATATGGGACACTCCCTTTCGTTATGTTGTTATTAGGAGTATATGCGATAGTCTTTTGCTGTTCAATGAATTAGCGGGTAAGTTGCGTTTATCCGATGTGAGTTGCATATTGGAAATTCTATCCGAAAAAGAAAGGCTATGTCTTTTGATGCATTTAACCAGTTCCGTAATTCGTCGCAGTATAACATAAATAAACCACAAAACAGGAAGCTTTTTTATTAAGATTTGATAGCCCAACGTAACTTTGCACTGCGAGCGCGGCTATTGGAATTACATTCGGCTGCGGATGGCCGAATAGCCTCAGGAGCTATTTCTCTGTAGATGCCTTCCCGATAGAAATGCCGGAAAGACTTTTTGACGAGACGGTCTTCGCCGGAATGAAACGTAAGGATAGCAACGCGTCCTCCCTCGGCCATGGCAGCAGGAAGTTTTTCTAAAAATTCATATAGCACTTCAAATTCATGATTAACATCGATCCGCAGCGCTTGAAAGCATCTTTGACAGGATTTTTTGATTTCGGCTTCTCTCTCTTTTGCCGGAAGGAATTCTAGAGCATCCTTGATCATTTGCCGGAGATGATTGGTTGTCAGAATGTCTGTCCCTTTCTTTATGGAGGAAGTGATGGCACGCGCAATTTCTGCGGCATGAGGCTCGTCTGCGTTTTCTAACAACATGCCTTGCAATTCTTCCTGTGAAATCGTTTTAAGACGATCCGCCGCAGAGATGCCTTTTGAAGGATTGAGTCTTAAGTCCAATGGTCCCTCGGTTTTATAGGAAAATCCTCTTTCAGGATTATCTATCTGCATTGATGATACTCCTAAATCAGCGATAATAAAATTAACTTGTCCAACTTCTGATATAATTTTTTTTATATCAGAATAATTCATATTTCTAGACGTAAAATATAAATCTGTATATCCGAGTGAATTTATACGGGAAGTGGTTTTTGGCAGTTCCAAAGGATCGACGTCTGTAGCGTATAAATGACCAGTTTTATTTAATCTTTTAAGAATTTCTTCTGTATGGCCACCATATCCTAAAGTGGCATCAATTCCGATTTGATTTTCCTTTATATCCAAAAAATCCATTATCTCATCAACACATATAGGTCTATGCATACCAACTGGGGTGTTGCCTTTTTGGATGACTTTATCAATAGTGTCTTTATATTTAGATGGATTGAGTTCTTTATATCTTTCAGCATAAGTTCTAGGATTCTTTCCTTTATAACGAACGCGTCTTTTATGTACATTATTGTCGTTTTCCATATGATGTGAATCCTCTCGTTTGTTATTTGAATTATACATTTAATAACGCTGATGTTCCCGCAGATCCAAAGGCAATATA
>CAZMIX010000077.1:0-8749 GCA_964566545.1 uncultured Lachnospiraceae bacterium | reverse complement strand
TGGATGGAAGTATAGAAAAGAGAGAATTTCAGTATTCGGTTTTGAAGGTATAATAGTATGTTTTTGATTCTAAAATACAAACCCCTGCGATTCACACCACAAAAGGTGTATGATAACCGTGGGGTTTTTTTATTTTTTCTTTTAACTTCCTTTTTTGAATAAATTGTTAAATATAATCGAATATACGAATAATTTTATATGCTTTTTCGAGTAGATATGATATAATAAAGCAAAATCACATGTGTGCGAGGTGATTTTGTCAGACATTATATTAAAATTACGGATGAGGTGAAGGGATGGATACGAAAATCTTATTGGAAAATGGAACAAATGAGTTAGAAATATTGGAGTTTGTCTTGGGGAATAATTCGTACGGAATTAATGTTGCAAAGATTCGAGAAATTATTCCTTATCAGGCGGTGACCCCCGTGCCGAATTCACATCCGAGCATTGAGGGGATTTTCATGCCGAGAGAGACGATGATTACCGCAATCAGCCTGAAAAATGCTCTGCAGATGGGGGATTCCGAGCAGTCGGGGTTATTTATTATTACAAATTTCAATAAGCTGGATGTAGCATTCCATGTGGATCGGGTAGTCGGTATCCATCGGGTTTCCTGGTCGGAAATTATTAAGCCGGATGCGACAATTAACAATGACAATGATGGTGTGGCTACCGGAATTGTAAAGTTTGGTGATCGTCTTGTTATTATTTTAGATTTTGAAAGGATTGTTACGGATATCAGTCCTGAGACAGGACTTAAGATTGCGGAGATTGACTTTCTCTCAGAAAGAGAAAGAAAGTCGATTCCCATTCTGATCGCAGAAGATTCCCACCTGCTGAATAAATTAATTATGGATTCTTTGCTCAAAGCGGGATATGTCAATATTAAGAGTACGGAGAACGGCCTTGAGGCATGGAATTATATCAATCAGTGTCTGGAGGAAGGTACGATTAAAGAAAAAGTAAGATGCTTGATTACAGATATTGAAATGCCGCAGATGGATGGTCATCGTTTGACAAAGCTTGTCAAGAGTGATGATCGGCTGAGCCATATTCCTGTAGTTATATTTTCCTCACTTGTCAATGAGGAAATGCGTGTAAAGGGGCAAGCACTTGGTGCCGACGCACAGCTTTCCAAACCGGAAATCGGTAATCTTGTAAAAGAGTTGGACAAACTGTTAAAATAAGCTTCATATAGGACGCTACAATAGGGTCGGGGTACGCTCGACCCTATTGTATTACCTATAAGTATAAGGTATCTGTCAGCAATGCTGCTTGCATGCCATCCTATTGCATTTCTTGACAAAACCTTTGAGGAATGAGGAGCAAATCCATTGTTTTGATCTGAAAAATATGATAAACTATGATAGAATTTATTTGAGTGTGCGGAAATAAATATATGAGAGTTTATGATGGAGGGGTATATGAATTCTACTGAAGAATATCTCGATAGCTTGCTGAAAGGCATGACGGAAGAATCGGCTGAAAAAGACGCATCAATGGAAGATATACTAACAGAAGAGATACCAATAGAAGAGATACCAATAGAAGAGATACCAATAGAAGAGATACCAATAGAAGATATGCCGACAGAGGATACTCCGATTGGAGATTTATTAACGGATGATTTTCCTTTGCGGGAGTTGGAGACAGATGAATGTGTTTCGGAGGAAGGGCAGCTTCTAGAGGACGAAGATATTGCGACCCTTTTAAAGTCTATGGGAGAAATTAATCAACCGACGGAGGAAGAAAGCGTTCCTTCATTGGAAACGAACGCTATTAGAAATGGCGGCGACGAAGTAAAGACCGACATCGATGATTTCTTTGCAGAAGAACCTCTTATAGAAGCACCTGTTAACGAAGAAGCTCTTTTGTCTGACGAGGAGGTTCCAGACGAAGAAGGAGTATCTGAAGAAATATTTTTAGAGGAGGATGAAGTTTCGGATGGTGATCTGAAACAATTGATTCAAGATGCAGATTTATTGGATTTACTTGCCGATATGTCGGATGATGCCGAGCTTTCCGAAATCAGTGAGTTATTGGTCAAAAATGATAATCACGAACTGATTGAGGGTGGAGAATTCGCTTCGGACGAAGAAGAAATGCCTGAGGAGGACTTCTTAAGCATGGCTTTGGATCGGGAGGACGAATCGGAAGAGGATGGGACGGCAAGCGCAGATACTGATAAAGAAGGAAAAAAGAAACAAAAAGCGAAGAAGTCAGGCTTTTTTTCTAGATTATTTAGTACGCTGTCTCAGGAAGTTGAAGAGCCGGAAGAAGTAAAGCAGATTTTTGCTGAAGAGACAGCTCCCGAAATTGCACGACAGGGAGCCGCTCAAAATGAACAGATTTTAAATAAGCTGAGTGAGGAAGAAGACTCCGGAAAAAAAGAAAAGAAGCCCAAAAAAGAAAAAAAAATAAAAGAAAAACCCGTACGGGAACCACTGCAGCCAATGAAAAAGCTGCCTAAAAAGAAGATGGTTTTGATCGGAGTTCTTTGCTTCTCGCTTGGTGTTGTCATGACGCTACTTGCTTTTGTTATTCCCTATTACAACGATATAAAAGATGCAAAGGTTCAGTATCAGCAGCAGAATTATGAGAAGACTTATGAATTGCTGCGAGGGCATAAGCTGGGCGAAAGGGATCAGTTGATATATGATCGCTCGGTCATTCTTCTAAAGGCGGAAAGAAAGTATGCTTCCTATAAAAACTATATGCTGCTTGGTATGAAGCTGGAGGCGCTGAATGCACTCATACAGGGCGTCAAGGTTACGGAGGCATTGAGTGAAACCGCGGCACAGCTTGGTGTAAAGGAAGAGTTTGACGCGATCAGAAATAAAATTATTGCAGAGCTGGAGAACGCGTTTGCGGTTAGTTTGGAGCAGGCGTACGAATGGCTTCAGATAGACGACAATCAGTTATATTCAATAGAACTTGACGGTTATGTCAACGGTGTTTCCTCTGAGGAGAATGCAGGAGAAAATACAGGAGAGAATACGGAAGGAGCAGCGGCGACCCATACGGAAAATTCGGTCATAAAGGGTGAGGAAGAGGAATTTGCGCCGACAGGGGAAGAACAGGCAGGAGAAACGGATGCAGCTGCGGCACCCATTCAAGAGGAGCCTTCCAATTCGGAGGACGGAAGAAGTACGCAGAATGTGGAAGAATTAAATGAAAATGTGATTATTGATGTGGAAGGCGCAGATGGGCTATAGTGTCCAACCCACAATTAATTATTGGAAAATGACAGTTTAGGGAGGCAGCGGCGATGATAGCGATCATCGATTATGATGCGGGCAACATCAAAAGTGTACAAAAGGCAATGCAGCATTTAGGAAAGGAAGCTGTCATTACAAGAGACAGGGATACGATTCTGAATGCGGGAAAGGTTATTCTGCCGGGAGTGGGCGCTTTTGGCGATGCAATGGGAAAAATCAGGCAATATGATTTGGAAACGGTGATTCATGAGGTTGTGGAAAAGGGAACCCCTTTTTTGGGGATTTGTCTGGGTTTGCAGCTCTTATTTGAAAAGAGTGAGGAATGTGACGGGGTGACAGGTTTATCTGTTTTAAAAGGTGAAATCGTAAAAATTCCTCCTGGAGAATATAAGAAAATTCCGCATATGGGCTGGAACTCGCTTGAACTGAAAAATGAAGGGCGCCTGTTCTGCGGTATTGAAAATGGCCCCTATGTGTATTTTGTCCATTCCTATTATTTGAAAGCTCTCGACGAAACGATTGTAAAAGCGAAAACCTCTTATAATGCGTGTATTCATGCATCGGTGGAAAAAGATAACATATTCGCATGTCAGTTTCACCCAGAGAAAAGCTCAAGGGTGGGTCTTCAGATATTAAGAAATTTCATAGCGCTGTAAGGAGGAAGAAATGCATACAAAAAGAATTATTCCCTGTTTGGATGTGCACGGCGGCAGAGTGGTGAAGGGTGTCAACTTCGTGAATTTAAAGGATGCCGGCGATCCGGTTGAGATTTCGGCGGCTTATGACAAAGCAGGTGCGGACGAGATTGTTTTTCTTGATATTACAGCCTCATCGGATGCCCGTGGCACGGTTGTGGATATGGTGCGTGCTGTTGCGGAAAAGGTATTTATCCCGTTCACGGTTGGCGGCGGCATCAGAACCGTCGAGGACTTTAAAACGATTTTGAGGGAAGGCGCAGATAAGGTCTCGATTAATTCCGCTGCGATCAACACCCCCGCCCTGATCAGCGAAGCGGCAGAAAAGTTCGGTAGCCAGTGTGTTGTCGTGGCAATTGACGCGAGAAAGCGGCAGGACGGCTCCGGCTGGAATATCTATAAAAACGGCGGCAGGATTGATGTTGGCGTGGATGCGGTAGAATGGGCGATGAAGGTGAATGCACTTGGTGCCGGAGAAATTCTGCTGACGAGCATGGATCGCGACGGAACGAAGGCGGGCTACGATTTGGAGCTGACAAGACTCATTTCTGAAAATGTCAGTATTCCGGTTATCGCTTCCGGCGGAGCGGGTGCGAAGGAGCATTTTTATGATGCGCTGACAGAGGGAAAGGCGGATGCGGCGCTTGCGGCTTCGCTGTTCCATTACAAGGAGTTGGAAATTGACGATTTAAAGAGTTATTTAAGTGGCAGAGGAATTTCGGTGAGGAGATAGATCATATGGCGGCAATTGAGAATGACTGGCTTGTACCGCTGCAGGCGGAATTTAAAAAGCCCTATTACAGACAGTTATACGCAAAGGTAAAGGAGGAATATTCCTCAAGGCAGGTATTTCCGAATCCAAATGATATTTTTAATGCCTTTTCCCTAACGCCTCTTAACGAAGTGAAGGTGTTAATATTGGGACAGGATCCTTATCATGATGTCGGTCAGGCACACGGACTTTGCTTTTCGGTAATGCCGGATATAGAGATTCCGCCGTCGCTTGTCAATATCTATCAGGAACTGCGTGATGATTTGGGCTGCTATATTCCCAATAACGGTTATTTGGAGAAATGGGCGAAGCAGGGAGTGATGCTCTTAAATACGGTATTGACCGTGCGGGCGCATCAGGCCAATTCTCATCATGGGATTGGCTGGGAGGAGTTTACGGATGCTGCCATCCGGCTTTTAAATGAGCAGGACAGGCCAATTGTCTATATGCTATGGGGCAGGCCGGCACAGACAAAAATCAGCATGCTGGATAACTCTAAGCAGTTGATTCTAAAAGCGCCCCATCCAAGTCCATTATCGGCCTACAGAGGATTCTTCGGCTGTAAGCATTTTAGTCAGGCAAACGAATTCTTGAAAAGAAACGGGCTGTCGGGAATTGACTGGCAGATAGAAAACAGAGAATAAAAGTTCTCATAATGTTTGAATTTAACTAAGAATGTGAGGAGTTATACGATGAATCAGACAGCGGCGCTTGTGTTGAAGCTTATAACGGCCCTTGTCCTGGTAACAGCAGTGATGTTTGGCGTTTATTATGGTGTCAGCTATTTTTCGGATGCAAATAAAATGGCTCAGGAGCTGGAAACCGGAAAGCAATATATGGAGGCGGCGGATTATCAGTCCGCGATCGATGCCTACGATCGTGCGTTGGAATATGAGCCAGAGAATGAGGCGGTTAAAAATGCGATCGCGCATGCCTATGTGATGCTGGGCGGTACATTCGGTGATACGGACGATGCTGTGGACGCTTATCAGAAGGCGCTTCTTTATAATGTTCAAAATAAAAATGCTTATTGGGGCGTGGCGAATATTTATGAAGGGCGTGCAGAGGAAGACAATGTTCTTGTCGCTTTGCAGACGGGCTACGAAAACACGCAGGATGAAAATATGAAGATCAAGATTGATAATATCGAAGCGGAGCGCGCGCGCCTTCAGGCGGAGGAGGAAGCCAAAGCTGCGGAGGAAGCGGAACGTGCGGCTGCGGAGGAAGCACATAATGACCTTCTTATTGAGCTACTTACCTGTTTTGAAGCGGGCAACATGGATGATGTAAAGAAACTGCTTCGGACAGAGCCTTATATGGATATGGCAGATGAAATTATCAACGAAGAGGAATCCTTCTATTACGGAGATAAAAACGAGGCAGGCGAGCGCGAGGGTAAAGGCGTTGCGGCCTATTGCAACGGGTATTACTATTATGGAGACTATGCCGGAAATATAAGAAGCGGAAATGGTATTTGGATTCGTGCCGTATATTCGGAATCTTCCTCGATCGGTTCCTTTATTTTTGAAGGGGAGTGGGAGGCCGATCTGCCGAATGGCGGCGGAAGCGCAACCTCTAGTTTCTATACGGACAAAATCGGTTCCTCAGAGCTTGCGAAGCAGGTTATCACAGGAGACTATGCTAACGGTCTGGAAAACGGCAAGATGTCGCTTGCAGGTACGACAAAGGGCGGAGCCGGTGTAAAGTATAGCTACACTTCAGAAAACGGCGTAGCAAAAAAGTCCAGCGATGAGGATTCCGGCGTGAAGGGACAATATATTATTGCACAGTCCAACGACAAAAAGTCAAACCTGACCTCGGATGGCTCTAGCCGCGGTGTGGAAGGTTTTCTTGAGTAAGAGAGCTTAATAAAAACTTAGTTGTGATAAGAAAAGGGAAAGTAGCAAAGGCACTTTCCTTTTTTCTATTAAAAAATTGTTTTTTATATTTTACTTGACAGTATCCAAACCTCCTGCTATAGTGTTCCTATAAAGAACTACGCAGGAAGCGAGAGAGAACGATGGATCGGGAAAACGTTGTTGAAAAACTGATGTTGTTCGACTTGACGAAGCAGGAATCGCTGATTTATTTATGCCTATTTGAAAACGGGGCGCAGACCGGATATGAGGTCGCAAAGCAAACCGGCATTTCGCGCTCTAATGTATATAATGCCCTTGCGAGTCTTACGGAGAAGGGCGCGGCAAACATAAATGAAGGGAATCCTGTGAAATATCAGTGTGTGGCCGTACAGGAGTTGTGTGATAACCAAATCCGCATGATGGGAAAGGCGAAGGAGTATTTAATCGCACATCTGCAAAGTCCCAAGGAGGCGGGTACCGGATACATTACGATCGACGGCTATAAGAATATATTAAACAAAGTGTATACGATGATTTCCATGACCGAATATCGTCTCTATCTTTCGGCACCGGGAGATTTTATTGACTATGTGAGACCGGAGCTTTTGGAGTTGTTAAAGAGAAATAAGCGAATTGTCATCATATCGACAGATCCTGTCGAGTTGTCCGGATGCGAGTATTATCGTTCGGAGCGCCGGGAAAAGCAGCTGAGGCTGATTGTCGATTCAGGCTACGTGCTGACCGGTGATATTTTCGGCACAGACTCAGACACCTGTCTTTATACCGGACAGATAAATTTTGTGGATGTTTTTAAAGAAGCAATGCGCAATGAAATAGAATTGATTAAATTAAAAGATAAGGCGGAAAGAAAATAATGAAAATTAGAATTGGAATTTTAGGATATGGAAATCTTGGAAAGGGAGTTGAGTGTGCGATTAGCCAGAATGACGATATGGAGCTAATTGGCATATTTACCCGTAGAGATCCAAAGAGTGTTAGCGTGTTGTCCGGTGTGCCGGTATACCATGAGGATATTCTTATGGAAATGAAAGAGGAGTTGGATGTGCTGATGATTTGCGGTGGCTCTGCAACGGATCTTCCAAAGCAGACACCGACCTATGCAAAATATTTTAATGTTGTGGACAGCTTTGACACACATGTAAAAATTCCGGAGCATTTTGCTGCAGTAAATGAGGCGGCTTTGGAAAGCGGCAAGGTGGCAATGATTTCCGTGGGTTGGGATCCTGGCATGTTTTCTTTAAACCGGCTTTATGCGAATGCAATTTTGAGAGAGGGCAGCGATTATACATTTTGGGGAAAGGGAGTCAGTCAGGGACATTCCGATGCGATTAGAAGGATCGCGGGCGTCAAAGATGCGAAGCAGTACACGATTCCGTCTGCATCTGCGCTGGAATCCGTGCGAAACTGTGAAAATCCGGTTCTTTCTACAAGGCAGAAGCACACGCGGGAATGCTTTGTTGTTGCCGAGGAGGGAGCGGATCTGGCGGGAATCGAACAGGAAATTAAAACGATGCCCAACTATTTTGCCGATTATGATACGACCGTACATTTTATATCACAAGAAGAGCTGGAGCGCGATTATGCAGGCATTCCCCATGGCGGTTTTGTGCTACGTACAGGAAAAACCGGAAGGAACAGAGAGCATGACCATAGGATCGAGTATAGTCTAAAGCTGGATTCAAATCCAGAATTTACGGCATGTGTGCTGACAGCTTATGCGAGGGCAGCTTATCGAATGAACAGAGATGGGCTGAAGGGCTGCAAGACTGTATTTGATGTGGCACCGGCGTATTTAAGCTCCATTTCACCGGAGGAGATGCGTTCCACATTATTATAGTAATATCGTTTGCCGTATAAGAGCGGCTTGTAAAAAAGAAAGACGAAACAGGAGAAAATCATTATGAACAAAGTACCGTTTGTGACAAAAGAGCAGATTGAGGAAATCATAAAGACCTACCCAACCCCATTCCATATTTATGATGAGAAGGGGCTGCGGGAAAACCTGCAGGCGGTGAAGGAAGCCTTTGCATGGAATAAAGGCTACCGGGAATACTTTGCTATAAAAGCGAATCCGAACCCATTTTTAATTAACATCATGAAGGAATATGGCTGTGGCTGTGACTGTTCTTCTCTGACGGAGTTGATGCTGGCAGATGCTCTTGGCTTTTATGGAGAGGAAAT
>CAZMIX010000076.1:0-8785 GCA_964566545.1 uncultured Lachnospiraceae bacterium | reverse complement strand
GCCAATATCAGGGAAAATGAAATGGATGACATAGAAACCTATATAAGGAAAGGCAAAAATCTTTTTATCAGCGGGCCGATCGGAAATAAACGGCTGGAAAAGCTGCTTGGCGTAAAAAGCGTCGGAAAAACGGAGCATACCTTCACTTACATGAGTCCTACTGAGGCAGGAGAGGTATTCTTTGAAGGCTTTTCCAGAAAAGTGCCGCTGACAATTACATCCGCACAATACCGGATTGAGATAGAAGATGATACGGACTGCACGGTTTTGGCGACATTGACGCTGCCATATACTCTCACGGGAACCGAACAGTTTTCTGCAATTCATTCAAATCCGCCGGGAATTTACACGGATAAGCCGTGCGCAATCAGAAAAAGGATAGGAAACTCCGTCATTATATGGACGGCGGCTCCGATAGAAATGTCGCAGCCGTATGGCAGCAAGCAGGTATTCTGCCGGATGGTAAAATCGCTTTGCGCGTTGATGAAGTTCACCTCCAACGCTCCTAAATTTGTCGAGGTCATCAACTGGGAAAAGAGCGGAAAAGATTATTTTGCAGTGATTAATCAGCAGGAGGAGTCTCCGATCACGCCGGTATACGACTTGTTTGTAGAGGTAAAGGGGGAAGGCCTAAAGGGAAGAATGCTGCCGGACAAAGAGGAACTAAAAACGGAAGCCTCGGAGGGCTTTACTAAAATCTATCTGCCAAGACTGGATGTTTTTCAAATATTTGTTGTAGAATAAAAAATATAGTGAAAATCAGGTTGAAACAGGAGGGATCAAAATGAAGTACGGTATTTATTTTGCTTACTGGGAAAAAGAGTGGGCGGCAGATTACAAAAGGTATGTAAAAAAAGTAAAGGAATTGGGTTTTGATATTCTGGAGATATCCTGTGCGGCGGTTGCAAAAATGGAGAAAAAGGAACTGACCGAACTGAAGGCGGAGGCAGAGGCTTATGATATCATGCTCACCGCAGGATATGGCCCGGCTGCGGAGGAAAACCTCGCCTCGCCGGATGCCGCCATTATTAAGAACGCGGTTTCGTTTTATTCCTCCGTATTGCAGAAGCTGGAATTCCTCGGTATCCATACGATCGGCGGCGGAATTTACTCTTATTGGCCGGTAGATTATACAAAGAAAATTGACAAGCAGGGCGACTGGGAGCGGAGTGTGAATAATGTCCGCACAGTAGGAAAAATTGCAGGGGACTGCGGTGTGGAATACTGCCTGGAGGTGTTAAACCGATTTGAGGGCTATTTATTGAATACCTGTGCGGAGGCGAAGAAATTCGTTGAACAGGTGGATGAACCAAATGTCAAGATTATGCTGGACACGTTTCACATGAACATAGAAGAAGACAGCATGACGGACGCGATTTTACTGGCAGGTGACAAGTTGGGACATTTTCATGTGGGTGAAAATAACCGCCGTGTTCCCGGCAGGGGAAATCTGCCCTGGTATCAGATAGGCAGCGCTTTGCGTACGATCGGATATGATAAAAGTGTTGTTATGGAACCGTTTGTAAAAAGTGGCGGAACGATCGGATCGGATATCAAAGTATGGCGCGACCTGAGTGAAGGTGCATCTGAGAATCAGCTTGACCAGGATGCGAAGGACTCCGTCGCCTATTTAAGGTATGTATTCGGCGGGCCGAATTCGGATTATCAATAGAGGCGTTGAAATTTTGACAGTGTTGAGGAGGCATTTGAATGATAAATCATCCGGCAATCGGGATCAGACCGATTATTGATGCCAGAGAAATGGGAATACGGGAGCAGTTGGAAAAAAAGACCAAAACCATGGCCCAAAAGGCAAAGGCACTCATAGAGGAAACCATAAAATATGGAGACGGTACCCCATGCAGGTGCGTCATATACTCCAGCACGATCGGGTGCGGGGAAGAGGCGGCACGCTGCGCGCAGGAATTTTCCGCAAAGAATGTCTGCGCAACATTAAGTGTAACGCCAAGTTGGTGCTACGGCGCGGAAACGATGGATATAAATCCGCTGACGATGAAGGCCGTGTGGGGATTTAACGGAACCGAAAGACCAGGCGCCGTATATTTGGCCTGTGTTATGGCGGCGCATAATCAAAAGCGGCTCCCGGCATTTTCTATTTACGGTCAGGACGTTCAGGATATGGACGACGACCATATACCGGAGGATGTAAAAGAGAAATTGCTGCTTTTTGCGAAATGTGCGGTTGCCGCGGGAGCGATGCGTGAAAAAGCATATGTCGGGATCGGATCGGTATCGATGGGCATCATGGGTTCCTATTGTGATCCGGCTTTTTATCAAAAGTATCTGGGCATGCGGACGGAATGGATCGACATGACGGAGGTTCTTCGCAGAATCGAAAAAGAGATTTATGATGAGGAAGAATATAAGACAGCTCTTAGCTGGGTAAAAGAAACATGCAGGGAAGGCTCCAAACCGGGACCGAACCTTAAGAACGGGCGGATGCATACGAAAGAGCAGAAGGAAGAGGACTGGAAATTTGTCGTAAAAATGACGCTGATCATCCGCGATATTTTGACGGGAAATCCAAAGCTTGCAAAAAAGGGCTATAAGGAGGAGGCATTTGGCAGGAACGCCATCGCCGGAGGCTTTCAGGGTCAAAGAATGTGGACCGACTGGCTGCCGAATTGTGATTTTACGGAGGCAATCTTAAATTCCACCTTTGACTGGAACGGAAAAAAACAGCCGCTTGCATTTGCTACGGAAAATGATAATCTGAACGGGATCTGCCTTCTCTTTTCCAACTTACTTACGGGCTGCGCGGGTATTTTTGCGGACGTCAGAACATACTGGAGCCCGAAAGCGATAGAACGGGTGACCGGATGGAAACCGGAAGGCCAGGCGCAGGATGGCTTTATCCATTTGATCAATTCGGGAGCTGCCTGTCTGGATGCGACGGGAGCATCAAAGGACCAGGCCGGAAACCGGGTCATGAAGCCCTGGTGGGAAATGAAAGAAGAAGATATACAGGCATGCCTTGAGGAAACCGAATGGTGTCCGGCTGAGCTGTGTCAATTCCGTGGCGGCGGTTTTTCCTCCCATTTTAAAACTTCGGCCGTCATGCCGCTGACCTTTCTGCGCATGAATATCGTAGACGGGATCGGACCGGTTTTACAGCTCGCCGAGGGCTTTAGCATCGTACTTCCTGACGAGGTACATTCTATTTTAGATAAAAGGACGGATCCGACATGGCCGACTACCTGGTTCGTTCCCCGGCTGACCGGTACGGGCGCGTTTGACAGCGTTTATTCGGTTATGGCAAATTGGGGCGCCAATCATGGCGCATGTGCCTATGGACATATTGGAGCGGAATTAATCACGCTGGCATCGATGCTGCGCATTCCGGTGAACATGCATAATGTGAGAAAGGAAAAAATATTCCGCCCTCATGCATGGAGCGCTTTCGGAACGGAAGGGGCGGAATCGGCGGACTATAGGGCCTGCGGAGCTTATGGCCCTTTATATGGCTGACGAGAGCCTGAATAAAAGGGTTTTGAGGCAGAAATCCTTATAAGAATATTTATCATAGAATATCTGCAAATCCCCTTGCATAAACTGTAAAAACAAGTTTATCAGGGGGATTTCCTTGAAAGAATATATTGAGGAAAGGGCAGTGGACGTTGCTAATTATATTATAGAGTCAAACGCGACGGTCAGGCAGACTGCGAGGAGATTCGGGATCAGTAAGAGTACAGTACATAAGGATGTCACGGAACGTCTTGCGCAAATTAATCCGTCATTGGCAAGTCAGGCGAGAAAAGTGCTTGACGTGAACAAATCAGAGCGGCACATCCGTGGCGGACTTGCAACGAAGGAAAAATATCTGCATCAACATATATAAAGATTAAAGAGCCTGCTTGCAGGCTCTTCACGCGTAAGCTGCATATCCTGAATGAACGGTTTTACAGCTCATAAAATGCACAAGTCCCATCAATGCAGGCATCAGGAGTCTAAGAGGGCTTGTGCATTTTGCTTTCGTTTCCGTTTAAATTTCACGAAGCCGCCTTACAAGCTCCAGCAGGCTGTTATCTGTCATCGCTTCGATTTGTCCGGCGTCAGTCAAGCCGGCGAGCTCGGGATCGATGGGGATTTTACATACCATGCCGATGCCGTGCTTTTGTGCGGTTTCTTCGATATGGCTCTCACCAAAGATGGAATGCACGCTGCCACAGTCCGGACATTTGAAACAGCTCATATTTTCGACAAGCGCGAGCACCGGAATGTCCATCATGGAGGCCATGTTGACGGCCTTTTCCACGATCATGCCGACAAGCTCCTGCGGAGAGGTGACGATGATCACGCCGTCCACGGGCAGGGACTGGAATACGGTCAGCGGCACGTCGCCTGTTCCGGGCGGCATATCCACAAACAGGTAATCCACATCCTCCCAGATGACATCAGTCCAAAACTGCGTGACCATGCCTGCGATAATCGGTCCGCGCCATACGACAGGGTCCGTATCGTGATCGAGCAGCAGATTAATGGACATGACGGAAATACCGCTCAAGCTCTTGACCGGATGCATGCCAAGCTCATCCGCATGCGCTTTTTCTTTGATTCCAAAAGCCTTTGGAATAGACGGCCCCGTGATATCCGCATCCAGAACGGCTGTCCGATATCCTTCCCGGCGCATCATGACGGAAAGCATCGAGGTCACGAGGCTTTTGCCGACGCCGCCCTTGCCGCTGACTACGGCAATCACCTTATGAATATGCGAAAGCTCATGCGGCGCCTGCCTGAAATCCTTCTTTTTCATTTTTCGCTGACCGCAGTCGACACCGCAACTGCCGCAGTCATGGTTGCATTCCTGACTCATTTTTATTCCTCATTTCCATAATTGGTTTATAAAAATAAACCGGTTTCCCTAGATTATAACCGATTATAAAACATCCTTCAATAGACAAGTCTTCACCGCCTCAAGTTCGAATTATTTTTGATTTGGACGGCGTGCTCGTCTCCACCGATGAGCTGCATTATCTCGCGTGGAAGCGCCTTGCGGACGAGCTGCATATCGAGGATTTTACGAGAGAGGATAACGAACGGCAGCGAGGCGTGAGCAGAATGGCATCGCTGGAAATCGTGCTGGAAAAATCGATTCAAACATATGACATGGAGGAAAAGAAACAGCTTGCGGAAAAAAAGAACGCATACTATGTCGAACTGCTTCAAAACATAAATGAAAGCGCGATATTAAAAGGCGTCAATCTTACGCTTTCCGAGTTAAAACAGAAAAACCTGCTGCTTTCCGTAGGCTCCGCGAGTAAAAACGCGCCCGCCATTTTGGAACGGACACAGTTGCTCCCTTATTTAAATCAGGTAAGCTGCGGGCTCGATACGGAGAAATCCAAGCCGCATCCCGAAGTATTTTTGATCGCCGCGGATAAAATGGGACTGGAGCCGGAAGAATGCCTTGTCGTAGAAGATTCCGCAGCCGGTATCCAGGCGGCAAAGGCGGGAGGCATGCGTTCTCTCGGCGTGGGACCTTATTTTAAACAGCTCCACGCGGATTTTGAGGCGCCGTCGCTCGCTGCTGTATACGACTGGAACCGGGTGCTGAGCTAAAAGTCAGCCCTCGTTATATTTTGTCTGCCACGTTCCGCGCACGTATCGGGTGACAAATACGATGGCGCGGAACAGCCAGTCGATGACCATCGCGATCCATACGCCGACGATGTTCATGTTAAACTGCATGACGAGCAGATAACTCGCGGCGATTCGGAACACCCACATGGAAAAAATGGCGATCCCCATCGTAAATTTGACATCATTGGAAGCGCGCAGCGTATTCGGAAGCACGAAGGATTCCGGCCAGAACAGCATCGCGCAGACAGCATGCAGACAGATCAGCACTTTCGTCGCCGAGGACGCCTGCGGAGAAAGCTGATAAATTTTTACGATCATGGGCGACAGGAGAATGAGCGCCATGCTGATGACTCCCGTATAAATATGTATTTTTGTCATGAGCTTTTTCGTATAGTATTTTGCCTGCTCGAAATCGTTTGCCCCGATGCAGACGGATACGACCGAAAGCAGGGCGAGCGACATCGCATTTCCGGGAATGACATTTAACGTCGCAAGATTTCCGGCGACGGCGTTGGCCGCGATCGCGTAAGTGCCGCAAACGGACACAAGGCTTAAGATAAGAATCTTTCCGAGCTGAAAGATGCTGTTTTCCAGACCGGTCGGGATACCGATATATAAAATCCTGCCGATCATTTTTCTATGAAAGCGGAATTCGAAATTCTTCCGGTCGAGATGGATCGTATTTTTCTTGTTAAACAGCATCACCATGATGATGACGGCCGCCGCGTACCGGGCGATCGTTGTCGAAATGGCTGCGCCTGCCACACCCATCTGCATTTGAAATATCAAAATGACATTTCCGACGGCATGGATGACATTCATAATAACCGAAATCCACATCGTCACCGTGGAATTTCCCATCGAACGGAACAGCGCCGTGCAGCCGTTATACAACGCGAGCGCCGGTATCGAAAGACCGGTGATAATCAGATAGGTATTTGCGGCACGTTCGACATCCGGCTCGATATTGCCGAATACGACCCCCAAAATAAAGCTTTTGCCGAGCAGATACAAAATCATGATGGCGATCGAGGAAACAACGACAAACAGCACGATTTGGTTTGCGGCCTTGCACGCGTTCTCTTTGCTTCCCTGCCCCAGATAATGCCCTGCGACGACCGCACCACCCGTCGCAAGCGCCCCGAACAGCCCGATCAGCAGAATGTTGATATTATCCACCAGCGATACGCCCGATACCGCCGCCTCTCCGACACCCGCAATCATCACGATGTCGAGCATCCCGACCGTTACCTCCAAAATCTGCTCCATCACAAGCGGACCGATCAATTTATTCAATGCTTTTTTTGAAAAAAGAAAGCTCTTTTGTTCCATTTTCATTCCCTGCCTTATCTCTCGCAATTACCCATGCAACACATATTCTATCAGCAATTGATAAATATGCAAGATAATATTTTAGATACTAAATGAAAAAAACTTGTATAATTTAAAGGTTTTCTTTATAATTAGTCTGTTGGAAGCAGATGGCGGAAATGAAAAGCCGGACAGGCCTTATTATAATAATCCGTGTAACAACAGAGGAGGAAGCATGAAGAGAGAGACAATCATCGTACTGGACTTTGGCGGACAGTACAACCAGCTTGTGGCGAGACGCATCAGAGAATGTGACGTATTTTGCGAAATTTACTCCTACAAGACACCCCTTGAGAAAATTAAAGAGATCAATCCGAAAGGGATCATCCTAACGGGCGGCCCAAATAGCTGCTATGAACCGGATGCTCCGACGTATAGCAAGGAATTATTCGAACTTGGTATTCCGATTCTCGGACTTTGCTATGGCGCACAGCTTATGATGCATATTCTCGGCGGAAAAGTCGAGCGTGCCACGGTGCGGGAATATGGAAAGACAGAAGTATTTGTAGAAAATGAAACGGCTCTTTTCCATGGTATTCAGAGTCCTACTGTTTGCTGGATGAGCCATTTTGACTATATTTCTGAGGTCGCACCGGGTTTTACAGTCATCGCCCATACGGCAGACTGTCCCATTGCGGCAATACAGAACCCGTCACAGAAGCTTTATGCGATTCAATTTCACCCGGAGGTGCTTCATACTGTCCAAGGTAAGGAAATGCTGCATAATTTTGTCCGCGGCATCTGCGGCTGCTCCGGCGACTGGAAGATGGGATCCTTTGTGGAAACTTCCATCAATGCGATTCGCGAAAAGGTAGGGGAGGGTAAGGTTCTTTGTGCGCTATCCGGCGGCGTAGATTCTTCCGTAGCGGCGGTAATGCTTTCTAAGGCGGTCGGCGATCAGCTCACTTGTGTTTTCGTTGACCATGGACTACTCCGCAAAAACGAAAGTGATGAGGTAGAAGAAGTATTTGGTCCAAACGGTCCTTATCGGTTAAATTTTATCCGCGTCAATGCGCAGCAGCGCTTCTATAACAAGCTTGCAGGCGTGACGGAGCCGGAACAGAAACGTAAGATCATCGGTGAGGAATTTATCCGTGTATTCGAGGAGGAGGCAAAGAAAATTGGCACCGTGGACTTCCTCGTACAGGGAACGATCTATCCGGATATCGTGGAGAGCGGTCTCGGCGGAGAATCTGCCGTCATCAAATCTCACCACAATGTCGGCGGCCTTCCTGACTATGTAGATTTTAAAGAAATTATAGAACCGTTGCGCGACCTCTTCAAGGACGAAGTCCGCAGAGCCGGCTTAGAGCTCGGTATTCCTGAAAACCTCGTATACCGCCAGCCCTTCCCCGGCCCCGGCCTCGGCATCCGCATCATCGGCGAAGTTACCGCCGAAAAAGTAAAAATTGTTCAGGACGCAGATGCCATCTACCGCGAAGAAATTGCCAAAGCCGGTCTCGGCCGCAGCACCAGCCAATACTTTGCCGCCCTAACCAACATGCGCTCCGTCGGCGTCATGGGCGACGAACGCACCTACGACTACGCGATTGCGCTCCGTGCGGTCAATACGATCGACTTTATGACCGCTGAGTCCGCCAAAATCCCATGGGAAGTGCTCCAAAGAGTAACAAGCCGGATTGTAAACGAGGTGTCGCATGTAAACCGGGTGCTTTATGATCTGACGGGGAAGCCACCGGGAACGATTGAGTTTGAATAGCAGCAACGAGTCTGGGAAGCCTTATAAATAGGGCACTCCCGGACTTTTCTTTTGCCTCTGCTACTACTTTGCTACTAACCGCAACTATCCTTT
>CAZMIX010000075.1:0-9009 GCA_964566545.1 uncultured Lachnospiraceae bacterium | reverse complement strand
CTTCATCGTCGGGAACAACAGCACATCCCTGATCGCCGGAGAGTTAGTGAGCAGCATCACAAGCCGATCGATGCCGTAGCCGATGCCGCCGGTGGGAGGCATGCCGATTTCGAGGGCATTCATGAAGTCCTCGTCTGTCGTGCTAGCTTCCTCATCGCCTTGCGCGAGCAGCGCTTCCTGTGCCTTAAAGCGCTCCCGCTGGTCAAGCGGGTCGTTTAGCTCGGAGTAGGCATTGCACATTTCGCGACCCGTGATAAACAGTTCAAAACGCTCCACATAGTCGGGCTTGTCCGGCTTTCTCTTCGTGAGAGGAGAAATCTCGACCGGATGATCCATAACAAAGGTTGGCTGTACGAGATGCTCCTCGACATATTCCTCAAAAAACAGGTTTAAGATATCGCCCTTTTCGTGGCGGGCTTCATAATGAAGTTCGCGCTCGTCCGCAAGCTTTTTCGCTTCCGCGGTGTCCTTTACTTCGTTAAAATCGATGCCGGTATGTTCTTTGACGGCGTCGATCATCGTGATTCTCTTAAATGGCGTTCCAAGATCAATTTCCACGTCGCCGTAAGGAACCGTCGTCGTGCCGCATACTTCCTGCCCCACATGGCGGAACATGTTCTCCGTCAGATCCATCATGCCGTTATAATCGGTATAAGCCTGGTAAAGCTCCATCAGCGTAAACTCGGGATTATGCCTGGTATCGAGGCCTTCGTTGCGGAATACGCGCCCGATCTCATAGACGCGCTCTAAGCCGCCCACAATCAGCCTCTTTAAATATAATTCGAGGGAAATGCGTAGCTTGATATCCTCATCCAGCGCATTGTAATGCGTCTCAAAGGGTCTTGCCGAGGCGCCGCCCGCGTTCGTTACGAGCATCGGAGTCTCTACCTCAAGGAAACCCTGTCCGTCCAAATAGCGGCGAATCGAGCTAATAATCTGCGAACGCTTCACGAAGGTATCCTTTACCTCCTCGTTCATAATCAAATCCACATACCGCTGACGATAACGCAAATCGGTATTTGTCAGACCGTGAAATTTTTCAGGGAGGATCTGCAAACTCTTGGAAAGCAGCACGACATCGGAGGCATGTACGGAGATTTCGCCCTTCTGCGTTTTGAAGACTGCCCCCTTCACGCCGACGATATCGCCAACATCAAATTTCTTAAAGGCAGCGTAAGGCTCCTCGCCAATCGCATCTCTTGCCACATATACTTGAATGTTTCCTTTCAAATCGGAAAGGTTGCAAAAGGATGCCTTGCCCATGATGCGCTTTAACATCATGCGGCCGGCGATACTGACCTCTTTGCCCTGAAGCTCCTCAAAGCCGTCCTTAATTTCCTGGCTATGGATCGTCACATCATATTTTGTAATCTGAAAGGGATCCCTTCCCTCTGCCTGCAGGTTTGCGAGCTTTTCCCGCTTCACCTGTAAAAGCTGATTGACATCCTGCTCCTTTACTTCTCTATTTTGGTTTTCCTGATTCTCACTGCTCACTTTTTTTCTCCTCTATTTGTATCTTACGCAAAACCATATTCCTAGTTTGATCGGTCGATCTCCAGCACCTTATATTTTAATATCCCAGCCTGCGTCTCTACACTGATCGTACTGCCCTTTTTCATGCCAATCAGAGCCTTGCCGACCGGCGATTCGTTGGAAATTTTCCCTTTCAGGCTGTTTGCCTCGGTGGAACCCACAATCTTATATTCCAATTCCTGTTTGAGCTCTTTATCAAATATTTTTACCTTGCAGCCGACGCTGATTTTCTCGGTATCAATTTCCTCTTCTAAAACGACTTCGGCATTTTTCAAAATCTTCTCGATCTCTTCGATTCTCGTCTCGATATCCCGTTGTTCATCTTTAGCCGCGTCGTACTCAGCATTCTCAGATAAGTCGCCCTGTTCTCTCGCTTCTTTGATTTTCTGAGCCACTTCCGATCTCTTCACTACCTTAAGGTCATGAAGCTCCTCTTCAAGCTTTTTCAATCCCTCATAAGTCAGTATATTTTTCTTTTCTTCCATTTCTGCATCCTTCCTCTTTTCACTTAATTGCTGATTCTTTACAGCATTTATTTTCTCTTATTTTTTCATCCGCCACTAAACAATTAATGGCATTATACCCCATACTTACTTTTTATGTCAAGGTTATTATATCCTTTCTTTTTGCCCCCAAAATCCTTTCCTTTTCCCGATCCGCAAAGAAAGAAATATAGGCACTTTGCTTTGGAATTTCCCGGTAATTAAAATGGTTCTCCCCGGATACATCTATGAGAAGCCGGGCATCCTGCGGAAGGGATTGTGTTAAATTGATGAGCAGACCATTATCCTCAAAAATCTGTTCTGCCAAATCTAAATAAGGATCCTGCTGCCATGTCAGAACACTTAAATTATTCACATGACCGTACAGCATTTTCAGCATCCACTGAACGACGAGGGTTCGCTCCCTTTTAAATTCCTCGGTTATGCTCTCCTCATGCTTTCTGCCGCCATAACTCTCTACCAAAACAACTTTCAGTTCCTCCCGTCGAATCCCAAGCCGCCGGCTGCAAAGCAAAAGCAATTCTTCCTTTTGTAAATAGGAAAGCGTCCGGACAGATACCCAATGAAAGTGCAGCAGCACACTCGACGTCATGGAAAAAAAAGGTGCCGAAACGAAGAAACAGTCGATTCTGCTGCTTTCGGAAAGCCTGTTTAAAATATCCGCCGCCGCCTCGGACGTCAGATAGGGCAGTTCCTTTTCTATAAAAGGAAGGACAAGCACAGGGTGATCCCCTCCTAAAAACCGTTTTTCCCGATATTCGGTTTTTTTGACCGCATTTTTTATTTTATATTTCAGCCGCAGCTTTTGAATAAAAGGGAAGTCGGGTCTGACCGGTTCCGTATGCAATTCAATCCATGCAATTTTGATATCTTCCATACGAAAGTATATGCAATCAGTTTTCTTTCCATTCCTCATATAGCAGTTCCCTTAACTGCCGCATGGTTTCTATTTCATTTAATCTTCCGCGAAGCTGTGAGGAGTGCGGAAAGCCGGCTGTGTACCAGGCGGCATGCTTTCTCATTTCACGGATGCCGATATATTCCCCTTTAAAATCAAGAAGCTGTTCGCCATGCCGGACGATCATTTGTTTAATTTCTTCTATTGACGGCGCTTCATAACGCACACCTGACGCTTTTGCATTCAATTCTTTGAAAATCCATGGATTTCCCCGGCAGGCGCGTCCGACCATGACACCGTCACAGCCTGTCTGCTTTCGCATCGCCTCCGCCGTTTCAAAGCCCGTCACATCTCCGTTTCCGATGACCGGTATGTTTACCGCCTCTTTTACCTGCTTAATGATGTTCCAATCCGCCTTACCGGAGTAAAATTGCTCCCGCGTCCTTCCATGAACCGTCACGGCCGACGCGCCGCTTTCCTGCGCAATTTTTGCAATTTCCACCGCATTGCAGTGCGCTTCGTCAAAACCGCGTCTGATTTTGACCGTCACAGGCTTTTGGATCGCTTTCACAATACGCTCTATGATTTCGCCCACAAGCTGCGGTTCCTTCATTAGCGCCGAGCCCTCGCCGTTATTAACGACCTTTGGCACCGGGCAGCCCATATTGATGTCAAGCAAATCAAACGGCCGCTCCTCAATTCGTTTTGCCATTTCGCTCATAGTATCCGGATCGCGGCCAAAAAGCTGTAAGGAGACCGGCGACTCATCTTCGCGGATTTCGAGCAGTTCCTTTGTATTTTTGCTGTTATAGTAGATTGCTTTGGCGCTGATCATTTCCATACACAAAAGACCTGCGCCCTGCTCCTTGCACAGCAAGCGAAATGGCAGGTCGGTTACTCCTGCCATCGGTGCCAATACCCATCGGTTATTTAACGACACATTACCTATTTTTATCATATAAAATTCGTAATCCTTCCAAGGTCAGCTTGCTGTTGTATACATTGATCTCTTTTGTCTCATCGGCAATGATCCTGCCAAGCCCGCCTGTCGCGATAACCTTCAGATTTTTATAGCCCGTTTCTTTTTTTACCCGTTTGATAATATACTCGGTCTGGCCAATCTGCCCGTATACAAGCCCGGCCTGCATGCTCCATATGGTATCCTGCGCAAGAATTGACTTTGGTTTTTTAATTTCAATTTCAGGAAGCTTTGCCGTATCCTCCCACAATGCCTTTGCAGAAATACGGATACCCGGCGCGGTAATGCCAATATGAAATCTGCCGTCCTCCGTTATAAGATCATACGTCGTCGCCGTCCCAAAGTCGAGCACGAGTGCCGGTCCGCCGTATAACTCATAAGCCGCCACAATATCCACGATCCGATCCGCACCGATTTCCTTCGGATTTGGATTGTCAATCCGGATTCCGGTCTTGATGCCCGGACCGACAATCAGCGGTTCACAGTGCAAATACTTGATAATTGCGTTTCTCAGGGAATGCATAATATTCGGAACAACGCTCGCCACAATTGCCCCTTTGATTTCCCCAACCTCGATTTCCTGCTTGCTGATCAGTTCGGTCAGCACTAAGCCATATTCATCGGATGTACGCGGAATCTTTGTTGTTATTCGAAACGTAGCCGCAAGATTCGTTCCTTCATAAACACCTACCGTTATATCCGTATTGCCAACATCAATCGCCAGAAACATCATTCCCATTCCTCCAACAATTCTCCGCCATTCTGCTTCAGTACAAATACCTTATAATATAACATCAGGGATTCGAACAGCTCCTGCTTTTTCCTAAGAATCTCTTTTACAAGCAATCCGCTGCTGATCTCATCATACAGCAGATCCCCCTCCTGCGCATCTGTCTTGAGATTGAGCTCGCCATCCTCTTCAAATACCATTGTGAATACGCCGCCGACCTCCTCCGTAAACAGCACGCAGATGATATGGATCTCCTCCTTAACGGACTCCGGCAAGCCTTGAAATAATTCATTAAAATAATATTTTTTCTCATATGCGTTTGCACCGCATAATACGATCCGCCCGTCTTCCATATCCAATCCCTCTATTTCCCTTGTACCGGTGTGCTTTCACCGCTGTATGCGAAAGGTAATTACCGCAGCCACGGCCGTCACTAGCATAAAGATACCATAAATAACACCTAAAACGGATCTTTTACGTAAACATTTATAGCCGTTTAATGCCATCAAAACGGTGCCCAAAGTAAACATGATTGCAAACCTGAGCATGCTGCCGCTGTCAAACAAAGACAGGGCAGCCAGCACAAGGATCGCAATCCCTAAAACCACATTGATCAGGTCTATAAAAATAAATTCATTTTTCACAACATTTTTGATATATGCTTTTGTCTCTTTTTTCATTTACGATTCCAATCAACCCAATGTGGCCGCCATAACCGCCTTAATCGTGTGCATCCGGTTCTCTGCCTCGTCGAAAACGACCGATGCATATTTTTCAAACACCTCGTCGGTAACCTCCATGTCCTGAAGGCGGAAGCGTTCCCCCATCTCCCTGCCGATTTCCGTCTTTAAATCATGGAATGCCGGCAGGCAATGCAGGAAAATGGCCGTATCCTTTGCCTCATCCATAATACCCATCGTCACCTTATAAGGCGTCAGTTCACGAATGCGCTCTTCCCATACTTCATCCGGCTCGCCCATTGATACCCAGACATCCGTATAAATGACATCCGCATCCTTCACAGCCTTCATGGCATCTTCCTCAAAGGCAAGCGTAGCACCGCTTTCCTTTGCAAATGCCCGGCATTCTTCTATCAGAGAGGCATTAGGGAAATATTTTTTCGGAGCCGCCGCCACAAAATGCATTCCCATCTTACTGCATGCGATCATAAGGGAATTGCCCATGTTATATCTGGCATCTCCCATGTAAACAAGCTTTTTAGCCTCGAGCGAGCCTAAATGCTCTCTGATCGTCAAAAGATCCGCCAACATCTGCGTCGGATGATATTCATTCGTCAGGCCATTCCATACCGGAACACCGGCATGCTTTGCAAGCTCCTCGACGATTTCCTGCCCATAACCGCGGTATTCGATTCCATCATACATCCTGCCGAGTACCCTCGCCGTATCCGCAATATTCTCCTTTTTCCCAATCTGGGAGCTTGTAGGATCCAAATATGTCGTACTCATTTCCATATCATGTGCGGCAACCTCAAACGCGCAGCGCGTCCTCGTGCTGGTCTTTTCAAATATCAGGGCAATGTTTTTCCCTTTATAATTTCTGTCAAAAATACCTTTTTTCTTTTTATCCTTTAATTCTGCCGCAAGATCAAGAAATTCGTTGATTTCTCCTTTTGTGAAGTCCTTCAGCGTCAGAAAATTACGTCCTTTTAAACTCATATTGTCCCCCAAACCGTTCTATTTTAAAACTTCTTTTAAGGAACCGGCAAGTCCTGCTAATCCTTGAATGTCGGAAGGAATAATCAGTTTCGTAGCCTGCCCGTTTGCCGCCTTCTCAAATGCTTCCAGGCTCTTAATGCGCAACACCGCTTCATCCGCACCTGCTTCCTTCAGGAAACGGATACCGTCCGCAGACGCCTTCTGTACCTTTAAGATTGCTTCCGCTTCACCCTCTGCCTCACGGATCATCTTTTCCTTTTGTGCCTCTGCTCTGAGAATCGCTGCTTCCTTTTCGGCTTCCGCATTTAAAATCGCAGCTTCTTTTTTACCCTCTGCAACGAGAATATTTGCCCTCTTCTCACCCTCGGCTCTTGTAACGGCCTCACGTCTTTCACGCTCCGCCTTCATCTGGCGCTCCATCGCATTTTGAATTTCGGCAGGAGGAACAATATTTTTAAGCTCCACCCGGTTTACTTTAATGCCCCATGGGTCTGTCGCCACGTCAAGGGATGCGCGCATTTTTGTATTAATCGTCTCTCTGGAGGTAAGTGTCTGATCAAGCTCAAGATCGCCGATGATATTTCTCAATGTCGTTGCCGAAAGATTTTCGATTGCCATAATCGGGTTTTCCACGCCATAGGCAAACAGCTTCGAATCCGTGATCTGGTAAAAGACGACCGTATCAATCCGCATAGTAACATTATCCTTCGTAATAACGGGCTGCGGCGCAAAATCTGCAACCTGTTCCTTTAGCAGTACCCTTTTTGACACCCTATCAATAAAGGGAATCTTAAAATGAAGGCCAACCGACCAAGTTGCCTGATATCCGCCAAGCCGCTCCACTACAAACGCATTTGCCTGTGGTACGATTTTAATACAGGAAGATAAAATAAGTACAATTAATATGAATAAAATAATAATTGGTGCCATAATTAACTCTCCTTTTCTTCTACAACAACTTTTACGCCTTTGATATCAATTACTTTTACAACACTGCCGACCGGATACTTGATTTTTTCATTTCCTGATCTCGCGGACCATTCCTGCCCGCCGATCGTCACCTGCCCGATCCCCTGCAAATTATCAATCTCACCGATTACAATCGCATCCGAGCCGATCAGGCTTTCCGCATTCGTCTTGATCCTGTCCTTATTGAAATATTTCACGGCAATCGGTCTTGTTACAAGCAAGAGCACAATTGATACGGCAAAAAACAGAATAACCTGTATTACCAGCTCCGCTCCAAGAATTGCCGCAACAAATGCGACGAGAGCGCCGCCCGCAAACCAGATTGTCGCAAGTCCGAGCGTAACGATTTCAATGACAAGCATCAGAATCAGTACACCAAGCCAAACAAGAGCGTCCATTCCCATAATGATTCTCCTTTCCTCTAAAAGAATACCTTTTCAGTTTACTATAACTCGCTATTTTTTACAATGCTATTTAAAAAAGAGTCTGCAGCGCAGACTCCTTCTCAGTTAATTTCTCTGTTATTTACCAGAACACATGGTTCCCGATTACAATCCCTGCATAGCCGGATCTGATATTCCGGAACTTTGTAGCAGCTCCAATATATGAGGTCCCGTTCATCGCTTCCTGTGCGGCCGCAATGCACGTCGCCTTCGGTCCCTGCGCATAAATATTAGCCACAATACCACTGGCTGCCGGTCCAAACTGACCCTTCGCATAAATAACGGAATACATGCTGTATCCATATTTGCCGGTACGCAGACGGTTCATAACAACCGTTCCGACTGAAACCTGCCCTTCATAACACTCGTGACCCGCTTCGCTCTGTATCAGGGCGGCAAGCAACAGTACATCATTGACATCTCCGGTAATTGCGCCATTGTTTGTCTGTGTCGTTTCCGTCGTCCTGGAAGCCTCGACTACCGCACGCTTCTCAGAAGCCTCCTGTGCCGCCTTCTTTGCCGCTTCCTTTTCCGCTTCTTCTCTGGCCTCGACGACTTCGATCGTCTCACCCTTGCCAAGTTCGTCAGAAACCGTCACATAACGGCTCGCCACATAACCCAGCGTACCGTCCGAATACTGTACGGAAACCCAATCTCCAAGCTCTTCAACTGCTTCAATTTCATCGCCCTGTGCCAAAAGACCATAAACCCCGGCACTTTCGCTTGGCTCTTTTCTAACTCGCAGGCTTTCCGTCTTCGATATCGCCGTTCTTACAACGACTGACTCGGCAAGCTTCTGCGCTTCCGATCCGAAAAGAAGGTACTCATTCTTTACCCAGCCTGTTAATTCACCTGTTTTTATCTTCGTCCATCCCGAACCCTTTTCCAGGATTTCGCCTGCGCATTCTTTGTAAAATTTACCAATCAGCTGTGCATTTTCAGATGCTTCTGATCTGACATTCACCGCTTCTTCCACATTTGCCATGACAAGCCTATCATAAGTAATTCCGGCTACATGCTGCTCCGTATCCACCGTCTCTTGTTCCTCAGGTGTCTCAGGACTTATCTTAATTTCAATTTTTTCTCCGGTAACTGTGTCGATTGTAGAATTTACCGTCCCACTGCTGACAGAAGACTGACCACCCTGTGTGTTTGCACTGATAGAAGCTTTGGCGCTCTTTCCGGTCGCATTGGCTGCCGTTGATCTTGCCGCGCCCGCATTCAAAGAATCCAGATAACTTCCTTCCTGTGCAAAAACATACTGCATACTCCCCC
>CAZMIX010000074.1:0-9412 GCA_964566545.1 uncultured Lachnospiraceae bacterium | reverse complement strand
ATATTTGCTGCGGCGGCGATGAGCCTGTCGAGCGTTTCGGTATTGACAAACGCATTGAGATTAAAAACCTTTCAGGCATAGGAGGAATATCAATTATGAAAAAAGCACTATTAACTGCAGTCACTCTATCTCTCTTCTTTGCGCTTGCCGGCTGCGGACAGCTTGATGTCGTCGGCAAAGGCTCCGTAAAGTCATTTGATGCCGTACTCACAGCGATGGGCGACAAGGTAACGCCGGATGAAATGAACGGCGGCTGGTCGCTTAAAGCGCCGGACGATACGGTACGGTTCATCTGGAGCAAGGACTACAGCAAAAGCCCGCTCCACGATGTAATGCTCGAGTTCGATGCCAAGCCGTTCCTTGACGCAGGGCTCGACACTGCGAAGCTGCCCGATACAATCACGTACTACGAAGACAAGCTGATGGTCGGAACAAAGCTCGGCGACGATGAACTAACGTACAGCAAGGAAGCCACGCCGCTTGCCTCGTATGAGCAAATTGTGAATAAATACAGGAAATCAGTCGGTTACCATACCTCTCTTGACCACTATAATGTGGACCTCGGAAATGGAAACATGTTCGAATGGGCAAAGGATATGTCAGCAAACACCAATGACAAAAGCAATCAGGACAAGGATATCGTGTTCGTGCTTGACCTGGCTCCATTTATCGCGGCAGGAACAGACCCTGACAAAATCGAGGGCTGGACGTTTGCCAAGGTAACGGTAGATCTGAATGGCAAGCCGACTGAGGTAGACAAATTTTTGAAACCATTTGACCTTCGCTGATCAGCGATAGAAAAATTTACAAAAAAGGAGTATGATAATCATGATGACTAAATCCATAATCCCTGTGCAGGGAATGTCCTGCGAACACTGTGTAAAGTCCGTCACCAACGCCATCAAGGCGCTGCCCGGCATCGGCAATGCCGATGTCAGGCTGAAGAAACAGACCGCCACAGTGAAGTTTGATGAAAGTAAGATCAGCCTTGAAAACATCAAGGAAGCGATTCGGGAAGCCGGTTATGAAGCTGAATAAAACAGTTCTCGTCGTAGATGACGAGCAGAACATTATAGAACCCGTCAAAGCGTATCTCGAAAAGCAGGGATACTCTGTCCTGACCGCCGAACGCGGTCAGGACGCCTTGGCGTTAGCAGAGCGCAGCGGCATAGACATTATGCTGCTCGATTTAATGCTTCCGGATATCTCCGGCGAGGACGTCTGCCGCAAAATCCGCGAAACATCGCGCCTGCCCATCATTATGCTTACCGCTAAGGCGGCCGAAAGCAGCCAGCTTGAGGGACTTAAGATCGGCGCGGACGATTATATGACAAAGCCGTTCAGCTTAAAGCTGCTCGCGGCAAGAATCGAGGCGGTGCTTCGCCGCCTGCCTGAAAGCGAGCCGCCTGAACTGTTCGCGGACAAACAGCTGACTGCCACCGAGCGCAAAATCGTAAATGCTCTTTCACGCCGTCCCAGCCGAATCTTCACTCGGAACGAACTCATTGACATAGCGTTTGACGACGAGTTTGACGGATACGACCGCGTGATTGATACACATGTCAAAAACCTGCGCAAGAAAATCGGCCTGGATTTCATCAAGACCGTTCACGGTTTGGGTTACAAATGGGGCGCGGCGCGGAATGATGATAGCCTTTGAACCGTATTAAGTGTCTCCTTCTCATTCCGTAATAACCATAGTTATATATCTAAATCTACCGCTTTTTGTTCTTCATTGGAAATTTATTAAAACTCCTTTTCTCTTTCAACGTTCCATACTTTTTCTTCCCTGATGAAGCTCCTTCTATCGGCGCTGTTTTTGCTACTTCTCTTCTTGGCTTCGTAGCCTTTATCGCCGGGAACTCGTTCTTTAACGGATAGGGATGGTCTTTTATTTCTGTTAACTTCTTTCCAATCAATTTTTCAATATCGTTAAGCTGTCCTTTTTCATCAAAATCGCAGAAAGAGATTGCTGTTCCGCCAAGTCCTGCCCTACCTGTCCGTCCGATGCGATGTACATAGGTCTCCGGTATATCCGGCAGATCATAATTAATAACATGGGATAGTTCATCTATATCGATTCCTCTTGCCGCAATATCTGTCGCAAGCAATATCCGCAATGTTTTATTTTTAAAATTGTCTAAGGCTCTCTGACGCGCTCCTTGTGATTTATCACCGTGGATTGCCTGTGCGATCACATGATTTTTTGATAATTGCTTAACAAGACGATCCGCCCCGTGTTTGGTACGTGTAAATACCAATGCTGAAACGATACTTTTATCATTCAGGATGTGCAAAAGCAAATCCTTCTTATTAACTTTATCAACAAAATACAAGTACTGCTCGATGGTATCCACTGTTGATGATGCCGGTGTAACTTCTATTTTCACAGGACTCTTCAAAATCGTATTCGCCAGCTTGGCGATGTCCGGCGGCATCGTAGCCGAGAAAAATAATGTTTGCTTTTTGAAAGGCGTTTTGGCAATAATCTTTTTCACATCGTTAATAAATCCCATATCCAGCATGCGGTCTGCTTCGTCCAATATAAATATTTTAATATGTTCTATATTTACAATTTTTTGATCGATCAAATCCAGCAGTCTCCCGGGTGTTGCCACCAGTATATCTACCCTCCGTTTTAGGCTTTCTTCTTGCACCTTTTGGGATACTCCCCCAAAAACCACACAACATTTTAAATCTGTGAATTTTCCATAAGTATTAAAGCTTTCATAAATTTGCAAAGCAAGCTCGCGCGTCGGCGTTACGATTAAAGCCCTTATCGTTTGTTTTTCCCAATGAGGTACTTTTTCTTCGCTGAGCATCTGAATCGTTGGTATAGCAAATGCGGCTGTTTTTCCGGTACCTGTCTGGGCACAGCCAAGTAAATCCCTGCCGCTTAAAACAACAGGGATTGCCTCTTCCTGTATCGGGGTAGGAATATCGTAATGTTCCTTTTCCAATGCCTTTATAATTTCAGGCATAATAGATAAATCTTTAAATTGCATAAATTCTCCTTTTAATTTGTATTGTTTAATTTTATCTCTTTTCCCGGTCGCCGTTTTGGTGCCTGATCATCATCATACCCCGCCAGCCAACAGATTACAGAATCTACCTCGGATTTGGTGCGCCCCTTCTCACTTTCGGTTTAAGATTTCTATTTATGGTTTTCGGTAATCTTTCCGGATGAACGGTTCCTCAATGTCTTCGGAAACGAGCAGTTTATATTTCCGAGGATGACGGTATGCATTGCCATGCACTTCATGACTTCTGTATTCTCTGATTTCATCAACAGGAAAGTCGGCTATATAAATGCCCTCACGTTCACCGGCTTCGACGATGAGCGTATCCCTGGAACCTGAGACGGAAGGCCTGTACGCGATCCCGTCGAACGCGGTAGAGTGGCCGTTGCAATCGGGTTGTCCCAAAGGATAATTCACAGTTGCAATACCGGCCATATTTTCGTAGGCTCTCGCCCGCAGCTGAGAAATGCGGTTGACCTCCATCGGGCATGCGTTCGGCACCAGAATTATTTCAGCGCCTTTCAGCATCAAGATTCGCGCGCTTTCCGGAAATTCGCGGTCATAGCAAATCATAGCGCCAATTTTTACATTACCTTGTGCGGTGTCGAGCTCGGCGACATAAAAATCGTCGCCTGCCGTCAGCCTGCGCTCGTCGCCGAAATCGCAGGTATGTACCTTTGCGTATGTAAGCACGTTTTCACCGAAACGGTCGAACAGGCATAGCGTGTTCCTCGGCAGCGGTTCGTATTCTTCAAGGAACGTGATTCCGATTGCCATGTCGAGGGCTTTCGCGAGCCTGCCGAACGAACGGACGAATTCGCTGCCGGCTGATATCGCGCTTACTTTCAATTCATCGATGCTTTCCGGGATTCGGTAGCCGATGCTCCACATTTCCGGAAACAGTGCGATATCCGCACCCATATCCTTCGCTTTTTTACAGTAAGCCAATCCCTTTTGCAGGTTAACGTCCAGCGTGTTTTCCGGCATAAGCTGTAATAAAGCGATTCTCAAATTTTCCATAGAAAAGTTCCTTTTCTTACTTATAATTTCTCTTTGTAAATTTCAATTTGGGGGCAATTCACCTTTTTATATAGTTTCCTTACTCTATGGATTTAATCATCGGTATTGCTAATAAAACCCGCAATTTTTCTATTCCCGGATGATTATGCCGGATTTTCGCAACTGTTCTTTCTTTTGTAAAAACCTTTCCTTATTTTTTACCCCAATATAATTGCAGGGAAGTATAACCGTATACCCATTCTTATGGCCTTCTACGGCGCTGATCGCAACGCAGCTATTTCCGTCAACACCCAACAGCTCCCTTTCAGTAATTTTATTATTTTTTAAACATGTGCCGAGATCATGATCTCTCTCAGCCTGCGCAATACGTTCGTTTACTCTATCAAGTAAATCAAGCTCATATTGTTTCACGTAATCTTCCTGCATATCAATTACAACGATTGCCTTCATTTTTATTCGTCTTTCTATCCAATTATAAAAAGATATTTTCTGTGACATTACCTTAATTCATTGTAACACAATAACTTTCATTTTGGGATGTCTAATTTCTCTGTGCAAAATGATAAGGAATCGGTCACCAAAGTCCTAATTCGGATTGCATCAATTTAGATCCCATTAATATTATTTAGAATTGGATTGGTTTGCCTTCGACTTTCTTAATCTTAAATTTTCCCGCCTCCTTTCTAAAACGGAAAAATGCCATGGCAAAACTGTGAGGCTCTGCAATGACATTCATAAACTTACATTCTATTCTTTGATATATTCAATCAACGGCGATATAAATTCTTTTGATGATATATCATACGATTGATTGATAGATTGTTCACACGCCGATTCCTCTGGTGATTTTGTGTCTTTTTTACTAAGCATCTTTGCCAGTGCTTTCATAATCAACTTATCGCCCCACCTCATTTTTTCATAGTTTAAACCTGATTGAAAATAATAATGAGGAATTGCCTCTTGTTCTTCTTTCGTAAAATTATTGTCCCACATTATATTAATGGTTTCCTTTGCTTCGGCTGGAGTTGCTCCCGTTGCAAAGACAATTAGTCTGGATTTATCACTTAACTTTTTGACAAATTGTTTATATCCATCGATTTTACCGGCATGAATTCTTCCACCATAAATCACCAGATCATATGATTCCAAAACTTTTTTTGAACTATTCTTCTCCTCCCTCATCTCAAAACCTGTTTCTTCCTGAATCCACGATGCATATCTTTTTGTAAATCCTGTTTTGGAGTTAAATATAATTACTGCTTTCATATGAATTCACTTCCCTTTCGCCTTCTAATTCCCTATATATTTTATGATTAAAATATATTGCAAAACCACCTAATAACAGGAAGGAAAAACTTTTCGTAATAAGTGCCGGCAGTGGCAGCTCTACACCCGAGGCCAGCTGACAAATGGTTTGCGGAAATATCATAATTCCTACCACGATACATAACTTTAAAATGCAGGCCAGGATTAGTGTCCCTAATGGCTCTCTTTTTTTAATCATAGAAAGAGTAACAAAACATAGCACACTAATAATTCCCATATCCAACACATAAGTAATATTTGTGGTATATACTCCAATCAGAGAAAGGGTGGTTCCCTTTATCATTGCAGGAATTACATCAGGTAACCACGCTACAATTAATGCAACTCCCGATAGAATTAAAAATATATATATTCCTTTTGAACCCCTTATAGATTGTTGTAAAGATATGTTTTTTATATGACCAAACATTCCAAATAACGAACAAGCAAATAGAGCTACATAAACCAGGAACAACCGGTTATAGGTTATTCCAAATGCGATACTGGCTGCATAATAAAATGCAACTGCATAAACTGATATCAATTTTAACTCTGATATCACATCCCCTTTTTTTATGTATTTCAAGTATGTTACTAAAAACATAGGGATCACAACCAGTAAAATGCATAGATCTGTTCCAATTGATATGGGTGCTTGAAAATAACTGTCAAAAGCATAGATTCCGTAACCGTAGATTTCCACTTTATGTCCATACTGATTGATAAATTCATAAGCACTGTTAAAATTCAAGGAAAGTATTCCTGTAATCGATGTAATAAAAAGTAATACTATGATTATGATCACCAAATAATCATTTCTCCTGGTCATTCTATATATCCCCCTATATTTCGATCCATTTTTTTCAGTGTATCTAACGTGATTTTTAATTCCTCTCGAGAAATACCTTGATATAAGCCATTCATAAATTTGATTGTTGCTTCTTTAGATTCTTCCGATATTTGTTTTATCTTTCCTGTTGGAACTAATAAGAGCTTTCTTTTATCCACTTTATCCTGGTGGATAATAAGATATCCATTCTTCTCCAGCCGATTAGCCATTCTTTTCACATTTTGATAGGAACAACCAATTAATTCCCCCATTTGCTTTAGGGTAGGCGGTTCTATAAATAACTCTAAAGCAACCATTAAAAAATGCTGTTTCATCGTGATATCAAAAAATTCCTTATCCCCAATTGTTTGAATACGATTGCTAAGAGAAAATAACATTCCATAAATCGCATATTCTTCCGTATAATGATTTATTTTCATAGTTCCTCCATAAAGCATAACGTGTTATGTAATTATATAACATATTATGCTTTTTATCAATACAAGAAAATAAAATTATACCCTAATTCCACGGTGTTCTAAAATCCCGTCAATTAAGCCATATTCTTTTGCTTCTGCCGCACTCATAAAATTGTCCCTGTCAGTGTCTTTTTCTATTTGCTCTATTGACTGACTGGTATTTTCAGCATAAATTTTGTTAAGTTTTTGTTTTGTTTTTACGATATGATCGGCTAGAAGACGAGAATGAATATCATAACTGCGCTCGCCTTGAATGGTTTGTTCGATGACATAAGGCAGCATCATGCCGCTACCTCCACCGCTTTGTTATAAGTATATCTAAAACAGTGTTTAAACTTTGTTGTATAAACATTTTCATTTCATCCATTGTCATAATCTTTATAAGCAATAAGCTTAATATTATATTTTCCATTTTTATCTCCTTCTCATAACGAATATACCTAATAGCAATATTACTATTAGGTATATTCGTTGTTGAGAGTATTTAGTAGAAAATTGATTTGGAGTTTTGCACTAATGACACTTCCATATGCTTGCCTCATATGGCCGCAGAAATGACGATGCGTCCTCCGCATAATTCGACAGCAAACGAATTCCCTCCGGACGCTTTGTTCGTTTCTTATCGGAGGAACTCAAATTGATCTCAATATACAGCGTTTCTGCTGCATCCTTACGATAATAGGTGAATCGATCTTTTTCCTTTTGATCGGTAAATAGTACCTCTCCATAATAGATGACCCCATGCTCCTTACGCAAAGCAATCAATTTCTGAAAAAAACGAAGGATCGAGTTCTCGTCTTGAAGCTGCGCCTTAACATTGCAATTCTTATAATCCTCATCCATCATAATCCACGGCTTCCCGGTAGAAAAGCCTGCATATTGCTGATCGTTCCACTGCATCGGCGTTCTGGCATGATCTCTGGAACCGGCTAATACCTTTGCAAATGCCTCTTCTTTTTTCATGGTGCTGCATAACTCATCATAAAGATTCAACGACTCCACATCACGAAGCTCGGCAATGGATCGAAAGTTTTGGTTGATCATTCCAAGCTCCTGTCCCTGATAAATAAATGGCGTGCCTCGTAGTGTAAGCTGAATTACAGCCAAAAGCTTACCCAGGACATTCCGGTACTGTGGGTCCGGATTTATTTTGGAAATCATGCGCGGATTATCGTGGTTTTCATAAAACAGTGACGGCTGACAATGATTCCCGTAATTCTCCATCCAGTGAATCATATAACTTTTTAGATAATTAAGGTCATATTGATAATCATCAAAACGTGTATGCCCCGGCGTTTCCAAATGGTCAAAGGAGAATACCATGTCCAGCTCATTCCGATAATCAGCAGTCAACAGCTTGCTCATTTCCATTCCCGTTCCGGGAGTTTCTCCAACCGAAAAAGCATGATATGGGAGAAACACCTTCTCTTTCATCTCATGCAGATATTCGTGGAGGCGAGGCCCATAGAAATAATGTTCTACCCCATGATATCCCATAAGCCTGCCGATACTTTCATTTCCGTCCGGCAAGCCGCTGCGCTTAGAGATATAATTAATGACATCCAGGCGAAAGCCATCTACACCCTTTTTCAGCCACCATGTTACCATATCATGAATCTCATGACGCAGGTTTTCATTTTCCCAGTTTAAATCCATCTGCTTCTTTGAGAATAAATGCAGCGCATATTGTCCCCGTTCTTCTACATAGTTCCACGCACTGCCGCTAAAAAATGAGGTCCAGTTGTTAGGCTGATCCTTAAAAATATAATAATCTCCATACTTGGAATCCGGTTCATGAATGGCCTTCTGATACCACTCATGTTCATCCGAGGTATGGTTCACCACAAGATCCATAATAAGCCTCATGCCACGGTTATGAACCTCGGTTAATAACCGGTCAAAGTCCTCCATTGTTCCAAACTCAGCCATGATTTTATGATAATCTCTAATGTCGTACCCATTATCATCATTTGGAGAATCATAAATTGGTGAAAGCCAAATAGCATCGATACCCAACTCTTTTATGTAATCCAGTTTACTGATGATACCCTGCAGATCGCCAATGCCGTCTCCATCGCTATCTTTAAAGCTTCTGGGATAAATCTGATAAAATACAGCTTCCTTCCACCATGCTTTTAGAATCGGCTCATCATCGACCTTGGCTGTTTCATCTTCCGTATTTAAAAGTGTAAACAAAGTATCCAGGAATCCTTCATCCAGTTGGCTTTTAGACAGCTTCGGTAAAACCTTTAGCTTTAGATTACCTATAATTGGATTGGTAACTGCCTTTTTGTTTCTATTCATTTGTAAGAGCACTCGATCAATAACGTCCCGTCCAATTGGATTTGCATACACATCTTTGATACGACTGTTTTTTGTCAGCATAGAACATCACTCCTGTTCTCTATTTATTTCACCGCGGGCCGCCAATTCCGATAGGATGCGATCATACATCTGCTTATCGATCTTGAACTTCTTATAATAAATGATGTAACCGATCACAATGAAGATAAGAGGTAAAATCAACATTGCCAGCTTCATAATCAACAATCCGGAATCCGTAACATCCTCCGGTGTCGCAGCCGCATTAATGCCCGAAACAATCAAGGTCACACCGACAATCCCATTCGCAATGGCTCCTCCAATTTTATTGATAAACGGCTGTACGGAGAAGGTGATGCTTTCATTACGGCGGCCCAGCTTCCACTGTCCGTACTCTACCGTATCTGTCAAAAACATCAGCATCAGCAGCTGTATGA
>CAZMIX010000073.1:8895-9648 GCA_964566545.1 uncultured Lachnospiraceae bacterium | reverse complement strand
TGCGGGTTTGTTTTTGAAGAAGAAAACGAGATTTTTGTTATGGAGCTTACATAAGGAATCAACAGGCGAAAGGAGATGTGAATTATGAATTATTTACAGATTGAAAAAGTGATCGGAAGAGAAATTATGGATTCCAGAGGAAATCCGACCGTGGAGGCTGAGGTATTTCTGGCGGATGGGACTGTTGGAAGAGGCACGGCGCCAAGCGGTGCATCTACCGGCGAATTTGAGGCATTGGAGCTTCGCGACGGCGATAAGGCGAGATACCTTGGAAAAGGTGTTACAAAGGCAGTAGAGAATATCAATACCACGATCAATAGTACGCTCACGGGAATGGATGCGTCCGATATTTATGCAATTGACAAAGCGATGATGGAGGCAGACGGCACAAAGGACAAGTCAGGGCTTGGCGCAAATGCAATTCTTGCGGTTTCTATCGCTGCGGCAAGAGCAGCGTCGATTGCGCTGGATATGCCCCTTTACCGTTTCCTCGGCGGGATTTCGGGCAACCGCCTGCCGGTTCCGATGATGAATATTTTAAATGGCGGGGCACATGCGGCCAATACGGTAGATGTGCAGGAATTTATGATTATGCCGGTCGGCGCTGCAAGCTTTAAAGAAGCACTTCGCTGGTGCTCGGAGGTGTTCCATGCCCTGGCCTCTCTGTTAAAGGAAAAGGGTCTTGCGACATCGGTCGGCGACGAGGGCGGTTTTGCGCCGGATCTTGCCAGCGATGCGGAAGCGATCGAGTTT
>CAZMIX010000073.1:6755-8885 GCA_964566545.1 uncultured Lachnospiraceae bacterium | reverse complement strand
TGAGGAGGCTCTAAAGACTATAGTAGATGCTATTGAAAAAGCGGGCTATGTGCCGGGCAAGGATTTTATGATTGCGATCGATGCGGCCAGCAGTGAATGGAAGGGCGCGCAAAAGGGAGCGTATATGCTTCCGAAGGCCGGCACGAAATTTACCTCTGCCGAACTGATCGCACATTGGAGACAGTTGGTAGAGAAATATCCGATCATTTCCATAGAGGATGCCCTTGACGAAGAGGACTGGGAGGGCTGGAAGCAGCTCACAAAGGAGCTTGGAGATAAGGTTCAGCTTGTCGGAGACGACCTGTTTGTTACGAATACCGATAGGCTGAAAAGGGGAATTGACGGCGGCTGCGGCAATTCCATTCTGATTAAGCTAAACCAGATCGGTTCCGTGTCCGAGACGTTAGAAGCAATTAAGATGGCGCATAAGGCGGGCTATACCGCGATTTCCTCTCACCGCTCCGGCGAGACGGAGGATACGACGATTGCCGACCTTGCCGTTGCGCTCAATACATGCCAGATCAAGACCGGTGCGCCCAGCAGAACCGAGCGCGTTGCAAAATACAATCAGCTGCTGCGCATCGAAGAGGAGCTTGGCGCTGCTGCCGTATATCCGGGAATGAGCGCGTTCAATGTGGTAAAATAAACTGCTGTATAATAAAGTTTTTTGCCGTTGACAACGCCAATAAGGAATGCTATGATACTAATAACAATTTTATAAGTAAGGATAGAGGTTGCGCTTTTTATCAGTACATTTTCGGACATTGCTCATATGGGAGAGGAAGATGGAAAGGAAACGGCGCCGAAGAAGCAGGGTTGAGCAGCCTGTTTTTGGGCATACACCAAAGAGGTGTATGACTGTCATCTTTCAACAGAACTGTTGCAGGATGGGGAGCTATCGAAAGAAACAATGATATAATTGTATTCTTAGAGCCGACCTGTCCGTTGGCTCTTTTTTGTGTTTGCGCTCCATGGGCGCGCTCTAATGGGTGAAAGTCCCAAACGGCGAAAACATCAAGGAACAGTTGCGAAATTCAAAGCAAGAATGAAACAACTTACTTGTTAAGATGATTGAACCGCCGTATACGGCGGTGTGAGAGGTCGGAAAATTTATTTAAATTTCCTTCCTACTCGATTAGATAGGGAATTGATCAGAAATTCCTATCTATAACAAAATTTTATACGCAGCTGTGTGCAGAACAAAATTTAAGAAGCAGGGAATGTATGGTTTCCCACGAATTGAATGAAGGAGGAAAAAAATATGGCAGTTTTTACAGGTGCAGGTGTTGCGATTGTGACACCGTTCAAAGACAATGGAGATGTGAATTACGAAAGATTTGCGGAGCAGATTGAGTATCAGATCGCAAACAAGACGGATGCGATCATCATCTGCGGGACGACAGGAGAGGCTTCCTGCTTAAGCCATGAGGAGCATTTGGATTGTATCAGGTTTTGTGTGGATACGGTAAATAAGCGGGTTCCGGTTATCGCAGGGACTGGCTCGAATTGTACGGAGACGGCGGTTTATCTTTCCAAAGAAGCAGAAACGCTTGGGGCGGATGCACTTCTGGTCGTGACGCCATATTACAATAAGGCAACGCAGAAGGGACTGATCGAGCACTTTACGAAGATTGCGGACAGCGTGTCGATTCCGGTGATTTTATACAACGTGCCAAGCAGAACCGGTTTAAATATCCAGCCGGAGACAGCGGTAACGCTTTGTAAAAATGTGAAGAACATCGTTGGTATCAAGGAGGCGTCCGGTAATATCAGCCAGATTGCGAAGCTGATGAGCATGGCGGAGGGCTTTGTGGATTTGTATTCGGGTAACGACGATCAAATTGTGCCGATTCTTGCACTCGGTGGAATTGGTGTGATTTCCGTTCTTTCCAATGTTGCTCCGGCGCAGACGCATGATATCGTGCAGTCCTATGTGGACGGAGATGTTAAGATGAGCTGCGACATGCAGCTAAAGGCCATTCCGGTTTGTGATGCGCTGTTCTGCGAGGTCAACCCGATTCCGGTCAAAACGGCAATGAATCTGCAGGGAAGGGGCGCCGGTATTATGCGCCGTCCTTTGACAGAGATGGAGCCGCAGAATGCTGAGAAGCTCGAAACGGCGATGAAGGA
>CAZMIX010000073.1:0-6745 GCA_964566545.1 uncultured Lachnospiraceae bacterium | reverse complement strand
TACGGTATTTTATAACAGGTCAGATGATCTGGGGAAGCACTGATAAACCAGTATTGATAAAACAGGGGCGGCCGTGCAGCGCGCGAAAGTCCCTGTCTGGAAAGAAAGAGGAATATTATGGTAAATATCATGATGCATGGCTGCAACGGCCGGATGGGACAGATGATTTCCGGTATTGCGGCTGAGGATAAAGAGGTTTGCATCGTTGCCGGTGTGGATATCAATCATGTACAGAAAAATGAATACCCTGTATTCAAGTCAATTGCAGACTGCACGGTCGAGGTAGATGCCGTTGTCGATTTCGGCGCAGTCTCCGCAATTGATAATCTCCTTGACTGGTGCGTGGAAAAACAGGTTCCGGCTGTCGTCTGCACGACGGGACTTGGCGAGGCGGAAATAGAAAAAGTAAAGGCCGCAAGCACGCAGGTGGCGATTTTACGTTCGGCTAATATGTCGCTTGGCGTGAACATGCTGATGAAGCTGTTAAAGGAGGCGGCAAATGTGCTGGCGCCTGCCGGTTTTGATATTGAGATTGTGGAAAAGCATCATAAAATGAAGGTAGATGCGCCGAGCGGTACGGCTCTCGCACTCGCGGATTCGATTAACGAGGCGCGAAACAACGAATACTCCTATATCTATGACAGAAGTCAGGTAAGCCGGGCTCGCGGTGAAAAGGAGCTTGGCATTTCGGCAGTGCGCGGAGGCAGCATTGTCGGCGAGCATGATGTCATTTTTGCGGGGCAGGACGAGGTCATCACCTTTTCCCATTCGGCCTATTCCCGCGCCATATTTGGCAAAGGAGCGGTACAAGCCGCAAAATTTCTGAAGGGTAAGCCGGCGGGGCTTTATACGATGAGCGACGTAATCGGCTAATTACCGCAGAAGGGAGGCTTTATGGAATTCCGACCTTGTATTGATTTGCATAATGGAAAAGTCAAGCAGATCGTCGGCGGGACATTGCAGGATCAGGGAGATCTGGCCGAAATAAATTATGTATCCGAAAAAGGAGCAGCCTATTATGCCGGATTGTATCGCACACACGGCTTGAAAGGCGGACATGTGATTTTATTAAACGGGACGAATTCGCCTTATTATGAGACGACCAGACAGGAGGCGTTTGCGGCGCTTAAGGCTTATCCGGGCGGCTTGCAGGTCGGGGGCGGTATCCACGCAGAAAACGCCGGGCAGTTTCTTGAAGCAGGAGCTTCCCATGTGATTGTTACCTCCTATGTATTTAGCGGCGGGGAAATCTGCTATGATCATTTGGAGAAGTTGCGGGCAGCTGTCGGAAAAGAGCATGTCGTACTGGATGTAAGTTGCAGGAAGCGCGGGGATCACTATGATGTTGTGACAGACCGATGGCAAAAATTTACCAACACGCCGCTTTCTGTCAAGCTTTTGCGGGAACTCTCGGTATACTGTGACGAATTTCTTGTACATGCTGTGGATGTGGAGGGGAAAGCTTCCGGGATTGAGGAGCCGGTCGTTAGGCTGCTGGCCGGGGCGGCAAGCCCGGTCACATATGCCGGCGGTGTTTCTTCTTATAAAGATATAGAGAAAATAAAAATAATCGGAAATAATCGCGTAAACATTACAATTGGAAGCGCGCTCAGCCTGTTTGGGGGAAAGCTTGACCTTGAGGAAGTTGTTCGCTGCACCGAGGGATTAAAAAGAAGCTAAAAATAAAGGATAAAACAAAAGGGAAGTGATCGGAATGATCATTGATTTTCACACACATGCATTTCCGGAGAAAATTGCGGAGCCGGCTTTGAAAAAGCTAGCCGAGACGAGCGGTACGATGCCCCATTTAGACGGTACGGAAGCGGCTTTGAAAAAATCCATGGAAAAACACGGCATTACCTATTCCGTTATGATGCCCGTGGCGACAAAGCCGCAGCAGGTGCCCGGTATTAACGACCATGCGGTTTGGGCCAACGCAAAGGCGCTTTTAGAAGGCGGCGGACTGCTGTCATTCGGTGCGATGCACTGCGCCTTTGAGGGATACAGGGAGGAGCTGAAACGCCTGAAGGAAGCCGGCATTAAGGGGATCAAGCTGCATCACGACTATATGAACAGTTATTTTGATGACGAACAATCTCTGCGGGTCATTCAGGAAGCGTTCTTAAATGGATTGATCGTTATGCTGCATGCGGGGGACGATCCCGTCTCAAAGGATATTCACTATTGTACGCCAAAGCAGATTGCCGGAGCGCTGGATCGCTTAAGGGGCGGTATCCTGATCGCGTCGCATTTCGGCGGACTGATGAATGTCGAGGAAGCCAAAGAATTCCTTGCGGGTAAGGATATTTACATTGATACGAGTATGAGCCACCATTATTTCGGGCTGGAAACGCTGCGGGAAATGCTTTTGCTGCACGACTCCGATAAAATTCTGTTTGGCACCGACAGTCCGTGGGAAGATCAGGGTACAGGGCTGGCGCTGCTAAGGAGCATGTCGCTTTCCGCAGAGATGATTGAGAAGATCACACAGGAAAATCCCCGGCGAGTGTTGGGATTATGATTTAGATTGCGAATTAGCGGACATTTCGGATAACAAAAAAGAGATGTGATATCACATCTCTTTATTTGTAATCTGTTGTTAATACTATTGCTTATTTCCCTAACATAAAAACTAGTGTATAGTAGAAAAGGCACATGTAAAACTACTAGATTATAATTTGATTACGTTTGTAGCCTGAGGGCCCTTTTCTCCGTTTACTACGTCGAATTCAACAGAAGCGCCTTCTTCTAATGACTTGAAGCCGTCCATGCTAAGTCCTGAATAGTGTACGAATACATCGTTTCCGGCCTCGTCAGAGATAAATCCGTATCCCTTTTGGTTGTTGAACCACTTTACTGTACCTTTCATTATAAATACCTCCGAAATAATATAATAGCGATATAATTATTTATATCATTGCAATCATAGCATAACTGTTTAAAAAAGTAAACAAAAATGTGAAAAAATATAACGAAATTGCAAAAAAGAATCCGGTATTCGGTTGCATTTCTGTGCATAATCATGTAAAATCTCTACTTGCAGGACAATATAAAGGCGCACAAGGGAGGGAAATCGTGGAAAGAGTAAAAAAAGTCTTGAATTATATACTGATCGACGGGCTCAGCGGCATGACGATGGGGTTATTTGCTACTTTGATTATTGGTACGATCATTAAGCAGATCGGCTCCTATGTGCCGGGTGTGCTTGGAAACTATCTCGTCATCATCGGTCAGGTCGCTTCCAGCGTGACCGGTGCCGGTGTGGGCTGCGGTGTTGCCTATAAATTCAAGGAATCCCCGCTTGTGACATTTTCGGCGGCGGTATGCGGCATGGTGGGCGCATTTGCGAGCAAACTGATTGCAGGGACGTTGTTTGTTGAGGGCGTGATCCATTACGCAGGCCCGGGAGAACCGCTCGGTGCTTATATTGCAGCGCTTGCCGGCATTACGATCGGACGTCTTGTATCGGGAAAGACAAAGGTGGATATTCTCGTGACACCGATGGTGACAGTTACGACCGGTTCTGCAATCGGGATTTTGTTTGGACCGCCGATTGCAGGTTTTATGATGTGGCTTGGCAGTATCGTGAATTGGAGTACCCAGCGGCAGCCACTCTTGATGGGCGTATTGGTATCTGTTATCATGGGTATTGTATTGACGCTTCCGATCAGCTCGGCGGCGCTCGGTCTCATCTTAAACCTTTCGGGAATCGCGGCGGGTGCGGCGACAGTTGGCTGCTGCGCGAATATGATCGGTTTTGCGGTCGCAAGCTTTCGTGAGAATGGCTGGGGAGGTTTTTTTGCGCAGGGCGTCGGCACAAGCATGCTTCAAATGCCAAATATTATTAAAAAGCCGATTATCTGGCTGCCGGCAATCATTGCGAGCGCAGTGCTAGGTCCCGTATCGACGCTTGTGTTTCAAATGGAAAATAATGCGACAGGCTCCGGAATGGGAACGTCGGGACTTGTCGGCCAATTGATGACCTATGAGGTGATGACTGCGACACAGGCTCCGGCCGTTGTCATAGGAAAAATAGTGCTGCTACATATTATTTTGCCGGGAGCGATTGCTCTTGGTGTCTCCGAATTGATGAGAAGGAGGGGTCTCATTCAGAAAGGTGACATGAAATTAGAAGTATAACTGGATAATAAGGGAAAACACAGGAGAGAAACATGATTAATCAAAAAAAAGATGACTTGTCAAAGCATCTGACGGGTCACAAAAAGCGTGCGGAAAAACGTCTGACGCGCTTTACGGTCATGCTCATACCGGACTCGACGGATATGACGCGTTCGTTTGAACTCACATTTGATCAGCTTGCAAAATGGCTCGTCAGCATTGTGGCTGTACTCCTCATTGCTGTGAGTTTGCTCATTTCTTCCGTGGTGAAGAATTATCAGCTTGCGTACGGCGAAGGCGGCGTCAGGGAGCAGCTCACTGAACTGGAAAACAAAAATTTGCAGCTCACGGCGGAAAAAGAAAAACTGAACGGACAGATTGCCTCATTAAGAGGGGAGCTTGAGGAAAAGCGAAGCACGGAACGACTCGCGGCGGAGGCGGCAAAAGCGGAAGCGATGCCAACGGGACTCCCCCTTGACGGAACGGCTGTGCTCATTCAGGATCCGAATGCGCAGGAGGGCAGGGAGGTCAAAGGCCGGGTCGTATTTACGGCGATGGCGGGAACCGCAGTAGTCGCTTCAGGCAGCGGTACAGTATCCGCTGTCAGTACGGATGCTAACTACGGAAACGTTGTCATCATCGACCATGGAAATGGTTATGTGACCACCTACCGTACATCAGCATCAATCAGGGTAAAACAGGGCGATGCCGTCAGGAAAAACGATATCCTCGGCGTGATGTCCGAAGATGACGTACTGTTGGCATATGAAATTGAAAAAGACGGCGAGGCGGTTGAACCATTGGATCTGATGGAAATCGCAGGCTAGATTGCACCAAAAAGAAAGAGAGAAGAGAATATGTTTGGAAGAGAACGGGAAGATAAGATTAATTTGGCAAATTATACGGTGACGACGATGGTGGGAAGCGACACGGTAGTAGAGGGAACAATCATCACGAAGTCATCAGTCAGAATAGACGGCACGCTGATTGGAGGTGTGTCGGCAGAAGGAGTCGTCATACTGACGAAGCAGGGGAAGATTCACGGAAACATTATGGCCGAAAATATTATCGTTGCCGGTGTTGTGGAAGGGAACATGCAAATTCGTGAAAAGGTAGATGTGGAGCCGACCGGCGAGATTTATGGGGATATCACGACGAAGAAGCTGTTGATCGATGAGGAATCCATTTTCCAGGGTAACTGCTACATGAACCGCGATAAGCAGGCTGAAATTGCCAAAAGAAAAGAAAAGACCGAAGATATCTGCTTTGGAGAAAAGAATGAAGGGAGCGGATCGGCTTTAAAAACGTCCAAAGGGCAGAAGACTGCAAATATAAAGAAGGAAGCTTTCCTTGACGGAGCGGAAGAAGCAATAGCAGAAGAAGTAGAGAAAGAAAACAGCAAGACAGCTGCGGATGCCGCAGAAGCGGATGATGATATCGATTTTCTCGATGTGAATGTCAGCAAAAACAGCAGTAGCGCAAATGATAACAAGAGGCGCAGAAGCTAACTAACTAAAATAATAATTAAAATGGAAGCGGAAAATATAAATTTCGCTTCCATTTTTGTTGAAAAGTGTCAGCCGAGGGGTTAAAATAAAAGGGAATACTAAAAATAAAGCAGCTGTTTGATACCTACATAATATATAGGAAATAAACAGTCGAAATAAAATACGGAAGAAAGTGAGAAAGTCGATTGAGCAATCGAATAAAAAAAAGAGGAAATGCGGTCATAATTTGTCTGCTGATCTCTATCTTTTTTTTCGGAGTCGTGAGCGGGATGCTGTTCATCCATTTTACTGAGAAAGCAAAGCTCAGTGAGGAAATCGAAGAAGTCGAAGAAATCGAAGAGCAGCCGGTGGTCAACGTCTATGTGCCGGAGCGCAGACGCATTTACGGTCAGATACCCGTCAATTCCTATCGGCTGGATAACTTTAAGCTGGAAGATGGCTTTATGGCTTATTATGATGAGGAGGGCAATAAGATTTCCCGCCTTGGCGTTGATATAAGCTACCACCAGCAGAGGATTGACTGGAAAGAATTAAAAGATTCCAAGGCGGAATTTGTCATGCTGCGCTGCGGCTATCGCGGATATACGGAGGGCGGTCTGATCGTGGATGAGAAGTTTAAGGAATACGCACAGGCGGCAAACGATGCCGGAATTCCGCTCGGCATATATTTTTTTACGCAAGCAATCACAGTCGAGGAGGCGGAGGAAGAGGCAGAATTTGTGCTTTCTCTCATCAAGGATTATGAGATTAGCTATCCGGTCGCATTTGACACAGAATATGTATTGGACAGCGAGGCGCGTACGCGCACAATAGAAATTTCGGACGATCTGCGCAGCCGGATGTGTATCGCCTTCTGTAAAAAAATAGAGGAGGCGGGCTATTATCCGATGATCTATGCGGGTGAAAACTGGATGCGCCGCAATCTAAATTTGAATATGCTGCAGGAATACGATTTTTGGGCACCGCAGTACCTGGAAGAAAACGATTTTATGTACGATTTTACGATCTGGCAATACACGGAGTCCGGTTTTATCCCCGGAGTTGATGGCGAAGTCGATTTAAATATCAGCATGATCGATTATGCATCATTTGTGCCGGCAATTAGAGAAGCGGTGCTC
>CAZMIX010000072.1:5916-9898 GCA_964566545.1 uncultured Lachnospiraceae bacterium | reverse complement strand
CGATGATAGCTCCCGCTGCTTGTTTCTTGCTTATTATTTGTTTTTATTATTCTTCCGGTCCCGCTTGTGAAACTGTGATGCTGAGTCCTGCGTCTTTCTCGTAGGTGAGCATAACACTAATATTCCTATCATCTGCCGCCGCATATATCATGCCGGTGTCAGTGCTCATCTCATATGTTTCCTCAGTAAAGATTTTCTTAATTTCGTCCAGATACGCTGTAAAGTCTTCCTCTGATATCTCTTCCATCATAATAAACAGAGAACCATCGACTTCCATTACGGAGACAACCTTGCCGCCTTTGAATTCGGGAATGCTTTTTGCAAGGTCGGATGAGGGCCATTCGCCCTCATTAATGGTTAACTCCTGGCCGTCTTCACCCTTGATGACTACCTTGTCTCCATCGATGTCAACAGCGCCTCCTCCTGCATCCTCAATAATTTTTTCTGCAATTGCCTCTGCTGCCTTTTCCTCCATTTTTTCTTTTACACCGCACCCGGCAAAAGACAGAACAATCACAAGCATAAGAAAGCAAATCAAAATCTTCTTCATCTTATCTCTCCTTACGTTTTGTTATTACAATATGCTCCCCTCACGCAGAAGAGGTTGCTGCCTTATTTCAAGATATCGAACTTTCCGATAAGGGGCAGCCTCTTCGCTTTTCCTCCAAACCCATTGATCAAGCCCATAATACCCAGTATCAAAACACCGATTCCGAAAAAAGGAAGCAGCATCCAGCCAATCACAGGGATGATGCCTAAGACTATGTTTCCCGCTACTCCTGCAATCAAAAGCAACAGCGCCTGGTTGGCATGAAACCTGGCATACTTGGATTCAGGGCAGGCGATCAACGGTAGAAAGAAAAGTAGATAGGAAAGACCTGCCATAGTCTTGTTCTTTTCAATGTCCTCCGGGGTGTGGGTATTATCCTGCGCCTGCTGTGAAGCAGCAGCTTCCTGTGTCATTACCGGTTCGTGGTTTTCCGTATTGCTTTTTTGATCTGTCATCATAATTCCCTCCATTGTTTAAGTGTTTGCTAACATCCGTCGACATCGCGGTAGTTGATAATCAACTCCGCTCTGGATTTAACTCCTAACTTTCTGTAGACGCCTGTCATGTGTGTATTCGCCGTCGAGTATTTGATTGATAGCTGCTTTGCAGATTCCTTCAAGGTAAAACCTTCAAGCAGCAGCAGATAAACATCATGTTCTCGCGACGTGAGCTGAGCAACCCGCACTTGCCTGTTGTTTTGGGTCAAGCTCATCTGTTTCTCATCAGCGGGTGAGGTATCCTGAATACCGGAACCTTGTTTTTCTGCCTGATTTTCTATCTTTTCTTGTTTCTCTTTCGAAAGCAGCATTTTTCTGAATTTATCAAGTATCGCCATTCTTCCACCTCCAAACACCCCAGTCTTATGATTGAAACCCGTCGAATGCAGATTCATTGTGCCCGATAAAAACAATACTGTCTATTCATTAACTCGCATGAGAGCATAAAGGCAGCGCATCATTAGAACTAATGAGGCGCTGCCTTTAAATAGAAGTTAGCTATTTTATACTATAATCTTTGAATAGGAGCAGCAATTCCGTCCGGCTGTTGATCTCCAACTTGCGATATGCTGAGGTGCAATAGGTATTGACCGTGGGATAGGCGATAGATAAAATGCCGGATATCTGGCGCATCGTATATCCCTGCAAAAGCAGCTTGCACACTTCGATCTCACGCTTGCTTAAATAATATTTTTTGAACATATATAACTGCTCATTATCGATCTCCATTTTTTCCGAATCCTTTGCCCAATCATCATAATACTGTGACTGTGATACAACAGCGGAGAGCATGATAAACAATAACATCACAGCGAGCGAAACAACGGATGCAATCATAGATACTTCAAAGGTGTTTCTGCTGTGAATATAGTTGCCGACCGCGATGCCGGACACCCCGCCGCATATACCTATGAAAAAAATCGAAAATCTAAGATAGCGCATATTGTTGTACTTTTTTCCCACCACGCCCATGATGTAATACATATTTATCATTCCAACTGCGTTTCCAATCCCCATTAGAAGGGCAAAAAGCACAACCAGAGCCGGTATCCGTTCGACAGATGTATTGCAGAAAAGCCCCATTGCAAAAGAGCCAAATGTAATATTGCCTAACCAAATAAACGACCTTTTTGAGAAGGCATAGATAGAAAAATAGACTATGCATCCAATTAAGCCACCAAGATAATACCACATGAGAACCGGATACTCAGAAGCAGATGCGGCAATATTAAGGAGACCCCTGCCAACACCTTTGCAGAGAATAGCAAAAACACAGTTGAAGAATAACGTCAGGTAGATCCTTGAATGAAAAATTGGTGTGTTGATGCTCGACACGGCAGAATCCATCAGCAGACTATCTTTCTTAAAGAATAAGGTTGCACTGAGTGCGACAGACAGCATAATGCATGATAACAGCAGATCACCACCGCGCTTTAAATAGTTTCCGGCATTCCCCTCCTGGAAAAGAGAGATCAGGACAATCAGCACATTACTTCCTACGACTGCATATAGCTTTTCCGTATTGTTGAGGGTAAAGACAAACGGTATCAAAATGCTCGTATTGATCATGCCCAGAGCTATTCCAATTATAACAGTATAAAGCAGCTCCATTTGTGCGTTTGGCGCAATCAAAAACAGACCGATACCTGCAACGACCAGTACCGCTCCTATACGAGCTGTTTTGACAAACCATTCTTTTCGGATCATAAAGATAAATATGCTGGAAGAAATCAAAATGATGGTTTGCAGCAGGCTGCGAAGCTCCATGCTGAACCCATTTTCCGTAAGTGGCGATGCTGTCCACCAGGTTGCAAAGGAAACAACCCATGCATAATAGATAACCCATATAAAAATATAGGGGAAATTGTGCTTCTGAAGTCCTTTGATACTAACCACACGGTCGTTTTCAAGCCGAAGTGATTTTTTGGCATTCGGGCGCGTTTTTAACTCCACGATACTGCCCCCCTTCTGTCTGCATCGAGCATGACTGTTAGATATTCCATAGATCATCACTACTAAAGCATATTGCCTTCTATATTATATTTTGATCTAACAAAAAAAGTCGTATAAAAAACAATTGGCAGACAGCAAATCCTTACTGTCTGCCCATACATACCTCTAAAAAACCGGTACCTTTTTATAAAGGCCGTTCTTATTTACTTCTCTTTACAAGGCTGATCTTAATGTCCATGCCCATACTCATTGCATATCTGGAAAGCACATCCATTGTCGGCTCCGTTCTTTTTGCCTCAAGTCTTGCAACATTCGGACGCATGATTCCCGAACGCTCAGCAATGTCCTGCTGTGTCATTTTCTTTTTTTTGCGATACGCAATCAACTCTTCGATGACATCATCCGAGTAGAACCTCTTCTCCTTCTCCATCACAGCAATTTCTTTTCCTTCCTTCGCTACTGAATAATCCACGTTTTTCTTACCCATAATCTCGCCCCTTTACTCTAATTATAATCCATTATATCCAAGGAAAGCCTGCATAGCCTGTACCTGGGATTCTTTGAATTCTTCTAATAGGTAATTCTGATGCTCAAGACCCTGACTCTGAATCATAGCCTGATACTGTGCAAACTGCATCGCCTGCACCGCATTCAACAAATATGCCTGATTCAATGCATTTGCTTGAATATTCTGCATCCCTGTCTGCACGGTAAGTGCCGCCTGATACTGTGCGGCAAGCGCCGCCTGGTACTGTGCGGCAAGCGCATTTTGATATTGTTCTAAAAATGCAACCTGCTGTGTGTAGAGAAGAGCCACATCCGTTACCGTGTCCGCTTTTGCTGTCACACCGACGCAAAGCGTCACACCTACCCCTACTGCTACACCAAGCATTGCTCTTAATATTTTTCTTGTCAATTGACGCATATAAATCCTCCTTTTGCATAGTTTGTTCCAACTCTATGCCTATGGTAAAAATATATT
>CAZMIX010000072.1:0-5816 GCA_964566545.1 uncultured Lachnospiraceae bacterium | reverse complement strand
TCCTATATTTTACCCTCCACGACTCGTTGCTGTCAAGTAATCCGATTATATTTGCCATAAGTAGTCTCACCATTTATTTTGACGTCCAGTAACTATTCGGTTCTATAATGTTAAAGTAATCATTGAGCGGAAGCAATTTATGATTTCTGATCTCAAACACCCGCCATATCACGCCGCAATGAGCCATCGGTACATGATAAGAGGCAAGCAGTCCGTCCGCGCTGTAAACAGCGACAAACGCATTCGAGGTCGACATATTATAGGAAAGCGCATCACCACCCTTATAATTGCTGTAGTCCGACACATAATACTGGTAACTGTCCGTGCCTGCGTCTGCGAGAGTAATGCTCTCCGCAGTTGTCAGACCGACGCTGTCATTTTGGGATCGGCTTACCTTTGCCGCATTTGAGGAAAATACTCTTGCGTCCAAATCAAGCGGAGTCGCATCCCAAGACAGAACAACTTTATATTCATTTTCCTCAAGATCCGAAACTGCATAACCAAGCACGGCCTGCCGATCCATCCGAACGATAACCGTAAAATAACTTGTTTCATAACCACCTTTAGATATTTCCGCCGTATAGCTTCCCGCACGCATTGGTGCCGTAATCGCTCCTGTTACATCCAGTGTTCCTGTCGCGATGACCTCGCCGCTCCTGTTGTTAATTCCGTTGCGCAGCTTGAGCGTCGCATCTGAAAGCGCACCCGCGTTGCCTGCATTTTCCGCATCACGCACCATGATCTGTACGTTATAAACGGCGCCTACCTCGGTATAAGCCAGATAGACCGGTTCCACCGCATAGACTGAGGAACCCGAAGCCGCCGTGATACCGTAAACCCTCACTTCATCCAGCGTATTTTTATTGACGGTTAGCGTATAAGTATCCGTGTCGTCCGCAGGCAAAAGAAGGCTGTAATAGCCATCCCCATTTGTCGTCGTCTTGGCCACAATCACATTATCCGTATCGGAGGAAAGCTGAATCTGTGCATCCGCCATCGCCATATTAAATTCGTCCAGCACATAGCCCTCGATCTGCTCTATTTCAGAAATATGATCCACGGCATAATAGGTAAGATATGCCCAGTTGAACATCGTTTTTTCCATATAATCATATTGTGCCACCGTCCCGCTGCTGTACTTCTTAAGTTCCGATACCGCGTATTCGGTCGCTTTGTTATCTTTGCAATAAGAATACTTCACCATCACGTTGTTATTAAAATAATATCTGGACTCCACCGCCGCAGAAGAAATATCCACCGGCGTATTGATAATCGAACGATGTTGTGCGATATAATTGATCTCTCCGTTGTCATAATAATAATCGATCGTTTCGATGTCATCGCCGCAATACTCGATCGCCGTAATCTTTTCGATCATTTTTGTGTCTGGGTTTGTATACACAAGATATTCCATTTTCTTATCATCCTCACGGGTCGCATATTTCCGTGAAAACTGATACGCATTTACGCCCGCCTCCGATGGGTTTTTAACATTTTCAAGTCTCGAAAAGACCCGATCTTCCCATGTAAGAGCCGTATTCCTTTTTGCAGGCTTAAACAATATCTGGCTATAATTAATATAATTATCGTCACCGCTCATAAGAGAAGAAACGTCAACTATCTCCTCTTTTGCCGGCTCTTTCGCTTCGGAAGTTTCCTCAACCGCCGGCTCCGTCAATACCTCGTTCTCACTGCCCTGCGTATCCTCAGGCTCCTCGACCGTTTTAATAGCTGCTGTCGCTTCAATATTTTTCTGATAACCGGAGAAGATTTCCTTAATGCCAAGATAAGTACCTGCCACAATTGCAATCAAGATCACACTATAGATCATCATACCGATTAAGGTTACAGAAAATTCATCCTTCTGCCTCTTAACCGCAGCATGATTTTTCTTTCTCTCTTCAAAATAGCGCCTCTTCTTTTGCGTATTTTGAATATCTCCTCCGTCTTCCATTCCTTTATTTTCTTTTATTCCCTTATTTTCTCCACTCATTTACAACACTCCTTACCATCGGAAGGCTTTGATTTTTTGTATCTATTCCATCATAGCATACAAATAAAAAGCAATCAGAAAGATTTTCTTAAAATTTCTTTAAGTCAATCTTCGTCATCATCCTTATTCGGATCATAATACTCCTTCTTAATCAATCCCTTTAAAGAAACAACAACGAGAGTGGCTCCTATCACCGTAAACAGGAGCACAAACAGCATCATAATCCAATAATCGGAAACCTGCGTGTCCTGAAGCTTAAAGATGTCATATGCAAGATAAACAAGATAACCTCCCACTACAATTCTTAAATATAAATTCATTTGTGTCGTTCCCTTGTGATTATTCTTTCCCATGTCAATTTCCTTTCCGTTAATCTTCCTTGCCCAGCTTGACCGCCTTATCCGCATAAGACTCAAGCAGCCCAAAATCATAAAGCATTTGAAGCAGCCCATAACGATCGCGCAGCTCCTTTGCCGCAATGACCGCGTCGTGCACCTCCGCATCCGAAACACCGATCTGATCAGGACAAACAGGTGCCGAAACCTCCTTTAACAGAGAAATAACATCCGCCGCCGCGGGCAGCCCTTCCATCGCATCCCTGACCTCCGGCAGCCGCTCCTTTACAACCGCAAGCCTGTGAAGCACCTGTTTCGGTTCATTTTTTCCGATTTTATCCTCCAGCTCCAAAACACCACCTGCTGCCATACGATAAAGCTTTTTCATCAATTCGTCCCAGTTTTTTCTGTCAAATGAGGCGGCACCTTTTTGGGCAGCGTCAAAATCCAGCGATTCCTTTTGAAACAACTCATAAAGGCGAAGCACCAGCACCGTTCCGATCCCTACCTTCGTTCCGTGCAGAACCGCCCTTTTTTCATCAAATAAAAACATCATTTCCCAATAGTGGGACAGATGATGCTCACTTCCTGAGGCAGGTCTGGAATTCCTTGCAAAGCTCATCGCGATTCCCGATAAGATCAGACCCTCCATAATTCTTTTGACCGCATTTTCCTTCTGCGACTGTATCTGCCTGCAACTTTCCACAAGCACCTCAATTGAGTGCTCTACAAGGTCTGCAATTGCTTCGCAGTAATATTCCCCCGTCACAAGGTGTGCCAGCTTCCAATCGCACAAACACGTATATTTGCCGAAAATATCTCCGGCTCCTGCGGCAATCATATTCATCGGCGCATCCTTCAAAATGTCCAGATCACCAATGATCGCTGTCGGCACATGCGCGGAATAGGTCGTTTTCAGATTATCCACAATCAGAGGGCTGACATCCGAGGCAAAGCCATCCATTGAAGGAGCCGTCGCAAAAATAAAATAATCCAGATTTTTCTCATAACTGACATACCGGCAAATATCATTAATCGTTCCCGAACCAACAGCAATAATGACATTCGTATCCTGAGGCAGGTTTCTTTCAAGCAGCAGACACCTTTCCATATCGGCAACCGGGGTTTTATAAGGAAAACAGTACGCCGTATATTCGATGCCGCTTTCCTCAAGCAACTCCGCAAGCCGCTTCCCGGCGATTTTTTTCGTCGTTTCGTCATACACCAGCAACGGCCGCTTGTAATGATGCTTATGAAGCAGCGTCACGACCCTACTGATTGCGCCCTTTTCGAGCACAATCTCCTTAATGTCGCAACGATGCGTACGTCCGCAGCCACATACAAAGTCCTTATTTAGATAATCCGATAATTCGCTCTGTATCAGCATTGTTATCTCCTAGGCAATGAAACAAACCGGTATACAGTCTTTGTCTGATAACGCTCCCCCTGATCAAATTCCGGCTTTTGGAAGCCCTCCTGATTGATGCTGTTCGGATAATATTGTGTTTCAAGACAGAACGCATTTCTTGACCCATAAACGACGCCGCCCTTTCCGGTAAGCGCCTGTGTTCCATTTCCCGTATAAAATTGCACGCCCGGCAAATCCGTATAAACTTCCATCATTCTGCCGTCCGCAGATGTCTCCGCAACTTTTTTCAGCGTTCCGTCATAATTATCCACCACGAAATTATGGTCGTACCCATTTACCATTGTAAGCTGCTCCCAATCCGAATCAATTTCCTTTTCTATCGTCTTTGCCACCGTGAAATCCATCGGCGTATCGGCAACGGGCGCAATTTCTCCCGTTGGAATTGCGCCCGGCACGATCGGCGTATAATGAGATGCATGCAAAACGACCGACGTGTCGAGAATGCTTTTCGCATCATGTCCGGAAAGATTAAAATACGTGTGATTCGTCAGATTAATCAGTGTTTTTTTATCGCTAACCCCATCATAGTACAGTTCAAGCGCGTTGTCCTCCGTCAGTGTATATGTGACGGAAATTTTCAGATTGCCCGGAAAACCCATCTCGCCGTCCGGTGAAAAATAAGAGAATTTGACTGCATTGTCAGATAACTCAGCGTCCCAAAGCTGCTTATGATAGCCTAAATCAGCATCACTGTGCAGATTATTTTCATTGTCATTTACTTTTAAATGGTAGGTCACACCGTCAATCGCAAACTGCGCGCCTGCGATTCGGTTGGCGCTTCTGCCGATCGTCGCTCCAAAGAAACACGGATTCGTTAAATAATCCTCACCCTTATCATAACCGAGCACAACGTCCTTTACCGTTCCGCTTTTATCCGGAACAAAAAGCGTGACAAGTATCGCACCGAGGTTCGTGACCGAAGCCTCCATCCCTTTTCCATTTTTGATCGTATAAAGTAAAATATCTTTTCCATCCTTAGTCTTTCCGAAATTCTTTGTTGAAACACTCATTTTTTAAGCTCCTTATCCACTTTCTTTTATAATAACCATCCGTACCGTTACAAAATTTATAATTCTATCCTCGCATCCAGTGCGCGGGAAAGAGTCACCTCATCAATATATTCCAGCTCGCCGCCTACCGGCACACCACTTGCAATCCTCGTCACCTTAATACCCGTCGGCTTAATCAGCTTGCTAATATACATCGCTGTCGTCTCCCCTTCAATGCTGGAATTCGTCGCGATAATGACCTCACCCACATCGTGCTGCAGCCTTTGCAAAAGCTCTGCAAGCCGGATATCGCTCGGGCCGATCCCAAGGCTCGGATTAATCGCTCCATGCAGGACGTGGTAGACTCCCTCATATCTTCTCGTCTTTTCATAAGCGGTCATATCCCGCGTATTTTCCACAACCATGATAACCTTCTGGTTCCTTGACACATCCGAACAAATGGGGCAAAGATCCCGATCCGTCAAAGTAAAGCACTGCGTGCAGTATTTGACGTTATTCCTTGCCTCGACCATCGTCGCCGCTAGACGTTCCACGTTTTCCTTCGGCATATTAATCATGTGAAAAGCAAGCCGCTGTGCTGACTTTGTGCCAATGCCCGGCAAGATAGACAGTTCCGCAATCAGCTTATTAATATACCCGCTGTATAAATCCATCCTGTTATCTCCTAATTTTCAGTTAATCAAACGATCCACCCCGAAAGCAAAACGGACAGATGTCCGTTAGAACGGAAATCCGCCGCCCATACCGAGACCGCCCGTCAGCTTTGACATCGTGCTTTGGGACTCCTCTTCCATCTTGCGGAAAGCTTCGTTGGCAGCCGCCATGATTAGATCCTCCAGCATCTCGATGTCGTCCGGATCTACAACCTCCTCCGACAGCTTTACCTTTGTAATTTCCTTTTTGCCCGAAACGGTCACTTCCACCGCGCCGCCTCCGGCTGCCGCCGTAAATTCCTTTTCCTCCAGCTCCTTCTGGTTTTCCTCCATCTGGCGCTGCATCTTCTGTGCCTGCTTCATCAGGTTGTTCATATTTCCGGGCATTCCCATTCC
>CAZMIX010000071.1:7187-10427 GCA_964566545.1 uncultured Lachnospiraceae bacterium | reverse complement strand
CCTCTCATATATTATAACAACAGTTGCCGTGAGAGGCATTTTCATGAATGAGTACTATCCCTTTGTAAATGAGCCGCTTCCTTATTCTTATAATGCATTGAAGCCTTATATAGATGCCGAGACGATGTATCTTCATCATAATAAGCATTTGCAGGCTTACATCGATAAGCTGAATGAAATTATGGAGCAGAATCCGTGCATGCAGCAATTTTCGCTGCAACAATTACTGAGTGACAGCAGTATTGTTCCGCCGTCGCTAAAAGTACCGATCCGCAATAATGCGGGCGGCGTTTATAACCATCGGATGTTTTTTGATGGAATGTGTGCCGAACAGAACGAGTTGCCCTACGGTATTTTAAAGACTATAGTGCTGCGGGAGTTTGGCAGTATGGAGCGGCTTTACGAGGAATTTAAGGCGGCGGCCCTTTCCGTATTCGGTTCGGGGTATGCATGGCTGACATATGAAAGCGGACGGCTCTGCATTCTTACGACGCCAAATCAGAATACGCCTCTGGAGGGCGGCTTTGTGCCTATATTGCTGGTCGATGTATGGGAGCATGCATATTATTTAAAAAATCAAAATCGCAGAAATGACTATCTTGACAATTATATGCATGTCATCAACTGGGAAAAGGTAGAACTTAATTTGATCAATGCAAATCCTGTTTTCAGAAATAATAAAAGGTAGAATTTAAAAATATAGAAGAAAGAGTCTGTTTACAGGCTCTTTTTTGTTATATGGGAAATTTCTACGAATTTCCCATATAACAAAATGATATGCACAGCTTCGCGCGCGGAACAAAAGCTGTGCTACCGGAGTATTTGACTGCGAGAGAGTGCGAAGCACACTTTTGTTCTTATATGGGAAATTCCCTCTTGACAATTTAAACTGTAACAAACATAATTACAGTATGGCGGGGAATGATAATAAGGAAATTTTCAAACAAGGAGAACAATTTATGAGAAAATGGATATTGATACTGGCGGCAACGCTGTCAGCGCTGTCTGGCTGTGGGATGGCGGCGGATAATACCGAAGCACAGGCAGAGGAAGGCAAAGGAGAATATATGCAGATCACGCAGGAGGAAGCGAAAAAGATGATAGACGAGCAGGAGGTCATCATCGTGGATGTGCGTACCGAGGAGGAATATGCGCAGGGGCATATTGAGAATGCGGTTCTTGTACCGAATGAGTCGATCGCGGATACACCGCCGGACGAGCTTCCAATGGATGCCACGCTGCTCATTTATTGCCGCAGCGGAAACCGAAGCAAGCAGGCGTCGCAAAAGCTGGCGGATATGGGTTATGCGCAAGTATATGAATTTGGCGGGATCAACGACTGGCCGTATGGAACGATATTGGATGACGGCATGGAAACGGCGAGCGCACAGGCGGAAACGGCGGCGCAGAAGGAGGCGGATGACGGAAAAACCGGGATGACGGGTGAATTTGCGGAATTTACCTCCATGGATTTTAAAGGAAATACGGTGGATCAGGAATTGATTGCCGGAGCGGATTTGACGGTGTTAAATATATGGGGCACGTTCTGCGGTCCATGCATTGAGGAAATGCCGGATCTTGGCGAGCTGGCGGAGGAATATGCCGGGACGGGCGTACAGATCGTAGGAATCCCTGTGGATGTATATGATGAGGAAGGGATCAGGACGGCACAGACGATTATCGATGAGACAGGTGCCGATTATGTACATCTATTGCCGACACAGGATCTCTATGATATTTGTCTGGACGGTGTAAGCGCGGTGCCGACTACGGTTCTCATCGACAAAAACGGAACGGTTGTGGATACCGTTGTCGGCGCGAGGAGCAAGGAAGACTGGAAAACGCTGATCGATGAAGTGAAGCAGGGGCTTTAGGCTAAGCGGACAGGATGGGGGTATATGATATGAAAAGATACGGATCGCTTTTGCTGGCGGGAGCCGGCATCCTGTTGATGCTTGCGGGAGTTTATAGGCAGGAAGTGCGCGTTTTGTATGAGAAGGCCATCCACATTTGTCTGGAATGCATCGGGATCGGATGAGCGGGGGTGAGGCATGAAAAAACGTACATGGATACAGTTAATCGCGACGGCGTTGTCAAACGGATACGTGACCGGCTTTGCGAAAGGGAACATTTATCAGGGAAGTTTAAAAAAGCTGTGCGTGCCCGGACTGAATTGCTATTCGTGTCCCGGCGCGCTCGGTTCCTGCCCGCTCGGTTCCCTGCAGGCTGTGTTGGGAAGCCGGGATTTTCAATTTTCTTTTTATATGTTAGGCTTTTTTATGCTCGTCGGGGCAGTTTTAGGGCGTGTCGTATGCGGTTTTTTATGTCCGTTCGGCTTGCTGCAGGACTTACTTTATAAAATTCCTTTTTTTAAAAAAGTCAAGAATCTGCCGGGACACCGATATCTGATTTATTTAAAATATGTAATTTTGGCGGTGTTTGTTCTGCTGATGCCGCTGATTTTTGTGGACATCATCGGACAGGGAACCCCTTGGTTTTGCAAACTGATTTGCCCGGCAGGCACATTGGAGGGAGGCTGGACGCTTGCTCTTTTAAATCCTGCAATCAGAGAAGCCACGGGTTGGCTATTTACGTGGAAGAGCTTTCTTTTGATTGTCATTTTAGTGCTGTCGATGGGTGTATACAGGCCATTTTGCAAATATTTATGTCCGCTCGGCGGGATTTACGGCTTGTTCAATCCGATCGCTTTTTACAGAATTGCGATCGATGAAGAACGCTGCACGAAATGTAAAGTATGCAAGAAGGCTTGCCCGATGGACATTCCGGTATATGAGACGCCAAACAGCATGGAATGCATCCGCTGCGGGGAGTGCAAGGCGTCCTGTCCGCATCAGGCAATCACGATCGGCTTTGGCCAAAAAACAGCTTTGGAGGGAAACGTACATGACAAGTGAGTTTGCGATCGCGGTACATGCGCTTGTTTTTTTAAATCATAAAGGGTGTTGTTTAAGCAGTGAAAAAATTGCGGAAAATGTATGTACGAATCCGGTTACGGTACGAAAGGTGCTTGCCAAATTGAAAAGGGCGGGCCTGGTAGAGACAAAAGAGGGCATCGAGGGCGGTTCCTGCTTCGTCAAAAACCCGGCGCGGGTGACGCTCGCACAGATATGTGCCGCCATGGACGAAATTCCCGTCACCGTTTCAAAAAGGACGGGCGATCAGGATCGAAACTGCCTGCTCGCCTTAGGCATGGCGGATATGATGGAAGATATTTATGCC
>CAZMIX010000071.1:0-7087 GCA_964566545.1 uncultured Lachnospiraceae bacterium | reverse complement strand
TCAGTTGAAGCAGAAATTTATTTAGAGTATACTATATTTGGCAGGCGGTTGCGCAAACGACGGCCTGAATTGATAAACACGCCGGTCTGACACCGGCGATTCGGAGGAACGCATGATAGACGAGGGACAGAAAGGAAGAAAAATACTGGCGGTCATTCCGGCGAGGAGCGGCTCGAAAAGCGTCGTTGATAAAAATATCCGTCTGATTGACGGGAAGCCGATGCTCGCATATTCGATCGAACATGCGAAGCGGTCGCGTTATATCAGTCGCGTCATCGTCAGCACGGACAGCGAAACATATGCGCAGATTGCAAAGGAGTATGGAGCACAAGTCCCTTTCCTGAGACCTGCCGAATATGCGACGGATACGGCACTCGATTATGACGTGTTTTATCATGCGCTGACATTCCTCGAACAAGAAGAAAATTACATTCCAGAGCTGGTCGTGCAGCTTCGTCCGACCTATCCGATCAGGGATGTGGAGGATATCGACAGGATGATCGGGCAGATGCTTGCGGATGAAACGATCGATTCCATGCGCTGCATCGCACCCGCGAAGGAGATTCCTTATAAAATGTGGCTGTGCGAGGAAAAGGATCCTGCGGGGCAGCAGGCAAACGGCGAATGTAAAGCCGGGGCTTCGCAAACGGCCGGCTCCGATTTTAGCATACTTCGTCCGCTGATCACTGAGATCGAGGAATGCTACAATATGCCTCGCCAGCAGCTTCCAAAGGCGTATTACCAAAATGCCTGCATCGACGTGATCAGGACAGAGGTCATCACAAAGCAGCATTCCATGTCCGGAAAAAAAATCATGGGCTATCGGATGAAGGAGAATTTTGATATCGATACGGAGGAGGAATTCAAAAAAGCTGAAGAATTCTTGAGAATCAAAAATGGCGGCAAGCGGTTTGTGTTTGATATCGACGGTGTGATTGCAGGGTTTCGAAGCGGACTCGATTATGATGCGGCGTCGCCTAACCGGGAAATGATAGAAGTTATCAACCGGTTGTATGAGTGGGGAAATGAAATCATCCTGTTTACCGCGCGCGGCTATGTGACAGGCATCGACTGGCGAAAGGTGACCGAGCAGCAGATGAGAGACTGGGGACTTCGCTATCACGAGCTTCATTTTGGTAAGCCGAATGCCGATTATTATGTAGATGATAAAATGCTGGATCGGAACTGGCTTTATGAATGCTTTTTGGAAAGATAGAGGAGTGGCAATGAAAAAATTATTAGTTGTTGTGGATATGCAAAAGGATTTTATTGATGGTGAGCTGGGAACGCCGGAGGCTGTGTCGGTGCTTCCAAAGGTCATAGAGAAAATAGAGGGTTTTCCGGGAGAGGTCGTTTTTACGATGGACACGCATGGCGCTGATTATATGGAGACGCAGGAGGGCAGGAACCTTCCGGTATCCCACTGTATTAGGGAAAGTGAAGGCTGGCAGATTGCAGAGGAACTGCGAAAGTACACAACGGACAGACAACTATTCGAAAAATACACTTTTGGCTCGATGGAGCTGGGGGAAGCGGTGCAGCTTTGGAGCGAGGAAGAGGATATTGAGGACATTACGCTTGTTGGACTTTGCACAGATATTTGTGTCATTTCCAACGCGCTGATTTTAAAGGCGGCTGTGCCTGAAATACCGATTATCGTTGATTCTGCGTGCTGTGCGGGAGTAACGCAAAAGAGTCACGAAAACGCACTGGAAGCGATGAAAATGTGTCAGATAAAAATCGTATAGCCCGGGGAAGGACGCAGACGATCGATGAACGCAAAAGAAATTTTCCAAAAAAATATAGAGGCAATTGACCTTGTTAATTATATGATTCTGCTGTTTTGTAAACAGAATTTTAACAGGGGGGATCGGTTGTTCCCTGCGTGGGTACAGAATTTCTCTGCCCTTGTGGGGACTTTTTTTGCTGAGAAGAATTATTTTAACGCCCACGGTACGATTGTGGACGAAGCCGATATTGCGGATATGCTGAATGTGCTCATGCGGGCGCAGGAGCAGAAGGACTATGTGCTGCTGTCAGATCTGCTAAAGCTGCGGGTGCTGCCTCTGCTCTATTCTTTGCAGGAGATCATCCGGGCGCAGGAGGAAGAACCGTTATTTTTAGATCACTTCCAAACCAATCTTGATTATCTGGAGATAAAGCAGCCTGCACTTGCGAGTCAGCTTAGAGCCCGGCGCGGTGATAAGCCGCTGCTGTCTTTTACAGACCGAGGAAGGCATTGCACCTACGAGTTGGAGCAGACCTCTCAGGGCGTTCCGACCTTGAAGGTCACAGATAAAAATGGTTCGTATTATTTTCACAGTAACGACAGCCCGCTTTTAGAGGCACGTCTGCTTGTTTCGAATTATTACGAGGAGAGAAAAACACAGTACCGCATTTACGGGATTGGGCTTGGCTATCATGTCCGCACCCTTTATGCGGAATGTCGGGGCGGCGTGCCGATCACCGTATATGAAAATGATTTGAATATGCTTGTATTTGCGATGCAGGCGACAAATTTTGTTCCGCTGCTGCAAAGGGAGCTGCGCCTTGTTTATGACCCGGATTTCTTGCTTTTTATGGAGAGCCTTCAGAGTACTTCTGAAGCTCCTGTCATTCATTATCCGTCCCTTCGGAATATTTCTCAGGATGCTGTTAAGAAGCGGATGGAAGAGCTATTCGTGCAGGATAGTTCCATTCGCAACCAGCGCGGCGAGATGCTTTCCAATTTCCGAAATAATATTAAAAATTGCGGGTATGATATCGGTGAGCTAAAAGATAAAATAGATGGGAAAGAGGTGTATCTTGTGGCGGCAGGCCCCTCTTTGGATAAAAATATTGCGATGCTGAAAGAAAAGCCGAAAAATGCGGTAATCATTGTGGTCGGGACGGCATTTCGAAAGCTGCTTTCCGAAGGGATCAGACCGGATTATGCGGTGTTTTTGGATGCGTCGGAGAGGATTTATGCGCAGCTTGCGGGATTGGAGAAGGAAAGCGTGCCGCTGCTGATTGCATCTACGGCTTGCAGACGGCTTGCCGAAAATTATCAGGGATCGGCATATCTCATTTGTCAGAAGGAATTTGAAGAAGCCGAGCGTTATGCGAAAGAGCACGGCTATCGGACATATATGACGGGCGGTTCGGTTGCGACAATCGCATTTGATATCGCATTGCGCCTTGGCGCGAAAAGAATGATTGCCATAGGGTTGGACTTGGCTTATACTGGAAATAAGCTTCATGCGGCAGGCGCCGGACGACGGGAACTGTTGGGAGATCTAACTGGGCTCATTCCCGTAAAGGCATCGGATGGCGGCGAAGTCTATACGACACAGGCGATGGAAATGTACCGCCAATGGTTCGAAAACAGGATCGCACAGGCAGCCGTTGAATTGCCGCAGGAAGAGCTGCCGGAATTTATCAATGCGACCGAGGGCGGGGCGTATATTGCGGGCATGAAGTATTGCATGCTGCGGGATGTAATCGCTGAAACGCATCGGGAATAGCTGCGGAGATACCGCAAATATAATAGGAAAAGGAATAAACCAATGAAGCAGTATGATTATCTGATTGTAGGAGCCGGTTTGTTCGGCTCGATTTTTGCATACGAGATGAGTAAGGCGGGAAAAAAGTGCCTTGTCATCGACAAAAGAAGCCATATCGGCGGCAATGTTTACACGGTGGAAACCGAGGGCATTAATGTTCATGTGTACGGCGCTCATATTTTTCATACGAGTGATAAGGCCGTGTGGGATTATATGAATTCATTTGTTGAGTTTAATCGCTACACGAATTCACCGGTGGCGCGTTATCGCGATGAGCTTTATAACCTTCCGTTCAATATGAACACGTTTCATGCGCTTTGGGGTGTCAAGACTCCGCTTGAGGCCAAAATGAAAATAGAGGAGCAGAAGGCTTCCGCGTTGAAGGAAACCGGTTGTGAAGGGGATGCGACGGCAGAACCGAAGAATCTGGAGGAGCAGGCGATTCGTCTGGTAGGAAAGGATATTTATGAAAAATTAATTAAGGGTTATACGGAAAAGCAGTGGGGAAAGCGCGCGATCGAGCTGCCGTCGTTTATTATTAAACGCCTTCCGGTTCGCTTTACCTATGACAACAATTATTTTAATGATGGTTATCAGGGGATTCCTAAGGGTGGCTATACGAAGATCATTGAAAAAATGCTGACTGGAATCGATGTGAGATTAAAGGCGGATTTTTTTTCGGATAGAGCGGGCTATCAGGCGCTTGCAGAGAAAATTGTATTTACGGGCATGATTGACGAATTTTTTGAATATCGATTTGGCGAGCTGGAATATAGGAGTCTGCGGTTTGAGACGGAAATGCTGGATATGGGTAATTTTCAGGGAAATGCGGTTGTAAATTATACGGAATACGAGGTGCCATATACGCGTATCATTGAGCACAAGCATTTTGAGTTTGGCACGCAGGAGAAAACAGTCATCACGAGAGAGTATTCGGCGGCATGGAAAATGGGCGATGAGCCGTATTATCCGATGAACGATGAAAAAAACAATACGCTGTTTGAAAAATACAAAGTGCTGGCGGATGCCGAGGAAAATGTGATTTTTGGCGGCAGGCTCGGCGAATATAAATACTACGACATGCATCAGGTTGTCGCGCGTGCTCTTGAGGCCGCAGCCGGACAGCAAAATAAGAACTAAAGGAATGCGGGAACCTTTCCGATAAATGAATAGTAGAGACGTACTTTACCGTCCGGTGAGCAAAGAAAACGTGCAGGCCCGGGTTGATTGCGGATGCGAGGAGAGAATAAAATGGAAGATATTAGAGTGCAGCAGATGGAAGCGCTGAAAATGGCAGATGAATATTTAAAAAAATTAATTCCAAGCATGGAAGCGGTTATTGAGGAGCTGAATGGAAAAGAAAAAGAGGATACACAGGAGTATTTAAATCAGGTTATTGAGGGTCTGAATTTCATGATTGAGACGTTTAATGCCACGATGGATCTGATTAATGAGGAAAATACTGTCATCGATAAGGAAGAGATTAACCGTGAAGTGCTGAATTTGAGCGATGCAATGCTTTCCAAAAACTACCGTCATGCGGCAACCATTATGGACAGCGGTATTCTGCCCTTTTTAAAAACTCTGGAGCAGACCGCAGCATTGTATAGATAGGTTATCTCTAACAATAGCTGCTAAACATCATACCGCTGTAATTACTCGTAATATAGGGACTCGCAGAGGAGTGCCCCGGATTTTTATAGGCAACAATTGTCTTTTGCGCATACTGCATCGGATTCAATGAAATCTGATTAGTCTTGTTGAGTATATTTCCGGTAAAGCTTCTGATGCTCTTGAAACGGTCGAGTGCATCTTCCTCCTGTGCCGTTTGCTGCAGCAGGTTTTTGTCAAGAGAAATGTGTCCGTCATCTTCGACAAGAAGTCCGATCGATTCCAAATCATTTCCATAGAGAGAGGAGATATTAGTCATCTCTTGAATCACCCTTTCCGAATAAGGCTGTCTGTCTAAATAGGCCGCCGTTTTCTGCAGAAACGAATTATAGCCCTCAACAAGGGAGCTGATATTTTCCGTAATTGATTCGATGTCCGTTTTTAAGCCAATAGAAGACGGCTCTCCTTTCGGGCTGACTCCGTTCAACGAGAGTTCGAATGCCTGATCAATCGTGAAGCGGTTAGAAAGTGTGTTTCGCTCCTCTCCATTTAATATAAAAGAAGAATTGCAAGGGTATTGATTGGTACGATTGATACCAAAGTAATCGACAGCGCCGGTTTTTTTACTTGTCTTATTATCCGAGACATGAAACAGCGTCTCAGCGTCCTCGCGCAAGCCGGTTTCGGTAGATTCGAGCTTGAGCGCGATATTCCCATTGTTGTCATGGATCGTTGATGCTTGTAGGCCGATATTGGATTTGGAAATCAGCCTTGCAAGCTTTTCTTCGATGAGGCGGTTCGTGTCGCCGTCGTTAATATTAAATTGAAACTCATAGTCTATACCACGAGAATGAATATCGAAGGAATACGTGTCTGATTTCAAATCCATTCCGTTTTCCGGCAGGAAATTTCCGATGTTCTGCTGGCTTTTCGCAAGCTGCTTTATTTCTATTTCAAAGGAAGGAACTTCTTCAAATTCATCAATTTTACCGGTGTAGGAGGCAGTCACAATATCCTCATTGCTGGAAGAGATCGCTTTTTTACTCAACAGATCCGCGCCGCCGTCAATCGACAAAGAGGAAATAATATTTTTTAATGTACGGCTGCTTTCTTTTAAGCCGACGGCAAACTCCTGTGTCTGCGAGCTGCTATCGATTAGAAACAGAGGGGATTCTTTGTTTAGTTTGACAATGGAATTATAAACATTACGCAACTCGCTTTTTTTATGGGTATCGTACTTGGTGTTCGTACCCGACGGCGCATACGTTGTCATGAAATGGTTGTATACAGTATTTAAAGCAGCAATGTTAGCCATGCCAGCCCCTCCTTTCTTCCTTGAAATTCGCATCCGGCAAAATCAATTCTGCCTTTTCTTAATTGCAATAAACTATAATTAAGATGCGAGGGCATAATAACCTACTCTTATATTTATATAGTAATCCATTTTCAAGGAACATGCAAGCGTTTTTCTTATATTTGACCGCCTTTTTCGTCCCTTTCTCACCACCCCCCTACGGATCCCAGTATTTACCGATTTACTTTTTGTGAAAGTATGATATGATTTGATTGTAACAAATATGTAACAAATTTAATTAATTTGTAACAAAAGGAAAGAGAGGAAAAATTATGAGTTTATTATCCACTGCATTACTCACCACCACTTTAGTAGGGACCGTATGCGCAGGAACTACGAACGGGCTTCCCTGCAACACGCAAATGATAAATTGCAATACAAATACCTGTGTCACTGCCTCCTGTGATACGCAAAGCAAGATGGATCTGAATTCTCTGTTGTCCAAGTCCAATGTAAAGGTTGTATATGGAAACAGCAACGGCAAACTGAGCCAAATTCTGCAAAATGGAAAGGTTTGTATTACAGGTACGAACGGAAGCAAAAGCTGCACAGGAACCCAGACGGGCAGCGGAACCCAGAC
>CAZMIX010000070.1:0-10583 GCA_964566545.1 uncultured Lachnospiraceae bacterium | reverse complement strand
AGCATCAGAGGGCCGAACGTCGCACCAAAGCCCGCCCATGCAAACGAAACGATCGTGAAGATGACGCTTTTTTCATCCAAAGCGATAATGATAGCAATCACCGTAATGAGAAGGAGCATCGCGCGGGAAACGTTCATAACCTGTTTATCCGTGGCATCCTTTTTTAACAGTCCCTGGTAGATATTCTTGGAAAACGCAGAAGCCGCGATCAGCAGATAAGAATCCGAGGAGCTGATCGTCGCGGCAAGGATCCCTGCCATGACAAATCCGGCAAGCAGAGCCGGAAGCATACTGGTGGACAACAGGATAAATACGTTTTCCGCCTCGGAGGCCGTGCTAAGCTCCGTCGGGAATACCGATCTGCCGACAATACCGATAAAAATCGCCGCTGCCAGAGAAATAATTACCCAAACCATCGCGATGCGGCGCGCGAGCGGCAGCTCCTCTTCGCTGCGGATCGCCATGAAGCGAAGGAGCACCTGCGGCATTCCAAAATAGCCGAGGCCCCACGCAAGCGTGGAAACAACTGAAATAAATCCGTAGCTCTTTGCCTCTCCGAATACCGGCATCCCGTTGGAAACGGCCTGTACACCGTTTTCAAGCGTAGGGGAAGCAATTCCGAAAAACTCGAAAAAGCCAGGAAAGCTCTTTGCATTTTCATAAACGGCTGCAACACCTCCAGCGCTCACCGTACCTACGATCAAGACGGTCGACAACGCGGTAATCATGACGATGGACTGCATGAAGTCGGATGCGCTTTCCGCTAAAAAGCCGCCTATAATCGTATAAACCAGCACGAAGATGGCTCCCACGATCATCATGGACATATAGGATGTGCCGAATAACGTGGAAAACAGTTTGCCGCATGTGACCATGCAGCTTGCCGCATAAACCGTAAAAAATATCAAAATAAAAATGGCTGAAATAGTCATGATGACCTTTTTATCTTCCTTATAACGGTTAGAGAAAAACTCCGGCAGCGTAATCGAGTTACCCGCCTTGATGCTGTAACGGCGCAGTCTCTTGGATACGATCAGCCAATTGATATAGGTACCGACGCCCAGGCCGATCGCAGTCCATGCGGCATCGGCAAGCCCGCACCAATAAGCGACGCCCGGAAGCCCCATCAGCAGCCATCCGCTCATATCGGAAGCCTCGGCGCTCATTGCGCTCACCCACGGACCTAAAGTCCTTCCGCCCAAGAAATAACTCTCCGTGTTCTTGTTTGCTTTTTTCGCAAAAGCAAAACCGATCGCAATTACCGCTGCCATATAGATAATCATAGCAACTAAAATTTGAATGGTACTGGAATCCATATTCCCTCCTCCTGCTCCTTTACTAAAATAAAAGAGCACTTTTATAAAAATGCTTATATTTAAGCATTATAGGGGAATTTCCGGCAGATAGCAAGCAAAACCACGATAATCACAGAAATAAAGTGGACAAATCGGCAGAACAAAAGTGTGCTTCGCCCACTCTCGCGATCATATACTTTGGCAGCACAGCTTTTGTTCCGCGCGCGTAGCTGCGCATAAAATTTTATTACATAGGAAATTCGCAGAAATTTCCTATGTAATAAAAAAGGAACCCGCTTTGTCAGGCTCCTTTTTGTTTGTTTCGTTTGATTACCTTTAACCTTGTAAATTCCTCCCGCTCCTTTTCTTCCAGGGCAGATTGAATGCTTTTGCAAAGCGCTTCATAGGTCGGAATCGTAATATTATTCAGGGCGTTCGCCCGCTTCTGCGTCTTGCGAATATTTGCCGCGAGGCGGTATGCGGAATTTTCGACGGCGGAAAGCCTTGTCGTCAGCTCTTTCACCTTCTGGAACGCCTCTCTGACTTCATCAAGGGAATATCTTGTGCTGTAAAAGGCAAATGTTGGCTTCTTTTCCGTTTCGTCCATTTCTACCCGCGGAATTTCTGTGCCCATGACACTTCGTGTTTTGATGACAATGGAGTTTTCTACCTCCATCGCTTCGGCAACCTCCTGCACATAGCTGATGCCAAGCTCAATATTTGCCTCCTGTAACGCTTTATACGCCTTTCGGAAGGTCACATCAATTTCGGACTGAATGCCCTTAGCCTCGTCGATCAGGCCGGTCAGCTCTGCAATCAGAATATTCCTTTTTTTATCCATCAGCTCATAGCCCTGTCTGGCAAGCTTTAATGAATTCTGCAAAGACATCAGATTTCCTTTTGTAGGCACCGTACTTACATTCATAAACAGCCCTCCTTCCCGCTATACTTTGTATCAGCCCGCCTTATGCTTCCACGACGGTTTCCCGATATCGTTCGTTCAAAACCTTCGTATCGATACGGTCAAGCTCCTCTTTCGGCAGTATTCCTAAAAGCTCCCATGCCAAATCGAGCGTTTCCACGATCGTCCTGTTCTGCGCCATGCCCTGACCGACAAACCGGGATTCAAAAACCTTACCGAACGCGACATACTTTTTATCGATCGGCGACAGCTCATCCTCACCGATAACGGAAGCGAGCGCTCTCGCATCCTGTACCTTCGCGTAGGATGCATACAACTGGTTTGCGACGTCCTGATGATCCTCTCTCGTAAAGCCCGCCCCGATGCCGTCCTTCATCAATCGGGACAGCGAAGGCAGGATGCTGATCGGCGGATAAATACCCTGACCATGGAGAGAACGGTCCAATACGATCTGTCCCTCCGTAATATATCCCGTCAAGTCCGGGATCGGATGCGTGATATCATCGTTGGGCATTGTCAGGATCGGGATCTGTGTCACCGAGCCTTTGGCATTCGTAACAATTCCGGCACGCTCATAAATCGTGGCAAGCTCGCTGTATAAATAACCCGGATAACCCTTTCTGCTCGGGATTTCACCCTTGGAGGAGGATACCTCACGCATGGCCTCCGCAAAGGACGTCATATCCGTCAAAATAACAAGAATATGCATATCATGCTCAAAGGCCAGATACTCCGCGGCTGTCAGAGCGATCTTCGGCGTCAGAAGACGTTCGACGACCGGATCGTTCGCAAGATTTAAAAACATACAAACATGGTTGCTGACACCGCTTTCCTCAAATACCTTCTCAAAATAATCCGCAACATCATGCTTAACGCCCATTGCCGCAAATACAATCGCGAATTTTTCCTCGGAATGATCCCCCAGCGACGCCTGCTGTACGATCTGTGCGGCAAGCTCGTCATGCGGGAGTCCGTTCCCTGAGAAAATAGGGAGCTTCTGCCCTCTGATCAACGTCGTCAGACCGTCGATCGCCGAAATACCGGTACGGATATAGTTTCTGGGGTATTCCCTTGCAACCGGGTTTAACGGAAGCCCATTGATATCTTTGCGCACATCCTCCGTGATCTCACCAAGACCGTCGATCGGCTGTCCGATTCCGTTAAAGGTTCTGCCAAGTATTTCCGCAGATAAACCGATTTGCATCGGATGCCCGGTCAGCTTCGTGTGCGTATTTTTCAAGGACATCCCTTCCGTTCCTTCAAATACCTGAATGACTGCCTTATCCTCATAAATCTCTACAATACGGCCAAGCTTTCTTTGCTTTCCGTCCATCTGTATTTCCACAATCTCATCAAACGCCGCATTTTTTACGCCTTCCAGGACAATAAGCGGTCCGTTGATTTGATTTAAACCGATATATTGAATTGACATATATCCACCATACCTTTCCGAACAGCCTTATTTATTCTTCCTTAATACTTCCTCGTAAAATGCGTCAATGTCTGCTCTGTACTGATCAAATAGCTCCAGCTTATTATTTGGTACATCATATTTGATGGAAATGACGCGTTCAAAAATATTACTTTCCTTTAATACGGACATCGGCATTCCCATAGCAATCAGCCTTCTTGATACATCGTTCAGATAAAGGATCGTATCCAGCATCTTGTACTGCTTCGCCATCGGCACACACGTATCCTCCGGGTGAAAAGCGTTCTGCTGCAAAAAGCCCAGCCGGATTACCTTCGCAATTTCAAGTACAAGCTTCTGATCATCCGGAAGCACATCGCTGCCAATCAGCTTGACGATTTCAAGCAGGTTGCTTTCCTGATTCAAAAGCGTCACGATCCTGTTTCTGTAATTCATAAAATCAGGCGATACCTGCTCCTGATACCAAGGTGTCAAGTCCGGTAAATACTCGCTGTAGCTCGTCAGCCAATGGATCGCCGGAAAGTGTCTCGCGTAAGCGAGCGATTTATCAAGTCCGAGAAAACAGCGCACGAAACGCTTTGTATTCTGTGTTACCGGCTCGGAGAAGTCGCCACCTTGCGGAGAAACCGCACCGATGATCGTTACGCTGCCCTCCGAATTATTTAAATTAGATACGAGGCCCGCACGTTCATAAAAAGCGGAAAGCTTAGAGGCCAGATATGCCGGGAAACCCTCCTCGGCAGGCATTTCCTCCAGACGGCCGGACAGCTCTCTAAGCGCCTCAGCCCAACGGGAGGTGGAATCCGCCATGATAGCCACATCATAACCCATATCGCGGTAATATTCGGCCAGCGTAATACCCGTATAAATAGAAGCCTCTCTGGCGGCCACAGGCATGTTGGACGTATTGGCGATCAATGTCGTCCGCGCCATCAATTTATTTCCGGACTTCGGGTCCTCAAGCTTTGAAAAATCCTCAAGCACCTGCGTCATTTCGTTGCCGCGCTCACCGCAGCCGATATAAACGATAATATCCGCATCCGACCATTTTGCGATCTGATGCTGGGTCATCGTCTTTCCGGTACCAAAGCCTCCCGGAATTGCGGCGGTACCACCCTTTGCGATCGGAAACAGCGTATCCAGAATTCTTTGTCCCGTTATCAGCGGAATATGCGTGGAATAACGCTTGCCAACCGGACGAGGCACTCGAATCGGCCATTTTTGAGCAAGTCTTAAGGGAACCTCCTCGCCCTGCTCCGTCTCCACTACGGCGATCACATCCTCTACCGTATAAGCCCCGTTTTCCACAGCATCCTTTATTTTACCCTTCACAAAAGGAGGAACCATAGACTTATGGACGATCGCCGCTGTTTCCTGCATCTCGGCGATGATCGTGCCGCCCTCCACGTGCTGTCCGTTCCTGACCGTTATTGTGACATCCCACTTTTTTTCCAAATCAAGGGACGCCGCACTGATACCGCGATTAATATAAATGCCGGATTTTTCCGCAATCGAATTTAAGGGGCGCTCGATACCGTCAAAAATATTATTGAGAATGCCGGGGCCAAGCGTAACGGAAATCGCACTGCCGGTAGCCGTCACTTCCGCGCCCGGCTTTAATCCGCTCGTTTCCTCATAAACCTGAATTGTCGTCAAATTAGAGGAAAGTCCGATGACCTCGCCGACCAGATGCTCTTTCCCGACATAGACCATTTCTCCCATTTTAAAGCCCGTATTCCCTTTCAGATAAATAACCGGGCCATTAATTCCATAGATGATTCCTTTTTTACTGTCATTCATTTGGATTACCTCCCTGGAAGACAAACTTATTCCGTTCTTCCTCCAAAGCTGTCTCAAATGATTTATCTATTAAAATCTTATTATCATTTGTCACAGCCCTTGTACCGCCGATAAAGGAATACGCGCTGACTGTAAGCGGACAGCCCGTTTCTTTTTCCAACAGCTCTTTTTTGTCCGCATCCGCCGGATCGATATAAACGGTCAGCGGATTTTCACCGGCAAATTCCTTCGCTTCCTTTATCTGGGTAACAAGAAGCTTTTCATATTCCTCTGTTTTTTTATAATCCTCTAATAAAGCGGTAACCTCTGAAAGCAGCTTGTTTTTTAATTCCTCCTGCTTATCTGAAAGTTCCTTTCTGATGACAATCTGTGTTGCGGACACTTCTTTATTCTCAGCGGATTTTAAAGCCGAACGTTCCGCCGAAACGCGCCCCTCTATGTGCGCCCGTTTGCTCTGCCTGTATTCCTCTAATATCTGGTTCGCAGAAGAGTTATAGCCTTTGATGATTTCATATGCCTGCCTTCTCGCATTCCCCATCGTCGTATCCAGAAGTTCCTGCAGCTTTTCGTCTGTTGTCATTAGATTCACCTTCTTTCATGAAATCATTAAAGTTTTAATCCGATCGCTTCACTGACATAGGAAGTGATAAAGTCAGGCGCGCGTCCCGTTCCATGGCGGTCCGGTATTTCCACAAGGAGCGGCTGCTTCCTGTGAAGCCGCACATCATCAATAATATCCGGAAATTCCTTCCCGAATTTTTCAGTCAATAAAATAATACCTATTTCTTTGTCTGCAATTGCCTTATTCAGTTCCTCCAAAAGCTCCTGCCTTTCATGGACTACGGCACCCTTCACGCCGGCAAGACGCATTCCGGTATAGGTATCGACATTATCGCTGATCAAATACATTTTCATCAGCCTAATTTACCTAAGATCATGAATGAAATAATCAAGCCGTAGAGAGCGATACCTTCTGCCAAACCAACAAAAATGAGCGATTTACCAAGGATGCTCTGATCCTCACTGATCGCGCCAAGCGCGGAGCTTGCGGCACTTGCTACGGCAATGCCGCCGCCGATACAGGATGCGCCTGTGGAAAGCGCCGCCGCAATATAGCCGAGACCTGTGGATAACGTCGCTGCCGATGCGGCTTCTGCTGCCGACACGTTAGAATACATCAGGACGTTCGCGATCACCATCGTTGAAAAGAAGAAAAATGCGTTAATACCGATCGTTGTCTTATACCTTCCTCTTGTATGCTCTCCGATCAAATAAGCGCCGAAGGGAATTACGATACTAAGAATCAATGCTGCTGCCAATAATACTTTTACTACTGTTTCTGTCATTTGAATGACCTCCCTATCTTATTTTTATTTTGCTGAATTTTCCTGTGTTCTATATGGCTTAAACTCTCTGCCTGTTCCACGATAGAACCTTGAAAACATTTCATAGTATTCAAGCCTTAATACCTGAATCCCTACGATTAAACCTTCTAAACCGCAGACAAATATGTTGCCCAAAACAATGATAAACCAGTTCGGGCTTCCTTCCTCCGCTCCCGCGAGCATCAGCACGACCTCCATCATTGATGCATGACTGACTGCAAAAGCGCCGATACGTACAAACGAAAGCGTATTGGAAAAATAACTCAACAGCACCTCAAACAGTTCGAAAAAGGTCTGTACGATAAACATCCCCTTCCCTTCCTCAAGCAGCTTTGCCTTTTTCTCAACAAGATTTGTGATCGGCTCCTTGAGCGCGATCAGCAAAAGCGGAATACCAAACATCACGCCTAAGACAATTCCTGCCGGAATGCTGTTTCCTGTCATAAACAGGGCAATTACAAGCACGATTGCCGCAAAAAATACAAAACCCGCCGCCCCGTTCGTATCCATGACTGCTTTTGTCAATTCATGCTCCTTAAAAGAGTTGATCATATTAAAGACCATTGAAAGTAGAATGATGAACATACCAAATGCAACCGTAATAATAAAAATATAATTCAGTTTCCCGATAAATGGAACCGTAGCCATATAAGAAGCAGGTCGTATCCAGGCAGGTTTTATTATATTTTCAAAGCCGAAAAAACTGCCAAATAGAAAACCAAATATTGTGGAAAAAATACCGCAGCTCCCGACAATCGCCGCCAAATCCATTTTCTTCTTTCTATATAGGATAAATCCTCCAATTGCCAGACACAGACCCTGTCCCACATCGCCAAACATGATGCCAAAAATAAATGAATAGGTCAATGCCACAAAAATGGTTGGATCAATTTCGTTATAGGCCGGAAGCCCATACATTCGGATGAACATCTCAAATGGCCGAAAAATCTTTGGATTTTTTAACGCTGTCGGCGGCTTGCTGAAAATATTCTGATGCTCCTCTTCGATATAGCAGGTGATTTTTTTGTCATTCGCAATCTCTTTTTTGAAGGCTTCTGCATCCTTATTAGTCATCCAGCCGCAGAGAATAAAATAGGTGTTCTCCTTATCATCCGTACAGGCGGCCATTTTCCTGACGTTAAAGTTCACGGAATACCGTGTGAGTTTTTCTTTGACAGCCAATAAAATGGGGGTATATTCATCAAAAAATTTTTCTTTCTCTTCCTTAAATTTTGTGATCGACTTTTGGAGAATATTAATCTGCCTTTCCAACAGCGCGCAAGCCTCCTCCGTCGTTCCTTCATATTCATCAGGAAGAAAAATTCGTTCAAAATGAAGGGAAGAGAAAATCGTATCGATCCTGTCCGTCAACTCGTCCGCCGTAAAATAAACACCCCATACATATTCCTTATTGGAATAGCATTCACAGAAAAGAGCCAGCGTTTCATTATAAATTGTTTTCTTAAATTTCTCATAATATTCCTTTTGGAATTTACCAAACCGAAATTTGATAAACTTAAACTCTAAAATAGAAGAAATATTATACTTTAATTCCTTATAAGGAAGAATTCTTTCAAGAGATTCCTTCTTTGCTTTCAGCTCCGTTTCCAAACCACTCTTTTTCTTCTCCAGCTTCCTCGCACCCGTGTTTATCTTTTCAACAAACTTCGCCGCATCTCTGATCGTCAACTTCTGTGCGTTTTCCAAAGTGCTTTTTCCCGGTTCGCTGATTTGGTTTGCAAGCTCCTCACAAATCTTTAATGCTTCTTCGTATGGGTTTGTATCAATAAACGGTTTGATGTTGTGCACGGTCTTTAATTCCGACAATGCATTTTCAAGCTGCATATCATATTTACTCAGATAATTTTGCACGACCCTGTCAAAATCATCCTTCGGACCCATGATATTAATAAAGCTCATATTCTCAATCACGTAACCATTCCTCCTTTCAATCCCGCATAGTCAAGGATCTCTTCATAATCTATGCCGTATCGGATACCTTCCAGTATCGTCGTAATTTTTTTGATTTCATGCTCCTTATTATACAAATAAGTATTGAGAACCGCAACCGAATAGGGATATTTCCTTGAATCTGCATCATTGATTTTATCTATCAAATAGCTATAGATTTCCTCCAGATTCCCGCCTGAAATATCCGGATACAGCTTTCCGTAAGCGCTCTTTTTTAAAAGCCGGTCATATTCCATGATGCTGCCCGCCTCGACTAGCTTAAGCATCTCGTCTCTGCGCAGCTTATAATTGATCGGGATCAACAGCGCGAAAATATCGGCAGCGGAAACCTTATAATACTTTTTACAGCGATAAATCCACTGCAAATTCAGCAAATCAGTCCGGTATCCGTCGCTCCTTATCAAAATCTCCGAATCCAGACCGGAAAACTCTGTTTCAATGATTTTCCAAAGCCTTATAAAATAGGACAAATCCAAAGAAACCTCATAATCAAACATCGTATTGCCGCCGCGCTGTAAAACTGCCTTCATACTTCCATAATATTCGCTTCCTTTTAGCGCCTCCACAAAGGCTTCCTCTGTCGTCGCTCCTGCAAGCAGCGCTACCTCCAGTTTTGAATACTTTGAGAAAATTGCGCTGATTTCTCCTGCTACCTCCAGTCCCGCTTTTTCTTTATTAAACAGATTGCGCAGACAAGCCTTTAAAAAACTCAATTCCAATTTACGAAAATATATTTTTAAATATTTTTTTTGTTCTTCATTTGAGAATTTATACAGACTGCTATAATCCTCGTACAGAGCCTTCTTTAAAATCAACTCTATTGTCCCTCTGTGCAGGTCGTTTAAATTCATACCTGTAAACAGCTTGTGATAGCCTTCGCTTTCCTCCAGAATAGAAATGAGCTCTTTTACAGATTTACATGAACTTAACCTCTCATAGTCTTCCTTATGAAACATCTTCCTTTGCTTTGCCCGGATTTTCGCAGCAATTCCTCCATAGGCACTTAATCCGCTCATATGACTTCCTCACCTTTCCGTTGCTGCGGTATCATTAACGGACCGCTTCGATCATGCGTCCGATAATTTCTTCCGCAATTTCCTTATGGTGTTTTTCATAGACCTCGGAAATTTTTTGGATGGACTGCTGCGTGCTCAGCTTCAAAGCCGCAACATCCCTTTCCTTTTTTTCTTCCATTTCTTTTTTCAAGTCTGCGATTCTTTGTTCGATTTCCTTTTCAGACTCTTCATCAATAACCTTTTTCTTCTCGTCCGCCTCTTTAAAAATATCGTTTTTTTTCTGTCTGGCATTTTCTACAATATTGGATGCCGCAGCTTCAATTTCAGACAGTTTTGATATCATCACATCCATGGCAAAAACCCTCTTTTTTTTGAATTCTCAACAAATATAGCTGATTATAGTCCTTACTTCTTAAAAAAGCAATCTAAAAATTTAAATATTTCTTTTTTCTTGTTTTTTCTAACATTCTCCTCTAAAATAGGTTATAGTAATCTATAAAATTGGAGATTAACGCTTATGACTTCAAAACGTTTAACCTATTTTGATATGGCAAAGGGGCTTGGTATCATCCTCGTTGTACTCGGCCATATAGAATATATCAGTGAACCGCTTAGGGCCTGGATATCTTCCTTTCATATGCCCTTATTTTTCGTTATCTCGGGACTATTAATACATTATAAAGATGATTTGTCAAAGGACTTTTCCCAAATCCTCCGCAAAAAATGGAAATCCATCCTCATTCCCTATCTTTGGTTCAGTCT
>CAZMIX010000069.1:0-11329 GCA_964566545.1 uncultured Lachnospiraceae bacterium | reverse complement strand
CAGCTTGTCGAGGTGAAGAACGAACGCGAGACGGGTAGCGTGGAAATCGAAAAGATCTCCGCAGCCGATAACAGTCCGCTGAACGGCGTTGTATTTGAGCTATACAAGGATTACGGAACGGACAGCCGGCAGTTGATCGCTACGCTGACGACCGCAAACGGCGGCACGGCATCCAAGGACGGCCTTGCATGGGGAGATTATACGCTTGTTGAGAAGTCCACGCTTGACGGCTACATTTTGAACACGACGCCGTACAGCTTTACGATTGACGGAAGCAGCCTGCACAAGTCTTTCACGGGCAATCATGCGATTAAGAATGAGAAGCTGCAGGGTTACGTGGAGCTTGAAAAGAAGAATGAAACGACAAAGGCAGCGATGGCCGATGTAAGCTTTAAGCTTTACAAGGGCGAGTCGCCAAACGGAATTTATTTAAAGACCGTTACAACGGATGCAAACGGCCGGATTGAAAAGGCAATCGTAGGCGCGCTGGATGCGGGCAAGTATTATTTCGAAGAGGTAACGCCTGTCGGTTACGAGACATACACAGGAAACCTTGCATTTGAAATTAAAACGAACGGCCAGACCGTATCCTTTACGGGAAGCAATTCGATCATCAATACGCCGAAGGACGGTTCCGTCAAGCTGAAGAAGACGGATGAAAATGGAGCGGCGCTGAAGGGTGCGGAATTTACCCTGTATGCGAATACGCCGAGCAGCTTCAGTGAGACGATCAAGTCTCTTTTCGGTGCGGGCTATGAGTATGGCAAATATTATACAAACGAAAACGGAGAACTATCCGTTTCAGGTCTGCCATGGGATTCCTATTATTTCGTGGAGACAAAGGCACCGCAGGGTTATAGCATTATCAACCCCGATGCAATATATGAATTTACGATCGGTGCGGGCAACACAACGGTTGCTTATGATATTGGTACAATTGAAAACGAGCGGCAGACGGGCTCTGTTAAGCTGACAAAGAGCGATCTGGAGTCGGGCGAACTGCTTTCCGGTGCGGAATTTGATTTGTATATGGTAGGCAACGATACGCCGGTTAGGACGAAGCTTATAACAAATGGAGATGGCTATGTAACGGTTTCGAATCTGGATTGGGGCAGCTACTATTTCCGTGAGACAAAAGCGCCGGAGGGCTACGAGGCGATTTCCGAAACCAATGTAATAAAATCTGCCGTTGTGACAATTAATGAAAATAACGCGGATGCGACTACGAATATCATGCAGCAGCAATCAGTGGAAGTGAAGAACCAAAAGGGCTATGGCTATGTGAGTCTGTTAAAAACCTTTGACGGTACGAAGCCTGCTGATTTGAGCGGCATTGGCTTTACTCTCGTGAACAAGGATACAAAGAAGGAGGTTGGCAGCTATAAGACTGATGCTTCGGGAAAAATCAGTGCAGCAATAATTGGCAGGCTTCCTTATGGTAATTATTACTTTGAGGAAACGAGCGTGCCGGTAGGAGCAAGCTATGCGGTCAGCGACTATCAGCTGGAATTCAGCATTACGAAAAGCTGCGTGATTGCGGATGCAGTGGAATATACATTTGTAAATAGTGAAATTAAGGCATCTGCGAAATTCAGCAAAACGGATGCGGCTACAACGAAGGTGATTCAGGGAATCGTATTTGACGTATATAATGCGGACACGAATGCGAAAGTCGGAATGACAACCTCGAACGCACAGGGTATTGTTGCGATAGAGCATCTTCCGATAGGAAGCTATTACTTCCTGGAGAATGAGGCTTCGGCAAAAGCCGCCGGTTATGTGCCGGATGCTACGAAGTATTATTTTGATATTACCGAGACAGACAGACAGACGGTAAATGCGGACGGAACAAAGACAGAGAAGTTCGTGGATGTTTACACGAAGGATGCATCCGGTAATAAGACTGCGATAACGACCGTGACGAATACAAAAGAAAACGGCTCGATCGAGCTTGTGAAGTACGGAAAGAGCAGCGACGGGACACTGATTCGTCTGTCTTTGAAAGACGCGGAGTTTGAGCTTTATAAGGATAATGTATTATATAAGAGTGTGAAAGAGCTGCAGGCGCTTTACAGCGGCGGAAAGCTTGTTGTGACGGGACTTCCTTGGGGAACCTATTACTTCCTTGAGATCAAAGCACCGGCGGGTTATCAGCTTCCTGAGGGAGATGCGGCAAAGACGGATTCAAAGACGATCGATTCTACGACGGTTACGGATTCTGTTACGACGCCGCTTATCTGCCAGATGACAGATGATACAAATAAGCTGTATATTTCCAAGCGTGAAATCGGCGGTACGGATGAGCTTGCCGGAGCAAAAATGGAGCTTTATTTAGCGGATGCAAGTGGCAGCAAAACCGGCACTGCGATTGCGAGCTGGACATCAGGAACGACTGCAAAGCTGTTTGAAATCGGAAACGGATTGACAAGTGAGAATGGCCTGGTAACAGGGCAGAGCTATGTACTGCACGAGGATACGGCACCTCTTGGCTATGCGCTGACGACAGATATCGTATTTAAGGTCAATGAGGACGGCAGCATTATGACAACGGGCAGAACGACCGGTTCAGGAAATGGTATGACGCTTATATTAGAAGATGCGGCAATTGATGTGTTCATTTCCAAAAAGGAGCTTGGCACGAGCACAGAGCTTTCGGGTGCATCACTCGTGATTAAGCATGGCTCAGATGTTGTGGAAGAATGGCGTACCTCGGGTGTTCCGCATAAGATTCTGGCGGCGCTTCAGGTAGGCGAAACTTATACGCTGGAAGAAACAAAGGCGCCGGACGGTTATTATACGGCGCAGCCGATTACCTTTAAGATAATGAGTGACGGCACATTGCAAATTACAGAAGATGTATCCGCAACAGCTGAGAGGAAAGCGACGGCTAAGGATTCCGACTATGGTACAACGATCATAGCCAATGAACTGACTATGTACGACAGGCCGATCCGTGTGGAAATATCTAAAAAACGTTTAACAGGCGGAGCGGACGACTATGTGGAAGGTGCGGACTTGACGCTGTATGGTCAGGATGCGGCAGGCTCATACACCGAGCAGGTGCATACATGGATCTCGCCGGCTCACGGAGCTGTTCTGATTCCATTTGGCAAGCTTGTCGTAGGCAAAAACTATAAGGTAGTGGAGACAGGTGTTCCGGCCGGCTATGTGAAGGCGGAAGATGTCATCTTCACAGTGAAGGATTATAATCAGTTTGAACGTACGGATGCGGACGGAACAGTTACACAGTCCGAGGATGTATTTGACGGCATGACAAAGGTGATTGTTTCCAAACAGTCTATTTCCGGCACGGAAGAGCTTCCGGGCGCAGCACTTCAGATTGTGGATGGCTCTGGCAGTGTTCTTGCGAACTGGACATCGGGAAATAAACCGGCATTATTGTCAACACTTGCTTCCGAAGCGGCATTGTCGGATAAGGAAAAGGCGGCATATGCGGATTACCATGTGATTTATGGTGTGGCTCTTGAGGCAGGGAAGACCTATACGCTCGTCGAGACGGCGGCTCCGGACGGTTATGCAATTGCGCAGAGTGTCGAGTTTACCGTAGATGGCAAGGGAGCGACTTCCCCCTCGCCGGTAGTCATGAAAGATAAGTCTCTTGAAATTCTGCTTTCAAAGTTGGATTTGACGACGGAGACAAATTTGGAAGGTGCGGTATTGCAGCTCCTTGACAAGGACGGGAAGACTGTTCTGCATGAGTGGATCTCAAGCGAAAAGCCGGTGCTGTTTACACAGCGCACGGTAAGCGCGTCGGAGGCCTCCAAATATGCGGAGGTGGTTAAGCTCATCCTGATGGAAACAAAAGATGAAACCAGCCCATATACGTATACACTGCATGAGGTAAGTGCGCCAACAGGCTATACGGTTGCTGCCGATTTGAAGTTTACGATTAAGGGTGTGGATGTACAGAAGGAAGACGGTTCGATCCGTGAGGAATCCCTAAAGAATGCAAGGGGCGGAGAGACCTCCCTGAAGGGTACGAAGGCATGGGTGATTCCGAAGGATGTATACGGAAACACGATTCCGGGCTATACTTATCCGGATGTAACGATTGAGTTATATCGTGATTCCATAACAAAGGGTGTCATGGATACGAAGCCGGTTGATTCGATCGTGCTGAAAAATGGTGCGGAGAATTATGAGTTCGGCCCTCTGGAGCAGTATAAGTACAAGACGGCGGGCGGCGTAGATTACGAATACACCTATACGGTGAAGGAGTCGATGTCTGCCGATGCCGAAAAGAGGTTTACGAGTGAAGAAATCAAGGATACAAGCGGCAATGTGACCGGCTTTACGAACAGGCTGAAGCAGGAGAAGGTCGGGTTAAGCGGCGAGAAAAAATGGCTGCTTACTAAGGATGCAAACGGTAATATTGACAGGACTAAGGATTATGCGGATGTAACAATTTATCTGCTGCGTGACGGTAAGCGCGTGGATGCGGACGGAGACGGCAAGGTCGATTCTGTCACGATCAAGAACGGCGCGATCGGTACGGGCGGCAAGGAAGCCTTTGCATTCAAGAGCCTCGATAAATATGATTTAGAAACCGGTAAGGAATATGCATATACGGTTGAAGAGATTGGAGATGGCACGTATGAATCCAATATTACTAACATGGAGCATGAAAGCAAGGTGACAAACGCTCCGTTCTATGATCCGTTTGTATTGGAAGGCGTAAAAGAATGGAAAGATCCGGATAGCACTGACAGACCGGATGATATTACAATTGTGCTTTATAGAGACGGCGAGTATTACGATGAAACAAAGCTCGCTGCTGACGGAACCTTCAGCTTTGAGAATTTATATGAGTATAATCTTGGCTGGGGTAACAAGAGAGGCACTGACCCGACCGGCAAGGACGATATTTCTACGGCAGACGGTCACAAATATGTATATTCGCTGAAAGAAGTAGGTGCAACAGGCTATACGCTTTCCGTTAACTTTAACGGAACAAAGGCATCATTGACGAGTGACGGATTCTATGTATTCGACGGAACACCTTCAAGCGGAATAGTAAGCACGGCACTCACCAACACGATTAAACAGGAATATATCGAAATCGGCGGCAGGAAGTATTGGGATGACGCAGGCGATTCGAGCAGACGTCCGACTGTCACGATCAACTTGTACGCAACAGATACGGCAGGCAGGAGCCACGTGCTTGTGGATACGTATTATTTGGGAAACACGAGTATGACCTATACCTTCGGTACGGAGGGCAGGGTAAAGCTGCCAAAATATGATACAAACGGAAAGATTATCACGTATACCGTGGAGGAAGGCACATTAAGCGGATATGTTTCCACGCAGAGTGGTATGAATTTCACGAATACGCCGAGTAAGGTTCGGATTTCCAAGCTGGATGCGACGACAAGTGCGGAGCTTCCGGGTGCAGTCCTCGCTCTATACAGAGTCAGCACAGGTGAAGAGGTGGACCGCTGGACTTCTACGACAACAAGGCATTATGTGGAAGGACTTGTACTTGGTGCGGAATACCGGCTTGTGGAGATCTCTGCGCCTGTCGGCTATACGGTGGCATCTCCGGTGACCTTTACGGTGAGAACGGATGGAGTCGAGCAAACAGTGACGATGCGTGACGAAAGAATCGTAGGCTCGGTCACACTGACAAAACGGGATGCTTCTACGAGAGCGGCGCTTTCAGGAGCGGTATTTAACCTGTACACGTCGGCAGGAACGCTTGTAAGGGCGACAGGAAGCACGGGTGCTTACGTTTACTCGGCTTCTACGGAGGGAACAACGTCCATGGCAGTATCCTCGGCAGGAACGCTCTCGGTAACGGGGCTGCCGTATGGAACGTATTACTTCAGAGAAATAACGGCACCGTCCGGCTATGCGCTGAGCAGCGCTACGGAAGCGTTTACAATTGCGGAATCGGGCGCGTCGGCAGCAGTGACTTTCTTAAATACGAGAAGCATGGGTGCTGCCAGACTGACGAAGGCCAACGCGGGCGCTACGAGCGCACTTGCGGGAGCGGTATTTGAGCTTTATTCAAGAACACCAAGGACGGTAGGTCAGGCGGCCGCATCTACGATTTATGGAAATGCTTACTACAGATACGGTACCTATACGACGAATTCGGCCGGCGAGATTTATGCAGGCAGTCTGCCTTGGGATGATTATTACTTCATCGAGGTAGAGGCACCGGCAGGATATGCAATTAACAGAGATACAAATGGCGATCCGCTTGTTTATACCTTTACGGTGGACAGCACGAGCGCAGCAGCAGTTTCGGTCAGTCTCGGAACGATTACGAATTCACCCGGTGATGACAGAAGAGAGGGCGGAGTGCTCTCCGGCGTACTCGGCGTACGTTCGGCTCCGACGAGCGGAGTGCTCGGCGAGCGTGTGGGACCGGTTACGGGAGATGCGGCAAACATTGCATTGTGGATCATACTTCTCGCGGCGAGCGTGACGGTCATCATAGCAATTTTAGTACAGAACAAATCGCGTAAGACCCCGCGTGATCATTCACGCAAATCATAACTGGCAGTGAATGCCGCTATCCGTTGCGGAATTATAAAAAATCGGCGGCATTCGCGCTTATGAGGAGGATCGGCCCCCTGTGGGGCTGATCCTCTTTTCCGATTCATATAAGAAACTCCTCAGAAATTATGGGAAATTTATGGAAGAATTTATGGGAAAATTTATGGAAAAATTGTGAAAAAGGAATTGACAAAGCAATTTAGTAATGTTATAGTAACACTTGTAAGTACGAACTGAATATTGGCAAACTTACCGCAAGGTAGGGACGCAAAGCTATAGGGTCTTAACCAAAAGTCAAATTGGTGAGATAGCCAGTTGCCGAATGCGCAGCTTGAACTGAGTAAAGGCGGCATTTGCTAGACCAAATAGCCCTATACAAGGGTTATTTTATATTGCCCAATATGTAAGTACGGCTTATAGTTCTTAACTTCATATATGTTACACAAGAGCATCAGGCCTCCCACCCTGGTGTTTTTGTGTTATATCAGGAAAGCTGTTTCCTAAAACTGCGAAATTTGAAAACTGCGAAATTTAAAAAATAAGTTGAAAATATCATTTTAGTATGATAAACTAAGTGTTGCATGACATTAGGAGGTGTAAGGATGGGTGCGTTAAGAGTTGTTTTAACGATAATTTTTATAATAGTGAGTGTTGCGCTGGCAACGATCGTATTGCTGCAGGAAGGCAAGTCGGCAGGTTTGGGTGCCATTAGCGGTGCTGCGGAAACCTACTGGGGTAAAAATAAAGGCCGTTCAATGGAAGGCAACTTGGTGAAAATCACCAGATATCTGGCAGTTGCTTTCATTGTACTCGCGGTCATATTAAACCTAAACAGATTTTAGACAGCAAACACTCTTAAGATAACTCTTGAGAGTGTTTTTGTATAACAGACAGGAGCGTAATGAAAGAGGAGAAGCATACGGACAGAAAGCAATTAATATTAAACTTAATGAAAGAGGACTTGTATGTTCCTATGAAAGAAAAGGAGCTTGCAATTTTTCTTCAAGTGGAAAAAGAGGACAGGCCTGCCCTAAAAGCCGTTTTGGAGGAGCTGTTAGGGAAAGGGAAAATACAGATTTCCAAGCGCGGGAAATATTCGATGGCGGATCAGAAAATGCTGCAGGGAATTTTTTTGGCGACACAGCATGGTTTTGGATTTGTGGAAGTGGAAGGCGCCGTGGAGGATTATTATATTTCCGAAAATGACGTCAATGGCGCGATGCATGGTGACACGGTGGAAATTGAGCCGTCTGACAGGCATGCCAGAGGAAAGCGCAAGGAGGCCGTCGTCGTAAATGTGCTTGTGCGTTCGACAAACCTGCTTGTTGGCACTTATGATAAGGCAAAGAATCATTATGGTTTTGTAATGCCGGACAACAACCGTTTTAATCGAGATATTTTTATTCCGGTAGAGCGATCCAAAGGTGCGGTGGATGGCCATAAGGTTGTCGTAGAAATTACGGATTATGGTAGCCCTTCAAAAAGTCCGGAAGGGAAAATAGTAGAGATTCTGGGACACAGCAATGACCCGGGGGTGGACATTCTTTCTATTATAAAGGGCTATGATCTTCCGGTCGAATTCCCGGAGCAGGTGCTAAACCAGGCGGGGCATGTGCCGGAGGAAATTTCTCAGGCAGATATGGCAGGCAGGCTGGATCTGCGAGAACTTATGATGGTGACGATTGATGGTGAGGACGCGAAGGATCTAGATGATGCGGTCAGTCTGTCAATGGAGAACGGGCATTATCAGCTTGGCGTGCATATTGCCGATGTGTCAAATTATGTGCAGGAGAACAGCGCACTTGACAGAGAAGCATTGAAACGTGCGACAAGTGTTTATTTGGTTGACAGGGTTATTCCGATGTTGCCGCACCGATTGAGCAATGGAATCTGTTCATTGAATGAGCAGGAGGACAGGCTTGCGTTAAGCTGTTTTATGACAATTGATGAAAATGGGGAAGTGATTGACCATCGGCTTGCGGAGACGGTCATCAGAACGAACCGCAGAATGACTTATACGGCGGTTAATGCGATATTGGAACAGGATGATGAGCGGCTGAAGAAGGAATACGAGGAGCTGGTGCCGATGTTTTTTGGCATGAAGGAGTTGGCGCATGTTCTGAGGGAAAAACGAAAAAAACGCGGCTCTATTGACTTTGATCTGCCCGAGACTAAAATAATTCTTGATCAGGCGGGGCATCCTGTCGAGATCAAGCCCTATGAGCGCAATACAGCTACAAAGCTTATAGAAGATTTTATGCTGCTGGCGAACGAGACGGTAGCAGAGCATTTTTTCTGGCAGGAATTGCCGTTTGTCTACCGGACACATGAGAATCCGAATCCGGAGAAAATTAAAAAATTGTCTGCATTTATCCGTAACTTTGGCTATGGTATCAAAGTAAAGGATGAAGAGGTTCATCCGAAGGAACTGCAGAAGCTTCTTGTAAAAATAGAAGATACACCGCAGGAGGCGCTGATCAGCCGGCTGACGCTGCGTTCCATGCAGCGTGCGAAGTATTCGACGGAATGCATAGGTCACTTTGGTCTTGCATGCCGGTATTACTGCCATTTTACGTCTCCGATTCGCCGCTATCCCGATTTACAGATCCATCGTATTATTAAGGAAAATATTCGGGGCAGGCTGAAGGAGGAGCGAATCACTCATTATGAAAAAATACTTCCGGAGGTTGCAAAGCAGTCAAGTACCAGAGAGCAGATTGCCAATGAAGCGGAGCGGGAAACAGAAAAAATGAAAAAAGCGGAATACATGGAGGAACGAATCGGCGAGGTGTTTGTGGGAGTCATTTCCGGCATTACGAATTGGGGAATTTACGTGGAGCTGCAAAATACCGTAGAGGGGCTTGTGCATGTATCTAAGATGACGGATGATTACTATCATTACAGTGAAGACAGCTATGAGTTGATCGGTGAAGCGACCGGCAGGCGTTATACACTCGGACAGACTGTCAGCGTGCGGGTGAACGGTGTGGATAAGGCGCTGCGCACGGTGGATTTCGTGCTAGCCGGGGAGGAGTGAGTGTTTTGGCAAAGGAAAAAGAAAGAAATGGTTTTAAGCTGATAGCAAATAATAAAAAAGCCTATTTTGATTATTTTATCGAAGATAAATTTGAAGCGGGTATTGCGCTTTACGGAACGGAAATTAAATCTCTGCGTATGGGCAAGTGCAGCATCAAGGAGGCGTATGTGCGCATCGATAGGGGTGAAGTAATGATTTGCGGAATGCATATCAGCCCATATGAAAAAGGAAATATTTTTAATAAGGACCCGCTTCGCCCAAGGAAGCTGCTGCTTCACAGATCAGAAATCAATAAGCTTTCCGGTAAGATTTCAGAACAGGGCTATACGATCGCGCCTTTGCAGGTTTATTTAAAAGGCAGTCTTATCAAGGTGGAGATTGGTTTGGCAAAAGGTAAGAAGCTATATGATAAGCGGCAGGATATTGCGAAAAAGGATCAGCGCAGGGAAGCAGAAAAGGATTTTAAAATTAAAAATCTGTGAAAAAAATATGAAATGAATAGATCCGGTTGCTTATGTGTGCCAAAAAGAGTATAATAAGTAAATAGTACAGGGGCTTGTACTGGTTTCGACGGGGGTCTAGCAATTAAGATAGCCATCTGCGGTCCGGTTCCGCACAAAACCATCGGAAAACTAAATATAGACGCAGACGAAAAGTTAGCGTTCGCAGCCTAGTTGCTGCTGTCGGTCTTAGGTCACCCGCTGCTTAAGTAACCGGCATCGATGATGCGGGGCACTTTGTTTCCAAAGCTTTGAGGAAATAAAAGAAATCATGAAGCTACTAAAGTTTATAGCCTGTCATTTGGCGGTAGACGGAGGGAATGTCAAATAAATGACTGTGATGGAAGAAGTCTTAATGAAAGGGCTTTCGGACGCGGGTTCGATTCCCGCCAGGTCCACTTAATTGAAAGACCGGCCGTATTTTGGAATTAAAAATATGGCCGGTCTTTTGCTTTGCAGATTAAGTCGATTTTCAGTTGCAAAATATGACTTGAAATGATAAAATATATCTAAATTTAGTATTATTTCATATAAATACAAGAAAGAGGGGCGTGTAATATGAAATTAAGTATCAAGATCACGATGTTGGCTGTTCTTCCCATTATTATTTTAGGGATACTTATTTATTTTATTGCATCGATTAACATCCGGGAGAATATGTCAAGGGAAATATTTTTAGGTCTGCAGGCATCTGCTATTTCCGTCAGAAATCAGTTGGATAACAGGGCACGCGGCGAATATCGGATCGACGACGAAGGTAAGTATATGTGGAAGGGGTCCACTTATAATATTACCACCGATTATTCTACTGTTGATACGGTAAAAGAAGCGACGGGCATTGATACGACAATTTTTTTCGGAGATACGAGATATGCCACATCAATTAGGGATACGGCGGGACAGCGTCTGGTATATACGCAGGCCAATGAGAAAGTGACGGCGGCGGTGTTGGAGGGCGGCGATACCTACGAGTCCTCAGACGTGGATCTTGTCGGTGAAAAGTTTTACGGTTATTATGTTCCGCTGATTCAAGAGCATGCCAATGATCCGATCGGTATGGTGTTCTGCGGAAAGAGCCGAACGGTTGTGGAAGGCGAAATTACTGAGGTGACAAATAGCATCTTGGTGCTCACGATTGTTGTAGTGATTTTATGCTGTGCGGTTGCGATTCCGACGACTAATCAAATTGTAAAAGTGCTTGAGAAGGGCATTCACCTGGTCGATGCGGTGTCGAAGGGCGATTTAAGCGTGGAATTGGATCCGAAGC
>CAZMIX010000068.1:0-11331 GCA_964566545.1 uncultured Lachnospiraceae bacterium | reverse complement strand
TCTCACCGGCAGAGGATGTCGTATAGGTGCCGACATATTCTCCTGCCTTCATCGGATCCGTTGCCGGAGCGTCTATATGCCCCTTATATAAATTGAATGTTGCTCCGCCAAGTTTCCCTGATACCGCACCATTAACCGTATAATACTTCGTCAGTTTCACTTTTCCGACCTTCGGATAGTTGATGATAGTATTATCTATTAACTCGCTGTTCGTCAGACCGACTGTCTTTGCGTTGTCGCTTTCCGTAATCACGAAAGTATAATGCGTATCGGTCAGTCTGTAGGCATCATCCGGCGCACTCGTCTCGACGAAATAGTAACTGCCGACGCCAAGACCCGTCACCGATACGATACCGTCTGCACCGGAGGTATAGCTGCTCATCTGTAAATCAGAACCATCCGCTGCCGCGCCTACCTTATACAAGGTAAATACAACACCTGCAAGAGGTTTGGACGCAACCGTATCCGACTTCGTAAACGATACACCGGCACTGATTTGTGAGTTCTGGCAGGATACCTTTACCGCCGGCTCCGCATCAGCCGTCTGATTTTCTTTAATCTTAAAGTTAATATTGCCCGTATAGATCAAATAACCGGCCGGAGCCTTTGTCTCCGTAAAATAATAGTCTCCGTATGGAAGCTGCTTCACAACAAGCTTGCCGCTCGTCGGCGTTTCCATGGTCACATCGGTGGCTGACGTGGAATACGTGTAATTGCCGTTTCCTCCCGTCACATACACTCTTGCTCCCGCTGCTGTATAAAGCGCAAACTGTGCGCCGGACAAGGCCGTTGCCGGCGTCTTATCGTCAACCTTTGTCAGCTCCACATTTCCGTAGACCATCTCATTTTCTGCTTCGATCGTAAGAGGAGTCTTCACGGAAGCTTCCACATTATCCTTCGTAATGCTGACCGTATCCGTCCTCGTATTGACCGGCAGCGCATAGCCTTCCGGCGCGCTCTGCTCTACGAAATAGTAATCCGCCCAGTCAAGTCCGGTCACAATGATCTGCCCCTTGCCGTCGGTCGTATAGGTGCCGTCCGCCGCTGCCGGGTTCTTGATTTCAACAGTCGTTCCCATGGATATCTGGTAAAGCTTAAACACCGCTCCCGCAAGTGCCTTGCCGCTTCCGGCATCGGTCTTGACCAGCTTAATGGAGCCCTTGTAATCCTCATTGGAAAGCGACAGCCTTGCCGCTCCCGTATAGTCAAGCTGGGTTGCGCTGATCGTAAACGGAATTTGTGTTCCATCCAGTTCATAGCCTGCCGGAGCTTTTGTCTCCTTGAAGTAATACTCTCCCCAAGGCAGATCGGTCGCCGTGATGATGCCGTTCGCATCGGTCGTATAAACATCGACCTTCGCCGTATACGGAATGAATCCAAGAGCTTTATCCTTTACATAGAGCGTAAATTCCGCGCCCGCAAGACCGGTTTTTGTGATGCCGTTCTCTCCGAGCACATATTTGAATAATTCCGCCTTGCCCTTGACCGGCGTATTATATGCCTTGCCCTCACCAGCCGTCACAACCGTATTCATGTTGGACTGATCAATGACAAATGCATATTTCGTCTCATCGAGTACGTAACCCGTAGGCGCCGTCCGCTCCTTAAAATAATAGCTACCCGCCGGTAAATCCTTATTCGTTTCAATAACGCCATTCGCATCCGAACGGATTCCAGCCTCATAACCGGCTACCGGCTGCTGCGTATCGGCATTGTATAAATCAAATAGCGCGCCTGCCAGCACGGCCTTTGTATCGTTATCATACTTCACAAGTTTTGCCTTGCCAAGAATCAGCTCATTTTCCGCCTTTTCGCTCAAAACAATGAGGCTTGATACATTTTCCGCCTTTACGGTAAACGCATACTTCGTATCCGCATTGAACGCATAGCCGGCAGGAGCCTTTGTTTCCTTGAAATAATAACTGCCCCAGACCAGATCCGTGACCGTCACATAACCGTCTGAATCGGATACAAGGTCTGTCATGATCGGCGTATTATTTCCCTGCGCATATAAATCAAACTTCGCGCCCGCAAGACCGGTATTCGTTCCCTTGATCACCTTTACAAGCCTTGCCTCGCCCTTCTTCGGCTGATTAACGACCGCATCGGTGCTATTAACTACCGCATCCTCATTGTCCAGTCCTACGATCTTGCCGTTATCCGCCGCTGAAATTGTAAATTCGTAATGCTTTGTGTTTGACTGATAGCCTGTTGGAGCAGTCTCCTCTACAAAGTAGTAGCTTCCCGCACCGAGGCCGAGCTTCTCAACAACGCCATCCTTATCCGCCGTCACTGTACCGAGGTCTTCATTCGTTCCTGCCTTGTACAGACGGAATACCGCGCCGGCCAAAATCGCATGGTTCGCATCCACCTTTAAGAAGCGGACGCCGGCCTGGATCTTTGTATTCTCAAAATTATAGGTAATAACTGCATTCTGTGTGCCGATATTAAATTCATAAGGAGATTCCTTCTTATTATAGCCGTCGGGAGCCGTCTCCTCATAAACGCGGTACGTTCCGTAAGGAAGTCCCGTAACGGAAAGCTTACCTGCCGATGTCGTAGAAAGCGTCTGTTTGCTTCCATTCTCATTATAGACATAAAGCCCTTCGCTTCCGTTTGTCTTCACTTCCGTTTCTTTATTATCCAAAACGCTGTAGAGCTTAAATGTCGCGCCTGGCAGGGCCGTGCCTGCCGCATCGACCTTTTTCAGCTCCAAAGAACCGAAAATCCGGTCGTTGCTGAAGCTGATCGTTTTCGCTGCCGTGATCTCAGCGCCCGTATTGGTTTCATTGATCACGACCGACGCCGTCTTAGCCGCATCGCCTGTCTTTGTCTCATAACCCTCCGGCGCCTTGATTTCCACAAAATAATACGTGCCGAACGGAAGCTGTGTTACGATAATTTCACCCTTATCATCCGTCGTATAGGTCGTCTGCGCGTTCGGATAGCGTTCGCCGTCCTTATAAAGGGCAAACTCCGCACCCGCAAGAGCAGCACCGTCCTTGCCGGTCTTCACAAGCTTGAGCGCGCCTAACTGTTCTTCGTTTACCGCCGCCGCATCGCCCGTCAGGCTGACAACAAGATGAGCCTGGTCAATCGTGAACGGATACTTCGTATCGCTCAGTACATAGCCCGTCGGAGCCGTCTTTTCTACAAAGTAATAATCGCCCCACGGAAGATCCTTTACTGAAATCTTGCCGCCTGCCGTCGTATACTCGCCATACTTAAAATAATCCTTGCCGAACGCGCTCTGGATTGCCTCCCATACACTGTTCGGATTCGTGGAATACAGCTCAAATACGGCGCCGTCCAGAGCCTTTGTCTTTGCCGCGTTCCACTTTTCCAATGTGACTTCGCCAAGCTTTCTTTCATTCTTAGCGGTAAGCGTAACAAGCGCATCCTGCTCGCTAATCTTAAATTCATATTTCGTCGTCGCATCCGCCAGATAGCCGTCAATCGTTCTTGTCTCGATGAAGTAGTAATCGCCGTATTCCAGCGCTCCAATCGCATCCTTTGCGAGCTTGCCGTTGACTGTCGCATACGTGCCGACAAGGCTTGCCGACTCGGAAGCCGTCCCCTTATTCAACACCCTGTACAGCTCGAACGTAACGCCGTTTAACGTAATACTTAAGTCCTGCGCATCCTGTTTGATCAACTCCACATAGCCCTTCACCGGCTGATTGACAATCTTTGTGCTTCCTTCAAAACGAACATCCAAATTAGAAGCATTGATTTCAAAATAATGCTTCGTCGCATCGAGCAGATAGCCGTCGATCGTCTCTTTTTCTATAAAATAGTAACTTCCCCACGGAAGGTTATCGGCGCTGATCGCTCCACTTGTCGTTTGATAGGTGCGAACCTTGCGGTAACCGTCATGTACTGCTCCTGGAAATTCGTCCGAATCCGACCACAGCTCAAACGTAACACCGCTTAACGCCGTGCCCGCCGCATCGGTTTTTAGCAGACTAACCTTTCCTCTTTCTCTTGTATTCTCTACGAGGCCCGATTCATTTAAGGAAATGATCTGTCCCGCATTCCCATCCTCAAGCGTAAAATATCGCTTTGTATTATCCAGCTCATAGCCGGTCTTAGCCTCGATCTCCACAAAATAATAGCTGCCCAAAGCAAGGCCGTTCACCTGTACGAAGCCGGAGCCATCCGCCGTCACATCGTAAAGCTTTTTATAGCCTCCATCGCCGACCGCTTTATACCACAGGGCAAACTTCGTTCCGCCGAGTGTAATCGTATGATCTTTCGCATCCACCTTCGTAAACTTCACGCCTGCCTCAAACGTCGTATTAACAACCGTCGTCTTTTCCGTCTCGTTTTCCACATCGATCGTAAAACCGCCGACCGCGCCCGTCACTGCCACATAACCGCTCGGAGCCTTTATTTCCTTAAAGAAATAAGTGCCCGCCGGAAGATTCGTAATAAGAATTTTTCCTGCGTTGTTCGTCACAAACGTAGAGGTCGCGCCCGTGGATATGACGCTGTAAATATAATTGCCGCTGCCGTTGTCGGTCGCATAAACAAGCGTCGCATCGGACTGGCCATTTGCTCCGTTCTTCCAAAGCTGGAATTCGGCACCGGGAAGAGCCTTGCTCTTATCGCTTTGCTTATAAAGCTCCACGCCGCCGCTGATCGGCTTATTCTCTACCTTCACTTCATAAATCGGCATGCCGCAGTTGTAAATTTCCGACTCCGCGTTGATCACGAAGGTACCCTCTGAGGTAGCGGTCTTCGCATAGCCCGCAGGAATTCCCGTTTCCACATACTTATAAGAACCCCATGGCAGATTCAGGAAGGTCAAGGTGCCATCCGGCAATGTTACGCCTTTATCATAATATTCGTACTGCTTTGTCGTTTCGTTATATTTGTAAAGCGTAAACTCTACGCCCTCCAGGGAAGCTGCCTGCCCTGCCGGATTTGTGTAAGTCTTTGTGATCTTAAGTCTGAACGGCTTTCTTTCGTTCATGACATAATATTTCACATGATAGCTGTCTACATTGTTAGATTTAATCAAGGTGCCCGCAAGGTTTGTCGTCGTATCCCTCACGCCGTTTCCGTCGATCGTGAAATAGAGCATGATATTGGAATTATACAAATAACCTACCGGCGGCTCTGTCTCCGTGAAATAATAGCTGCCCCAAGGGAGATCCTTCACATGAAGCAAACCGCCTTCCACCGTCACCATATCTAAAAATGCGCTGCTGCTCGTCTCCGAATAAACATACTCACCGTTGCCGCCCGTCACATAGACCGGCGTACCGTCACCGCCCGCCTTGAAGAGCCTGAATGTTGCGCCCGTCAGGAAATAGCAATCAATATAATCTTCCTTGACGATCGAGATTTCACCCTTCGGCTTTTCTTTATTCGTGATCGTAAGTACCGCTGCCGGAGCAGCCTGCGTCACTGCCGCAATCTGATTACTGTTTGAATAGGTGACAAGATACCCAAACTTATCATCGATCGCATTGCCCGCGCTGTCCTTCACTTCCGTAATGGTATAGTTGCCGAACGGCAAGTCGGAAATCACGGTCTCCCCGTTTGCGTTTACGGTCCATACCGAAGAACCTGCCGTCGTTTTTACAGGCTTGCCTGCGCTGTCTTTTACCGTAAAATAGAATACCGAGTCCGCACCCTTATCGAGAACCTTCTTTACCTTCAGGCTGCCGACCGCATTTGTGATCGTGACGGCCGCTTCCCTGTTCGCGGCATTCAACTGCACCGAAGCGCTGGAATAAGTGATGCTGTAAGGATTGCCCTGCGTCAGAGCGGTGCCGTTTGCATCCGTTTCCGCTACCGTATAAGTGCCGTATGGCAAATCGGAAATGACTGTTGCCGCCCCATTTGCGGCCACCGAAAATACCGTTCCGCCGGCAGGGTTTGCAACAGCGCCACTCGGTCCTGTCACTGTAAAATAGAATGTGGACGCACTTGTGGAGCCTGTTAATATTTTATTTACCTTTAATTGTCCCTGACTGACTTCATTAACAAAGCTGAACTTATCCGTCGCAATATTGAAGGGGCTGTAATTCGTACCATCCTTGGAATAAGCGATCGTCGAACTGGCCGTTCTGTTTTCATTATTGGAGCCGGAAAGAGTCGTTGTAACAGTTACCTTTACATAATAAACAGTGGAGTCATATGTGATTCCCGAAATGCCTCCATTTATTTCTGAGACTTTATAAATATATTGTTTTGTGCTTGCAACAGTATCTGCCTGATAGCCGATCACACCAAAACCCGGCGTAGGATTAGACGCCGTTGCTGTAATGGTAGTTGTGGTTGGCATCGGCGCGCCTGCTGTAACCGCTTCAATTTTAAACTGGAAGCCCGCCTCCGGCCATGTGCCGCCAAAAGTCTTGGATACGGTCAGGCTTGCACTGGTAGGAGTCGTAATACCTGTGAAATCTGTCCTGTGTGTTTCGCCGGTTACATTTACATTATCCGCAATAAAGGTTCCGTTTCCTTTATCAACATTCAGAGTCGCGCCTACTGCAACGATTGCGCCAAACACCGATGTCGCATTGATTGTTGTTCCCGAACAATTATAGAAGTTCCAAATAACTTTTCCCGCAGACCATTCTGTTATTTCACTTGCCGAAACCATATTCCCATCTACATAAATATTAGCGCTCTGCGGCATATTTACGGTGGAAACCCCACTGCAGTCCACATTAATAATGATAGAACCGCTCTTTCCGCTCTCAAATCCCTTCAAATCAAATTTATTGCCGGAATAGCCATTCAGCTCGGAAGCTGTCATATGATAATAACCTGCTCCGTTTGGAGTATTCAGCGTCAGAGAACGGTTATTCTGATCCGTCAAGGATGCCGTAACTCCCGTACTGGCAACGCCGGCAAGCCCACTCGAAATAGAGGATACCGAACTTCTGACCGCATCAATATCAATGAACGGGTTGGCGGATGTGTCGGAGTCTTGAATAATATTTAACGGTCTGGCTATCTTTGTGCCGTTTACGCTAAAATAATTATTATTATCCATCAATCCCACCGTAAAATTACTGCCCAATGCCAGTGTATGATTTTCTTTTGAAGCACTGCTCTCCTGAATTCCTGAATAGCTCTTTTGCACGTAGGAAATTTCATCCGTCAAATTATTCGTCCCGAAATTGCTGTTGGCAATTAAGTTTTTAGTGAGAACATTGCCATTTGTATGGGTCTGTAATTTTGCCGTATTAAAAGCAACAATATGAAAATTCCCGGCAATTCCAAGGGCACGGTCACTGTGGTAATATTTTGTGCCTGTGAAGCCGTTGGCCGCCTTATTTAACTCATAAGTAAGCCTTCCGTTTGTCCATTTTCCATTTGCATCCAATGTCGCTGAAAAACTGGAAAAATCTGAGACCGTAAATACAGCTTCCGAAATACCGCCTTCTGCGCTCTTGGAAATATCCTGAGTTACCTCCTCTATGGCCTCCACGTTTCCGGCATTATCTTCCTTTACATGGTAAATAGATGCTTCTTCGTTTTCCGGATTTGCCGAAGCATCTTCCAATGCAGGACTCTTATAGAACATTTCAACCTTTACTTCATTCTTCGGTTCTATTTCTTCTCCGTCTAAAGTAAAGTGAATATCATAAATAGCCTGGCCGAGCGATAAAAACGCGCCTTTTTCTTCTCTCTTCTGCTCAAGGATCTGCTGGGAAATCTCCTCATATTTTGCCGTTCCTTCTTCGATTTCCACAGCAACCAGCTTAGCCTCATCTGGCAGATCCTCCGGATCCTGAAGCGTTATTATAATTTTCACCTTGCTGTCTTCATATTCATAAACACGCTTATTTGCCGTCTCATCAACTTCTATTGTATAAGTAAATGCGATCTTCGCGGTTCCGTTCTCTACGGATTTCACGGAATAGGAAATAGCTGCAGGCTCCGCAGCATCTTCTGCCTCGTCTGCCACCGCATAGACGCGGAAAGGCTCTTTCTCAAGACCGTCAATGACCACGCTTTCCATCGCGTTCGTGTAATCGGTCTTGCCGCCCTCCAGTTTCTGTCCATTTACAGCCGCATTTTCCGCTTTTGTTTCTACATATAGGGAATAGCCGAATACCGTCTCCTCCTGTACGTCTTCCGGATTTTCGGCATCTTCTGTTTCGGCCTCATCGGCTTCTTCAACTTCTGCCTTTGCCTTCTCAATGATCTTCTCTATATATTCCATGGACAGTTCGACCTTATCATAGCCCGAACCGGTAATGCCATCCGAAGAAGCGTTCAGCGACTGAACGGCCTGTGCGCCCTCGCCGAGCGATACGACGATGCGGGCCGTTCCATTATCGACAGAGTCGATCGAATAGACAGCCTGAACCATATCCACATTTTCGCCCGCGATATATAAGGAAAATGACTGTTTATCCAAATCGGAGAGACGAACACTGTTTGTTGTATTGGAGAGGGAAGGAATACTTCCATCTACCAGTTTACTTCCATTATAAGAAGGCGCTGCTGCTGTATTAATAAACAGCGCATAATAATTTCCGTCCAAAAGATCAGAGGCTTCAAAGCTAAGTGTAATATCCTCATAGCCTTCGCCGATAATCTGAGTGCCGTCTGCGGAAACTTCTAATTTCTTTTCAATTTTTTGCTCGGGAGCAGAGATCAGCGTGATCTGCGGATTCCCGTCTGCTCTGACGGAGTACTGTACGGTCATCCCTTCGGAAATGCTTGATATGTAAACTCTAAACTGCTGCTGATTCAAACCCTCAATATAATAAATACCGCTATTGGACTTGGAAAGCTCAAAACCGAGTATGGCATCATACTGCAAGGCGGCATTTCCGCTTCCTTCCAATGTCAGGCGGTATTTGTCCGCATCCTTCATCTGATCCGTATTGATATATAAAGTCAAATCCGACATGCCGCTTGCTTCTATCCTGTCCTCATATGCGTTTAAGGACGCAGGAGCAACACCTAAGTCTGGCTCGATGTTATCAGCTTCTACTATGATTTGGGGCGATTCTGCCGTTCCGGCCTCCCCCTCTGCTGTTGATTCAGACGGTGTCTGTTGTTCCGATACAGGTGCTTCCGGCTCCGGTGCTTGCGAATCAGAAACACTCTCTTCCTGCGTCGAACCATAATCGGTGGCAACTGATGCATATGCACTATATGCTGTTTCCATCAGCATCGCTACCATTGCAAGTAATGCGATTGACGCCTTTGCCCATCTTTTTCTCATTATCATAGTCACTCTCTCCATTCCTTCATAAGATTCAATGAATCTACCAACCTGTCGTTTATGTACAAATACTTCTCTTTCCTCCACGTCTGAAAAAGGCATACAATGCCTTTCACATATAAAGACTTCATCCGACAGCAAAAAGGACCAAACTTTTTATATTTTTTATATTTTTTATAGAAATATTTGGCTTTTTCATTTTATATTGGCTGATTGGTAGGCATACCAGTCAAGGAAAATTCCATGTACAAAAAACCGCTGCTTGGAAGCTCCCGCGCCGGAGCACGTGACCAGCGTCACGGAATTGTCCTCTTCCGTCGCCTCTGTCCGACAGTCATAAACCGATTTATCGGTGACGGTCCTGACATACTGCCTGTATTCCTTGAGCGTGTCGCAAGTCCAATAGCTTTTGCTGTCCGGACTGTCCATATAATATGCGTATATTTTGTACCGGTAAATTCCTTCTTCTCTGAAGATATAAATATAAGGATCTTTCTCGTATAAGCCCTCTTCTCGGATAAAACGCTTTAGGGAACCGAACATTGTCCCATTCTTCATGTTATGTCCATAAATAAATGTATTCCACGAAGTCAAGTCCGCATTGACTTCCCAGTCCATAAAAATGCTTCCCGCACTGTTCTTTTTATCTTCAAACGTCTGATGGAGGTAATAGTCATTGTCCTCTCCCTGCACGACCGGGTAGCTGATACCAACCCCACCTACATAGAGCCATGCGACTACATCCGGATTGATTTCCTCAAGACCTGCGAAATCCACCTCCAAATCCGGAAAATCCGCCCGGTTAGTATTCTTTAAAAGCTCTTTTTCAGGCTCCTCCTGCACGATCGGTCCTTGTACGGCGCTTGCCGTATCTAAAGAAGGCAATTCCTCAACCGGCGCCGTCTGCTCCGCATACCGCTCCAGATTCCTATATTCATTTTCTGCCATTTTATACTCACGGGCCGTTTTAATAAGCATTCCGCCCGAACCCAAAATGACGCAAACTGCAATAATTAAAATAATAATTTGAGATTTCGACATCGATTTTTCTCCCACAAGTCGCGTTGAAATGAGTCTTTATCATCATATCATCTTTCTATTTTGCCGTCAAATTGCGCCACAGCAAAAAAGTGGGTACTATCTTTTTTATGAATTTTAGTTTATCATAAGGGGGAACAAACAGCCAGGAGGCATTTACATGAAAAAGGAAATAGAAGTATTTGATTATGCAAAGGAAATTATGAAGGCGGTAAGCAGCGGTGTTCTGCTCACAACAAAAGCGGACGGCAGGGTGAATTCGATGACAATTTCCTGGGGAACGCTCGGCATCGAATGGGCAAAACCGATCTTCACCGCTTTTGTGCGGGAAAGCCGCTTCACAAAGGAACAACTGGATAAAAATCCCGAATTCACGGTCAATATCCCGCTTGGTGATTTCGATAAAAATATCTTAGGAATCTGCGGAACAAAATCAGGCCGCGATATGGATAAAATCAAAGAGCTTGGACTGACGCTTGAGGACGCGGATCAGATTTTTGTACCCGCCATTAAAGAACTTCCGCTGACACTCGAATGCCGGGTCATCTATAGACAAAAGCAGGATGGAAATGCGATTACCGAGGAAAATAAACAAAAATTCTACCCGCAGGAGGTAAGCAGTTCCTTCCACGGCGCAAACCGGGATTACCACACTGCTTATTATGGAGAAATCGTCAGAGCGTATATTGTGGAATAAGTTTTTTATAAAACATCCCGCAGGCATCATGCCTGCGGGATGTTTATTGGAATATTCTTATAATTACTTATAGTTTACGATCTTTCCAAAGTCAGCCTTTAAGGAAGCGCCGCCCACGAGGCCGCCGTCGATGTTCGGCTGGCCGAAAAGGTCTGCCGCTGTTTCCGCATTGACGGAGCCGCCGTACTGAATGCGCACCGCTTCTGCCGTAGGCGCATCATAGACTTCTGCGATACACTCGCGGATCGCCTTGCATACTTCCTCTGCCTGAGCGGTTGTGGCCGTCTTGCCTGTACCAATTGCCCAGATCGGCTCATATGCGATTACCATGGAAGCAACCTGATCTGCGCTGACGCCGACGAGATCGGACTTGATCTGCATACGGATCCAGTCAAGC
>CAZMIX010000067.1:5829-11645 GCA_964566545.1 uncultured Lachnospiraceae bacterium | reverse complement strand
TAGGGGTGCATTGTTTTTCCGAAAAGGTTGCACTTTTACACCGTAATACTCAGAAAAGGGCTATGATGTGACGCTTATTGCTACCGTCTCGGAAGCGAAGCATCAAATAAGTCTTCGGCTCCCTGCCCTTTGTTTGGTGGACTTGAATTTGCCGGATGGCAGCGGGGAAGAACTGTGCCGGTGGATAAGAGCTTTCGAGGCGGAGCTGCCTGTGATTTTTATTACGGTAAAGGATCAGGTAAAAGATATTGTCAGCGGGTTTCATATCGGCGCCGACGATTATATTACAAAACCGTTTGAATTGGAAATATTGTATTCCAGAATCTGTGCCCTGCTGCGCCGCAGAGGCGTAACGGGCGGCAGATTGACCTGCGGCTTCGTTTCCATTGATACGGCTTCATACCGCGTATGGGACGGCGATGAAGAAATACAGGTGAGCGCCATGGAATATCAGCTTTTGTTGCTGTTAATGGAAAATAAAAGCAGAACAGTCACAAGAAGAAGCCTCTTGGAAAAAATATGGGATGCGAACGGAAATTATGTAAACGATAATACGCTGACGGTTACAATGAAAAGACTGCGGGAAAAATTACAAAATTCCGGGAATATCAAGACGGTACGAAGCTTTGGGTATCGCATGGAGGAATGATGGAACGCCGAAAAAAACTACTGATTATCACACTGTTCACAGCTTTATTTTTGTTGCTGAGCAGCCTGTTTGCCAACATTCTTCTGTCGTATTCCCATGCAGAACAACAGTATCAGACGACCTCTGACTTCGTAGACTGGCTGATCGGAGAATATCCCGGCGACGAACAGAAAATTATAAGCTATATAAAGGAGTATGACGGGCAAACGGAGCTTGCCGGCAAGCATCATCTGGAAGCTTATGGTTTCGGCAGAACCGCATTTTGGCGGCCATATAAGGATCTTGTGATTTTTTCGTCCGTGTGCTGCACGTTGCTTTTGGCTTTCCTGCTTGGCCTTGGATTTTATTTCATAAAATGAAGGACAAACGCGCGGATACAGTCCATGACCGATTATCTTAGCGAAGCGATCCGCGGAAAAGAGAGTTCCATTTTGCCCTCCATTGAGGATGATTTTTCTATTTTGGAGGACGAACTATATAAGACCGTTACCGAAATGAAAAAGGCGAAGGAAACGGCAATCACGGAACGGCAAAATTTTGCCGAAAGCCTTTCCAATATTGCTCATCAAATTAAAACGCCCATCACCTCCATTTCCGTAATGATCCAGCGGATGAAAGCCCAGCCGGAGAACGATGAGCTCACAAAAATAAAGAAACAGCTCGATAAAATCAATCGTCTTACCGACGCTTTGCTTACTATTTCAAGGATCGATGCGGGCATTTTGGAGCTAAAGCGAGAGCCCGTCAATATATATACCCTGTTGGAATTGTCCGTGGAAGCGATGGAAAATGAAATTAAAAGTAAGCATATCGAAATTCTTCTGCCTAATCATCCGGATATTTCTTTTAATGGCGATTTGGATTGGAGCGTGGAGGTATTTACCAATTTAATAAAAAACAGCGTGGAGCACATGCCTCAAAATGGACGACTCAGCTTTCAGTACGAGAAAAATCCGTTATATGTGGAAATATGCCTGACGGATAACGGAGAGGGCTTTGACGAAAAAGAAATTCCTTATATTTTTAATAGATTTTACCGGGGAACGCAGAGCAAAAAAGCCGGGACAGGAATCGGACTGTCGATGGCAAAATCCATAATAGAAATGCAAAACGGCTTTATCACGGCAAAAAACCTGCCTGACGGAGGAGCCTGCTTTCTTATTCGTTTTTACTGTCACTGAGATGTCACTTTTCTTTGCTATAATAGCAATACAAACTGATCTAAAATCGGAGGCGAAGGAGGCACACGGTGGAAATACTCAGATGTGAAGCATTAACAAAGGTCTACGGGGATCCGGCCAATCCGGTCAAAGCACTGGACAGGCTTGATCTTGTTGCGGAAAGGGGCGAATTTATCGCGGTTACCGGCGCCTCGGGATCGGGCAAATCCACGCTGCTCCATTTGATCGGCGGGGTGGACCGTCCGACGTCAGGCAGCATCTATGTGGAGGGGACGGATATTTCTACTTTCGATGCGACAAAATCAGCTATTTTCAGGAGAAGGAAGGTCGGGCTCATTTATCAGTTTTATAATCTCATTCCCACCCTTAGCGTCGAACAAAATATATTGCTTCCCATGAGACTTGATAAGAAAAAGCCTGAAAAGAGCTATTTCGAGGAAATCATCCAAACACTCGGTCTGCAGGAGAAATTGAAATGCCTGCCAGGCCAGCTTTCGGGCGGACAGCAGCAAAGAACGGCGGTCGCGCGCGCATTGCTCTATCGGCCTGCCATCATTTTGGCCGATGAGCCAACGGGCAATCTTGACCGGAAAAATGCAATGGAAATTATTGATTTGCTCAAAATCTCCAATAAAAAACTTAATCAGACGATACTCCTGATCACCCATGATGAAACGGCTGCGTTGGAAGCGGAACGCATCGTCACAATTGAAGACGGCAAAATCATCTCCGACAGCAAAGCGGGCGAAAGGAGCCATTAAGATGTGGAAGGATTATTCGGTCAGTTATATAAAGAAAAATAAGGCCGCCGGTATTTCTATCATGGTCGCCGCATTCATTGCCGCTTTGTTTATTTCCATGATATACACGCTGTCCTACAATATCTGGACGGATGAAACAAGGCGCCTCATTGATAAGGAAGGGGACTGGCAGGCCCGGTTTGTTATGCAGATGTCCGAAGCGCAAATGCAGACGGTACAAAATTATGCAAATGTAAAAACCGTTCGCATTTCCGAAAATGGAACGGATATTTATTTTGAGGAGTTATCGACGATTTATACCGATATGCACGCCATTTCCGAATTATTACAAATCGATGGGGATCAAATCGAATACCACAGTTCTCTTTTAGCAAGGCAGTTTGTCCTTTCGCCGGAAGAAAAGCAAAACCCGTCTTTGCTCCTTGGATTTTATGTGTCTGTCATAATATTGGTATGCTTCTCTCTTATTCTAGTCATCAAGAGCGCATTTCAATTCTCAATGAACGCAAGAATGCACCAGTTGGGCATTTTACAGAGCATCGGAGCAACCCCAAAGCAGATACGGCTGGTGCTGCTGCAGGAAGCGCTTGCATTAAGCGCCGCCCCGATCCTCTGCGGTGTAATTGCCGGAATCGGCCTGTGCTTATGCTTTTTGAAATATGCAAATACGATTACCGCACAACTACAATTAACCGGAGCCGTTTTTTCATATCACTATCTGTTATTTGCTGCGGCAACCGTCTGTTCCTTTTTAACAATATTTTTGTCGGCATGGCTTCCGGCAAGAAGGTTGAGCAAAATCAGCCCGCTTCAGGCAATCAAAGGAGAATACGAAGCTCCCGCCGAAAAGGTCAAAAAGTTCCGTCTGGCATCCGCCCTCTTTGGAGTTCCCGGAGAGCTATCCCGAAAAGCTCTTTACACAAGACGGAAAGCCTATCGCACCTCTGCGATCTGTCTGACAGTTTCCTTTTTGGTATTGACTGTTTTTTTGGATTTTATGACGTTGTCCGAAATCAGCACCGGACATACTTATTTCGAGAAATATAAAAATACATGGGATGTTATGATAGAAATCCAAAATCCCGACGGGAAGGATACCGGTTTATTGGATCGCCTGCGGGATATCGACGGCGTTGACACGGTCACCGCTTATCAGAAAAATACGGCCTACACCGCTGTTGCTGAGGCGCATATGAGTGACAAGGTAACAGGGCGCGGCGGATACGGCGCGCTGAACCGTTCCTCTGTGTGGCTGCAAAACGGGACTTATCTGGTGGAAGTGCCGATCATCATTTTAGATGAGGAAAGCTACAGCGAATACCGCGATTCCGTAGCCGATAGAAATACCAGAAAGGCGGCGGCTTCCGCTATTGTGGTAAATACTATTTGGGACAGCCTGAGCAGCAGCTTCCGGCATCCAAGCTATCTTCCTTTTCTAAATCCGGCTAAAGTACAGACCTTACCCATCTATGGAGACAGTCTGGCGGCCGACCTTGCAGGGGAAATCACCATTTCCGCTTATGCCGAAAAAGCGCCCGATCTAAGAGAAGGATATTCTGATTACAGCCTAGTCCAGATCATGCCGCAAAGCGCCTACGAACCATTATCACAAAAGCTGCCGGTCACGGATACGCTTTATATAAGCGTGCGGGCAGCTTGCGATGAACTGATCGGGAGCATTGAAAATCAATGCAGACTGATTTTAAACAGCGGCTATTCATACACGATCGAAAACCGGCCGCAAAAGGAAAAAACAAGCGCTCAAATATACGATGGGTACAAAAAATTTATGAGCGCCCAATGCGGGCTGCTTGCCTGCATTGGAATCGCGAATGTTTTCGCAAATACGCTCGGATACGTTTACCAGCGCAAACGGGAATTTGCCAGATACCAGTCCATCGGACTGACTCCCGGAGATATTTCCAAAATGTTTTGCGCGGAAGCGTTTACGGTAGGGGTAAAGCCAATCCTGATCAGTATCCCGCTTCGCATTGCATTTGTCTTGTTTGCGGTCCATGCAAGCAAATTGGAGATGAGCGAGTATATTGCCCGGATGCCGAACGGGCCAATGCTGGTCTTCGCCCTTCTGATCCTTACGCCGGTCTTTATTTCTTATTCCATCGGAAACCGGCAAATAAAAAAATATAATATTGCGGACGCTCTGACGGATGATACTTTATATTAAAAAATATGGTTTCTTCCGCGCACATAAGTATGCTACATCGTTTTCATATAATGTGCTTTTAAAAAGCCGCAGACGAGCATTTGGCAATAGGCGGCGGCAATCAGCGTATAGAATACGGTATAATTAAAATAGCCCGCGATAATGCCGGCGATGATCATAGCTACCGATGTGATCAGCATAAGCGGTAAGCCGGCCTTTCCGCGGATTGCTTTATACCGCTCATCATTTTCCTTGTTAAATTGCAGCTGCAGCTTTTTTTCATCCCGAAGCAGCATGCGGTAGCGAATGATAAAAATCACCGCAAAAATTCCAAGCGTGATCCCAGCGCCCGTCTGGAATCCGAAAATATAGCTCTTCGTCACCTCAGAGCCTGCCCAAAATACGTTGTAAACACCCAGCCCGACAGCGATCAGCGCCGGAATTGTCAGCAAATAAATCCTTTTTTTAATTACCTTCTTATAGTTTTCCATGTCACACCTGTCCTTTCAACCCTCTAATTCTGAAAAATCAAATACCTCTTCAATCGTAAGACCGAAATAATGCGCTATTTTATATGCCAGCGGCAGCGATGCGGTGTACTTCTCCACTTCAATGGAAGTAATGGTTTGTCTCGTCACCCCGACGGCATAAGCAAGCTCTTCCTGAGATATCCGATTCTCCCTTCTTAATTCGGCTATTTTTGATTTCAAGCTTTTACCTCCTGTGCAATGTTCACTTTGCATTTTTAGTATAGTATACTTTGCCGGAAATGTCAAGCGCGCTTTGCAAAATAATTCTGCCTACTTCCATAACATTTCCCTTTGATTTGGTTTTTTTGACCCGTCGTCTATACTATCGGCGTCAATTTTCATTTTTTGCAAAATGTGACCAAATTAGTTTGGAAATGTCACGAAAGAAAGCAGAAGCCTATGACTTCAACATATTTTAAACGCCTAGCCCTTGACGGCTCCGGCAACCATACCCTTGATGATCTGCTTGCTGAAGATGAAATAGAATACGAGAATGGGCATCATGGTAAGCAGCATACCAGCCATGATCCG
>CAZMIX010000067.1:0-5819 GCA_964566545.1 uncultured Lachnospiraceae bacterium | reverse complement strand
ACTGTGTCAGCGCCAGCGACACCGTATGCAGCTTCGGATTTTTCAGCAATACCAGCGCAAACGAGAATTCATTCCAGCACTGGAAGGTCGCAATAATGCCAACTGTCGTAAGAATCGGTCTGCAAACAGGAAAAATGATTTGAAACAGCGTTCTGGTAAAGCTGCTTCCGTCGATCGCCGCAGCCTCTTCTAATGCCGTCGGAATTGCCTTTAAAAATCCGTCCACCAAAAAAATTGCCAATGGAAGCCCGAACGCAACATAAGGGAAAATCAAGGTATACCAGTGGTCTGATATTCCGGTGCGCTTAAATATTACATAAATCGGAACGAGCAGGGAATGAATCGGAATCAGCATTCCCATCAGGAACAGAACATAAAGCAGTCTGCTTCCCCTAAAAGGAATCCTCGATAAAATATAGCCGACAATAAAGCCCAGAACAACAATCAAGAGCACTGAAATCAACGTGGTTCTGACGCTGTTTATAATGGATGGAAGAATCCGGTAGTCCGAATTAGTCAACAAATTAATATAATTTTGAATGCTGATTTTCGTAGGCAGGCCGATAATATCCTTATTGAATTCAGTCACCGATTTTAAGGAGGAGTAAAACATCCAGATCAGCGGAAAAATGCAACTAAAGGAAAATACGATCAGTACCACATTTAAGAATGTGGCTAAAGCACCTATCTTTACCCTCTGCGCGCCCGTCCTGCCGGAATGAGATGATTTATCGTTCATTCTAATAGTCCTCCGATTCTTTTGTAAAGCCCTTCACCAGAAGCTGAACGCCTCCAATCAGAAGCAGGCTTGTAATAAAAATACCAATCGAAATTGTGCTGCCATAACCCATATTCGATCTCTGAAACGACATCTGATAACTGTAAAGCGCCATAACATTGGATTCATTGCCGGGGCCTCCTAGCGTCATTGCATAAATATGGTCAAACACCTTCATATTACCCGCAACACACAGCGTGACGCAGACGAGGAGTGTTCTTTTGATTAGAGGCAGTACGATATGAATCGCCCTCTGAACAGCATTTGCGCCGTCAATTTCCGAAACCTCAAAAATTTCTTTGTCCACGGAGGAAATCGCGGATAAAATGATTACCATATAATAGCCGATATATTGCCAAATGAGCGGGATGGCAACGACGAACATGATCGTTTTCGGTTCGTTCAGCCATACCTTAACCGCGTCTTCTTTTCCGATAAAGTTTAAAAACCAGTTGACCAATCCGCGTTTGTAGTCAAATACCATCATCCAGATAAATCCAATATATACTGCTGAGATCGTGCTTGGAAAAAAGCTCAAGGTCTGATGAGCGCCCTTACACTTGACGAGCCGCGAATTAATAACAAGCACAATAACAAAGGCCAGACCAATCTGCCCAATCACGCAGACTGCGACTAAAAATACATTATGGCCAAAAGACTGCCAAAAAAGCGGATCCTTTAATAAAGTCAGGTAATTATCAATTCCAATAAAAGTTTTTTTAGGTCCTCCTTTCCACTCAAACAGGCTGTAATAGGCTGCGGCCGCAAGCGGAACAAAGACCGAAAAAACATATAACAACGTGGGAAAAAACAGATAAGCAAAAATGACTCTGTTTTTTGGCCGTATCGCATTTAACATAAGTACCCCTCCTTGCATCATTGCTCCCCCGCATTTTCCCTAAGTTCCAAAAGCCGTAGATAAGCCCTACCCGACACAACTCAGATAAGGCTTATCCTTGGCTAATGCAAGGAGCGTTGCATATTAGCTGCTTTTGTTATTTCATTACTTCCTCATAGGCTGCCTGCGCATTTTCTGCAACCGCTTCAGGCGTAATATCTCCGTTTAGCATTGACTGTAAATCCGTATTCAGAGCACCCCAAAGCGCACCTGAAATAAAGGAATCATATATCTGGGATGATTTATAATTCACGTTTGTAAAGTTATATAAATCCTGTGTCAACTGGTCAAATTTGCTCAAATCCACACTGTCAGGAGCCGTCAGGCCGCTTACCGCATAATTGCTAGATACATAATCAGCGAAGTCCGCACCCGTCGTCTTGTAAAGGAAATCAACGGCTGCCGCTAATTTAGCAGGATCTTCCGCTACTTTCGGATTGATGGCAAGTGCATAGCCTAACCCGTTCGCCTGTGTGTTGGTATCTGCCGTTGCGCCTTCCGGCTGCGGGAATACTGCCAGCTTCGAATTTGCAAACAACTCCGGATTGGATTCTGCCAAAGTCGTACCAATATAGGTCATGTCCCAATTTCCGCCTATGTAAGCCGCACATTCACCAGAGATGTAATATTCGCGTGCTGTGTAGTGGTCGATCGCATTGAAATCCTTATTGAAGATGCCCGAAGCGAAAATATCCTGCATGAATGTTAACGCATCCACAAAGCTCTGATCCGTAAACTTAGAACCGCCGTTAGCAACAAGCGAACTAAACCATTCCATACCCGTAAACCGGTTGCCTACGCATGTGAGGAATGTGGAGTTTGCCTGCCACTGATCCTTATTTGCAAAGCCCATTACTGTGATGCCCTTCCCGTCAAAAAACTCCTTTGCCTTTACAACATCTTCCCAAGTCGTCGGGAATGTATTAAAGCCAGCTTCTGCCCATAATTTGGAATCATAGATAATAGCTGTACAGGTACCGCCTGTCAATGCAGGAATTCCATAAATCTTTCCATCGCTCGTAAATGCGCTGAACAGTTCCTGCTTATACTTTGCATTATCCGGTGAATTTGCCACGATATTCGTCAAATCAAGCGCAAGTCCATCTGCACCCCAACGTCCGGTATCCATGCCCTGAAGCACATAGATATCCGGAAGATCATCGTTTGCCGCAAGAGTAGCGACCTGTGTCTTATATTCCGTATTAGCTAAGACATTCTGGTTTAACGTGATATCCGGATGGCTTTCTTCCCATTCGGAAACCATTTTACGGAAACCGTCTGCACCGGGATTGCCCTTTGCTTCCTCTTCCGTTGAAAAATGCATAACCGTAAGTTCTCCCTGATAAGCCTCTGCAGAACTGTCGGCTGCTTCCGTCCCTTCGCTATCCGCTTCCGGTGTTTCCGCCACCTCTTCGGTTGCCGCAGGAGCCTCCGCTGCTGTGTCCTGTGTTGTTCCTGCGTCTGCCGTACCGCAGCCTGTCAACGATGCGGTAATCATTGAAGCTGCTAAAATAAGGCTTGCTACTTTTCTTTTCATTTTTTTACCTCCCAATTTTTTTTTTGCATTTAATCGATTACGTTTCATTATATGATTTTCATACAATGAATTTCATATATAAATTAACATGTTTGTTCTTACTTGTCAATTGTTTTTTTTAACTTTTCAAAACATTATTTTTCATATACTTCTATTTTTAATGCCATCCTCTATTCCCTTTTAGAAACATGCTTTCAGAAACATGCTTTCAGAAACATTCTTGACTTTAGCATATAAAACTCTTAGAATTGTGTTAAAGATCAGAGAGGAGAGGCATGATACAGCTTTTTCATTATCATGCGAATCAGCATGGCAAGAGTTAATAACAGTTATTATGCTATTCTTGGAATTTTAAGTATCGAGCCGATGTCCGGCTACCAGATCAAAAATTCTATTAACGGCGGAGCCGGTTATTTTTTGGAAATCGATTACAAGCAAATTTATCCGACACTCAAGAGTATTGTCGCCAGCGGATTGGCGACCTATGAAGTCGTAAAAACAGAAAAGGGCGGGGAAAGCAAACGATACACGCTAACCGAGGCCGGTCTTCGCGAATTTAGGGAGTGGCTCAAAAAGCCGGTTACAAATGGAAAACAAAGATCTCAGGAATTGCTGCTAAAGTTGTTTTATGGCCAAAATACGTCGACTGAAGTTATTTTGGCGCATATGGAAAATTATCGGCTTTCGATGGCAAATTTGCTTCAGGAAATGGAAGACTTAAGTGCTTACGTCAACAGTGAGCCCGAGAAGGATGCCTTCTGGCATTACAGGCGGACGACCGTCAATAAGGGACTCATGCACTGCCAGATGGAGTTAGATTGGTGTGAACAGACAATCACATATATCCATGAGCATATCAAGCAGTCCGCAGCGCTTATTAAGGATTAATGCGACCGAATAATGTTTAAATGTCTATGGGAGAGGGGCAGCAAGCCATGAAAAAAACGTTATCCGAAATGAGCTTAGAAGAATTGTGGCAATTGTTTCCCATCTTTTTGACAGAGCATCAGGAGCAATGGGATACATGGTATGAGGAAGAGGCAAAAGCACTTTACAAGGCCCTGCCGGAGAAATGCGTCATACGGATCAGCCATATTGGCAGTACCGCAATTAAAAACATATGGTCAAAGCCTATCATAGATATTCTTGTTGAAGTTTCCAGAACCTGTAATATGGCTCGGATGAAAGAAACATTGCTTCAAGAAGGATATTGTTGTATGTCCGAAAGTGAACAACGAATTTCATTCAATAAAGGATATACGAAGCATGGTTTTTCCAAAAAAGTGTATCATCTTCATTTAAGATACGATGGTGATCATGATGAGCTGTACTTTAGGGACTACCTGAATAAAAACCCCCTTTTGGCGAAGCAATATGAGGCTTTAAAGTTATCCCTATGGAAAGAATACGAACATGACCGGGATCAATATACAGAAAACAAAACAGACTTTGTAACTGAATGCACCAAAAAAGCGAAACTTGAAATGATCTAACTTCATTTTTCTACTCCATAACCTTATTTTTATAAATAAGCCTTACAAAGAAAATTAGTAAGAGCAGCATTACAGCAAAGCCAATGTGAGGATAAGACTAAGAGTTGTGTAGCGATACCTTTTCCACGCATTTCTGGTTTAATAACAAAACAAAAAATTGATTTAACACGCAATCCGGAATTGATGTCATCTAGTGGAACAAAGCTCATAAATCTACGCCAGCTTTCGCATTTAAGACAATCTGCTTTTGTATTAGCATTGCACCATCCCACTACCTTTTTTTCGCTATATGCAAGATATCCTTTAATATTCTCATTTTTCACATATTGCCATGCATATTCTCTTCTATTGGTTACTTTGGAAAAATCTTTTCCTTTGCAATCATCATTACTCCAACAAACACAGTAACATTTGTGTTCATCTTTATTATCGTCATGCTCAGTTGTATCAAAAAAATTCACATATTCTTCTGCTTTTTCAGCTGACAATTTACTTATTCTTAAATCCATATTATTGGTTCCCCCTATTACAATATTTAAAAATACAAAAACTTGATACTTCAGACTGTAGAATTATTTTGTTTGTCTGAATTATTATAACAAAATGGTCAAATTTAAAACAGTAAAAATATATAGTTTTCTATTCTAATTGAACAGTAGTAATGTTTACAGATAGCCGGTTGTATGGTTTATTTTTGGTTGTAATCCTATATTTACCCTTATGAATGTCAAACTCAAGAATGGCTTCCATTTTAGGCTGAATGCCCATTTTATACGGTGTACATATACATGTACGTAAAAATTAATAAAAGTGCTTGAAACACTGATAAACACTGTGTTTCAAGCACCTTCAAATAAGTGCCGCAGACCGGAATCGAACCGGTACGGGAGATTAGTCCCGCAGGATTTTAAGTCCTGTGCGTCTGCCAGTTCCGCCACGCCGGCATATAAAATGGGACCTATAGGGCTCGAACCTATGACCCTCTGCTTGTAAGGCAGATGCTCTCCCAGCTGAGCTAAGATCCCATATATAACGACCCAGATCGGACTCGAACCGACGACCTCCGCCGTGACAGGGCGGCGCTCTAACCAACTGAGCCACTAGGCCAAATCA
>CAZMIX010000066.1:0-12313 GCA_964566545.1 uncultured Lachnospiraceae bacterium | reverse complement strand
GATGCTGTGCGCTTATGCGGTTTTAGCAGCCATTTCTGACTGTTATCCCCCAGTGTGAGGCAGGTTATCCACGCGTTACTCACCCGTCCGCCACTAAGAATACAACATCTCCGTACTTAGCAAGCTAAGTGCTTTAAAAATGTATTCTCCGTTCGACTTGCATGTGTTAGGCACGCCGCCAGCGTTCATCCTGAGCCAGGATCAAACTCTCTGTATTAGTTTGTTCTTTCCTTGGTCCAGAACTGCTGACTTCTTTTAAAAAGCTGCTTCGTTCTTTTCCGTTTACTGTTTCTAGGTTTGTTCTTCTGAACATTCTCTTTTTTTTCTTGAATTGTTCAGGGTTGGTTATACTGTTTAGTTTTCAAGGTGCTGTTAATTACCGCTTTATAAATGCTTATTTCTATGCAAAAAATTATCTCTTTCGAGGTGCGGCTTATACATAATAGCATTGCAATTTCGCATTGTCAACGGTTTTTCTATTTTTTTTGATAAAATATTTTAGTGCTTTTTTAATTCAAAAAAATCACACCATATCTTGTATAACTTATTAAAAAAACCACAATTCGACTAAGAAATCAATCTAAGTAAAACATTGATATTAAATAGAAAGGATAAAAACTGGCTGTCCTTTACTTTGGCCATCATTGTGTTCCCAATATCATTCCCAAAGAAGATGATAACCACAAAGAAAAAGATCCATACAATGATCAGCGCCTTCACAAAGCCTGCCACAGCTCCTAGAATTTTATTCAATCCTTTAATAATAGGAATTCTTGCAATGATATCTGCCGAAAACAACACAAACCACAGAAATATCGTCAGCATCAGAAATATTCCGATAAAGGAAATTGCATTGATAATAAGTCTTGCAATATACCCCGCAATATAATCTTCAAAGATCGTGACCATTAGGGACTGGTACATCTCCGACGTGTTATTTTTGATGAGACTTGTTTTCAATATGTCCGGCAAATCATAAGATTCAATCGTCAATGTTTGATTTTCCGGAATCGTATTATCCAGCTTTGAATTATCTTCTTCAAACACATTGATTACTTTTTGCCTTACTGTATCATAGGTCTTTGTATGATTGATAAAATAATCACTAATGTGCGGTGAAATAACGGTAACAGCGGCAATAACCAAAATGATACCAAGCAGGGAAATCACGATTCTGAGAAACCCCTTTCGATAACCATTGACGATGCAGATAAAAAACAGTGCTGTTGCCGCAACAAATAAATAATTTACTTCCATATTGTTTCCCTCAAGTATTTTTCGTCCCCTCAGACTATGTTACTTTAGTTGTATTTCTTCCATTTCACTGCCCGATACGAGCAGGTATTTCGTTTTACTGTCTGTTGGAATCATTGTCAGAACAGAATTTTTAAAGGATCCCTTGTATTTTTCCACACCCTGCATATTATAGATGACGCACTCATTGCTATTATAAATAATGACGAGATCCTTATTAAAAATAATATCTGAATATTCGAGATCGAATTCCTTAGATAGGCACACGGTTCCCAAAGAATCATAAACATCCAACCTGTAAAGCGCCTCGCTTGTACCTTCCGCATAAACAAGCCCGATGTAATGCTCATTATTATAAATACCTTTTACCTCATCCTCCAGAGGCAGCTCAAATACATTTTGCGGCTTCTGATCGCCGCTGTAAATTTCAAATTTATCGTCCCCAATCGCAAACGAGGTCTTGCTGTTCATAAATTTCACATATGGAATCACTGTATTTGCATAATTATAGCCGCTAACGAGGTTATCGATTTCATTTTGCCCCACCTCACCAAAATTATAAAAGGCAACTGACGAAGAAATATCACCACTGTCAATATAAAGGTAGGAAATTCCAAGCATAATCCCATCCTTTGATATCGCTATGTTGATCGGATAGCCGCTTTTCGCCATCGTCGTGCGATCATTCGCGATATTGTCGCCCTCCTTGTTAAACAGCTTGACCCACGTAATATCGCCTTCCTCCAGCACCGCCGCAACATTACCGTTTCCGGATACACAAAACTTTTGTACCGGCAGAGTCGTATCGATTTCTCCCTGCAGCCCCGATCCGTCCAACACATAAATTTTAGTTCCTTTATAATCCCCAAGCGCCACATAATTATCGCAGATATCAACCATAGGACTCTGCATTTCATAGGTTTGATTCCAAAGCATCTCATTTCCCATATTAAAAGCAGAGGCGCCGTCTTGACTGTAACGAAGCACATTTCCGTTAAAGCTCAAATAGTTCGCGGTCGTTGCCTCTTGATACTTCAACGTTCTTAGCACATCATAATCTGTGTAAATCATATTTTGATAATTATAATAAAGGGCTCCCGCTACTGCCGTAACCATAGCAATTACCAGCAGAATTCGATAAAATATTGCCAATCGATGTCTAGTCAGCTTCTTTTTGTAATCCTGCTTCTCATTTGTATATTTATTTTTAAAATATTCATTAATCTGTGCCATCGCTTCTCTCCGGACGTTACAGTTCAGCCTTCGACAAAGCTGCAACCATTTCGCATTTGTATTTCATAAAGGTGCCGGACATCGGCTTATCTATGGCAATTGGAGCTCCTGTCCGCATAAAATCATATCTTTATCGTTAATTTGGTTTAGCTCGCAGATTTCATCCACCCTGTTGTCTGTCTGATAAAACATCCTGCTGATTTTAACGAGCGTATCTCCCTCTTGCACGATATAGCTGTTTTCCCACTGCTCTTCTACAATATATACAACCTCCTCTTTCTTTTCTTCCGAAATATCGGCTTCTAAAGAGGGTTCCTCGATCATATCTGCCGCAGGCGCTTCTTTCACAGCCTCTTCCGGAAGCAGTTCCTTTTCCGACCCCGATTGTGCAAGAGTTCGTTCCATTCCTTCGGAAATCGATTGCAGCGTTGTTTCCATCTGTTTCATTTTTTCATAGCTGTTCATTGTGGCAACGCTAATCGCAACTGACAATAAAAACAACATCATGCTGACGACACTTAACAACCCCGTAACCCGTTTCTGATAGGCAAGCTGCTTCTTCTGCTTCATAATTTCTCTGAAGTGGTAAACAACCTGATCCATTGACTCTTCTTCCGACAATTTTTCTAATTCCGCATTTTCCTTCCAACAATCCGTCTCTTGCATGCTCTCACCTTCCTTCGATTTTGGAAAATGGTATAAGAAAAGAATAGCATGTTCGGCACTCATAATTTATCAGATTGTGTCGGCAGAATATTTTTTAAAGCATTAATCCAGTCCGGCTGCCCATTTTGCAAGCTGGATTGCACCCATGATTCCTTGATTATCATTTAGGCTTGCCGGCACAATGTAGTGAGCAATCTCTTTCAGTTGTTTTGTATTAATGTATCCGTTCACCATTTCCAGTGTTTTTTCGCGGATAAGCGGGAACAATTGCTCCTGATGCATTACGCCTCCGCCAAGTATGATTTTCTGCGGAGATAATGTAAAAATAAACGAAGTCAGCGCCTGTGCGATATAATACGCTTCCATTTCCCATACCTCAGGATGATCCTTCAGCGTAACCGCCTTTGCCTTCCATCTGCCTTCTATCGCGGGACCTGCGGCCATGCCTTCCAAACAGGTCTTATGGAATGGGCAGAAGCCTTCATAATGATCCTCAGGGTGTCTATTCAATATAATATGACCCGCCTCTGGATGCAGCATTCCGTGCAGCAGCTTTCCGTTGATCGCAATTCCGACGCCAACGCCGGTGCCGATCGTAATATAGATAACGCTGCTCAATCCCTTTGCGCAGCCAAATGTCAGCTCGCCCAGACAGGAACCGTTGACATCCGTATCCAACTCAATTGGAAGCTGCAGCGCAGTCTTTAATGTGCCGACAAGATCATAGCCCTGCCATGCGAGCTTCGGCGTATCTAATATTCTTCCATAGGTTTCGGAATCCTTGTTCACATCGACCGGTCCAAATGCAGCAACGCCAAGCGATGCGATTTCCTTATCTTTAAAATAAGCGATGATTTCCGGCAGTGTTTCCTCCGGTTTCCTCGTAGGAATTGAAATCTGTTCTAGTATTGTGCCGTCCTCCAATCCGACCGCACACACCATTTTCGTTCCTCCCGCTTCTAATGCTCCAAACCTCATATCCTTCTCCTCCATCCTCTTTTGCACCGGGTTCAGGCAATAAAACCGCCTGATGCGTACTGCACCCGGCGGCTGTCAGTAACCCATATCATACATCATTATAATGCATTTATGGGCTTGTAATCAATACTGTAATTTTCCCTGTGAGCCGATAGGTTCCATAGGCATGCGGAATAATGAAGGAGTCCCCTGCAATAATACGGTTTCCATCGACGGCTCCTTCGCCCTCTATCACACTCAAAATCCGGAATTGCTTATCCTGCACAAGTTCCCGCTCTCCGTCGATTTCGAGCTTGTCAACCGTATAAAAATCACAGGAAACCAAACGTCCCGGCACGCCCTCTGTATGCTTGTCAGCCTCTTCATAAGGAATTTGCATGACATCAAGGCTTTTTTTAATATGCAAAGCCCTTGGCTTCCCCTCCTCGAGCCTTCCGTAATCGTACAAGCGGTAAGTAACATCCGAACTTTGCTGGATTTCCATAATGACCGTATTATCTTTAATTGCATGAATCGTTCCCGGATTGATCTGAAAAAAATCTCCTTTTTTAATTGGGATTTCACGAAGCAGACTTCTCCATTCGTTATTTGCAATCATTTGCTCTGCTTCTTCTTTGGACTTCGCATGGTGGCCGACGATAATCGTCCCGTCGGGCTTACAATCGACAATATACCAGCACTCCGTTTTTCCAAGGGATCCGTTTTCATTTACGCGGGCATACATATCGCTCGGATGCACCTGAATACTCAGATCTTGCTTTGCGTCAATTTTCTTCACAAGCAACGGAAACCGATCACCCTCCATATTTCCAAACAATTCCCTCTCATTCTCCCAAAGCCATGAGAGCTTTCTGCCTGCAAAAGTGCCGTTCCTCACCGTCCCGTCTCCGTTCGGATGCGCGCTGACCGTCCAGTATTCAAGACCCCATATTAATTCCTTTACAATCGGTTCCAAAAAAAGCAGTTCTTTCATAAACAACCACACTCCTATACAAACAGTCTTTTTCGGCTAAAGCTTCGCAACAGAATCTCTGATGACAAGCTTTCCGCTAATAACCTTTCTGCCCGGAGATAAATTATCACCGGTAATTCCTCTTAAGATAGAATCGACAGCCATTTTAGTCATGAGCGGCAGATCCACCGCAAATGTCGTCAGGGGCGGATTAGACAGCGTTGCAAAAATATAATCATCAAACCCCACTATGGAAATGTCCTCCGGCACACGGTAGCCATCTAACTTAAGCTGCTCCACGACTCGGTAGGCGACTTCATCGCAATTACAGACAAATGCTGTCGGCATCTTCTTCGGAAATGCGATGGCCTGAAGTGTCCCATTTTCATCCCTGTCGCTTAACAGCCACTCCTCCTTTAACGGTATTCCGTTTTGAAGCAACGATTTATAATAGCCCAAATATCGGTCAAGAATACTGCTCGTTGCAAAAATATCTCCGATAAATCCTATTTTCTTATGCCCGCATTTGATCAGATAGTTTGTGAGCAAATTGCTGCCGTAAACATTGTCACTGACAATGGAATCGATGGTCGCATTTTCATCATAAAAATCAAGAAAGGTGATCGGCATATGCAGTTCCTTGAGCATACCGATATAGGCCTTTTTTAGCTGGCCGAGCACGATAATCCCATCCACTTTTTTGTTCGCGATCATTGCGGGAAGATTGCAGGCTTCCTCATCCTCTTTAAAAATAACCTCCATAATACCAAAACAGTTGTTGTTTCCAAGATTCATGATAATATTGCTATGCAGCTTCGAATAAAATGCGGTATCATCTTCTAAAAATCTTCTCGCAATCAAAATACCGACATTATAATTTCTGTCGTAATCCTCAGCTCTCGCTCCCGCATTGTAGCGATAGCCCATCTCCTCAGCCATGATTTTGATCCGCTCACGAACCTCAAGGCTTACTCCCTCTTTTCCGGACAATGCCTTTGATACGGACACCGTGCTAATATGCAGCGCATTTGCAATATCTTTCATTGTAACCTGTTTTGCCATCTTCTTGCCCCCATGTATTTAAAAACTTTTTTCCTTATTTAGGATATCACTTGACGGGAAGATTGTAAAGTAAATTTACTTAATTTATTAATTAATGTACGTTCTATTTTCCACTAATCATAAAATCACAATTCTCTTCCACATGAAAGCTTTCAAAATAGTTGTTTTCCATAGGAATCCACTTCTTACGGAAGATCTCACACAGCTTTTTTCCGTTTCTTCTGCGGATTCGCTCCAGCTGTTTTTCTAATGACAGCTTCATAAAAATTTTAAAATCATATAATTCCCTAAATTCCGGACGCATCGAATAGGCGCCTTCAACCACAAGCATTTTTTGTCCGCTGATTGCGCATTTCCCCGTATAGCTCATCTGTTCACACGAAAAAGTGTGATAGAAAAATTCCCTCCCACTTTTGATACCATCTGCTACCTCTTCTAAAAACCGTTCATAATGCACATTCCCGCCTGCTTCCGCCAAACGCTCCTCTGTCCTCAAGGACAGCGGAAGGAAAAAATCATCCATATGGATCACTTCACACTCATACAGCCCGCTTAAGCATTGCGCCAGTGTTGTTTTTCCTGCCGCCGAATTGCCATCAATGCCGACAACAAGCCGCTCCTTCGTTTTCTGTCTTTCTTCAAGAGCTGTAATCAGCGGAATAAACGGCGCATACCGCTCGTCAATTACTCGATAGCCTGGAGCGTAGATCCGTTTATAGGTCTCACTATGGCTCACAATCGGATAGCCCTTTTCTTTTTGTTCCTCTATATAGGATAGATACTGCTGCCTGTCAAAGGAAAAGCCCATCTGTTCAAAGCAAGGCAGGATACCAAGCAGCTTCTGCTCGTATTCTCGTTTCGTTCCCTTTCTGCTATTTGCAGTCAAGACAAATACCCGATTCAGAACCGCAAGCTCCTGCTCCACGATTCCCGATAAATAGCAGCGGACATACCCATTTCCGATCGGCTCTATCCGGGAAGGCGTCCTGCTTATGCTAAAATATTCCTCCTTCAGCCGCTGCAAGGATCTTTCGGAATCCTCCACAAAATGGCCGGGGCCGAATTCGTTCTGGTAGATCAGCTTTGCCACATCCTGCGGCTGCATGGCAGGATAGTTATGGCTGTGCCGCCTGATAATTTGTTCCAATTCCTTCATTTTCAATCAATCCTGCTTTCTTTAAAGCAATTACAATCGGCGGGATAATCAGAATATGGCAGATAATGCCCGGAACCGCCGTGATAAAAGCGCCCGAAACAAATGCCTGCCAGGTAAACGGATTTTGGGTAATTCCCGATAAAATCAACTGCGCGCAGCCCCATACAATCCTGCCGATCAGCATGGCTCCAATTAATACGACATAAATATTCGTATTTTTCTTTGACAGCCTGCGGTACAGCAGTCCCGTAACGGTGCCGTAAGCGGCCAGCTCAAACGCCATGGCCGTTCCCGTCGGGAATATAGGCGGCATCTGGAATAACAGGAATCTGAGCAGCGGAGCGATAAAGCCGACCGCCAAGCCGTACTGCCAGCCGCACAAAAAGCCGCACAGCAATACCGGAATATGCATCGGGCTTAAAGCGCTTCCGATCTCAGGAACTTGTCCTGTTAAAAAAGGAAGTACGAGGCAAAGCGCCAGACATACTCCCGATAAAGTTAGTTTCTTCGTTTTCTGATTCATAGCTACACAATCCTTTCATAAAAATACAATTATAGGTTTCCTTTTAATTCCTTCTGGAATCTCCATACCTTCCTGGTATTGTTTATAAAAGGGGGCATCTTTTGAAGCGAATTTCTAAAAAATATGCTGGTATCGCTCTATTTGGGAATTTCCTCCGCCGCCAGCTCAATCAGCTTGTCCAGTGCGATTTCCTTTGTCCCGACAACATAATTGTTACACCTTATGCTCGGGATCAATATTTTCTTTGCGCTGCTGCTCCCTACGGCGACCGCCATCTTCGGCGTGATTTCGCCTAAAAGAGAATCCGCGACCACGATGCCGATCGGCCCGACAATATAATCCGCATCGCGCACATTCACGATCGTCGCATTTTCGCCCGTAGCTCCGAGTTTTACGCCGGCTTTCAGCATATTTGCCGTAGCGATACTGTTTGTTCCTACCGCAACGATCTGCGCTTCGGGCAGCCGCTTCATCAGCCGCTCGATCAGCATCCGCCCTACGTTTCCGCCCTGTCCGTCGATGACAACAATCTTCATACAGCCTCCGCCGAGTGCTTCCTGCACTCCTTCATCTCCCTGAGTCTATCACATGGAGTTAGCTCCATGTCAACTGTTTTTATAAATCAAAAATACTTCGAAATGGTTTCCACTAAAAAGCCGCTCAGTAATGCAAAGATAACGACAAAAAGTAGATAATAAACAAATTTCTTCATTCCGAGCGCAATTTTTAGCGCACCGAGATTCGTGATTTTTGTCGCCGGCCCGGTAATCATGAAGGCTGTCGCAGACCCAATACTCATTCCCGCATCCAGCCACTCCACGAGCAGCGGTATCGTCCCGCCCCCGCAAACATAAATCGGAACCCCAATTGTCGCGGCAAGCAGAATCCCAAAGCCCCTTTGATTTCTAAAAAGCTGCGCAAATGCGTCCGCCGGAACATATCGCTGGAAAAGCGCCGATAATAAAATTCCAAGAAGAAAATAAACGCCCGTAGCTCTTACATTTCTCCAGATATTTTTTAAAAGCCGGAAAAACAGATTCGGATCGGTATCGCGGTCCGCTGGTTCTTCAAATCCGTTGAAGTCAAAAAAGCTTCGTTTTTTATAGAAAAAATGAACGCAGGTTCCCGCCATCACACCACAAAGGATACAGGAAACGATACGAATCGTCAATACCGTCGTCCCGAGCGCCGTACTGTAAATAATCAACTGCGGATTTAAAAGAACGGAGCTCATCATAAATGCCGCAAGCCAGTCCTCACGCATTCCTTTTTCCCGAAAGGAGGCCGCGATCGGTATGGTTCCATACATGCACAGCGGCGATGCCACACCGAGCAGGCTTGCCGGGATAATGCCAAACCAGCCGTATTTTTTATTCTGCATCGCGCCGAATAAAGCATGAATCCGCTTTTTTCCAAATACGGATATGACGGAGCCAAGGACGATGCCGATGACCCAATACCGAAAAATCTGCTCGAATTGTACGCTGAAATAATAGCTTACATAAACGTATTCTCTATGTATCGCGTCAATCATCGATTTTCACCAGCTGATACGCTCTGCTTCCCAAGCCTATTTCGGCCGCGTGCTCCAACGTGAGAAGTCCGTTGCGCTGTTCGATCCGGTTGATCAGGGAGGCGGCTCCCTCTTCCTTTTTTGCATAAACAAGGTCTACACATGCCTGATCCAGCGCAACCGGGTCAAGTGATGCGAGAATGCCGATATCCGCTACTTCCGGCGCGGCAGGATGTTTACTGCAATCACAGTCGACGGACAGCTTATTCATGACGTTGATATACAGGATATTTCCGTCCAGACTCTCCACGATGCCCTTTCCAGCCTCCGCCATCGATTCCAGAAAATCATCCTGTACGCCGTCCATCATGGAGGTCTTGCTTTTCCCTGCCGTATGGATCCATGCTTTTCCTTCCGAGGAAGCAATTCCGATCGAGATATTTTTAATAGCGCCGCCGAATCCTCCCATTTGATGTCCTTTAAAATGAGAAAGGACTACAAAATAATCGTAATTCGCAAAATTTGCTCCGACAAAGTCCTCCGTAATATGCGTTCCGCCTTCGATTGGAATGCTGATAGAACCTTCCGCATCCATGATATCCACATTTGCGATCGCGGTAAACCCGTGATCTTCCGCAACCTGCATATGCATTTCCGTATTTTTGCGTTTGGAACCGCCGTAAGCCGTATTGCATTCGACAATCGTACCATCCACGGATTGCACCAATTCCTTGATCAGGGCAGGATCCAGATAATTGCTTCCCGGCTCGCCGGTCGAAAGCTTCACTGCAACGTTTTCGCCCATCGCCTCTACTCCCAATGCTTGATAGACCGCCATAAGCCCCTCGGAGCTTATATCATCCGTCATATAGACGACCGAACCGTCCTCTGTTGCCCACTCGCTTACAAAGGGAGCCTCTGCTGGTTCTTCCTCTTCCGGTTCTGCTGTCAGGTCTTCCTGCGTGCCGCTTTCCTGTACAGAATCCTCCTGCACATCCTCTGCAATAACCTGTGCGGCAGCACCGGCTTCACTTTCTAATGACTCGCTGCTGCCGCACGCGGTCAAAGCCAAAGTCACAAAAACAGCCAAAAACAGTTTTCCCGATTTTCTCATATAACCTCCCATAAACAAGTGCTTTTAAGACTGTTAATTTAGTTACTATGAGTCTAGCATAATGGAAATATTTTTGTCTATCTTTTTTTACTAATTTTTACCTGCTTTTTTATTTTTTTAACTTATTTTTTAGCAAGGGAAAAACCGCCTGCAAACGCTTTGCACATCGGGCATGGGCGGGAAACTTCTCCGAATTTCCTATGTAACAGAAAAAAGCACGGCTCAATGTCGAACCGCGCTTTTGATTAATCAGTTTACTTTATAAATTCCTTTACCTGCCGATAGATGCCCTCTGCGTCCAGCAAATATTTGTGAACGAGTGCGGAGGCAGAACCGGATTCCCCGAATACATCCTGCATACCAATTTTTAAAACCGGAGTCGGCAACTTCGCGCAAAGCGCGTCACATACCGCGCTTCCAAGTCCGCCGATGACGGAATGTTCTTCCGCCGTCACCACTTTTCCGGTCTTCTTTGCGGATGCGAGAATCAGATCCTCATCCAACGGCTTAATCGTATGGATATTGATGACTTCCGCATCGATGCCGTCCGCTGCGAGCAGCTCCGCCGCTTCCATGGATTCCGGAACGGTAAGTCCCGTCGCTACGATCGTAACATCTTTGCCTTCTCTAAGCACAATGCCCTTACCCATCTCGAATTTGTAAGTCGCCTCGTCATTGAACACCGGCACTGCCGCACGTCCGAAACGCATGTAAACCGGTCCTACATATTCATAAGCCGCCTTTACAGCCGCTCTTGCTTCTACGTCGTCCGCCGGTGAAATAATGACCATTCCCGGAATCGTCCGCATCAGAGCAATATCTTCGTTACACTGGTGTGAAGCGCCGTCCTCGCCTACGGAAATGCCGGCATGAGTCGCGCCGATTTTCACGTTCAAATGAGGATAGCCGATGCTGTTTCTTACCTGCTCAAACGATCTTCCTGCGGAAAACATTGCAAAGGAGCTTGCAAACGGCACTTTGCCGGTCGTCGCAAGTCCTGCCGCGATACAGGTCATATTCGTCTCTGCGATACCGCAGTTGATATGCTTATCCGGGTGCGCCTTCATGAAAATATCCGTTTTGCAAGCCGCAGCCAAATCCGCCGTCAGCACGACGAGATCGTCATGCTCATTTCCAAGCTCGACCAAAGCATTGCCATAGCTGACTCTCGTTGCGATTTTCTTTACTTCTGACATAATGCTTCACCTACTTTCTCCAAATCTGCCATTGCGGCTTCATACTGTTCGTCGTTTGGAGCTACACCATGCCATGCGACATTGTTTTCCATAAAGGAAACATCCTTGCCCTTGATGCTCTTTGCAATTATGGCTGTCGGCATCCCCTTTGTATTTCTTGCCTCTTCAAACGCTGCAGCAAGCTCATCAAAATCATGCGCGCTGCAGTTAATGACGTGGAAATTAAACGCTTTGAATTTCTCATCGATCGGATAGGAATTGCATACCTCCGTGATCGGTCCGTCAATCTGCAGGCCGTTATTATCTACGATCACAACAAGGTTGTCCAGTTTTTTGTGTCCGGCAAACATCGCGGCTTCCCAAACCTGGCCCTCTGCCAGCTCGCCGTCACCGAGTAGCGCATATACTCTGTAATCGTCGTTGAAAAGCTTTGCGGAAAGAGCCATGCCCGTTGCTACGGAAACGCCCTGTCCCAAAGAGCCGCTGCTCATATCGATGCCGGGCGTATGCTGCATACAGGGATGTCCCTGTAAATGGGAACCGAGCTTACGGAGAGTCACTAACTCCTCTACCGGAAAATAACCCCTGTGTGCAAGTGTCGAATAGAGTCCCGGCGCGCAGTGTCCCTTTGACAATACGAAACGGTCCCTGTCCGGCTTTAGCGGA
>CAZMIX010000065.1:12119-12743 GCA_964566545.1 uncultured Lachnospiraceae bacterium | reverse complement strand
ATCATCAAACAAGAAGGCAGAGCGAAGCAAGCGGAATTTCAAACAGTACATGGTATGATCCGGACACCGGTATTTATGAACGTAGGCACAGCAGCCGCGATTAAAGGCGCCGTTTCTACCGAGGATCTGCTTCAGATTAAGACGCAGGTGGAGTTATCCAATACGTACCATCTGCATGTAAGACCCGGTGATGAGGTTATTAAAAAACTTGGCGGACTGCATAAGTTTATGGTGTGGGATAAACCGATTCTGACCGATTCGGGAGGTTTTCAGGTATTTTCCTTAAGCAGCCTTAGAAAAATCAAGGAAGAGGGCGTCTATTTCCATTCTCATGTGGACGGCAGGAAAATATTTATGGGGCCGGAGGAAAGCATGAGAATCCAGTCTAATCTGGCCTCGACGATCGCAATGGCGTTTGATGAGTGCCCGAGTGCAAAAGCGGAACGCGAATATGTGCAGGCTTCCGTAGACCGGACGACGCGCTGGCTTGTGCGGTGCAGGGAGGAAATGACACGATTGAACGAACTCTCGGATACGATCAATCCTAGTCAGTTATTGTTTGGAATCAATCAGGGCGCGATTTTTGCAGATATCAGAATCGAGCATGCCAAACAGATTTCGGAG
>CAZMIX010000065.1:0-12109 GCA_964566545.1 uncultured Lachnospiraceae bacterium | reverse complement strand
AAATCTTGCCGGCTACGCGATCGGCGGTCTGGCGGTCGGCGAAACGCATGAAGAAATGTACCATATTTTAGAGGAGGTTGTTCCTTATCTGCCGCAAAATAAGCCGACCTATTTAATGGGGGTCGGTACGCCTGCCAATATATTAGAGGGAGTCGAGCGCGGCGTTGATTTCTTCGATTGTGTCTATCCGACAAGGAACGGGCGTCACGGACATCTTTATACGAATCGCGGAAAGCTTAATCTGTTTAACGCGCGATACGAGCTGGATGACCGGCCGATTGAGGTGGGCTGTACTTGTCCCGCGTGCAGACGTTATTCACGCGCCTATATCAGGCATCTTTTAAAAGCGAAGGAAATGCTGGGGATGCGTCTTTGCGTACTTCATAACCTTTATTTTTATAATACAATGATGGAGGAGATCCGAGAGGCTCTGAGTCGGGGGAATTTTGCGGAATATAAAAAAGAAAAGCTTGCCGGCATGCAAAGTGGCGATGATTAAGTCCGCTGGAACAATTTCCTAAAAGAATGACGTCCATAACCTCAGGTAATAATGATTAAAATATTCATAAAATACTTGATGAATGAGTAATAATTGTGTATGATATAAAAGCACAGATTTTATAGAGCCAAATATAGGAGGAATCATATGTATACATTTTTAACCGAAGCGACAACATCAGCGTCTGCAAATATTGTAATGATCGTACTTTATGTAGTAGTTATCGGCGGATTTTTCTACTTTGCCATGATCCGTCCCCAGAAAAAAGAACAGACGAGAATGAACACGATGCTTTCGGAATTGGAAACGGGCGACAGTGTTCTTACAAACAGCGGTTTTTATGGAGTTGTCATTGATATTACGGATGACACGGTCATTGTGGAATTTGGCAATAATAAAAACTGCAGAATTCCGATGCAGAAATCGGCGATTGCACAGATTGAAAAATCAACCGTCGAATAAAGCATCCGCTCAGAAACAAATACGAAGCACAGTTTGGGATGCTCCTATGGGGCATCCTTTACTTCATAAAGAAATTCTTAAGAATTTTTTATGAAGTAAAGCAGGTTGTGCGCACTCGCACAAAAGGAAGATGGCAGCGTTGCTTCCTGTGCTCGGCGCGTGAAGAGTCTGTAAACAGGTTCTTAATTAACATAATTCAAGGGGTGGATCAGATGAAATTTCAGATTGCGTGTATTCCCGGCGACGGAATCGGGCCGGAAATTGTGGCAGAAGCGAAGAACGTGCTGAATCAGGTCGCAGACCGGTTTGGACATGAATTTATTTATACGGAGTTGCTGCTCGGTGGCGCATCGATCGATGTACACGGCGTACCGCTGACGGAGGAGACAATAGAAAAGGCCGGGGCATCCGACGCGGTGTTGATGGGTTCAATTGGCGGTGATGCGGCAACCTCGCCGTGGTATCGGCTTGCGCCGAACCTGAGGCCGGAGGCGGGGCTGCTTAGAATCAGAAAGGCACTCAATTTATTTGCAAATTTAAGGCCCGCTGTTTTATATGATGAGTTGGCGGATGCCTGCCCATTGAAAAAAGAAATCATCGGTGACGGGTTCGATATGATGATTATGCGGGAACTGACCGGCGGATTGTATTTCGGAGAAAGAAAGACCGTCGAAGAAAATGGGGTCAGAAAAGCGATCGACACGCTGACCTATGATGAAAACGAAATCAGGAGAATAGCAATAAAGGGCTTTGAAATAGCGAAAAAGAGACGGAACAGGGTGACGAGCGTCGATAAGGCGAATGTGCTCGATTCCTCAAGGCTGTGGAGGAGCGTCGTCGACGAGGTGGCAAAGGATTACCCTAGAGTCGAGCTTTCCCATATGCTTGTTGATAACTGCGCAATGCAGCTTGTCAAGAATCCGGCACAGTTTGATGTCATTCTTACCGAGAATATGTTTGGCGATATTTTATCGGATGAAGCGAGCATGGTGACCGGCTCGATCGGGATGCTGGCTTCTGCGAGCTTAAACGATACGAGCTTCGGACTTTATGAACCGAGTCACGGCTCCGCGCCGGATATTGCGGGAATGAACAAGGCCAATCCGATTGCGACAATCCTTTCGGCATCCATGCTTCTGCGTTATTCCTTGAACCTGGATGCGGAAGCGAATGCTATAGAAGCAGCAGTTAAGCAGGTATTAACGGAGGGTTATAGGACGGCGGATATCATGTCCGACGGCTGTACACTTGTCGGAACGATAGAAATGGGAACGTTGATTGCGGAAAGAATAAAATAGAAAAGGAGAGAATACGATGAAAAGTGACGCAGTTACAAAGGGAGTACAGCAGGCTCCGCACAGATCGCTATTTAACGCACTGGGTTTTACAAAAGAAGAAATGGAGCGTCCGCTGATTGGAATTGTCAGCTCTTATAACGAAATTGTTCCGGGACATATGAATCTTGATAAAATTGTGGAGGCGGTCAAGACAGGTGTCGCCATGGCAGGCGGAACACCCGTCGTATTTCCTGCGATCGCCGTTTGTGACGGCATCGCGATGGGACACATCGGTATGAAGTATTCTCTTGCCACAAGGGATCTGATCGCTGACTCTACGGAGTGTATGGCGCTTGCCCATCAGTTTGACGCGCTTGTTATGGTTCCGAATTGTGACAAAAATGTGCCGGGCTTGCTGATGGCTGCCGCAAGGGTGAATGTGCCGACCGTATTCGTGTCGGGAGGCCCGATGCTGGCAGGACGTGTGCATGGAGAAAAGACGAGTCTTTCGAGCATGTTTGAGGCAGTCGGCGCGTTGTCTGCCGGAAAAATGACAGAAGAGGATATTTTAGAATTTGAAGAAAAGGCCTGTCCGACATGTGGTTCCTGTTCAGGCATGTATACCGCAAATAGTATGAACTGTCTGACGGAGGCGCTCGGTATGGGTCTACGTGGCAACGGAACAGTTCCGGCTGTTTATTCGGAACGCCTTAGGCTTGCTAAGCATGCGGGCATGCAGGTGATGGAGATGCTAAAGAGGAATATCCGCCCGCGGGATATCATGACGGAGAAGGCATTTTTAAATGCGCTTACAATAGATATGGCACTTGGCTGTTCTACCAATTCCATGCTGCACTTGCCGGCGATTGCCTATGAAGCAGGTGTGGAATTAAATCTCGACATTGCAAATGAAATCAGCGCAAGGACACCGAACCTTTGCCATCTGGCACCGGCAGGACATACTTATATAGAAGAATTAAACGAAGCAGGCGGCGTTTATGCGGTTATGAACGAGCTGAATAAAAAAGGTCTGCTCTACACGGATCTAATTACCGTTACGGGAAAGACAGTCAAAGAAAATATCGAGGGCTGCATCAATAAAAACCCGGATGTCATCCGTCCGGTCGAAAATCCATACAGCGAAACAGGCGGTATTGCCGTCTTAAAAGGCAATCTTGCGCCGGATTCGGGCGTGGTAAAGCGCTCGGCGGTCGTGCCGGAAATGCTTGTGCATGAAGGTCCCGCAAGAGTCTTTGAATGTGAAGAGGATGCGGTTGAAGCGATCAAGAACGGAAAGATTGTGGAAGGGGATGTGGTTGTGATCCGCTATGAAGGTCCAAAGGGAGGGCCGGGCATGCGGGAAATGCTGAATCCGACTTCGGCGATTGCCGGAATGGGGCTTGGCTCGAGCGTGGCTCTGATTACGGATGGCCGTTTTTCGGGGGCTTCCAGAGGCGCCTCAATTGGGCATGTATGTCCGGAGGCTGCTGTGGGCGGACCGATCGCGCTTGTAAAGGAAGGCGATCGAATCCGGATCAACATTCCGGAAAACAGGCTGGATTTTGATGTTTCCGAGGAAGAGCTTACGAAAAGAAAGGCAGAATGGAAGCCGAGAGCGCCGAAGGTGACAAGCGGCTATCTCGCAAGATATGAAAGGCTTGTAACAAGCGGTGACAAGGGCGCGGTATTGAGAATTCCGGATTAAGCTGCAATTGCAAAATAATAGCGGAGAAGTATTTATAAATAAAGGATAAAACAAGGAGTGTGTAATATGTTGTTGACCGGTGCGCAGATTGTAATGGAATGTCTGAAGGAACAAGGGGTAGATACGGTATTTGGTTATCCGGGCGGTACCATTTTAAATATTTATGATGAGCTATATAAATATCAGGATACGATCAAACACTATCTGACTTCCCATGAACAGGGTGCCGCACATGCGGCCGACGGATATGCGAGAGCGACGGGTAAAGTCGGCGTCTGCCTGGCGACGTCCGGTCCGGGTGCGACAAATCTCGTAACCGGCATTGCGACCGCCTATATGGATTCCGTGCCGATCGTTGCGATTACGGCTAATGTCGTGCTGCCGCTGCTTGGAAAGGATACGTTTCAGGAGGTTGATATTGCAGGCGTGACGATGCCGATTACTAAGCACGGTTACATCGTAAAGGATGTGAATGAGCTTGCAGATACGATCAGAAAGGCATTTGCGATCGCTCGTTCCGGCAGGCCGGGACCCGTTCTTGTGGATATTACAAAGGATGTTACTGCCAACAAAGCGGAATATACGCCGGCAGAGCCGAAAGCGCTCGTCATGCCGAAGCGTTATACGCCGTCCGATATTGAAAAAGCGGTGGAACTGATCGAACAGTCTGAGCGTCCTTATATATATTCGGGTGGAGGAACAGTAATTTCCGGCGCGTATGACGAGCTTGCAGAATTTGCACATAAGATAGAAGCGCCTGTCTGCGATACGCTGATGGGAAAAGGCGGTTTTGACGGAACGGATGAGCTCTATACGGGTATGATTGGGATGCATGGCACAAAGACGGCGAATTTCGGCGTGAGTAAGTGCGATCTGCTGATTGCGATCGGCGCGAGGTTTTCGGATCGCGTGGTTGGAAACGCACAGAAATTTGCAAGCGGCGCCAAAATTCTGCATATTGACATTGATCCTGCGGAAATTAATAAAAATATTAAAACAGAGGCGAGCGTTATCGGGGATGTGAAGGAAGTGCTTTCGATCTTAAATCAAAGACTATCCAGGCAAAATCATTCAGAGTGGATTGCTCAGATTATGGAATATAAAGAAAGCTATCCGCTCAAATACCCGCAGCATGTGCTGACCTGCCCTTATGTTGTTGAGGAAATTTACAGGGTGACAGATGGGGATGCGATCATCACGACCGACGTCGGACAGCATCAGATGTGGGCGGCTCAGTTTTACAAATATACGAAGCCAAGGACATTTCTTTCCTCGGGAGGTTTGGGCACAATGGGTTACGGGCTTGGCGCCTGTATCGGCGCAAAAGTCGGCTGCCCGGATAAAATCGTCATCAATATCGCCGGAGACGGCTGTTTCCGCATGAACATGAATGAACTTGCGACCGCGAGCCGTTATGACATTCCGATTATTCAGGTTGTTATCAATAATGCGGTGCTTGGCATGGTGCGCCAATGGCAGACGCTGTTTTATGAAAAGCGCTATTCTAATACGGTGCTTAAGGATAAGGTGGATTACGTGAAGCTGGCAGAAGCGCTTGGCTGTGAGGCGATCCGTGTGACCGGGAAGGAAGAAATTGGGCCGGCTGTGGAAAAGGCGATTGCGTTGCATAGGCCGGTTGTGATAGAATGTGTAGTTGACAGTGACGATAAGGTGTTTCCGATGGTTCCCGCAGGAGCCGCTATCGAGGAAGCGTTTGATGCGGATGATCTGAAAAAACTTATCGATTAAACACTGTATTGAATCATTACAAATAAGGATTCCAAATACCGTTTTGTAAAGGATTATCGAGGATGGGGAAAAAGATTCTGAAAATCACAGGGATTACGCTGCTTAGCATAATCACGGCCGCTTGTGTCGTTTATCTTGTAATTGCGTTCTATTATCGGCAAACGTTTCTGTACGGAACATATTTTAACGGTGTGTCCGTAAAGGGAATGAGCGTGGCAGAGGCGGATGCGTGTCTTACACAGGATTATACTGGCTATACGCTGACACTTGAGGAACGTAGCGGAAAAACGGAAACGATTGACGGAGAATCCGTCGGTTTTTCCGCAGATTTTACGAAGGAATTGACAAACCAGATAAATAATCAAAATGCTTTGTTTTGGGGCTATTATTTTTTCTATCCGGTATCTCTTAAGCTTGTGCCTGAGTACACCTATCAGGAAGAAAAATTGAAAACGGCGTTGGAAGGTCTTGGCTGTTTCCAGCTTGAAGCGGCTAATTTGACAGCAACGCTCGAGATACAGAAAAAATATTTAGGCTATGTTCTGATCGATGAGACAACGGATGTCGTGGATACGGAAAGAGTTGAGGAATTAATTAAAAAAGCGCTCGGCGATGGAGAAGCGAGTGTGTCGGTCGAGGAGTGCTTTGTGCCGTATCTGCCGACAAAGGAGATGCAGGAAGTCTATGAGCTTTGGAAAAAGATTGATAAAGTGCAGCAGACGAACGTCGTACTTGAAGATGACGATTTGGAACGCACGCTGAACGCCGGAATCATCGTAGACTGGATCGTGACCGGCGAGGATGGTCTGCCTGCGCTAGACGAAGCGGGACAGATCCAGCTAAGTACGGAAAAAGTCGAGAAATTTGTGGAGGAATTGTCCGCACTGTTTGATACGGATAAAAAGGATCGTCTTTGGCAGAAAAAAGACGGGGGTTCCGTATGGCTGAAATATGCGGCGGCCGGTTATCAGATCGACAAGGAAGCGGAAACAGAACGTTTAATCAAAGCAGCCTTGGCGGGAAAAAGCGAGACGAGAGAGCCGATTTATGCCAAAGAGGGAAAGGGCAGAGGAAAGGACGAGATCGGCGATACTTATATAGAAATTAATATGGGAGCGCAAAAATTATATTATTTTGTGGACGGCAACTTGAGGCTGACGACAGATATCGTTACCGGAAACACTTCCAGAGGAAACGGGACACCCGCTAAAATCTGCGCAATTTATGCCAAGCAGAAGAACCGTGTGCTGAGAGGAGCAAACTATGCCGCCTTTGTCCATTATTGGATGCCGGTTTCCGGAAATATTGGCATTCATGACGCAACATGGCGCAGTGAATTCGGCAAAGAGATTTATAAAACGGACGGTTCACACGGCTGTATCAATCTTCCGAAGGAAAAGGCGGCCGCGCTTTACGAAATGGCGGAGGTCGGGACGCCGGTCATTTTGTACAATTAAACTGTTTCTTATTAAAATTTTCTTATAGATCAAAGGAGGAGAAAGCGTTGAAAAGAGTGTATAACTTTTCGGCAGGTCCGGCAGTTTTACCTGAAGAAGTATTAAAAGAAGCTGCAGATGAGATGTTAGATTACAAAGGATGTGGCATGTCTGTTATGGAGATGAGCCATCGATCGAAGGTTTATGACCAGATTATCAAAGAGGCGGAAGCGGATTTGAGAGACCTCATGAACATTCCGGATAACTATAAGGTGCTGTTTTTACAGGGAGGTGCGAGCCAGCAGTTCGCGATGATTCCGATGAACCTGATGAAAAACAGGGTTGCCGATTACATCGTCACAGGACAGTGGGCAAAAAAGGCATGGAAGGAAGCGAAAATTTACGGAAAGGCCAATGCGATTGCTTCCAGCGAGGACAAAACATTTTCCTATATTCCCGATTGCTCTGATCTGCCTGTTTCCGAGGATGCCGATTATGTATACATTTGTGAAAATAATACGATTTACGGCACGAAATTTAAAACGCTGCCGAATACAAAGGGCAAACCGCTCGTTGCAGACGTGTCCTCCTGCTTTTTGTCGGAGCCGGTCGATGTGACAAAATATGGTGTCATTTACGGTGGCGTGCAGAAAAATGTCGGGCCGGCGGGTGTTGTCATCGTTATTATCAGAGAGGATCTGATTACGGAGGATACGCTCGAAGGAACGCCGACAATGTTAAAATATAAGACACATGTGGATGCGGAGTCTCTGTATGACACGCCTCCCGCATACGGCATTTATATTTGCGGCAAGGTATTTAAATGGATCAAAAAAATGGGCGGCCTTTCAGTTATGAAGGAAAGAAATGAAGAAAAGGCAAAAATTTTATATGATTTTCTTGACGAGAGCAAGTTGTTCCAAGGCACTGTTGAGAAGGAGTCACGCTCGCTGATGAATGTGCCGTTTGTGACGGGCAGCGAAGAGCTGGATGCAAAATTTATAAAAGAGGCGAAGGAAGCCGGACTCGAGAGCTTAAAGGGACACCGGAGCGTCGGCGGCATGCGTGCGAGCATTTACAATGCAATGCCAATCGAGGGCGTTAATAAGCTTGTGGAGTTCATGAGGAAATTTGAAGAGGAGAATGTATAACATGTTTAAGTATCACTGTTTAAATCCAATCGCACAGGTTGGTCTTAATAAATTTACGAGAAACTATGAGCCATGCGAGGACATAAGTGCAGCGGACGGCGTGCTTGTCAGAAGCGCTTCGATGCATGAAATGGAGCTTCCCGACAGCCTCCTTGCCGTCGCAAGGGCGGGCGCAGGTGTGAATAACATTCCGCTTGACAAATGTGCGGAAAAGGGAATTGTCGTATTTAATACGCCGGGAGCGAATGCAAATGGCGTCAAGGAGCTTGTCGTCGCGGGGATGCTGCTCGCTGCTCGCGATATCGTCGGCGGAATTAACTGGGTGAAGAAGGAAGCCGGCAACCCGGATATCGCGAAGCTGGCCGAAAAGGAAAAAAAGAATTTTGCAGGAAATGAAATCCAGGATAAAAAGCTTGGAATCATCGGGCTTGGCGCGATTGGAGTTCGGGTAGCAAACGTCGCAAAGAATCTCGGAATGGAGGTATACGGCTACGATCCGTATATTTCCGTGGATGCCGCATGGAATCTGTCCAGAGATATCAAGCACGTATTGAATGTCGATGAAATTTACGAGCAATGTGATATCATCACGATCCACGTGCCGTTGATGGATGCGACGAGAGGAACGATTAATAAGGAGTCCATCGCAAAGATGAAGGACGGTGTGATTCTGTTAAACTTTGCGAGAGATCTTCTTGCAAACGAGGAGGATGTCGTAGCCGCGATCAAGGAAGGAAAGGTCGCAAAATATGTGTCCGATTTCCCGAACCCGACGACGGCCGGAGTAGACGGCTGCATCGTGATCCCGCATCTTGGCGCTTCCACAGAGGAATCGGAGGACAACTGCGCAAAAATGGCGGTAAAGGAGCTTGTGAATTATCTGGAAAACGGCAATATCAACAACTCCGTAAATTTCCCGAACTGCGATATGGGCGTGTGCGCCGCGGCGGGCCGCGTTGCAATCATGCATAAAAATGTGGCAAATATGATCACGAAGTTTACCGCTTCTTTTGGCGACATCGGAATCAATATTTCCGACATGGTAAATAAGTCCAAGGGCGAGTACGCTTATACGATGCTGGATGTGGAGTCTCCTGTAACAGAGGCAATTGTAGAGAAATTAAAAGCGATCGACGGCGTAGTTCGCGTAAGAGTTGTAAAATAGTTATTTAAAAAAAAGAGGAAACGGTAATCGCGCCGTTTCCTCTTTTTAATTAAAATCCATAAAATCCATATCAGGATCAAGCTGCTCCTTTAGCTTGCCATCCATTTCAATGGAAGCTTCACTGGCAAGATCCATATATTTGATAAAAACATCCTCGACAGGAAGCTGCATTTCGCCTGCGAGCATTTCCATGATTGGCTTTAATCTATCGAGCTGGACGGAAATCTGTGTTTTTTGCGGATCAATGTCCTTTAGCGCCTGTTCGGCATAATGATTGATACGGTCAAGAAACACGCGTTCTTCTGCGTTCATTATCACTCCTCCTTCCTGTCAAGAAGTATAGCATGCCGGTATCGTCTTGTCAAAATCAGAAATCAAAGGGTTGCTATTGTGAAAAAGAATAAATTTTGTTAAAATAAGAATGATTGTTTTAGATAAAAGAGAAAGCTGCCGGACAGAATGGCGGAAGAAAAAAACGGAGGAATTGACATGGCAACGATCAAACCATTTCGGGCAATCAGGCCGAGGCAGGGCTTGGAGAGTAGGATAGCGGCATTGCCGTATGATGTATATAACAGAGCGGAGGCGAAAGAAGAGACGCAAAAGGAGCCGCTTTCTTTTTTGAAAATTGACAGGGCGGAAACTCAATTTGAAGATTCTGTGGATACGTATGCGGATATCGTTTATGAACGGGCACATGATACGTTTTGGGACATGGTGGAACAGGGCTATTATATCAGAGAGATGGACGACTGTTATTATCTTTATGAGCTGACGATGGGCGGCAGGAGTCAGACCGGCATCGTTGCCTGTGCTTCTATTGACGATTACGTTAATGAGGTAATTAAGAAGCATGAAAACACAAGAGCAGAGAAAGAGAAGGATCGTATCCGGCATGTGGATACACTAAATGCACAAACCGGCCCCATTTTTCTTGCATATCGTTCCAAAAAAGAAATCAATGACGTTGTGGAGCGCATAAAACAAGAAGTCCCCGTATATGATTTTATAGCACCTGACGAAGTTCGACATGCGGTATGGATCGTTTCCGGAAAAAATGAAAAGGAGACAATTCAAAGTGCGTTCCTTGATATGAACGAAATTTATATTGCCGACGGACATCATCGCTGTGCCTCCGCAGCAAAGGTCGGACTAAAAAGGCGGACGGAAAAAGGGGGTTTTACGGGAGACGAGGAATTTAATTATTTTCTTTCGGTGCTGTTTTCTGATGATCAGTTAATGATTATGGATTATAATCGTGTCGTGCAGGATTTGAACGGACATTCCAAAGAGGATCTTCTGGAAGCCTTCACTAAAACAGGCGTACTTACGAGTCATGGAAACGTGCCATATAAGCCGGAGCGGAAGGGGGATGTCGGTATTTATCTTGATGGAATCTGGTATCATCTGCGGATGAATACCCACGTTACCTTACACGATCCGGTGGAGGTGTTGGACGTATCCATTCTGCAAAAGAATATTCTGGAGCCTCTCTTTGGAATTAAAGATCCAAAGACCGATAAGCGCATCGATTTTGTCGGCGGAATCCGTGGTTTGAAGGAGTTGGAGAAAAGAGTACATACGGACAGTAAAATCGCCTTTGCCATGTACCCGACTACCATTTCGGAGCTGTTTGCCGTTGCGGATGCGGGAAAGCTGATGCCGCCGAAGTCCACATGGTTTGAACCAAAGCTGAGAAGCGGACTGTTCATTCATGAAATTGACAGATAGGAGCATAGATGGACACAAAATTATATAAGTTGATGGATTGGGCGAAAATAGAGGCTGTTGTTTACTCTGAGGAGGATCAGCCTCATGACCTGCTCGGGGCGCACCCAGTGAGCGGTGGAATCGTGATACAGACTTTTTTGCCTCAGGCGGAAAAGGTGTTTGCCGTTGTGACAATGAACGATGTCATCAGGGAATATCCGATGGAGCTTGCCGATGAAGAGGGTTTTTTTGCGGTATTTGTAAAGTCGCTGACAAAAGTGAAATATGCTTATCATTATAAGGTAATTTGGAAAGACGGCAGCATCACAGAGCTTGAGGATGCATATCGTTTCCCATGTACGGTGAAGAAACAGGATATTGAGAAATTTAATGCAGGCATCCATTATACGATTTATGAGGTGTTCGGCGCACAGCTTCGGGAAATTGACGGTGTGAAAGGCACGTCTTTTGCCGTTTGGGCGCCCAATGCCATGCGCGTGAGCGTCGTCGGCAATTTCAATCACTGGGACGGCCGAGTGTATCAGATGCGAAGACTTTCCGACAGCGGTATTTTTGAAATTTTTCTGCCAAACGTTTTGGAAGGAGAAATTTATAAGTACGAGTTAAAACTAAAAGGCGGTATACTTAGCCTGAAAGCGGATCCATATGGCTTCGGGGCACAGCTTCGTCCGGGAACAGCATCTGTTGTCAGGGATATCAGAGGCTTTTTATGGACTGATGATAAATGGATTTCGGAGAGAAAAAATGCCGGCAGCAACCAGCGCCCTATGGCGGTTTATGAAGTGCATTTGGGCTCTTTTCAGAAGCCCGAGGACGGCCGGGAATTTTATAACTACAGGGAGCTTGCGCCCATACTCGCTTCCTATGTGAAGGAGATGGGCTATACGCATGTGGAGCTGATGCCTGTGATGGAGCATCCGTTTGACGCCTCCTG
>CAZMIX010000064.1:0-12764 GCA_964566545.1 uncultured Lachnospiraceae bacterium | reverse complement strand
GCATCTTCTGTGCCTGCTTCATCAGGTTGTTCATATTTCCGGGCATTCCCATTCCCCCGCCGGAAAATCCACCTCTCTTTGCCATACTGCTTCCTCCTAAATTAATAAAATCAATCTTCCGTCTCAATCTCCATGTGAATAATCTTACTCAAATCCACATAGTTTTCTTGAAACTTCTTATTTTTTTCCATCATAATAATATCAAAATCTACTTCCTTGCCAATCCGGTCATTGATTGCCTGCGCAATCGCCTTCCGCTGCAGCTCCTTATTCAAAAAATCCCTTGCGAGTGAATCCTTAACGACAATCAGTAATTTATTGTCCTCTCTGGCGGTCAACTTCGCCATTTTTAAATACGGACGCACAATGCCGGGCATTTCCACAATAATCCCCTGCCATATCGATACCACCTTTTTAATATCCTCATTCAGCGCCTTTGGCAGTTGTACCCGTTCCTTCTCGGGTTTTGATCCGTCTTCGCTGTCGTCTGTACCCAAAGTCCCTTCTTCCGGTACACCTCCCGCAGCGCTTACAAAAACGCCGCCTTTCATCTGTTCCTCCAAATCCCTGATCCGTTCCAGCATGGACTCCAGATCCGTCTCCATGCTCGGCTTGCAAAGCTTGATAATCGCCATTTCAATCAGCACGCGTTTTTGGGAAGCGTATTTGATCTCTCCGGAAAGCTCCGAAAAAATGCGGATATAGCGCATCAGCGTCTCCTGATTAATCATTTCCGCCTCTTCTTGCAAGCGCTGCAGGTTTTCGCTTGAAACATCCAGCACATCCTCGATATCCTCCGAAGACTTCACAAGCAACAAATTTCTCAGATACCAGGTAAAATCAATGACAAGCTGGGATAAATCTCTTCCCTGCATAATAATTTTTTCCAATAGGTGGATTGCGTCTAAAATATCCCTTGCCATAACAGCACGCAGCAGTGCGCTGAACACCTCCGTATCGACCGCGCCGAGCACTTCCAGCACCTTGTCATAGGTCAGCTTCTGTCCGAAATAAAACGAAACGCACTGATCCAAAAGACTTAGCGCATCACGCATCGCTCCATCCGCAGCCTTCGCGAGATAGCGAACCGCCTTGTCCTCCGCCTCAATCTGCTCCTCTGCCATAAGCTCTCTAAGTCGGTCAACAATCGTTTCCACCGAAATTCGCTTAAAATCATATCGCTGGCATCTGGAAAGGATCGTCACCGGGATTTTATGCGCCTCCGTCGTAGCCAGAATAAAAATGACATAGGAAGGCGGCTCCTCCAGCGTCTTGAGCAGAGCGTTAAACGCTCCTACGGAAAGCATATGAACCTCGTCGATGATATAAACCTTATATTTTCCTTCCGCAGGCGAATACGAAACCTCATCCCGGATTTCGCGGATGTTGTCGACACCGTTGTTGGAGGCCGCATCTATTTCAATTACATTCATCGAATTGCCCGTTGAAATAGACTTACAGCTTCGGCATGCTCCGCACGGACTTCCGTCTGTAGGGTGCTCGCAGTTCACGGTCTTTGCAAAGATTTTTGCAACTGTTGTTTTACCCGTTCCGCGCGTCCCGCAAAATAGATACGCATGTCCGATTCTATCCGCAATAATTTGATTTTTAAGCGTCGTAACAATATGATCCTGCCCTTTTACGTCTTTAAAATTATCGGGCCTCCACTTTCTGTAAAGTGCGGTATATGACATGAAAACTTCCTCTTTTTCTGATTGCTGATTGCTAATCCCCGAAGCTGATGCCAAGCATCTTCGCTTCCTTTACGATCGTTGCATCCGGCGAAACATATTTCAGCTTTCCGGCCACGTCCTTTAACGGTATTTTGCCGACCTCACTGTTCACGATGCCGGCCATATAGCCATATTCTCCGTTTATGATCAGCTCCGCCGCCTTTGTGCCCAGGCGGGAGGCCAGCACCCTGTCGTATGCGCTAGGGCTTCCGCCGCGCTGCATATGCCCCGGCACGGTTACCCGGATCTCCTGACCGGTTCTCTCCTGGATCTGCGCCGCCACCTCATAGGATACAGACGGATAGGTACTTTTTATCTGTTTGTCTCGAAGCTCCTTCTTAGTAAGCTGGGCGTCCTCTTTGGAAATCGCGCCCTCGGCCACAGCAAGAATTGTAAAGGTACTGCCGCGCTTCGTTCTATGGTCGATCGCTTCTACAATCTTATCGATGTCGTAAGGGATTTCAGGTATCAATATAATATCCGCACCTCCCGCAATACCGGCATTCAATGTCAGCCAGCCAACCTTATGTCCCATGACCTCCACGATAAATACGCGGCTATGGGAGGAGGCCGTCGTATGAATGCAGTCGATGACGTTCGTCGCAAGGTTCACCGCGCTCTGAAATCCGAATGTCATATCGGTTCCCCATAAATCATTGTCTATTGTCTTTGGAAGTGTAACGATGTTCAGACCTTCTTCGCTCAGCAGATTTGCCGTCTTATGTGTGCCATTACCGCCAAGAATTACAATGCAGTCCAGATTGAGCTTGTGGTAATTTTGTTTCATCGCCGCAACCTTGTCCAGACCGTTTTCATCCGGCTCCCGAATCGTCTTAAACGGTGTTCTGGAGCTGCCGAGTATCGTTCCGCCGCGCGTCAGTATTCCTGAAAAATCAGAAAATTCCAGCTTTCTGTAATTACTGTAGATCAAACCTTTGTAGCCATTATAAAATCCATAAAATTCAACCTCCTGCGATCCCAACGCAAACCACAGCGCCTTTACGACACCGCGCATCGCCGCATTCAATGCCTGGCAATCGCCCCCGCTTGTCAATAGCCCGATTCGCTTCATTAGCACCTCTCCTTTTCTTTCTTTATTATTTGATTATATCGCACTTTATCGTTTCTCACAATAAAAACGTTCAGGGAACAAACTCTTTTAAAAGGGGGATAAGCAGGCGGGTGAACTCTCGTTTTCCATCTCCCGACATGTGGGTTAAGTCCGAATAATAAGCCGGATTTGTATTATCGAAGTTCAGATCCTCCGTCAAAATACACTTAACACCCTTCTTTGCAATACATTCCTCCAAAATAGCTGCTTTTTTCAAAAAATTCCCATTCTCCTCCATCCGGTAATAGCGCGGTGACTCCAAAAAAACCACTTTAATGCCATTCTCCCTGCACATATCGATAATCTCTTCGACCGACTTTAGCTGTAGCTCATTTACGCCTGGATTCTCGACAATTTCCAGCTCCTTTAATTCTTCCCTTGTGCTGCCCGGCGTCTCATCGGACTGTGTGCTGCCGCCCCGGTAATAACGCTCTGCGATAAGCGGATACGAGATCGGATAGGTCAGCATATAATCATTGTTCGAAAGCACAAAATAATCATAAAAAGTGAAAAAATCAGTATCCTCCTTTTCCGCAATCTCTCTCCATAAGGACAGCTTTCCCTTCATGCTGATATCCCAAAGCAACCGCTTGTCGCTTAAATCCGCACCGCGATCCATCATGCTTGGGTTAAAATCCACAACGAGAAGCCCGATTTCAGTGCCGGTATTTAGCAGCTCCTTCAGCTCAATCGCCATATTCAGAGCTTCGTTTCCGTTGTACGTGAGTACATGCGATTCTCCCTCAAGCTCTTCCTCAATCAAATACATATCAATTCCCTTCCGATAGGCGGAGGAACCAAGAAACAGCGTATCCACACGCTTTTGAGCTGCAATCGAACGAACTCCCATCGCATCATTTGGCAGCAGATAGGAGCAGTAGTTTTTCAGCAAAACAATGCCAAAAAAAACGAGCAACGCTATGAAAATTGTGATCACCGTCTTTTTGAATTTCATTATCATCTTCCTTTTAGTATTGCATATAAATAAATCCCGACTGTCCGAAAACGCCAAACAGCAGAATGATAACAATCATAACCGCGCCGCTCAGATACCTGTGTCTTTTTACTGCCCGGCTCCCATTATAATCCAGCACTTCAGCCAAAAACAGCACAAGCATCGCCGCCGCAGCCACCCCGAAATAAGCGACAGCCGTATTGTCCTCCGTAAATGGCAGGATAGCATCCTTTAAAGCAGAGACGCTGATATCCAAATGGAAAAATATCTGTTTCATGATAAAAAGCGCATCACCCACACTGATGGCACGAAATAGAATATAAGAAATATCTACAAGAATAAACGTCCGTACCATCTGAAACACGTGGTATCCCTTTGAAGTCTCCCTGATATGCAGAATTTCCCGCAGCCGCTTGTAGACAGAGGCAAAGAGAACGCTCAAAATAATAATCGTTCCGTGGTAAAGCCCATGCGCCACATAATGCCAGCTCGCTCCGTGCCAAAGCCCCGTCAAAAACCAGACGACAAGCAGGCCGATGACCGTGGGCACGATTCTGCCAACTTCCTTTGATACCTTTTTCCCGAGCTTCTTCCCGATTTTCATACAAAAATCCGACCGGATCACCGGATAATACAAATAATCCTTGAACCACATATTCAGCGTCATATGCCAGCGGCGCCAATATTCCGGAATCGATCTTGAAAAATAAGGCTTGTCAAAGTTTTCGGCCATGCGGATGCCAAAAAGCTCGCTGATGCCGAGTACAATATCCATATATCCCGAAAAATCACAATAAATCTGAATCGCATAAAAAATAGCCGCAAACAAAAGCGTCATGCTGCCGTAAGAAGCGGGCTCCCCAAAAACGCGATCGACATAGACCGAAAGCCGCTCCGCGATCACGAGCTTTTTGAACAGGCCGACCAAAATCCGGTAGCCGCCTTCCTTGCAGCGCTGCCAATCAAACGGGTGCTCCCCGTAAAGCCGGCTCTCCATATCGGAATACCGGTTGATCGGCCCCTGCGTGATTTGGGGAAAATAAGAAACAAACAGCGCATACTTAAAAAAATCCTTCTGCGGCTCGCTGATTCCCCTGTATACATCCACACAATATCCGATCGTAATAAACGTATAAAAGGAAATGCCGAGCGGCAAAAGCCAGTCTACACGTGGAAGCTGACCTTCTAAGCCAAAGGTTCGCAAAAGATAGTTCATATTTTCCAAAAAGAAATTTGTATACTTTAAAAGTGCGAGGATCAAAAGGTTGCAAACAAGACAGGCCGCCATGATCTGCTTCTTTTTTTTCTGCGCCATCGCCTTTCTCGCTCTCTTTTCTCCCTTTGACAGCACATCCCTGTGCGCCGCAAGCTCCTTACAAAGTGCCTCCTCCATATAACCCATGCGCACGCCGCACAAATACGTTGTCACAGTCGAGAGCAGCAGGAAAATAAGATAATAGGGACTTGCATAGACATAAAAAACATAGCTGCCGGCAAGTAACAGCAGCCATTGGTATTTTCTCGGAAATAAGTAATACGCCATCAGAAGTACGATCAGAAAAATAGCAAACCGCAAGGAAACAAATGCCAAAGTCTTATACCTCGTCTTCTATCACATCGGCCATTTCGCCGACATTTTTCAGCTTAATAACCGTTTTCATATCAAACCGGATATCAAACTCCTCCTCCACCGCATCCATCAATGTAATGTGGATCAGACTGTCCCAGCCATTAATATCGGCGGCCGTTGTGTCCTCTGTCACCGTAATGCCGTCATTGTCAAATACATCCTTAAATACCATGTTCAAACGTTCAAAAATTTCTTCTCTGCTCATTTCCCATTCACCCTGATCCATTTATTTTGTTTTTGGTAGGAATCCGTCACGGAAATTTCCCAAATCGTATTCCCTGACGCATCCTCTTCCATCTTCGTAAAGCCCATCAGCTCATAGAATTCACAAACCATTTTATTTTTAGCAGTCGGATAGTAATAGCCTCTGATCTTGTGTATGCCGGCCGCCCTGCCCGCCGCGACAAGCTCATCCATCATCGCAAACTCCATATCCCGCTTCAACACGCGGCAGCTCATAATCCACAGCTCCATGTGCAGAACATCCTGTTCCCTTCTGCCGATTACGACAGAAACGACGCCATTGTCTCCGAACTTATCCTCAAGCTTTCCATACAAGTCAAAATACCGGTCGGATTCCGCAATTTCCTCAATTTGAGCCCTCGTATACCGCCTTGTTGTCAGGTTAAACTGATTACTCTTGTTCGTAAGCTGCGCGATGCGCTCCATATAAACCGGCTCAAAACCCTTGATGACCGCCTTCATCTCCAGCGACTTCAAATATTCCCCATAATCCGAAAAGCTCTGCTCCAGCTTGACTCGCTCTGCGTTTTCCTTGTACATCTTGTTTCTGGCCGCATCGTCGGAGGATAAATTCGTCACCTCGAAATATCCTGCATGATCCAGTACCCGTATGTAATTTTCCACACTACCGATATTCGGAGTCGCCACAACGGGCACCTGCGAAGCGACAATTTCTCTTTCTGCCGGATTGTCATCCACAAATACAAACGATTCGGGCAGCAAGTTCAGCTCGCTCGCCGTCTCGACGATATTTTTGCTCTTAGGCTCCCAATTTGCCTTGATCGAAATAAAATCATCGAGCGAGAGCACGCTATCCGGGTGATTCAGCCCCGCGACCGCATTTTCGTAATCATTTTTGGAGCAGACATTCAAAATGACTCCGATTTTCTTCTGCTCCTTAATATAACTCTGAAACTCGCTATATACTTGTCCCATCGGCGTCTCCGGGCCGATTTCCAGATTTTCCGCGCCGTCGTCACCGACGATTCCGCCCCAAAGTGTATTATCCAGATCTAGCACGAGTGCTTTTTTATTTTTTCCGTAAATGGACTTGATGATATTGCTGACATTATAGGCAAGCGTCGGAACCGCCTCCATGCACAGCGCATACTTATACATGTGCCAATACAAAGGATCCGCCCATTTGTCCAAGCCGTAACAGGCGGACAAATAATTGATGTCCTGAATAAAGAAATCCCGATGTTCCCTCGCGTATGTAGCAAATCGCTCATTCAGACAGTTTATATAGCTGACTCTTCCATGAATATCCGTAGCGTCGGCATTGCCAAGCAGCCGGTAAAACGGATACTCAAAATTATTCTGGATAACCGGGCAATGGTACGCCGTCTCAATCTTCTCCCACATCTTTCCAAAATGCTCGTAATCTGCCTCAAGCATCGCATCCACTTCCGCCTCAGACTGACCGGGCACGGGATAATTCCTGATATTCCGGTTGCTCGTGTGGATATAGATCAGATCCGGCGCAAACGCCTCAAGCTCCGGGTTATCAAACATGACATCCTCCCAGTACTGTGCATATTCACACTCATAAAACTCAGCCTTGATGCCTTGATTCAGCAAAAATAAATCCATTATCGCACACACGTCATGTGTCGTAGAACCGCCTAAAACCGCAATTCTCTTTTGAAGAAATGCCGCTCCTGATGCCAAAAGCTCCCTGCGCAATGATTTTTTCTTTTTAATAACATATCTTCCGTCAAAAGGATATTCCAGTTCCTTCATAAAATACCTCGCCGCCGCAATCTCTTTTTCAAGCCGATACCCTGCATCCGCCTAAATAAAATACCTTACTAAGTATAACTGTTTTGCATGGCGATTGCAATTCAAAAAGAAAACCGGCGATTGCGTAAGGCTGATTTTCGTATTCCTTTGGTGCACACCAGTTTAAAATAAATCCTGTTTTCCCCGCCATTTGTGATAAAGCTCTGATACAGCGTCTCAACCGGTTTCCATTCATTTTTATCAAGATACCGCACCATAATCGCCTGCCGTTTTTCATCGAATAAAACGCCGTAATACTTTTCCTCTGAGGGACTGCTTCCTTCGGAAATAAAGAGGAAGCGGGCAAACTATTGAAAGAAATTTTAGACAGACAGGCGGATTATCAAGGAGCGATTGGGTTATAAACGCAAAGCTGCCATATCCTTGTGTACGACCGCACATAAAACTTTACATGAAAAGAGACTGCTCCAAACCGGGGCAGTCTCTTTTCATTCTTATTCCTTAGACCTTGCGTAGAAGCCGCGGGTCCTCTCGTCTATTTTTTGCGTATCCGTGATCGTCACACTGCCGCGCAGCCGGATGTCCTGACTTGACGCGCCGAGCAGCAAAGTGATTTCTCCTTTTTCCACGATCCATTCCATCGCTTCATTTAAAAATGCCGTCTGGGATACCTTCATTTGAAAGGTTACCGTTCTTTTCTCGCCTTTTTTGAGGAATATCCGGCAGAAGCCGGCCAGCTCCAACGACGGCCTTACCATCGAGGCCACCTCGTCTGAAAAATAGAGCTGCACGACCTCCTCGCCGTCTCTCTCACCTGTGTTTAAAATGTCGGCGCTGATTTCAATCTCGTCTTCAGCACTCACAACACGCTCCCTTATGCGCAGATTCGAATAGTCAAACGTCGTGTAGGATAAGCCGTGTCCAAAATTATAGAGCGGATAGGCCGTATCATTAATATAGCCGTTTGGGTTGCGGATCATGCCGGTATGTCCCGCCGAGACATAGCCGCTTCCCCGCGGCAGTCCATAGTAAACAGGGAGCTGTCCCGCATTTCTCGCCACCGTGACGGGAAGCCTTCCCGCCGGATTATACTCTCCGAACAGGGTTTTACAAAGCGCCTGCCCGCCCATCTCTCCTGGCTGCCACACTTCCATGATCGCGTCAAAATGAGTGGCCGTATATTCGTTTGACAAAGCTCTTCCGTCAAAATGGAGCACGACCGTTTTTTTATTCAGCGCGAATACCTTTTCCGCAAATTCCTGCTGTCTTCCCGGCAGGTCGATGCTCGTGGAATCCACGCCCTCGCCTACGGTAGAGGTGATTCCCCAGCCGTTTTTTCCGCCAAGCGTCAGCAGCACGACATCCGCTTGCGCAGCGGCATTCAGCGCTTCCTGCATTCCGCCCGTATCCGTTCCTGCGCAGTTGATCCCCTTTGCAAAGGTTACCCTGCTTTTTGGGAGATACTCCTGCAGCGCCCGGTACAGCGTACGCGCCTTCGGAAATTCCTTTTGCAGCCGCCTTTCTATTCTGGGCGATACCTCGCGCACCTGCCCTACATAACTCTGTGCAATATCATAAATAATCAGCCCCGGCTCTTCAAATTCCTGACCGTCCTCTTCCCTGGCCGATGTCATATCGAGCACCGCCGGATAGGAAAAGGTGCCGAACAGACTCCGCAGGCTATCCCCATGGGGGCCTATGACCGCTATCTTTTTTGTCTCCTTAGATAACGGCAGCACTGCGTTATCATTTTTTAACAGCGTAAAGCTTTCCTTTGCCAGCTTTTCATTCAGCTCATTCGTAGATTGTAAATGCAGAACGTTTTTTAATCTTTCCACATCGGGGTATGGATTCTCAAATAATCCCAACTCAAATTTAGCCCGCAAAACACGCCTTACGGCCTGATCAACCGTGTCGATATGCAGCCTGCCTTCTTCAACGGCCCTGCGCATTTCATACGTGAAGCCCTTCGGCCTCGGATATTCTACATCCAGACCCGCCTTGATCGCCCGGATACCCGCATCCTCGAAGGAATCCGCAACGCAGAACGGATCGACCAGTCTATCCACCGAAATATAATCCGAAACAACGAAGCCGCCAAAGCCCATATTTCCCCGCAATATATCCGTCAGCAGCTTTTTCGAGCCGACGACCGGCTCCCCGTTCATGCTGCAATAGGAGTTCATCACGCTTCCAAGGCCCGCCTCCGTAATCGCGCACTGGAAGGGCTTACAGTGAATTTCTAACAGATCCCTTTCCGAGACCATGTTTCTGCCCATATTCAAGCCGCCCTCCGTAACGCCGTGCCCGACGTAATGCTTGGCGGTCGCCAGCAAACCTTCTTTCCGGTTTTCTGTTTGAAGTCCCTTTACGAAAGCGCTTGCCATCGCTGCCGTCAGAGCCGCATCCTCCCCATAGGTTTCCGTGATCCGGCCCCATCTGGGATCCCGCGTAATATCGACGACGGGAGACAATGCCTGTCTGAAGCCCGCATAAAGCATTTGCCTACGGATGATATCAGCCATCTCGGCAACCGCTTCCGTATCAAAGGTGGACGCCTGCGCGATCGCGCTCGGGAATACGTCCGCTTCCGTAAACTGGGCTCCCGCAGAGGCCTCGCAGTGAATCAGCGCCGGAATTCCCAGAGGTGTTTCCTCCACAAGAAATTTCTGCAATCTATGTACATATTCGGCGATCGTTTCGACGTTATCAGAGACGGTAAAGGCTCCGACATTGCCGATCCCGTTCGGGATATAGTCCTTAAAGTCGGGAATGTTGGGCGTTATCGTGACTAAACAGGTTATTTGATCGATTTTCTGTTCAAAAGACATCCGTTCCATCAAATCATCGATTCTTTCTTCAATTGGCAGTTCTGCATTTTTATATTTATACATGATCACTTGTCTCTTTCCTATGGGATTATAGTTTGCGCCTGACCGGGGGATCAGGCGCATTTACCGTTTATTCCAGATAATCGTTCACATTGTCGACTGTTACGATTTTAAACGGAATGTATACATCGTCGATATCCGCCGGGCTTGTGCCGTTCTTTAACTGCTCGAAAATATCCGCTCCGGCCTCGGCCTGCGCTTTTGCATCCTGTAAAGCGGTCATGGCCATTTCGCCGTTTTTGATGGACTTGAGCGCATCGTCACTTCCGTCCACGCCGAGCACAAGAATGCTGCCATCCAGCTTTCCTGAGGACTTTAACGCCTCTACAACGCCGAGCGCGGCGTCATCGTTCTGGCATACGATCGCGTTGAAGGAGTCATAGGAAAGCAGACAGTCTTCCGCTGTGCTCATGCCCTGATCCTTGGAGTTCTGTACATTGTATTCGTCCAAAATCGTAATGTCAGCTCTTGCTGCGAGAGCCTCTTCCAGACCCTGCTTTCTGTCGATATACTGCTGGTCATTCGGCTCGCCCGTGAAATATAAAATCTGGGCATTCTCAGGCAGCACTTCACATAAATATTCGCCCTGTGCTTTTCCGGCGTCATAATTCGGAGAGCCTACATAAATATATCCTTCGTAGTCATCGCCGCCCGATACGGAGGTCAGGAACGAAATATAAGGAATTCCGGCCGTTTTCGCCGCCTCCAGCGCCGGTACCGATCCATCGAGGTCATTGCTGATCGCCGATACGGCCTTTGCATTCTGCACAATAAAATCATCGATCTGTCCGTTCTGCACGTTCGTATCCCCGCCGGCATCCGTTACCATGATGGAAATACCCTTCGCTTCCGTGGCATCCTTTAAATAGGTTCTGAATTTTGCGCAATAGTTGTAGGTATCGCTATTGTTTGCGAATCCAACCAGATAATCGCCCTGTGCCGTTTCCTCAGACGCCTCTGCATCCTCAGACGGCGCCGCAGCCTCCGTACCCTCAGACGTTTTTGCGTCTTCGGATGTCCCGGCCGCTCCCGTGCCTGACGTGCCTCCGCAGCCTGCCAGCAGCAATGATACCATCGCAGTTGTCAGTAAAATACTCCATACTCTTTTTTTCATTGTTTCTCCCTTCCGTGTATTTGTCTACACATCACTTAATTTATATTAAGGCATGCCCTTGGGATCCATGCGTTAATACCTTATTTGCTCTTTTTATCTTCCTTCGTCTTGATATCCACGATAACGGCAACCGCGATCATAAGACCTTTTACGATCAACTGGTACTGTGTGGAAACGTGCAGCAAGTTCAAAATGTTGTTGATCAGTCCGACAATAATGGAACCGATCAGCGCGCCTGTGACGGTGCCGATTCCGCCGAGGAAGCTCGTTCCGCCGACGACGACCGCCGTGATCGCATCAAATTCATATCCGTCTCCCACGGAGGGCATCCCCGCCATGAGCCTGGACATCAGCACGACGCCCGCAAGTCCCGTCAGGGCGCCGCTCAGCGTAAAGATCAGCCTTTTATTGCGGCTCGTGTTGATACCTGATGCGATGGCCGCTTTTTCGCTGCCGCCGATCGCATAAATAGAAGTGCCGAATCTCGTTTTTTTCATCAGAACAGCGATCAGTGCGACCATAAGGAACATGATGATGACCGGAACCGGAATACCCACGACCGTTCCCTGTCCGAGCCACCTGATCTGATCCACGCCGCCGACGCTCTGTCCGTTTGTATAGAGCTGTACGATTCCTTTTAGCACATAGGTCATTGCCAGCGTCGCGATAAACGGCTGCAGCTTAAAATGTGTGATAAGAAAGCCGTTTGTCCATCCGCATACAACGCCGATCACAATTCCGGTCGCTATCGCGAGCGGCACATTCCCCGTCGCTGCCAGAACGCCTGCCGAAAAGCACATCGCAGTCGTGCATAACAGCCCCGCGGAAAGGTCGATCATTCCCGATACGATCAGCATCGTTTCACCGCAGGCAATGATCGTCACGACCGAAATCTGCTTCAGAATGTTGATCAGGTTCTGCGCCTTTAAAAAATTATGGTTGATAATTGCCGATGCGATAAACAGGATCACAAGTATAATGACAATTCCATATTTCCGGTATAATTCTCCCATCGCAATCTTTTTCTTTTTCGTATCCATCACTTCGCCTCCACTATCATCTTCATTATTTTGGCCTGCTTCGCCTCAGCCTTATCCAGAATGCCGGCCAGCGTTCCGTGCGCGATGACCGCGACGCGGTGGCTCATCGACAGTACCTCCGGCATATCCGAGGAAATCAGAAGGATCGCGATTCCCCGCTTAGCAAGCTCCGTAATTAATTTATAAATTTCCTGCTTCGCTCCCACATCGATGCCTCTTGTCGGCTCGTCCAAAATCAATACCTTAACATCTCTTACGAGCCATTTTGCGAGGACGACCTTCTGTTGGTTGCCGCCGCTTAAGT
>CAZMIX010000063.1:0-13555 GCA_964566545.1 uncultured Lachnospiraceae bacterium | reverse complement strand
CCTGATAGGAAACCTGATACAATTCCTTCGGAAAGCCGTACATATCATAAACAACCTTCGGAGAAGGCGCATCGGTGATCCGCAGTCCCGGCGTAAACCAGTGTGCGGATATCGATAGGATGGCCTTCGGACGCGGAATTTTTTCACCCAACGTCTCCCACTCCACCGAAAAACGGTTATTGTCAATTGCATTCATCGGAGAACCGTGTCCGACAAATAATACCGGCATATGTTCCATAACAGTACCCTCCTTACTTCCAATCCTTGCATACATCAACCCACTCCTGATAGCCCGAATACGTTTCCAATTCCTCCAGCGAAAGCTCGATTGCGCTGTTTGTACTGCCGCAGGCCGGGTATACCTTTGCAAAGCGCTTCAGCGATTCGTCCAGATAGACCGTAACGCCCGCCTTCGTCGCAAACGGACAGACGCCGCCCGCCGGATGTCCCGTCATAGGCTCCAGCTCGTCACTCTTTAGCATGGCCGCTTTTTTATGATAAGCCGCCTTGTATTTGGCGTTGTCAATTTTCGCATCGCCCGCCGTCACAATCAGAATCGCCCGATCGTCCATTTTAAAGGACATCGTCTTCGCGATTTCCTTTTCCTCGCAGGGGATCGCAAGAGCTGCCTCCGCTACGGATGCGCTCGAAACCGGAAATTCCATGATCCGATCCTGTGCATTCCACTGCTTCAAATAGTTTCTGACTGTCTCAACTGACATAAAAATTTCCTCCTAAGTACCATCTCGTTTCTTAATTATAAAATAACTTCCATCCCTATTTTCTGCGGCTTCAGTCCGCATTTTTCATAAAACCGAATGGCGCTCTCATTGCAGGTCCAGACATTGAGTGTCACATTATAGCACTGCTCCTGACGCGCATAGTCCAAAACGTATTCATAAAGCTGCTTTCCGATATGCTGTCCCCTGCTGCTCCGGTCGACGCATAAATCGTCGATATACAGCGTTTTCCCATCCGTCAGAATATTATCGTTTTCGTGACATTGCATGACGCAGAACGCATATCCCATCATTGTCCCGTTTTCATCTACGGCAGCAAACACCGGCGTCTTCGGATCTTTCAAAATATCCTTTAGCTGCTCGTCCGTATATTTCTTCACATCCGCCTTAAATAAATCCGGTCTTCCCTCATGATGCACCATCAAAACCTGACGCAATAGCCGGTTGATCCCCGGCATATCCTCTTCCACCGCTCTCCTGACTTCCAATTTGCTCACCTCGTAAATGATTCTATATTTTTTAGTAACCCCGGCAATTCCCGTAAAGTCATTATTTCATAGTCAGGATGGAAGACGCGTTGGCCGATCGGGTCAACTCTCCCTTTTCCAGAAGCCGCCATTGGGCGAGGTTCAGCACGCTGTAGCGCGCAAGCGTCTCCTCCTTTGGCTCAACACCAAGCTCGGTCAGCGTTTTGACAAGCGCGGCTCTCTCCGCCTTCTGAAAATCCAGCAGCGTATCGTCCAAATCAAATAAAATCGTATGAATCATAATTAAGAGATCCTTTCCGTTTTTCCCACAACGAAATTTTATCATAACAAGGCGGGCAAGTCCACTTTAACTCTCCACCATCCTTCCTTTTCTTTATTCTTGACTGCGCACAAAATATCATAAAAAATATATATGATCAAATTAGTATTGCCTCATCAGCTTTCTATTTTAATTTTTTAATCATACCAATACACCGATCTTCATATTCTCTCTGCCTCGTACACTATCCTAGATCCAACACCCAGATTTCTTAACGGCTCTATGACATTCAAATCCACCATAAATAAACGCTGGGCTGTACAGCCGGAAGATGCTATAATAAGTATAAAAAAAACTATGCAGAAAAATAAATATCCTATATTATAATTATATATCTCCTAATCAACATAAGGAAGCAAAAAAGATAACCTATAAAAAGCAGCCAATTTAAGAAAGGAGTCAACACATGGACAGTATGCAGGCAATTGAAAACCGTCATTCCGTGCGCAATTATTTGGAGAAACGCATCGAATCGGACATTTTATCGAAGCTGAACGAGGAGGTCGCTCTTTGCAATCGGGAGAGCGGGCTGAATATCCAGCTTATCACGGAGGAGCCGGACGCCTTTGGCGGCTTTATGGCGCACTATGGCAAATTCAATCATGTGACAAACTATTTTGCCCTGATCGGAAGAAAAGGGCCGCAATTGGACGAAACAGCCGGGTATTACGGAGAACAGCTTGTACTGAAAGCGCAGCAGCTCGGCCTGAACACGTGCTGGGTCGCCCTGACCTTTCGCAAGAACAAAAGCCGCTGCGTGGTGAAAGAGGGAGAAAAGCTTGTCTGCGTGATCGCTCTCGGCTACGGAAAAACGCAGGGCGTTCCTCATAAGAGCAAGCCGCTTGAGAAGCTTTACGAAGAAAGCGGGAACATGCCCGATTGGTTTTTAAACGGGATGAAGGCGGCGCAGCTCGCCCCGACCGCGACCAACCAGCAGAAGTTCCTTTTCACGCTCACGGAAAATAAAGTCGCCGCCAGAGCGACCGGCGGTGTTTATTCAAAAGTAGATTTGGGAATTGTAAAAAGGCATTTTGAAATCGGCGCGGGCGCCGAACAATTTGAATGGGCGCATTTATAAACCGCCAAAACCATATATCGCCGCAGGATCGCATAAATCCCGCGGCGATATATGTATTCTTATTTCATATAAGCCTTCTAAACCTTATTCAGCGTAAATCCAAAATAATCCACCGCATTATTAAAGGAAATTCCTTTTATGATTTCCCCAAGCAGCTTCTCTTCGTCCGGATATTCTCCGTTTTCTACCCATCCGCCTATCATCCGGCATAAAATCCTTCTGAAATAATCGTGCCTGGTATAGGATAAAAACGAACGGGAATCAGTCAGCATTCCTGTAAAATTACCCAGAGCAGATAAACTTGCCAGCGATTTCATTTGATTCGTCATCCCTGTATCATGGTCATTGAACCACCACGCGGCGCCGTGCTGAATCTTATTTTTAACGCCCTCTCCCTGGAAACAGCCGATAATACTGGCAATAACCGCATCATCATTCGGATTGAGCGAGTAAATGATGGTCTTTGGCAGCTCGCCGCTTATGGATAACGCATTCAGGAAATCCGCCAGTTGTGCGGACGGCGCAAAATTGTTGATGCAGTCGTATCCGGTGTCCGGTCCTATCCGATGATACATATCCGTATTGTTATCGCGCTTGCAGCCATAATGCAGCTGCATGACCCAGCCGCGGCTGTTATACTGCCTTGCCGCAAACTGCATAAACGCCGTCTTGTACTGAAGCGCCTCTTTTTCTGACACCGCTTTTCCTGCCAGCGCGTTCTGAAAGACCGCATCTATCTCCGCCTCGGGCGCCGGATCATACATGACATACTCCAATCCATGATCGCTTACCAGACAGCCGTTTTTTGAAAAAAAGTCCATGCGGCTGCACAATGCGCTCTTAAGGGAAGCAAAATCCGAGATGACCGTACCGGAAGCCTCCGAAAGCGTCTTCATATATTCCGCAAAATCCGGCTTTTCAATATTCATCGCCTTATCCGGCCTCCATGTGGGAAGTACCTGTACGTCAAAGCTGTCGTCCTCTTTTATCTTCTGATGCCACTTAAGACTGTCCGCCGGGTCGTCCGTCGTACAGATCAGCTTTACATTTGACATTTTTATCAGCTTTCGCACGGAAAATTCCTCACTGTTCAGCTTTTCGTTGCACAGCCCCCACACCTCCCAAGCCGTGTCCGCGTTCAAATTGCCCTGATAGCCGAAATAATACCGAAGCTCCATGTGCGACCAGTGATATAATGGGTTGCCTATCAGCTTTGGCAGCGTTTCCGCCCACTTTTTAAATTTTTCATAATCTGCGGCGTCACCCGTTATATAGGTTTCCTCCACGCCGTTCGTACGCATCTGACGCCATTTATAGTGGTCCCCGCCCAGCCATACCTGTGCGATATTTTCAAACCGCCTGTCCTCATAAATTTCTCTCGGATTGATATGGCAGTGATAATCCAGAACCGGAATCTTTGTCATATCCGCATAATTCTTATATAATTTTTTTGCCGCCTGCGTATCCAGCAAAAAATCCTGATCCATAAAAGCTTTCATTTTTTATCCTCCTGTTACGGATGCCTGTATTTAAAGTGTGACACCCTGTTTCAATATCGCCAAATCCCGGTAACCCTCCGCTTCGCTCTTTACAAAAGCGCCGTTTGCCACTGTCAGCACATATTCGTACAGCTCATTTCCCAGAATATCCAAACTCATGCCGTCGTTAAGCAGACGCCCGCAGTCAAAATCAATCCAGTTTTTTTTCTTTTCCGCAAGCTGGGTATTGGAGGATATTTTTATGGTAGGTACCGCACATGCAAACGGCGTGCCGCGTCCGGTCGTAAACAATACGATCTGCGCTCCGCTAAGAGCCAGCGCCGTGCTTGCCACCAGATCGTTACCCGGTGCAGACAACAGGTTCAAGCCCGGCCTGCCGACACGCTGCCCATATTTTAATACATCCGTTACCTTTGCGGCTCCGGATTTCTGCGTACAGCCCAGCGCTTTATCCTCCAGCGTGGAAATGCCGCCCTCCTTATTTCCGGGAGAGGGATTTTCATAAATCGTCTGGTTATAGGATCGAAAGTAATCTTTAAAATCGTTAATCAGTTGTACCGTCTTATCAAAAACCTCCCGGTCGGCCGCCCTGTCCATCAAAATAGTCTCCGCGCCGAACATTTCCGGTACCTCGGTAAGAATCGTACTTCCTCCCGCCTGCGTAAGCAAATCGGAAAACCGTCCGACCACCGGATTTGCAGTGATGCCGCTCAGACCGTCGGAGCCTCCGCACTTTAATCCGACGATCAATTGATCCGAGCCGATCCTTGTCCGACGCAGCCCTGCGGCATAAGCGGCAAGCGCTTTCATGCTCCGAATTCCCTCTTCTATCTCGTCCTCAAAGTCCTGACACTCTAAAAACCGTACTCTGGATGCATCGTACTCTCCGATGTATTCCTTCATGACGCCGATATTGGAATTCTCACACCCCAGTCCCAGTACAAGGACGCCTCCGGCATTCGGATGATGAATCAAATCGGCCAATGCAATTCTCGTATTTTCCTGATCGTCGCCCATCTGCGAGCAGCCGTAAGGATGTGAAAACGCAACGACCGCTTCGATATTTTCTTGCACAAGATCCTGACATCCTGCCGCAATCGCCTTTGCAACGGAATTCACACACCCGACCGTAGGGATGATCCAAAGCTCATTTCTGACTCCGACTCCTTCCCTTCCACGGTCATAACCCATAAAAAAAGCGTTTCTGCCTGTGCCTCCTTCGGAATCCCGCTCCTGAATCGCGCGATGATATTCATAATTCAAGTCATCGCCCAGCCCAGTTTTCAGATTATGTACATGCACATGCACCCCCGCATTTATCTGCTCCTTTGCGTATCCGATCGGAAAGCCATATTTGACGACAGCTTCTCCCTTTTTGATATCCACAAGCGCAAACTTATGTCCCCTTGCAATCGTATCGCAAAGAGTGACCGTTTTGTTCCCGGCAGCAAGCTGCTCTCCTCTTTTCAGATCCTCAAGCGCCACCGCCACATTATCCTTTTCATTTATTTTCACAAACTGCCGCATGAGACTCATCCCCTTTTTCCGCCGGCTTTTTAATAGTTGAAATTACTTTTTAATGCTTCGCGCATCCCCTTCTTTCTGATATCCTTCAGATAAGAAGCGACCCGCTCTGTCAGTCCGGCAATTTCCGAAAGGTTCTGTCCGAAAAACCTCTCATCGGATAAAAACGCCTGCACAAATGCCTCTTCGTCCTTACCGCTGTTTTCGGCAAAGAACTCCAGTACCTGCGCATCGTCCAATATTTTGTATTCCTCGCCGTTCCGCTTTCCTATCAGCGCGCCGTCACGTAGTTCGCTTCCCGTATAAAACGCCGTCAATGCCGCAAGGGAAAATGTCAGATGTGCGGGAAGGACTCCCGTTTTTTCCAAGTAGCCCAGAAAGCTCGGCATACATCTTGCACGCCACTTGGATACCGAATTAAGCGCAATTGACAACAGCGAATGCCTGACATACGGATTACGGAAACGGGTAATGACCGCGTCGGCAAAATCCTTTAATTCCTTTTCAGGAAGCGTCAAAGTCGGAAGCACCTCGTCAAAAACCGTATGGCTCATAAAATGGAACAGCTCCTCATCCCCCATGGATTCCAGCACATCGTTATTGCCGGCAAGGTAGGAAGCAAGCACAAAGGAGGTATGTGCGCCGTTTAAGATTCTTACCTTTCTCTGCTTATAAGGCTTTTGGTTGTCCGTGAAGATGACAGGCAGTCCGGCCTTATCCAAAGGAAGCTCCCCTGAGATATCCTTTTCGCTTTCGATCACCCATAAAGCGAACGGCTCGCCTGTCACAATCAGATGATCCTCATATCCAAACTCCCGCCACATGCTTTCCGCTTCATCCTTCGGATATCCGGTAACAATCCGGTCTACCAATGTCGAGCTGAACACGCAGGCATCCTCAAGCCATTTAGAAAATCCCGGTTCAAGCTTCCACAAAACCGAAAGCCTGCTGACGCATTCCTTCAGATGAACGCCGTTATCGTCAATCAGTTCTACCGGAAGCATGATCAGACCTTTATCGAGCGCCCCGTTAAAATGCCGGTATCTCTCATACAGGAATTTTGTCAGCTTTCCCGGAAAGCTATGAGGCGGCGTCATTTCCAGCCTGTCATTTTCGTCATATACGATTCCGGCCTCCGTCGTATTGGAAACAATGAAGCGCAACGTATCCAGCCTGGCGTATCCGCTGTACTTTTCATATTCCTCAAATGCCGCGACCGCATCCGTGACGCTTGTTATGATACGGTTCTGCACCACAGGCCCCCCATCCGCAATTCCGCGCAGGGACACCGTATACTGGCACTCCTGGTTATGCAGGCGTTCAAGGCTTCCGAATTCGATAGACTTCACCAGCACAATATCTCCGTCAAAGCATTTCTTTTCATTTGCAATATCTATCATATAATCTACGAAGCCACGAAGGAAATTTCCTTCTCCAAACTGTAAAACCCTGATCGGCCTTTCTTTTTTTCCGGTAACCGCTTTATTTAATAATTGCATTGTATTGTGCTCCTTTAATAAGTTTCTGTTATCCGGTTCACCAGATCAATATATTCGCTGCAATATTCCTGATAGATCGTCATCATGGCCACCCGGAACCGGAGCCGCTCTTTCTGGCTGAGTTCGGTAATGACACAGCCGTTTTCTTCCAGATACTCCCTTGCCGCCTGTTCCCGATCCGCCCACAGCCGTCTCTCATACAACGCGGATTCTTCCGCACAGGATCGGATAATTTCCTGATCTTCCTTTGTCAGCTTTTCCCATGTGGCTTTGGAAGCAAGCTGTGTTTCCGGCATACGGTTATGACCGTCCAGAGTAAGATAGCCCGCTACCTCATAGTGCCTCATGGACTCATAGGAGGGGAAGTTATTTTCCGCGCCGTCTATGATTCCCGTCTCCAGGCCCGCATATACTTCGGAATAGGCCATCCTCACCGCCTTGGCTCCCAAAGCGTTGATCATGGCTTCCATCAAATCCGAATCCGACACCCGGATATGCATTTTTCTCATATCCTCCAATGTTTCAATGGGTTTTACGGAATTATAAAAATGTCTTACTCCCGCATCATACCAGGACAGACCCACCATTCCGTAAGCGTCCAGATAAGACAAAAATTCGTCGCCGAGTTCCCCGTCCAGCACCTGCCACATATGTTCTCCATCCCTGTATAAGTAAGGAAGCTGAAGCACATTCATCTGCGGCACCTGCTCGCCCGTAGACTGAACCGACAGCCTGGCAAAGTCAATTCCTCCGTACTGAATCTGTTCTATAACGGACAATTCGTCTCCGAGCTCCGCTTCGGGAAACACATTGATCTTGATTCTTCCGTCCGTCCTCTCATATACCAGTTCGGCAAAATAATCCGCACCCTGAGTAGTGGGATAGCCTTTCGGCTGGTTTTCCGCATAGGTGAATACAAATTCAGGCACGGTTTCCTGCTCCGTCAAAGACGAAACCGTACCCTTGTTCCCTTTCCACAAGAAAAAAACGGTTGCCGCACCTGCGAGCAACAAAAGAATAAACGCTCCTGCCACCGGAAAACGATTCTTCATAAGGACCTCCAAAACGCCTCTCCCGAAACGGGAAGGGACTCGTTGCGGGAGAAGCGCCTATGCTATTGCAATGCTGCTTTGGATTTTGCTTAAGGATTAATAATACTCTGTACTTCGTCCGAATCCACATTGGCTGCATCTACCAACACAACACCTGTGTCTATGGTCTTCTCTGCCGGAGCTGCGCCGTTTGCCATTTCCAGTGCGGTCCTCACGCCGTCATAGCCCATAAAATACTGGCGCTGCACTACGGAAGCCACATCGAATTCGCCGCCGCGGATCATCGTCTCGATTTCTGCGGAGAAGTCAAAGCCTACCATAATAATATCCGTACGATTGGATTCTGTCAAACCTGTTACAAATCCTACTGTGGAACCGTTGTTCGGTCCGAATACGGCCTTCAGGTTCGGATAGGTGGTAATGAAGTCCTGACAGAAGCTGACTGCCTTGCTGATATCCCCTTCATTTACCTTGATGTCGTCGTTCAGCACTTCCCAGCTTTCCGGCGCATTGGCATCCCAATATTCGTTGAAGCCCTTTAAACGGTCATTGATCGTCTGGGAACCGGTGGAGCCTACCTGAATTGCGATCTGCGCTTCTTCCGTCTCGGAAAGTCCGGATTCCTTTAATCTTCCGAGCAATTCTTCTGCTGCCGTTCTTCCTGCTTCGACGTTGTTGGTCAAAAGTGCCGCACTGTAGTTTTGGCTCTTGATCACGGTATCCACCAGCACTACAGGTGTTCCTGAATTATACGCCTCCGTAATCGGCATATCCAGAGATTCGCTGTCAAGAGGTGCGATTACAATGCCGTCCGCCTGTGCGGATACTGCGTTCTGTAAAAGGGTCAGCTGGCCTTCGATATCGGACTCCAGAGCAGTTCCGACTACGACTACTTTACATCCCAGATCTTTGCCCGCCTGCTCCGCACCAGCCTGCAGTACGCTCCAGTACTGGTTGCCCAGAACCTTTACAATTACATAGATTGTCTTTTCGCTGTCCGCCGTGGCAGCCGCTTCTTCCGCTTTAGGAGCTTCCGTTGCCTCAGGCGCTTCCTGTGCTTCAGCCGCAGCCGGTGCCGCAGCCTCCGCTGCCGGTGCCTGCTCCGTTGCACCGCTGTTTCCACAGCCTGCCAGCAATGACATCGCCATCGCACCTGTTAATAAAGTTGCCGCCAATCTTTTCCACTTATTCATTTCTTCCTCCTTTTTTCATCCTCTTGGGATGTGCTTTACTTTGTTTTATTATTAAGCTTATTGCTTTTCACATATTGGGCCTTAAGCCGCCCTCTGCATACCGAAAAACCGCTTGAGAATTGTTAAGTTTCCGACCCTGTTAGCAGTCTGAGATGCCACCGCGATCAGCAGAATAAAACCTACGATGACCTGCTGCCAGAAAGAGTTAATTCCATTTAAGTTCAAACCATTCCGAATGACGCCCATCATCAGCGCGCCGATCACCGTATTTAAAATGGTTCCTTCGCCGCCCAGAATGGAAATTCCGCCGAGAACGGAAGCGGCAATGGCCTCCATCTCATAACCGTTACCTGCCGTAGGCTGTGCGCTCGAGAGTCTGGAAGATACGAGAACACCGCAGATAGCAGCGGAAAGTCCTGAAATACAGTATGCGAACATACGGGTCTTTACAGCGTTAATGCCGGAAAGCTTCGCAGCCTCCAGATTGGAGCCGCAGGCATAAATCTGACGTCCGATCCGCATCTTCGCCAAAACGATGCCGAGAATAATCGCGTACACGAGTGTGATGATCACGCTGTAAGGCAGACCGTCACCGCCGATTCTTCCGCCGCCCAGAACATAGAATTGTTTCTGCACGCTTTCGGAAGGAATATTCGTGGTGTAAAGAGGCGCCCCATTTACGAGCACATTTGCCATTCCTCTGTACACCCATTGGGTGGCAAGTGTGGCCACAAAAGGAACTACACCCAGGATTTCAATAAAAAATCCGTTCATAATACCGGTCAGCACACCCATCATCATGCAAAGAATCATACAAACCCACAGCGGCAGTCCCTGCGTCAATAGACCGACCATAATAATTCCGGACAACGCCATGGACGCACCAGCCGAAAGATCGTTTCCTCCGCAGACGAGACAGAAGCTCAAACCGCATCCGATGATCGTATAGGTCACGATCTGCTGTAACAGATTTTGCAGGTTGGCCTGAGCCAGAAATTTATCCGGCGAGAGTACGGAGAACAACAGGAACAGGCCTATCAATATCCCCAATGAATAAATTGCTCTTCTGGTTGCCGCATTCAGCTTGTTAAAAGAATTCCAGCCGTTAAGCGGCGTCCGTTGTTTTGTTTTTGTCATCTTTTCATCCCCTTTTTTCAGGCTTCGCCGGCTAACTTCGGAGCCGGTTTCCCTTCCAGTTTGTTATATCCGGCCGCCAGATACAAAATCTGTTCCTGTGTGGCCCCCTTGGCGTTCAGCTCTCCGTTGATCTCTCCCTGGTGGATGACCAGAATCCGGTCGCTCATGCCCAGAATTTCCGGAAGCTCCGAGGAAATCATGATGATTGCCACGCCCTGATCGCTCAGCTTATTAAATAGTTCATAAACCTCATATTTGGCTCCCACGTCGATACCGCGGGTCGGTTCGTCCACAATCAGCACCTTTACGTCATTGCAGAGCCACTTTGACAGCACCACCTTCTGCTGGTTTCCTCCGGAAAGGTTCTTGCAGACCTGATGGACGCTGGGTGTCTTGGTATGTAGAAGCTTCACATATTTCTCCGCATTTTTCAGCCCCGCCTTGTCGTCTATAAATCCAAAGTGTGTGATGCTGGGAAGATGGGCCATATTGGTATTGTATTTGACGTCCAGCCCCAGCGCCAGTCCGTCTCTTTTTCTGTCCTCTGTGGCATATCCGATTCCGTGGCTGATCGCCTGTATGACAGAATTGATTTTAATGGGCTTTCCTTCCAGTGTCAGCTCCATCGTTTCCGGATGGTCCGCACCGAAGATACAGCGCATCAGCTCGGTCCTGCCCGCTCCTACCAGACCGGAAATCCCCAGGATTTCACCCTTACGTACATGGAAGTAATCCGCATTGACCTTCGTACCGCGTTTTACATTCCTCGCCTCCAATACCACTTCGCCGATCGTTCTGACGTACTTTGGATATTTATCCTCCAGCGAACGGCCCACAATCATATTGACCAGTTCATCCATCGTAATGTCGTTTAAGTTTTTCGTCCCGATATACTGCCCGTCACGGATCACCGTCACCCGTTCGCAAATGCGGTTCAGCTCCGCCATACGGTGGGAAATATACACCATTCCCACGCCTTTTTTCTTCAGCCGGTTGACAATTTCAAACAACTGGTCGATTTCTCTTTCAGTCAGCGTAGCGGTCGGTTCATCCAGCACGAGTATCTTGGAATGAAAACTAATCGCTTTGGCAATCTCCACCATCTGCTGCTTGGCAACGCTCAAGGCGCCCACATGCGTATAAGTGTCTATCTCAATTCCCAGTTCGTCCAGAATTTTTTTCGCTTCTTTATGCATCTGCCTGTCATCGATAAAAATGCCTTTTGTCTGCGCCCGGCCGATAAAAATATTGTCTGCCACACTTAAATGCCCGCACATATTCAATTCCTGCATGATGATGCTGATTCCCAGATTATGCGCCTTGCTGACAGAGTCAATCACCACCTTTTCGCCTTCGATGAAAATTTCCCCTTCATCCGCCCGGTACACGCCCGACAGAATCTTCATGAGGGTGGATTTTCCGGCGCCGTTCTCGCCGACCAGCCCGAGCACCTCTCCCTTATTCACGGTGAGAGATACATTATCCAGAGCTTTCACGCCGGGAAAGCTTTTGCTGATTCCTTCCATCCGAAACAGCTCCTGTTCCATATTCCATCCTCCTTTCCAGATCGTTTCCTTCTCTTCTTTCTTCTACTGTCATTATAAAGTCCGCATTTTGTGGATCCTATCGTATTTTTTTATGAAAAGTAGTAAGATTTTATCTTTTTACAAAACGAAAGTGTGCTGCGCATAGAATTTTGTTATATAGGGAATCCTGAGAAATTTTCTATGTGACAAAAAAATACCCATCACGTTTCCTTGCTGGGTTCCGTGATGGGTATTTTGCATAACTTCTTTTTTTATAAATTCCGGAGCACTGTCATTCTGTACTCGGAAGGGTTCTGGCCAGTCATCCGGTGAAATACTTTTGTAAAGTAATTGGAGTCCGGGTAGCCTACTCTGGCTCCTACCTCTTTGACATTGATGTTGGGCTTCCCCAGAAGCTTTCTGGCTTCTTCGATCCGGTATTCCGCCAGATAGGAGGTGAAGTTCTGTCCGAACTGCTGCTTGAACATTTTACAGAAATAAGGCTCCGAGTAATTCATGGCTCTGGCTCCATCGCTCATGGATATTTCGTTCATGTAGTTTTTGCGGATATATTCTTCTACCATGGAAGTCATAACTGATAAGCGGCTGACCGCTTCCACCTCATTGTCTTCCTCCAGTTCTTCTATGGCTGCCCTGTCCTCAAAAATACCCTGCTCTATGGCTGCAGCCGTTCCTGCATTCATTCCCTTACTCTGGGATTCCCATTCCGCAGTCAGATGCAGGGCTTCCTCCACCACGCTCATCAGCTCCTTAATGGAATAGGGCTTCAGAAGATAATCCAGCGCCCGCAGATAAATGGCTTTCTTTGCATATTCAAAGCGGTCATAGGCAGTAAGAAAAATCAGACAGCATTCCTTCTTTTCCGTCCGCATAATTTCTGCCGCCTGAATACCGTTCATTCCAGGCATGGCAATGTCCAGTATGACAATCTGGACATCTTCCCTGCGAAAAATTTCCACGGCTTCCTTTCCGTTTTCCGCCTCGTAAATGACGCAGCTCTCTCCCAGCTTCTTTTGCAGGGTCTTTTTCAGCGCCATGCGCTCAATCAGTTCATCCTCCGCTATCAGCAAACGATACATTCTTATTCCCCCATGAAATTACAATCTCTCAGGCTTTCCGTTTTCCAAACTCGATCTGTATAACCGTGCCGACGCCTTCCCGGCTGTCGATGGAAATGCTGCCCTTCTCATAATACGCCGCAATCCTTCTGTGAATATTTCCAAGCCCGATCCCAAGGCCCGTACCCCTCTTTTCCGTTTCCTCCCGAATTTGCTTAAGATGTTCCTCGCTCATGCCTTCTCCGGTATCCTCCACCATAATCCGCAAAGTTTCCCCTTCCCTTATGATACTTATGGAAATCGTCCCGCCTGTTTCCTTGTCCGCGATCCCATGGAGCACCGCATTTTCCACCAGAGGCTGGAGCAAAAAGACCGGAACCTCCTCCGCATACAGTTCTTCGGGACATACGACAAAAAACCG
>CAZMIX010000062.1:0-13908 GCA_964566545.1 uncultured Lachnospiraceae bacterium | reverse complement strand
GTAAAATACGGCGTAGAGCATTGGCGCAGGCACCGCGGACGCTGCATGGGAACGATTTACTGGCAGCTCAACGACAGTTGGCCTGTCGCTTCCTGGTCGAGCATTGACTATTTCGGACGATGGAAAGCTTTGCAATATATGGCAAAGGATTTTTATGCGCAGATTGCCGGTTCCATTGAGAGAAGCGGAGGGGCTGCTTCCGTTTACATCCAGAACGAAACGCGCGATTTTGAGAGCAGACGTGTTAAGGTAAGCCTCCAGACGCTAGATTTTAGACTGCTGCACGAGGCGGAGTATGAGGTGGAAATCAGGCCGTTTGAAGCACTGAAGGTATGCGAGATTGACTATGCGCCTTATATTAAGGACATTGAAGACAGGGTCTTTATGGAGGCAATTTTCCTTGATGAGGATGATGTCGTCGTTTCCTCACAGATAGAAATTTTTGTTCCGTATAAGCGGCTGAAACTGGACGGCTCGTCCATTTCCTATTCGGTCATCGAGCTTGCGGATGAATACGTGATCCGTATGATGTCGGGCGGCTTTGCGGCTTTCGTGGAACTGGATTTAAAACAGGCCGATGCTGTTTTCAGCGAGAATTTTTTCCATTTGACGAGCAAGCGGGAAAAGGCGATTAAGCTGAAAAAATCCGATATTCGCTATTTGAATTATGGAGTGCCGGAAATCCAAAACGGATATGAATTGGAGCAGCAGCTTGTTATTCGAACGCTGCGTGATACCTACTGAATCAATTTTATTGAATAAAAACTTTGGGATAAGAAAGAGGAATACTATGGCAAAAGCAGTGAAGTTATCAGACATTGCTGAAAAGGTAGGCGTGAGCACGGTGTCTGTTTCAAAAGCGCTCTCTGGCAAGGGAGGCGTGAGCAGTCAGGTTCAGGAACAGATCGAGCAGGTGGCTAAGGAGCTTGGCTATGTTTCCAAGGCGGACGCTTTGAAAAGGAGAAGCGGGGGCACGGGAAATGTCGGCATCCTTCTGCCGCAGCGCTTTGTGGGTCAGAACACCTTTTACTGGGGGCTATATCAGGAAATTGTCAATGCGCTCGCGACGCGCGGTTATTATGGTATTTTGGAGCTGCTGCCGGTAGAGGATGAAAAGAAGAATGTCATCCCGAAGATGATTATTGATAAAAAGGTGGACGGAGTCATTGTACTTGGGCAGGCGCGGGCAGAATTTACGAAGTTTCTTTATGAGATCCAGCTAGTGCCGATCCTTTTTCTGGATTACTATGTCGGCAAGGCAGAATATGACACCGTGATTTCCGACGGCTTTCACGGGATGTACCGCTTGACGAATTATTTAATTGAGATGGGACATCGGGAAATCGGATTTGTCGGCACGATGCTTGCGACAAGCAGTATTACGGATCGGTATCTCGGCTATGTTAAGGCGCTGATGGAAGCCGGAATTGAGCTGAAGAAGGAATGGCTGATCCCGGACAGGGAACTTGGTACAGATGCATTCGTCGAGTTTGTGCTTCCCGAGCGGATGCCGACGGCATTTGCTTGTAACTGTGACGTTGTTGCATACCGCCTGATCAGAAAGCTTAAGGAACAGGGATTGCATGTCCCGGAGGATATTTCGGTCGTAGGGTACGATAATTATGCCTATGAGGATGATTCGCAGGATCCGGTCACGACGTATGACGTCGGCATGCACCGGATGGCGGAAACGTGTGTGAAGACGCTCGTAAACAAAATCTACGGCGACCGGTACTACAAGGGCGTCCAAATTGTGACAGGGCATATTGTCTATAAAAAAAGTGTCAGGGATATTAACCTAAGAGGCGGGGAGTATGATTGAAATACCGCAGGATCCAACCATATTGTTGAGCTTTATTAATATGAAACTGCGGGATTTTTATAAAGATCCCGCAGAGCTTTGTGCGGATTTGGGGATCGATCAGGGGGAGCTTTTCAAAAAACTTTCTGCAATCAATTATACTTACGACAAAACGAGCAATCAGTTTCGATAATGCGCCGTATTTTTAAGACATTGTTTACGCCGGCGGGAAGTGGAGATAAGTGGACAAAAACGCGCATATTCTATAGCAAGAATAAAAGCAGGGTCGTATCGGAAGATGCAGGACACAATGAAGCGCGTTTGCTTTTTTTTATTTTTAATTGATCTGGTGATAATCGCCTGCATGATCAAGCAGGATATGGAATATAAACGTATGGAGCAGGTTCTTGCGGCATTTCAGGAAACCGAACAAAAGCCAAAGATAGCCATTACCTTTGACGACGGGCCAAATGCGGCGTATACGGAGCCGGTTTTGGATGTCTTGAAAGAAAAAGGGGTCAAGGCAACTTTTTTTATCATGGGAACCTGCGTTGAAGGAAATGAGGACATTTTAAAACGGATGTCGTCGGAAGGACATCTGATTGGCAACCATACGTTTCACCATGTCAACCTGACAACCTTAAGTGAGGAGGAGGCATGCAGAGAACTGACGTCGACGGCCTCACTTGTCGAGCAACTGACGGGGCAGCGTGTGGAATTTGTGAGGCCGCCGTTTGGAGCGTGGAATGATAAGGCGGAATGTACGACAGACATGATTCCCGTGTTATGGACGATCGACACGCTTGACTGGTGCTACCAGGACGCGCGAAGGAGTCTTTCCAAGGTAGTCGGAAAGGTGAAAGAAAATGACATTATTCTGATGCACGACCAGTATCCGGAGACCGTCGAAGCACTTGCTCTGATTATTGATTATTTACAGTCGGAGGGCTATGATCTTGTGACGGTGGATGAGATATTGCTGGATTAAATTGCCCTGCCGGAATCGCACGGCGGGAAAAGGAGCTTGCTTATATGGATTTATTTACTTATATGCGGGAAAATAACATGGAAAAGGACTCGCCGCTTGCGGCGAGGCTAAGGCCGACGACGCTTGAGGAGGTGGTTGGCCAGCAGCATATCATCGGAAGGGATAAGCTGCTTTACCGAGCGATCAAGGCGGACAAACTGAGCTCGATCATTTTTTACGGGCCGCCGGGAACCGGCAAGACGACACTTGCCAAGGTCATCGCGCATACGACGAGCGCGGAGTTTACGCAGCTCAACGCGACCGCCGCCGGGAAAAAGGATATGGAAGAGGTGACAGCCAAGGCGAAGGACGCGCTTGGCATGTATGGGAAAAGGACGATCCTGTTTATCGATGAGATCCACCGTTTCAATAAGGGACAGCAGGACTACCTGCTTCCGTTCGTTGAGGACGGGACGATCATTCTGATTGGAGCCACGACGGAAAATCCGTATTTTGAAGTGAACGGAGCTTTACTTTCCCGCTCTATCATTTTTGAGTTAAAGCCTCTTGAAAAAGAGGATATCCGCATTTTGCTGGAACGTGCGGTATATGATAAGGAAAAGGGCATGGGCGCTTACAGTGCCGTGATCGACGGGGAGGCGCTTGAATTTCTTTCCGACATTTCCAACGGGGATGCGAGAGCCGCGCTGAATGCGGTCGAGCTTGGTATCATGACGACGGAGCGTTCTGTTGACGGGAAAATCCATCTCACGCTCGACGTCGCTTCCGAATGCATCCAGAAGCGCGTGATCCGCTATGATAAGAGCGGCGACAATCATTATGATACGATTTCGGCCTTTATCAAGAGCATGAGAGGCTCGGACCCGGACGCGGCGGTGCTTTATCTTGCGAAGATGCTATATGCGGGAGAAAGCGTGACGTTTATTGCGCGCCGCATTATGATCTGTGCGGCGGAGGATGTGGGCAACGCGGATCCGATGGCGTTGACCGTGGCGGTCGCAGCGGCACAGGCGGTAGAGAGAATCGGTATGCCGGAGTCGCAGATCATCCTTTCCCAGGCGGTCACATATGTGGCGACAGCTCCTAAGAGTAATGCCGCGGTGGAAGCGATCGGTCAGGCGACGGAGGCGGTCTCTTCTACGAAGAACCTCACGATACCGGTGCATTTGCAAGATGCCCATTATAAGGGCGCGGCTAAGCTCGGACATGGAGAGGGCTACCAATATGCGCATAATTATCCGAACCATTATGTGAAACAGCAGTATCTGCCTTACGAGCTAAGCGGCAGAGAATTTTATCATCCGTCAGGAAACGGATATGAAAAGAAAATCAAGGATCATATGAAATGGCTGAAGGAGCAGGCGGAAAAGGACTGATGGAACATTCATACCGTTTTTTTGAAAATAAGGATTGTGCTTATTACCCGTGTCATAAGGGAATTGAAGAGCTGAACTGCCTGTTCTGTTTCTGTCCCCTATATACAAGGGAGGACTGTCCGGGCAAGCCGGAGTATAAGGAAAAGAACGGGCAGCGCATTAAGGTGTGCACAAACTGTACGTTTCCACACAAACCGGAAAATTATGATGTGATTGTAGCGTTTTTGATTTAAAATGGCATTCAGTTAGAGCAGATTTTCCATCAAAAAAGCATAGATGTCCTGATTTTTTTTCTGCCAGTTTTCGCAGATGCTGGAAACGGCTTCTTCCGTCGGCATCGAAATTTTTAAATTGAGCAGCTCCACATTTTTTTCCTTTGCAATCAGCTCCGCGACATATTCGCCAGTCGTGACCTTGTAGTAGCTGGACTGGACGGCCACCTCGTTGCGCAGTTCCCATTCCTTGTCTTTAAAATAGCCGTTGATATCGGCCTTGATCGCGTCGGAAATCCGTCCGTTGAAATAGTTGAGCGTGCTTCTGCCTTCTTCCGTGATTTTTAAATGGGAGCTGTTGCGCAATGATTTTGACTCGATGAGTCCGGTGTCAATCAGCTCGCAGGTAACCTGCTGGAGTGTAAAATAATTGGTATATTCTTTTCCTAATATAAAATCAAAAATCTGGGCTTTTGTGAGCGGAAAGTCCACCTGGTCAAGCATATAAAGGACGATCAGCTTATAGAGCGTCAACGGGTCGGTCATAGCTTTTCCACCTCCTGTCTTTAATCAATCTTTGGTTTTGCAAAAGGGAAACAAACACATACTTGTTTGCGCATGCTTGAAAATAAGCAAGTAATGATTGGAATGTTAGAAAGCGCTTGACCCCATTGCTTTTGCGTTGCCATGCTTGGCTCTGCGTACGGCGCAGTTCATATTGGTCAAAATCATATGACAGCGCTGTTTCCCCTACTCTTATCATAAAGGTTAAAGCCGCTAAAATCAAGTTGTTGTTGCGTTTTTGAGAAAAATAATGTATAATGCAGATTAATTAGGAAGTTCTATTTTATATAAGGAGCAGTCGCAGCTCTGTGATTTTTGTTTTTCTGAATTGGAGTTTCAGATTTTATTATCAAATCCAGTTACAATCCCAAAGACAGATATATAAGATATACGAAAATAATTTTTATAAAATTACAATAAACATTTAGTTTAAGAAAGGCTCTTTTAGGAGGAAGAAAAAGTATGATGCGTGAGAAGTATGAATCCCTGTCTCTTGCAGCCTTAAAAGATATTGCAAAGGCGCGCGGGATCAAAAATGTTTCAGTTATGAAGAAGTCGGCGATCGTGGAGGCAATGCTGGCTGAGGATGAAAAAGAGGCAGGAAAGGCAGAGAGCTGTCCTGTTAATGCGGAAGAGATGAAAGTAGCGGGCAAGGAGGAAACCAGAGCGGTGTCCGAAAAGCCGTCGGACAAGCCCGCTGTGCCGGCAGAAACAGGACTTACTGAAGATATCGATATTTCTGAAGAAAAAAGGAGTCTTGACAGCGGAATCTCAGCGAATGGTATATTGGAGGTACTGACGGACGGCTACGGCTTTATCAGAAGCGAGAATTATTTGCCTGGTGAGAATGATGTTTACGTAGCGCCAAGTCAAATTCGCCGTTTCGGTTTGAAAACAGGCGACATTATTGTCGGTAATACAAGGGTAAAGACACAGAACGATAAATTTGGAGCACTGCTGTTTGTAAAGACGATTAACGGTATGACGCCGTCGGATGCCTCCAAAAGGAAGAATTTCGAAGATTTAACACCGATTTTCCCCAATGAGCGCATCCATCTCGAAATGCCGGGTGGCAGTATTGCGATGCGAATCATGGATCTGATGTCTCCTGTAGGCAAGGGACAGCGTGGGATGATTGTTTCCCCGCCAAAAGCAGGAAAGACGACACTTATTAAAGAGGTAGCGAGATCCATCTCAAAAAATAACCCGGAAATGCATTTGATCATTCTTTTGATTGATGAACGTCCCGAGGAAGTCACCGATATTAAAGAGGCGATAGAAGGAAAAAATGTCGAGGTCATCTACTCTACGTTTGACGAGCTGCCTGATCATCATAAAAGAGTGTCGGAAATGGTTATTGAACGGGCGAAACGTCTCGTTGAACATGGCAGGGAGGTCACGATCCTTCTTGACAGTATTACAAGGCTGACAAGGGCGTATAATCTGACGGTTCCGCCCAGCGGAAGGACGCTGTCAGGCGGTTTGGATCCGGCGGCGCTTTATATGCCGAAGAGATTTTTCGGTGCGGCAAGAAATATGCGTGAAGGAGGCAGCCTGACGATCCTTGCTACGGCGCTGATTGAAACCGGAAGTAAGATGGATGACGTCGTATATGAGGAGTTCAAAGGAACGGGCAACATGGAAATGGTACTGGATAGAAAGCTTTCCGAAAAACGTGTCTTCCCGGCAATTGATATTCCGAAATCCGGAACGAGGCGCGAAGATCTGCTGCTTGAAAGAGAGGAGCTCGAGGCAATTAATATTATGAGAAAAGCGCTCAACGGACTTAAGGCGGACGAGGCAGTAGAAAAGATTTTAGAGATGTTCGTGCGTACCCGTAGTAACAGGGAGTTTGTGGACATGGTGAAAAAAATCAGGTTTATATAAAAAATACTTGCACAAGCAAGTAAGCTATGTTACAATTACTAAGCTGTTTGTAATTGTATATGGGATAGTTACATTGCTTAAACAAAAGAACAATGAATAAATATAAAGAGGTGAAAGAAATGAAAGAAGGAATCCATCCGAATTATCATCAGGCGGCGGTGACCTGCAACTGCGGAAATACATTTGTGACAGGTTCGACAAAGAAGGAAATCCACGTTGAAATCTGTTCAAAGTGCCACTCATTCTACACAGGCCAGCAGAAGTCGGCTAGAGTTGCCGGACGTATCGATAAGTTCAACAAGAAATATGGCGTTGAAAGCAAATAATGAGATTGGAAAGGTTGAGGTTTTTAAATCTCAACCTTTATTTATATGAATATGAATATTCATATAAATAAAGGCGTGATGCGCAGCTCGCAGAGTGGGAGTTAACCGTAAACGGCACTGCTCGCGCGCGGGGAATCCGCAGACTCCATACGATTAATGTTGAGGAAAAATAATATGGCAAAAGGAAACGATAAGAAAAAGAAGAAGCGGGAGAGGTATTCCGGCGTCGGCGGTCAGGCGGTCATTGAAGGCGTCATGATGAAGAATAAGGATAAATACTCGATTGCAGTTCGGACGCCGAGCAACGAAATCGAAGTTGTGCTGGAGGAATATGAATCCTTTGCGCCCAGCGAGCGTCTGACAAAGATCCCGTTTATCAGAGGCGTATTTAATTTCATTGATTCCATGATTTTAGGAGTCAGAACTTTGACTTATTCCGCCTCATTTTATGAAGAAGTGGACGAAAAGAAAAAGCAGAAGCAGAGGCCTCTCGACAGGCTGTTTGGTGACAATGCGGAGAAAATATTGACGGGCTTCACCGTATTTCTTTCCGTATTGATTGCGATTGGCTTATTTATGCTGCTTCCTTATTTCCTTGCACAGCTTTTGAAGCAGTGGATTGTATCGGATACGGTCATTGCAATTATGGAGGGCTGTATCAGGATACTCATCTTTGTATTGTACATCGTGGCAATATCCTGTATGAAGGATATCAGGCGGGTTTTCATGTACCATGGCGCCGAGCATAAATGTATCAATTGCATTGAAAAGGCATATCCGCTGACGATCGAAAATGTCAGAAAGTCATCGAGACAGCATAAGCGCTGCGGTACGAGCTTTCTGTTTTTTGTAATCTTCATCAGTGTCATTTTGTTTATTTTTATTCGGGTGGACGACCCGATTATGCGCGTGGCGGTCAGACTTCTTTTGATTCCGGTCATTGCCAGTTTTTCTTATGAGATTATCCGACTTGCGGGGCGAAGCAGCAGTCTGATTGTCAAGATTTTATCGGCGCCCGGCATGTGGCTGCAGAAGCTGACGACGAAGGAGCCGGAGGATGATATGATTGAGGTTGCAATTGCAGCGGTGGAAGCCGTGTTTGACTGGCGGATCTATTTAAGGGACGAGTTTGGCTATGAAACGGAAGGCAGCGAGGAAGATGCAGAGTTACCGTGATTTATATAAAAACGGCGAAATAAGGCTGCTTAAGAGTCACATTACGGATGCAGCCGTGGATGCGCGGCTTTTGCTTGAATTTGTCATGAAAACGGATCGAAATTATCTGCTGGCACATGGCGAGGAGCCTGTGGAGGAAGCTCAAGCAGAGAGATATGCCGCCTTGCTTGAAAGGCGTGCAGCTCACATCCCTTTACAGCAGATTACGGGCTTTCAAGAGTTTATGGGTCTGCGTTTTGCGGTCAATGAACATGTGCTGATACCGAGGCAGGATACGGAATGCCTTGTGGAGGAGGCGATGATCGAAACGATGGACGGGATGCATGTGTTGGATTTGTGCACAGGTTCAGGGTGCATTTTGATCAGCCTTATGAAATATAAAAACGAGCTTATCGGGACGGCTGTCGATTTATCAGAAGAAGCGCTCGATGTTGCGCAACAGAATGCGGCATATCATCAGGTTTCGGTCACATTTGTGGAAAGCGACTTATTTGAGAAGCTTCCAGTGCCGGATAAAAAATTCGATGTGATCGTATCCAATCCGCCCTACATCCGAACAAAGGAAATCGAAATGCTGATGGAGGAAGTTCGGCTGCATGAGCCGAGACAGGCACTGGACGGACGGGAGGATGGTCTTTATTTTTACCGCGAAATCAGCAGGGAATCCGGAAGCTATCTCGTGCGCGGAGGAAAGCTGCTGTTTGAAATCGGGTATGACCAGGGAGAGCAGGTATGTGCCATTATGCGCGCAAATGGATTTGAACAAATCAGAATTGTGAAGGATCTGGCTGGTCTTGATCGGGTTGTGTGTGGAACGAGGATCGGCTAGTTGAAGCGGAATTGCCGCTTTGTTATGGAGGAAAGAAATGTTTGACAGGTTAGAGGATTTATTGATTAAATATGAGGAAATTATGGGCGAGCTGAACGAGCCGACGGTGACTGACAATCAGCAGCGTTTCCGCGCGTTGATGAAGGAACAGAGTGATTTGACCCCAATAGTCAATGCCTATAAAGAATATAAAAAGTGTAAGCAGGACATTGAGGACAGCCTTGCCATGCTGAATGAAGAGAATGATGAGGAAATGCGGGAAATGCTCAAGGAGGAGCTTTCCGCTTCTAAAAAGCGTGTCGAGGAGTTGGAGAAGGAAATGAAAATTCTTCTTTTGCCCAAAGACCCGAACGATGACAAAAACGTCATCGTGGAAATCCGTGCCGGCGCAGGAGGGGACGAAGCAGCTTTGTTTGCTGCGGAAATTTACCGGATGTATGTGCATTATGCGGAAGGCCGCCGCTGGAAGATCGAAACGATTGAGTTCGAAGAAATCGGTATCGGCGGCATGAAAAGCGTTACATTTATGCTTGCGGGACAGGGCGCTTATTCCGTCATGAAATATGAGAGCGGTGTGCACCGTGTACAGCGTGTGCCGGAGACCGAATCCGGCGGGCGTATCCACACATCGACCATTACGGTCGCAGTGATGCCGGAAGCGGAGGAGGTGGATGTCCAGATCGACGAGAAGGATATTCGCATTGATGTGATGCGAGCCTCCGGAAACGGCGGCCAGTGTGTCAACACGACAGACTCTGCTGTGCGTCTGACCCACTATCCGACTGGAATCGTCGTATACAGCCAGACGGAAAAATCACAGCTTCAAAATAAAGCGAAGGCCTTTGCGCTTTTGCGAGCCAAGTTGTATGATATGGAATGCCAGAAGGCACACGACGCCGAGGCGGAGGCAAGGCGCAGCCAGATCGGGACCGGCGACCGTTCCGAGAAGATCCGCACCTACAACTTCCCGCAGGGCCGCGTGACCGACCACCGTATCAATTTAACACTCTACAAGCTTGACAAGGTCTTAAACGGTGATGTTCAGGAAATTATCGATGCTTGCATCGCTGCCGATCAGGCAGCAAAGTTGGCGAGAATGAATGAATAAGCGCTGAAGGTGCATAGAACCCTTGAATATGCGTTGTTTTGCGAAGGATATGTATTGTGAACAAGTAAAAAATTTAGATATAGCAAAAAGTGCTGTAAAATTTTACGTTGAATTTTACAGCACTTTTGGGTATAATGTAAGTATAAACAATGAAAGGGAGCGAATATTATGTCAAATATATTACCTGTTTCAGATTTGAGAAATTATAACGAAGTACTTAAAAATTGCCAAGTGGGTGAGCCTATATTTTTAACAAAAAATGGAAGAGGACGTTTTGTAGTTATAGATATAGAGGACTACGAGCGTGAGAAGGCTGAAAAAAAATTGCTGATGAAATTACAGGAGGCTGAAGAAGCAGTAAAAGCTGGTGCCGAGTGGTTGAATATAGATGAATTAAAAGCGATAGTTGGAGAATAATTTATGCTGAAATTGCGAATTAACCCATTGGTTGCAGAGGATTTGAAAGGCATCAAGGAATTTATTGCTGAGGATAATCCAGAGATGGCAATAAAGACGATACAGGAAATCTATAGCAGTTTCACTAATATACAGCAGTTTCCAAGTATCGGCGCTGACTTGGATAAAAGGGTTAGCTTTAAAACCAAATACAAGTACATCGCATTAGGAAATTATGTGGTGTTATATAAAGCGAACAAGGAGTATGTTGAAATTTATCGTGTAGTAAATAGATTTCAAGACATAACAAGAATATTTTAATTCAGTCAGCATTTTTCTGGTTTGGTGAAGAAAGCAAGCAATACAGCGTGTCGGTCAAAGCAACTTTTATGAAAACTAGAGTAGTTGCCATAGAAAACAAAAGCCTTCTCGGAAGGGACAGTTCATTCCGGGAAGGCTTTTGTTATGTTAGTGAATCGTTATTCCTTTTCGGCCTTCTTTTCGCCGATCGAAAGCAGAAGATTTAAAACAATACCGAAGATTGCTGCGCCGGCAACAGCGGGGATACCGATACCGAAGAAATTGAGAGTTCCTCCGAACGTATAGTTGATACCAAGTCCAAGAACCATAACGCTGGCGATAACGGCAATATTTTTGGAAGAAAACATATCGCACTTGCGGTCAATTAAAATAGCGATACCCTGTGCTGCGATCGCTCCAAAGAGATAAATTTCAAGTCCGCCGATTACGGCCAAAGGGATTCCATAAATGACGCTGATCAGAGGGGTGAAACAGGACATCACCATAGCCATGATAGCGGCGGCAATCAGAACCGGAACGCTGAAAACGCGGGTAATAGCCATCGTACTGATATTTTCCCCATAATTAGTACCTGCCGGGCCACCGATCAATCCGGTAACCATATCACATAAGCCGTCTCCGATTAGGTTTTTATCAAGAAGGGATACCATATCATATTTTTTCTTGCTGCCTTTTTCACGGGCAATATCATTCACATAAATGTCTAACTGATAAACGTGCGCCGTCGACTCGGGTATTGTTGCGATTGCAATTGGCATAATTGCCGCAACGGCCGCAAGCGATGCTTTCGGGAGAGAAAAGGCCGGCAGTGCAAAAATAGAACCGCTGCCCAGCTTCCAGGAAGATGCTGCGAGCACTTCGGGAGGCAGAGAGCGGAACAGATTATATTGATCGCCGCCGATCAGATAAATGAGTAAGGCAGTCAGACATCCGACGGCTGCGCCAAGCAGAAGTGGAAGCTGGCCTAAAAACCCTTTCAGGTACTTGGAAAACAAGACTGTGGAAAGAAATGTCGCAAGAGAAACGATCCATACAAGCTGCGTCTGGTCTGCAGCAGGGGCTGCGTCTGAAAGAGCGTTTCCGGCGAGAGTCAAGCCGATAATCATAGCGACCGGTCCGGTTACGCTCGGCGGAAGAATCTTTTCAACCATCTCCCGTCCGGCCCATCTTACCAAAAGACCGGCTGCAATCGATACGAGACCCGACATAATAATTCCAAACTGGGCAATCCGGATTGCTTCCGTAGGTAAAATGCCGTTTGTCGTCGCAAATCCCTGTGCCGCCACTAAACCGGAAATTGCGGAAAGGTAAGCGAAACTGGATCCGTAATAAAGGGGGAGTTTTCTTTTTGTAATCAGTGAGAAGCAGATTGTTGCGAGACCGCTGGCAAAAATAGTGGTAGATACCTGAAATCCGGTAATGAGAGCTACGGTTATCGTAGCCGGAAACATGACGATCATCTGCTGCAGCGCATAGAGCAGGAGTTTGCCGATAGGCGGTTTTTCGTCAGGCAGATAGCCTATTTTCTGTTTATTCATATACTTTTGTGCTCCTTTATTATGTAATATTTAATATTAATATTAAATATAAGGCAAAAGAAGCATCTTGTCCAGCATTCTATTTATTATTTTTGCAGTATACATAAAAAGATTTGTGAAGCTATTGGAAAGGTTTGAATATTTGGCGGTTGGATGGTATGATTATCTGAAGGATGTGCAATATGAAAAAATGGTTAAAAAGAGGCTTGCTCACTTTGGTTATTGCTCCGATTGCAATAATCGTTGTTATTGTAAGCCTATATATTATTTTCCCGATACTGAATGATATAAAAGCAAATCGGCTTGCAACCGACTGGGCTGAGAATATAGCTCTGCCGGATAACACAGAAATTGTCGAGGTTATTTCGGGTAGTGGAAATACGGGCGGAACTGGAAACCATACTGAGATTTGGGCAGGGATTTTGATAAAAAGCAATTTATCGTCTGATGAAGTTAATGCCTTTTTCGGCTCAGATGTGTTTGTCGTTGATAAAAGCAATACCCGAACTTTTATCATGTCTTTGATGAATAAGAAATTTAGCTATTTAGACATATCAACGGATTATGATGACTTGTACATAATCGAAATAATTGACGAAGCAGTTTCTTCTGAGTTTGATTTGAGAGGTCATTAAAGCAATGGGATGATGCGAGGTGAGCAGGCTGTCAAGCGCAACACAATGCCCCTGAAAGCGGGGCTACATTAGGTGAGGCGGAAACCAGAAGAATACTTGATAAGCCGGAGGACGATATAACAACGCAAGATGTTTTGATAATTACAGCCTTTGGCGGGGATGGAGGGGAATTTGGTTCAAATCTGGCGAATAAATTTGGAGGTAATGATATGCATATATATGATTCTTTTATTCAGTCTAAGTATGAGAAGGAGTCTTTATGTGAGGATGGCATTTTTTACAACGATAATTTCATCGCAGTCATTGATGGAGTTTCATCAAAAGGCAATATTACATGGGAAGGGCATACTAACGGCTATCATGCAAAAGAAATAGTTATGAAAGGATTGATCGAACTTAAAGGGAATGAAACTGCTTTTGAGACCTATAATTATCTAAATATGCTTCTTAACAAAGAATATGGAGAAAATATTGGCTATTTTGCTGATAATCCGGAGGAACGTTTACAAGTGACTTTAGTAATCTACAGCGTCAAGCATAGACAGATTTGGTGCTTTGGAGATTATGCAAGGAAAACTAATTAAAGAGTTATGTGAGCAAGATCCTTCATCCGATTATCTTATGCCTATCTTAAAAAGACAAGCCCTATTTTCTAACAGTAATAATAAATATGGTTATAGTGTCTTAAATGGTTTGTGTGATGATTTTACCAAACTAGTAGTAAAAAACGTTCCGCAGAATAGTATTGTTG
>CAZMIX010000061.1:0-14012 GCA_964566545.1 uncultured Lachnospiraceae bacterium | reverse complement strand
GACAAGGACGAGAAAGCATGCTCAGGAAATGCTTGAAAAGGTGGGTCTGGAACACGAGGATGTCAACGCTCCCGTCAACTCACTGGGTGTTGGAAAACAACAATTAATAGAAATTGCGAAGGCGATGGCAAAAAAGGTCGAGCTTTTGATTCTGGATGAGCCTACGGCGGCTTTAAATGATGAAGAGAGCAAAAAGCTTTTGAATATCATGCTGGAGCTTAAAAAACAGGGAATCACCTGCATCATTATTTCCCATAAGCTGAATGAGATCAATTATGTGTCCGATGCGGTTACGATTATCCGTGACGGGAAGACGATCGAAACATTGATCAAGGGCGTCGACGAATATTCTGAGGATCGTGTCATCAAGGCCATGGTAGGACGTGAATTGACAAACCGTTATCCGGTGCGCGAAGGCGCGGCGATCGGAGATACGATTTTCGAGGTAAAGGATTGGAACGTGTACCACCCGGATGATTCGGAACGCCAGATGCTGAAAAACATTAATCTAAATGTAAAAGCCGGTGAAGTGGTCGGCCTTGCCGGATTGATGGGAGCAGGAAGAACAGAGCTTGCCATGAGTATTTTCGGGCACAGCTACGGACAGAAAATTTCAGGAAAGATCAAGATCAACGGAAAAGAGGTCGTCTTAAAAACGGTTAAGGATGCGATCGATAACAAGCTTTCCTATGTATCCGAGGATCGAAAGACCTACGGATTGATTTTGATCAATGATATTAAAGAAAACATGACTCTGGCGGCGCGCCCGAGGTTCTTCTCCAAGAATGGTGTCATCAATGGTAACGATGAGATCGTGGCCGCGGAAGAATATAAAAAGAGAATCAATGTAAAGGCTAATTCCATCAATCAGGTCGTCGGATCTTTGTCCGGCGGTAATCAGCAGAAAGTAGTTCTTGCAAAATGGATGCTGACACAGCCTGATGTACTAATTCTGGATGAGCCTACCCGTGGTATCGACGTAGGCGCAAAATATGAAATCTACTGCGTTATCAATGAGCTTGCAAAATCAGGGAAAGCGGTGATCGTTATTTCCTCCGAAATGCCGGAAATCATCGGGACATGTGACAGGGTCTATGTCATCAACGAAGGTGAAATTGCCGGAGAGTTAATGAAGGAGGAAGTATCACAGGAACGGATTATGCAATGCATTATGGCTCATAATAGAAAGGATGATGGAGATGAATAGGAAAAAAGTAGTAAACCTTGACATGAAACAGTATGGTATGTTTCTTGCTCTTATTGTAATTTATGTGATTTTTGCCGTATTGACGGGCGGAAAAAACATGACGCCGATGAATATCAATAACCTCGTCATGCAGAACGGATATGTCGTGATACTGGCGATCGGTATGCTCCTCTGTGTACTGACCGGTAACGTCGATCTGGGCGTCGGCTCCGTCGTAGCGTTAACAGGTGCGACAGCCGGTATCATCATGATCGACTATAAGATGAACATGTGGCTGGCGATTCTGATCGCTTTGATCATCGGTCTTCTCGTCGGTATGTTTGCCGGTTTCTTTATCGCTTATCTCGGCATCCCGCCTTTTGTTGTTACGCTTGCAACAATGCTGATGGGCCGCGGCCTTACCTATACGCTGTTACAGGCTCAGACAAAGGGACCTCTTCCCGAAACCTACAATTTTATCGGTGCGGGATTCCTGCCGACGATCAAGGTTCCGTTTGCAGGCGGCACGCTGGATCTGATCAGTATTGCGGTAGCGATCATCGCTTCCGTGGCACTCATCCTTTCGGAAATAAAAAATATCGCAACGAGGAAAAAGTATGGCTTCGCAGTTAATCCCGCATGGCAGGCAGCTTTGAAGCTTGGAGTTATGCTGTTTATCATCTGGTTTTTCTTTTATAAGCTTTCACGTTATAACGGTCTTCCGTTTGTCCTCCTGATCATGGTAGTGCTGATTGGGCTGTATGGGTTCTTTACGAGTAAGACCGTAGCCGGACGTCAGATTTATGCGCTCGGAGGCAACAGAAAGGCGGCGAGCCTTTCCGGTATCAATACGGATAAAGTGTTTTTCTGGGTATATACCAATATGGGTATTTTAAGTGCCGTAGCCGGAATTGTGCTTTGTGCGCGTAACGGCTCTTCCACACCGAAGGCCGGAGACGGCTTTGAGATGGATGCGATCGCATCCTGCTACATCGGCGGTGCGGCTGTAGCAGGCGGCGCCGGAACGATTGTGGGCGCCGTAGTCGGCGCGTTCGTTATGGGTATTCTGAACAACGGTATGTCCCTGTTCGGATGGCCCACCGATATTCAGAAAATCGTAAAGGGCGCGGTTCTTTTAGGAGCGGTTACGGTTGACGTCGTTTCCAAGAGGAAAAAAAGCTGATCAAATTACAATATTACTGCTATCTGGGCTGCCGGGCGTGATTCGTCTGGCGGCCCAAACGTATTTGTGATAAAATATTCGAAAAGGGCAGGTTTTTTGAGCCTCGGCCCGTGTATCGCGCCGGAACAAGGTGTAGTGCGTATGGAGGGAGGGAAGGCTGTTTTGAAACGATTCACGATTTTTGCTGCGATGGCAATCTGCGCGGGCTTGCTGACAGGCTGCACCGCCGTTTCTCCCGTGCTGACGCCGGAGGATACGCAGGATTACGCAGAGGAAGATTATCTGGAAAATTTAAAGGAAATTGAGGAACAGGTGCAGACCGAAAGAGCAAAACGAGTCGGCGTCGCGATGCCGACCCGGTCCTCTGAGAGATGGATCAATGACGGGATCAATATGAAGGCAAAGCTGGAGGCTCTTGGCTATGAGGTCGATCTGCAATATGCCGACGACGACATCGAGCTTCAGGTTTCCCAGATCGAGAACATGATCAAAAACGGCGCGAATTGCCTTGTCATTTCGTCAATCGACTCCACACAGCTCACCAGTATTCTCGGTCAGGCTAAGCTGAACGGAATTCCGGTCATCGCATATGACCGGCTGTTGATGGACACGGACGCTGTTTCCTATTATGCGACGTTTGACAATAAAGCGATCGGCACTCTGATCGGACAGTATATCGTTGATAAAAAGGATTTGAAAGCAGCCAAACAGCAGGGAAAAAGCTATACGATCGAATTTTTTATGGGATCGCCCGACGACAATAATGCGCTGTTTCTCTATAATGGAATGATGGAGGTACTGTTCCCATACTTATCTGACGGCACATTAGTCTGCAAATCGGGTCAGACCTCATTTGGGGATACGTGTATCCTGCGGTGGTCTGAGGACAGCGCAAAGCAGCGCTGTACGGAGCTGGTGACGGAATATTACCAGGAGGAACCGCTCGATATCGCCTGCTCCGCATTTGACGGATTTGCCTATGGTATTCTGGATTCCTGTCTGGAAGACGGCTATACGAAGGAAAACTGGCCGCTTATTACGGGACAGGATGCGGAAATGCCTGCGATCCGCAACATCGCGGAAGGAAACCAAAGCATGACAATTTATAAGGATACGCGGGTGCTCGCATCAAAGTGCGTGACGATGGTGCAGGCGGTTTTGGAAAATGCCGAGCCGGAAATCAATGACACGCAGACCTATAACAACAATGTGTTGACGGTACCTTCCTATTTATGCGTGTCAGTCGTGGTGAACAGGGACAATTACGAAGAAACGCTGATCGAAGGCGGATATTATACGAAGGAACAGCTTTTCCGATAGGGAATATGGGAGGTTACACGGCTATGGATTATTATAAAGTGATGCTTGTGGATGACGAGGAGGAGGTCAGGCAGGCCATCGCAAAACGAGTGGATTGGGAGGCGATCGGCTTTCAGGTCGTCGCTTCCGCCGAAAACGGCGAGGACGCGCTGGAAAAGGTGGAGCAGTATTTGCCGGACGTTGTTCTGTCGGATATCCATATGCCTTTTATGGACGGACTGACTTTCTGTAAGCAGCTAAAGGAGCAGATGCCCGGCACAAGGATTGTCATTTTCTCCGGCTACGATGAGTTTGAATATGCGAAAGAGGCGATAAAGCTAGAGGCTGAGGAATACATCTTAAAGCCGATCGATGCCGACGAGCTGAAAGAGGTGTTTATCCGCATTAAGAGCCGCCTTGATGAAGAGCTGGATAAAAGAAGGAATATCGAGCGTCTTGAGAAATATTATGAGGAGAGTCTTCCTGTTTTGCAGGAGCAGTTTCTCATCGGGATTTTAGAGGGCAGAATCCCGGAGGAGGAAATCGTCCGGTATCAGCAGGATTATAAATTTTCTATCGACGCTGCGTTTTATGCGGTGGGCGTGATCCGGCCGGATTATACGGAAACTGCGCCGGGCAGCTTAAACAGCCGCCTGCTGTCCGTTTCCTTAAAGCAGCTTACCGATGAAACACTCGAAAAGATAATCGAATATAAGAGCATCAACTATCTCGGCACGATCGTCGTTATCGCGCTGTTAAAAAATACGGCGGCCCACAAGAGGTTTATTACCGTGCTGGATCAGATCTGTAAAATGTCGCAAAAAATGTTCGGCATCAATACGACGGCGGGTATCGGAAAGACCTACGGCGCTTTGAAGGATATTTCCTATTCGTTTACGGAAGCGAAGAACGCGGCCTCTTATCGAATCATGTTTGAAATAAATCAGGCGATTTACATCCAGGATGTGGAGCCGGAGTCCGACGACAACTATTTTATGGATGAAAAACAGATCCAGCAAATTATCAGGGAAATCAAAGTAGGCTCGAGGGAGAATCTTGAAAATGCCGTTGTGCTCCTGATCAAGCGGATGAAAAATACGACGATCACACTTGCGCAGCTTCAACTGTTCTTTGCGGAGATTTTAGTGGAAATCATGCGGCTTGCGCGCGGATATCAGTTGAGCGCGGGGCAGATGAACCTGTTTGACATCGATATTTATAATGAGATCAAAAAATTTGGTTCGCTGGATGCGCTCGGAAGCTGGCTACTTGAAATCTGTATGCAGCTTAGAAACAGCATCCGCAGGGAACGGACGGATACGGCGAAGCTGCTAACGGAAAAAGCAAGGCAGTATATTGCCGATAATTACCGGGATTCCACGTTGTCCGTGGACAGAGTGTGCGGATATTTAAACGTCAGCGCGACTTATTTTTCCGCGATCTTCAAAAAGGAAACGGGCATGAGCTTTGTGGTCTATCTGACACAGGTACGCATGGAACAGGCGTTGCACCTGCTGAACACGACAGAGGAAAAAAGCTATATCATTGCGGGAATGGTCGGTTATGAGGAACCGAATTATTTCAGCTATGTATTTAAAAGGCAGTACGGCGTATCGCCGTCCAAATACCGGCAAAAGCAGGAAACAGAAGAATGAAAGAAAAAGCGTTGGGGCTTGTTGAGCGATCGAAAAAAGCATATAAACGAAGAAGCATCCAATTGATTATTTCCATGTCATTTACGCTTGTCGCGATTTTGAGCATGACGTTCATGGGGATTGCTTTTTATACGCATTTTATCAATAGTTCAAGGGAATCGGCCGTCGAGAACAACAAACAGATTTTGGACCAGGTGAGCTGGAGCTTAAATACCTATATCCGGAATATGATGAGCATATCGGATACGATGTATTACAATGTTATCAAAAATAAAGATCTGACCTACGACAGCATCAATACGGAAATGAACCTCCTTTATGAGGCGAATAAGGACAACCTCATCAGCATCGCCTGTATTTCGGAGGACGGCGCGCTGATTGCGGCCTCTCCGGTCGCGACAAGGAAGGTCGGCGTCGACTTTAAGCAGCAGGAATGGTTTACGCAGGCGGAGGATAAAATCGAAAACCTCCATTTTTCCACACCGCACGTACAAAACATGTTTGAAAACAGCAATTATCGGTATTATTGGGTCGTATCTCTAAGCCGAAGCGTGGAGCTGACAAATATCGGGCGTATCAGACGAGGAGTGCTCCTTGTAGATATGAATTTCAGCGCAATCGAGCAGATGTTTACCAAGGTGAACGAGCGCGGAATCGGGTATGTCTATCTGATGGACCGGAATGGGGAAATCATTTATCACCCGGAACAAAAGGCGATCTATTCAGGACTGATCAAGGAAAATAATAAGAGGGCGGCCGCCTATGAGGACGGCGATTACGTGGAAAGCTTTTTGGGGGAAGAACGAACCGTTGTCGTAAAGACAGTAGGCTATACAGGCTGGAAAATCGTCAGCGTGACGCCGGTAAAAGAGTTTTCGATGAATCTGATGCAGCTGCGCTTTTTCATGCTGATGGTATGTACAGTGACGATCTTTTTAATCCTGTTTGGCAATATTTTTATTTCCGACAGGGTAACGGATCCGATCCGCAAGCTCGAAGCCTCCATTAAATATTTGGAGGAAGGGAATCTTGACGCGGATCATATCTATATGGGCGGTTCCCATGAAATCCGGCATCTTGGCAGGACGATCACGTCGATGGTCAAGCAGATGCGCAAGCTGATGGACGACATGGTACGAGAACAGAAGGAAAAACGGAAAAGTGAGCTGGATGCGCTGCAGTCGCAGATCAATCCACACTTCCTATATAATACGCTGGATTCGGTCGTGTGGATGGTCGAGAGCGAACGCTATAAAGAAGCCATATTGATGGTGAAGGCGCTCGCGAGCCTGTTCCGCATCAGCTTAAGCAAAGGGAATAATATTATTACAATCAAGGATGAGATCGTCCATGCCAGAAATTATCTGAGCATCCAGCAGGTCCGTTATAAAAATCGGTTTTCGGTGACGATCGACATCGCGCCGGAAATTGAAGAATGCTCCACGATTAAACTGATCGTGCAGCCGCTTCTTGAGAACGCAATTTATTACGGCGTCGAGCATATGAACGGAGACGGGGAAATTACGCTGCGCGGCTATGAAAAGGACGGGGATATTTATATCGAGGTCTCCGACAACGGTATGGGCATCCCACAGGAAACAATCGAGATGCTGCTGACCAATAGGACAAAAACAAGAGGAAAAGGCTCGGGTATCGGCCTTTGGAATGTCAACCAGCGGATCAGCCTTTATTTTAAAGGAGATTACGGGTTGTCGATCAGGAGCGAACTGGATGAAGGGACGACTGTTACGATCCACCTCCCGAAAATTCCTTACGAGCAGTATAGGGAAGGGGGTGAGACACCGGCATGAGAAAAGGCAGACGTTTTTTGAAAATCAGCATCTTTGTCGTGCTCGTGCTGATTGTGGCGGAGTTTTATTATTACAGCAATTACAGCTCCAAGGAGGAGCCGGTGTTTCATATTTCCCTCATTGTGTACGGAAGCTCCGACCGGTGGGAAAATCTGAAGCAGGGCGCCGAGCGCGCGGCGGATGGGACGACGGCGGAGGTCAATCTGATCACGATGTCCACCGAGACGAATGCGAAGGAGCAGCTCGCGCTGATCAACAGGGAAATTGCAAACGGAGCGGATGCTCTCATGATCGCGGCCTGTAACAGCAAGGAGATAGAACAGTATTTTCAGGAAACAGAGGTAGGAATACCGGTCGTATTTGTACAAAACGGACTGGAAAATAAGGAGGACTATTGGTATATTTCAGCGGATAATTATGCGATGGGGTATGAGCTTGCAAATATCATTGCAGCAAATGAAAAAAATTGGATAAAAGCAGCAATCATTGCGGACAGAATGGAAAGAAAAAGCGTTTCCGACCAGTTTCAGGGCGTCTACGATTCGCTGAGCCGGTATGCGGATGAGGTCGTCATCTGGGAACGGGATGAAAATGAAAAGGACATCCAGACCATGTTGTTTTTGCAGAGGGAATTGACGGAAGAAGCCGTAGACGTCGTGGTGGCGCTCGATACAAGCTCGATGGAGGCGCTGATGGACGCGGTAGAAAACTTAAGCAAGAATATTAAGGTATATGGGATCGCAAACAGTGATAAAGCCGTTTATTATCTTGACAATGGAAAAATTAAATCGCTCATTTATCAAAATGAGTTTAGTATCGGATATTTGGGAGTGAAAGTTATTCTTGACGGAAACGCTTACGAGAAAAATAAAATTTTCAACATGGTGGAATATGAAATCGTCAATGAGAACGATATGTATTCGGCGGAGTATGAAAAGCTGCTGTTTCCTTTCGTAAAGTAACGGTTTTCAAAGTTGCATGTGTCTTTAGCGGAATGTGAGGGATTACAAAATATGAAACGATTGAATAAAAATAGTAAATTATTATTTTTTTTGATTTGCGTGTTGCCGCTTTCTTTGACGGCATGTTCCTATAAAGAGGTGCTTTTGCGCAGTGAAGATAAAAAGCCGCAAAGCATCAAAATCGGCATCAGTATTTATGATGAATATGATACGTTCCTCTCCGATGTGGTGCAAAGCCTGAACGAATGGGGCAAGGAAAAAGAAAACGAGACGGGTATCACGATCTCACTTGAGGTTGTAAGCGCAAAGGGCAGCCAGCTCACACAAAACGATCAGGTCGAGAAATTCATCGATAAGAGCTGTGACGTTATTTGTGTAAACCTCGTGGACCGGACGGACGCGACGGTGATCATCGACAAGGTAAAGAACGCGGACATTCCTGTCGTATTTTTTAACAGGGAGCTTGTAAAAGAGGATTTGGAGCGCTGGGACAAGCTCTATTATGTGGGAGCGGTCGCGGAGCAGTCTGGGCATTTGCAGGCGAAGGTGGTGACCGATGCGCTGAGCGACGAGCAAACTTTTAATGAGACCGATATCAATCAGGATGGCACGATCCAATATGTCATGCTCGAAGGAGAGACCGGACATCAGGATGCGCTCGTGCGTACGCAGGTATCGATCGAGGAGATTAAGAGGGCGGGCTACTCGGTTGAAAAGCTTGGCGATGAAATCGCCAACTGGAACAGGGCGCAGGCTGCGACAAAAATGAGCGCACTGCTCGAAAAATATCCATGGCAGATTGAAATGATTATCGCGAACGACGACGATATGGCGCTTGGCGCAATCGACGCGCTCGATGCGGCGGGCATGGAGCATTGGCCGCTGATCGTCGGTATCAATGGTACAAAAAATGCGCTGGAAATGATTAAGACAAAGAAAATGGAAGGAACCGTTTATAACGATGCGGCGGGACAGGCCGATATGATCATGAAGCTTGCCTACGGGCTTGCGATGGACGGGAAAGTGCCGGAGGAAATCGGGCTGGATGAGGGGAAATACGGGTATCTGCCTTACCGCATTATCAATTATGATAATGTGCAGGGCTATATCCGTAACACGGCGCAGTAACTCAGGCTTTACAGGCAGAATACAAAATAACGGTTTGAGGTGAGCATATGCCGGACGATAAAGGAAAGTCCAAATATTATATCGTGATGGAGCATCTGCGCAGGCAGATGATAAGCGGAAAAATAAAAGCTGGCGACAAGCTTCCATCGGAAAATGAGCTTGTGAAGGAATTTGATGTGAGCCGGCATACGGTGCGCAAGGCGCTTTCCATCTTGGAAGGGGAGGGCTATGCGGAGGCAGTGCACGGGAAGGGGACTTATTGCACCGAGCGCTTCCGACATAGGGAAAGCTCGCATAATATTGCGGTCGTGACGACGTATATTTCCGATTATATTTTTCCGCGGCTGATTCAGGGGATCGATAATGTCCTGACGAAGGAGGGCTACAGCATCATTCTGAAAAATACGGGAAACAGCCAGAAGAATGAGGCGAAGGCGCTTGAGGATATCATGACAAAAAATATCGATGGATTGATCATCGAGCCCAGCAAAAGCGAAATTTTCTGCAGGCATATGCACCAGTACGAGCAACTTGACCGGATGGGAATCCCTTATGTTTTTTTGCAGGGCACCTATCCGCAGATGAAGGAGAAACCCAATATCGTCATGGACGATGTGGAGGGCAGCTATCTGCTGACAAAATATTTGATCCGGCTCGGACACCGGAACATCGTCGGCATTTTTAAAATTGATGACGGGCAGGGGGTCGCGCGCCACAAGGGGTATATCAAAGCGATCGGGGAGGCCGGACTTTCGTATGATCCTGACGACGTCATTTTGTTCCATACGGAAGACCGGGGAAAGAAGCCGGCCGGTATGGTCAGGCAATTTATCGATGAAAAAAAACCGATGGATGCGATTGTGTGCTACAATGACCAGACGGCGCTAGAGGTCATTCAGGTGCTGGAGGCAGACGGACTTCAGGTTCCGCAGGATATTTCGGTCACAGGTTACGACAACTCCTTTATCGCGGAAAACGGTCCGGTAAAGCTCACGACGATCGCACATCCGAAGGAACGGCTCGGGGAGATGGTTGCGAAGCTGCTGCTTGAAAAAATAAACGGCGTGAAGGACAGCGACAGCCGGGTGGAGCGGGTCGTGAAGCCGGAACTGATTATCCGCGAGTCGTGTATGGGGAGAAAATCGGACAAGTTTGTGGAAAAATCATAAAAAATTCAACTACTTAGTGGAAAAAACAACTTGTACATAAAACCATACAAGTTTTATACTGATCTTGTAAGCAAGAGGCTGTGCCATCGGATGGCAATCAGCCGTAACGATAATCAGTATAGGAGGATCATCATGAAGACAGGAAAAAATTACAAGTTTTGGTTTTGCACGGGTTCACAGGATTTATATGGAGAGGAATGCTTAACGAGAGTCGCACAGCATTCCCAAATCATTGTTGACGAGTTGAACAAGTCGGGCGCGCTGCCCTTTGAGCTTGTCTGGAAGCCGACTCTTATTACCAATGAGCTGATCAGAAAGACGTTTAACGAAGCGAATGCGGACGAGGAGTGTGCGGGTGTCATCACGTGGATGCATACGTTCTCGCCGGCGAAATCATGGATCCTCGGTCTGCAGGAATACAGAAAGCCCCTTTGCCATTTACACACGCAGTTCAATCAAGAAATTCCTTATGATACGATCGACATGGATTTTATGAATGAAAACCAGTCCGCACATGGCGACAGGGAATACGGCCATATCGTGACGCGCATGGGAATCGAAAGAAAGATCATTGTCGGCCATTGGGATACCGACGCGGTAAAGGAAGCGTTGGCAGGCTGGATGCGGACGGCGATCGGCCTTGCGGAATCCTCCCATATCAGAGTATGCCGGATCGCGGACAACATGCGGAATGTTGCCGTAACGGAAGGTGACAAGGTAGAGGCACAGATTAAATTTGGCTGGGAAATCGATGCATATCCGGTCAATGAAATTGAAGAATATGTCGCAGCCGTTCCGCAGAACGAAATCAAGGCGCTCGTGGAGGAATATTACGACAAATATGAAATCCTGCTTGACGGACGGGACGTTGCAGAATTTGAACGCCATGTGTCGGTTCAGGCCGGGATCGAAATCGGCTTTGAGAAGTTTTTGGAGGAAAAGAACTATCAGGCGATCGTTACCCACTTCGGAGATTTAGGAAGACTGCAGCAGCTTCCGGGTCTCGCTATTCAGAGGCTGATGGAAAAGGGTTATGGCTTCGGCGGCGAGGGCGATTGGAAAACGGCGGCAATGGTACGCCTCATGAAAATCATGGCATCCGGAAAGAGTGATGCGAAGGGAACGTCCTTTATGGAGGATTATACCTACAATTTTGTTCCTGGTAAGGAAGGCATCTTGCAAGCCCATATGCTTGAGGTTTGCCCATCCATAGCGGACGGACAGGTCAGCATTCGGGTAAATCCTCTGTCGATGGGTGACAGGGAGTCTCCGGCAAGACTGGTATTTACCTCTAAGACAGGATCGGCGATCGCGACCTCTCTCATCGATCTGGGCAACCGCTTCCGCCTCATCATCAACGAAGTGGATTGCAAGAAGGCGGAAAAGCCGATGCCAAAGCTCCCGGTTGCTACCGCATTCTGGACACCGCAGCCGAACCTTACGGTAGGAGCGCAGGCTTGGATCCTTGCCGGCGGCGCACACCATACTGCATTTTCCTACGACCTTACGACCGAGCAGATGGTCGATTGGGCTGCCGTAATGGGAATTGAAAGCGTTGTCATTGACAAAGACACGACGATCAAGAATCTTAAAAATGAGCTCAGATGGAACGAAATTGCATTCAAATAAACGGGACGCACTTAGTTCGATCATTAAACTAATCATTGAAACACTCGGGAGGGTATGATATAATGTCGCCAGACATTATATCATACCGGAACGAAGTGGAGTGCGCATAGTATCATGAAGAGAAGTGCGTATCTAATGAGTTACGCAGCAATTCATTAGACATCGATGAAAGAGGTGAAGGAGTATGCTTAAGCATTTAAAGCAGCAGGTATATGAGGCGAACATGGCGCTCCCCAAGCACGGACTTGTAACGTTCACATGGGGAAATGTCAGCGGAATCGACCGGGAAAAGGGTCTTTTCGTCATTAAGCCGAGCGGCGTAGAGTATGAGGAATTACAGCCGGAGGATATGGTTGTTGTGGATTTGGAAGGAAACGTCGTAGACGGCAAATATAAACCGTCTTCGGATACGGCGACACATTTGGAGCTGTATAAGGCTTTTCCGCAAATCGGCGGCATCGTTCATACGCATTCCTCCTATGCGACCTCATGGGCGCAGGCAGGAAGAGGGATTCCGTGCTACGGGACGACTCATGCGGATTATATGTACGGAGAAATTCCGTGCGCAAGAAGCCTCACCGCGGAAGAAATCAATACGGAATATGAAAAGAATACGGGCCTGCTCATTATCGAAACCTTCAAGGAAAAGGATGTTATGGCGGTTCCGGCAGTGCTGTGCGCCAACCATGGACCGTTTTCCTGGGGCAAGGACGCGAAGGAGGCCGTGCATAACGCAGTCGTATTAGAAGAGGTCGCTAAAATGGCATACCGCACGGAGCTGATCAACAATCAGGTACAGCCCGCCCCGCAGGTACTGCAAGACAAGCACTACAACAGAAAACACGGCGCCAACGCCTATTATGGACAAACCTAGAGCACTTAGCGAGGTATTATCGAGCTTAGTGCGAAGGTTGTTCGAAGGAACTTGGCGAGGTGTTTACGAGCTATAAAGAAAGACTAACTATTAAAAGTCAAGTCTAAAAGTGATATTTTTGAATGAATTGCAGAAGTGCATTTCAGATATATTTGAACATTGAAAACTGCATGACAATTAGAGCATCTAAATAGGTGCTCAAAAAGGAGATATTTATTTATAAAAACTAAGCTGCTTTGATGTATGTATTGCCTGTTTTTTCAAGCTGGTAAATCACTCTGACAAGTTTCTTTGTAGCATGTGATATGGCAACATTATAATGTTTGCCTTCAGAACGTTTCTTTGCTAAATAAGCGGAAAACGTTGGATCCCAATGGCAAACATACTTTGTAGCATTAAATAAGGCAAAACGAAGATACCGTGAGCCACGTTTCTCCATATGGGAATACGAAGAATCCAACTGTCCAGATTGATAAGTAGACGGTGACAATCCGGCATATGCAAGAATCTTGTCTGGAGAATCGAAACGACTAAAATCGCCCACCTCGGCTATAATCATAGCACCCATTCGATAGTTGATACCGGGAATACTGAGAATTGGTGAATTGATTTCATCCATAATGATTTTAATTTCTGTTTCGATATCATTAATCTCAGAATCTAATTCTTGAATTAATCGTAGGGTGTGCTTCAATTCTAAGGATTTGGCTGGCATATTGGAGCCAATGGATGATCTTGCGGCTTCGCGAAATAGCATGGCGGTATCTTTACCATAATGTCCTTTAGAGGCTGTGGCCAGGAGATTAGCTAAACGGGTTAAATGAGCAGATGCGATATCTGTTGCACTTGGAAATTCAGCTAAAAGGGCATAAACAGATGCCATATGAAGTGTTGGAACAAGTTTCTCTAACTCAGGGAAAAGAATTGTGACAAGACGAGAAATAGAGGATTTTAGTTTTGCCCGTTCTTTTACTTTATCAAAACGATAACGGGTTAGTGACTTAAGTTCCTCATTGTGATAAGATGTGTCTGAGTAGGACTTCAAGTTCACATCAGACATAAGCATTGTAGCAATCGTATGGGCATCAACTTTATCCGTTTTCGTCTTTCTAAGGC
>CAZMIX010000060.1:0-14475 GCA_964566545.1 uncultured Lachnospiraceae bacterium | reverse complement strand
TTTATCAATGCTTTGAGGGTGGTTTATAAAGTACTGACGTAGAATCTCAGTATATTTTTGTTTCCGGTCAAAATGAAGAGTTGACACTTGGAGTTTTAGAATTAATAATATGAAATTTTCACCACTAGTTTATATTTATTTTATAATTAAGGTGTTGACAATTACATACCCTAGTGGTATCTTTTAATCATGCGTTAGCACTCGAATTGATCGAGTGCTAACAGACAGTAAAAACAGAGAGTAACTCAATGTAAGGAGGCATTTGTATGAAGTTAGTACCATTAGGTGACAGAGTCGTATTAAAGCAGCTGGTTGCGGAAGAGACAACAAAATCCGGAATTGTACTGCCGGGACAGGGAAAAGAGAAGCCGCAGCAGGCAGAAGTAATTGCAGTAGGTCCTGGCGGAGTGATAGACGGAAAAGAGGTCAAGATGGAAGTACAGGCCGGTGAGCAGGTGATCTATTCTAAGTATGCCGGAACCGATGTAAAGCTTGATGATGAGGAATACATCATCGTAAAGCAGAGCGACATTCTTGCAGTCGTAAAATAAAAGCAGCACAATTATTGGGAAAGATAGATTAGGAGGAATGGAACATGGCAAAGGAAATTAAATATGGCGCAGAAGCGAGAAGCGCCTTGGAGTCTGGTGTCAATCAGCTGACAAATACCGTAAGTGTAACGCTCGGACCGAAGGGAAGGAACGTCGTTCTTGACAAGTCCTATGGAGCTCCGCTCATCACAAACGACGGTGTGACCATCGCAAAGGAAATCGAACTAGAGGATGCTTTTGAAAATATGGGCGCTCAGCTTGTAAAGGAAGTTGCGACTAAGACAAATGACGTGGCAGGAGACGGTACGACGACGGCAACTGTTCTTGCGCAGGCAATGATCAATGAGGGAATTAAGAACCTCGCAGCAGGTGCAAATCCGATCATCCTGAGAAAAGGCATGAAGAAGGCAACTGACGTAGCCGTAGCAGCGATTGAAAAAATGTCCAGCAAGGTGGACGGCAAGAACCACATCGCAAGGGTTGCCGCTATTTCCGCAGGGGACGATGAGGTCGGCAATCTGGTAGCGGATGCTATGGAAAAAGTGTCCAAGGACGGCGTTATTACGATCGAAGAGAGTAAGACAATGCAGACTGAACTGGATTTAGTAGAAGGTATGCAGTTTGACAGAGGATATATTTCCGCTTATATGGCAACAGATATGGATAAGATGGAAGCAAATTTGGAAAATCCGTATATTCTGATCACAGATAAGAAAATTTCCAATATTCAGGAGATTCTTCCGCTGCTTGAGCAGATTGTACAGTCCGGATCCAAGCTGCTGATTATCGCTGAGGATATTGAGGGCGAAGCATTGACGACATTGATCGTCAACAAACTGCGCGGCACCTTCTCCGTAGTCGGCGTAAAGGCTCCTGGCTACGGTGACAGAAGAAAAGCAATGCTGGAAGATATCGCAATCCTGACCGGCGGTCAGGTCATTTCCGATGAGCTTGGTCTTGATTTAAAGGAGACGACGATGGAACAGCTTGGCCGTGCAAAATCAGTCAAGGTACAGAAGGAAAATACGATTGTCGTTGACGGCGAAGGAGAGAAGAGTGCTATTCAGGCAAGAGTCGCTCAGATTAAGAACCAGATTGAGGAGACGACATCTGATTTTGATAAAGAAAAATTACAGGAAAGACTTGCTAAGCTGGCCGGCGGCGTAGCCGTAATTCGTGTAGGTGCTGCTACTGAGACCGAAATGAAGGAAGCGAAGCTTCGTATGGAGGATGCGCTTGCAGCCACGAGGGCAGCCGTAGAGGAAGGAATTATCGCAGGCGGCGGTTCCGCTTATATCCATGCTTCCAAGGAAGTAAAGAAGCTTACTGAGACGCTTCACGGTGACGAGAAGACAGGTGTCAATATTATTTTGAAGGCATTGGAAGCACCCCTGTACCACATCGTTGCAAATGCGGGTCTCGAAGGCGCGGTAATCATCAATAAAGTATATGAGTCCAAGGTCGGCATTGGCTTTGACGCGCTAAAGGAGGAATATGTGGACATGGTTGCCGAAGGCATTCTTGATCCGGTCAAGGTGACAAGATGCGCTCTGCAGAACGCAACAAGCGTTGCTTCCACGCTCCTCACAACAGAAACCGTCGTTGCCAATATCAAAGAGGATGCTCCCGCAATGCCGGCTGGCGCAGGCGGAATGGGCATGATGTAAATAGTAAATGATAAATAATATGATCAATACAATTTCGGCAGCTGATAGATTTATCAGCTGCCGGATTGTGCTATAAAGAATTATATGATGGGAAATTGCATGGAAAAATACATTGAAAAAGTTTGCCCTAAGTATATATAATATGGTACAATTACAAAAAGTAACAGTTCGGGTGGGGAGAATGAAAAATAAGAAAAATATATATGATCTTGTAAAGTTTTGTTTGTTGATTTTATTTATAACACAAATGTGTTGGCTTTTTTATATTAATATTTTCAATTTAAGGTATTATATGGAATATGATTCCTCCGCGAATCTTCTGCATATAATTGAAACATGGAAACAAAAAAAATTGATTCTTAATAACTTTGAATACACTACGACTACTTTCTTCCGTCCGGACGTTGCGCTTCTTTATGGTCTAACTGAAAATATCTACTTGGCTCAAGGAATAGGCAATATTATTTTTATTATATTATATTTAGTCTTATCTAATGTTATACTCCGTGAGCTTACTTATAATAAGAACAGTTTTCTAAGCAGTTTATTACTTAGTAATGTTATTATTTGTCCTTTTATTAATGTGTCAAATTGCGATGTATCAAATTATTTTATAATGACTTTGGGACTTGTAGCTTATTATGGATATATGATTATTATTTCACTTTTTACAGTTTACATATTGCTTTGTTTAAATAATCGAGATAGCATAAAGAAGAAGGATTATGTTTTTATAGCTGTATTTCTATTGATTTTATTATTTTATTCTGCTTATTCGTCTTTGTATTTAACTGTTATATTGCTTTTTCCTTTGCTTATTTATAGTGTGATTGTTTCCATATTGGAAAATTCTTTTACGGTACTAAAATCAAAACCATCCATTTTTATTTATGCATGCATACTTATAAGTTTGACAGGTAATATCATATACAATAAACGAGTTTCATTTCAAGGAAAGGATCTTGAGATGAAGTGGTGTGGCTTCACGGATTTAGCCAACAATATCTTTTCTACGCTAACAGGATATTTCGATCTTATTTCTGTGCTCCCGGAAAAAACCGAAATCAATGCAGTGTCTATGGCCGGATTAAGTTATTTGGCTGGATTAGTTATTGCTATTGCAATAATATCTGCGGTTTGTTATCTGCTTCGAAAATTAAAATTTGAATACAATAACTATAAAAATATACTTCCATTATTGTGTGTGATTATTTTTGATACAATAATCTATTGTTTGTTATATACACGATATGCTGAAGGAGGAGACGTTTTTGCGTCACGGTATCTTATAGTCGCATTAATGTTTTTGTTTATATTACTTTCTCTATATTGTAATGAACTCGATGATAAACTTGTTCTGAAGAAGCTAGGTATTATAACTATTACTATAGCTATTGTGTTCTTAACAGTTTCCTCCGATTATTATTATTCAAAAATAAAGCAAGATAATTCTCGTCTGGACTCAATTCAGGAACTAATTCAACAAGGAGTAAATGTTGATTTAGTATATTTCATTGACGGTCAATATGATGATTGCAGACGGCTTAGAGTTGATGATACGAGCAGAATATATAAAAATATTTGGGGAGGGACAGATTTACACCATTGGGGTGATTATACTTACAATGATGAGGCGGGTGAATATCAGGGGCCTTACATGATTTTTTGCAATAAGGAATCTATTGATCTGATTCCGGCTTATGTTAAAAGTAAAATTAAGTTAATTCAAGAATGGGATATATATAACATTTATTATGGAGAAGGTACAGTTTATGATTTTAAAACAGATTATAATAGTAGATATTCATTAGATTTTCCATATTCTCCCTCTGTTACAGTGAATCACATGTCAATGAATGAGAGAGGAGAATATATTTCAGATGGAACAAATGATTTTATAGTATATGGACCAAGCTTCAATTATGAAGCAGGAAAATATAATATAACGCTGGAATATGAAATATTATCTGCTGTTAGTGATGATGTTGCGGTATTTGATTTGGTTTTAAATGAGGAGAATATAGTAGATAGTATTATGATACATAATGACTCTAAAATTACCTCAGTTTCTTTTAGTGGTATTACCTTTGATGATAATGATAATTATCTGCAATATAGGGTTTTTGAAGCAGATGGAACTATTATGCACATTAAGAGAATTATTATTGAAAAGGAGTAATTAGGCACTCTTGGCTACGGAGTTGGAGGTTGAAGAAATGAGAAAGAAAGGATCGGAAATATTATTAGTATGGTATCACATATGAAAAAAATGATTTATGCCTGCAAAAAGGTATGTCCATGGGTTTTGTTCTTTACTGTTTATATGATTGATATTATTTTTATTATATTAAAGGGTCGAGCTAGCCTGGATAGCGATATGGCATCTGAGATGATTTTGGCGGACATGCTCAACCGGGAAGGTGGATTGGTATCAAATAATTGGTATTATTCGACTGAGCTTCATATATTTACACAACAGCCTTTTTTGCAGCTTGGTCTTCTTTTGTTTCCAAAAGATTGGAATATTGCCAGAGCGGTTGGAATGGCAATTATGCTTGGACTGGTTGCCGGCGCTTATCTTTTTTTTGCATATGCCATGCATGAAAAGATCTCCAGAGGAGCATGCTTTGCGGCGGCAGTGATCTGCCCGATTGGTTTTTGGTATATGAATCTGGTAACCTTTGGAGGTTATTATTTACCATATTTAATACTCATATTATCAGGAGCAGCACTGATTTTGCTTTTTTGCCATGAAGGAGAAGCGACGCCCTTGAGAAGAAGCTGCTGGTTTGTTCTTTTAAATTTAGTAGCATTTTGCGGAGGATTGAGCGGAGTCCGATACCTGATTAATTTCTATGTTCCGCTTGCTGTTGCCGCCTTATTAATATTAGCGTATCGAATTCATAAAGAGCCGCATAAACTTTTGGAATTTAAATGTCAGGAATGGCAGCTATGCATCGCGGTAGTTTCAGCATCAATTAGTAATTTTATCGCATATGTAATTAATATAAAAATTTTGGCGCAAAAATATTCTTTTGAAAATATGACCAATCAATCTTGGGGTGAGATGAGTATTGCAAGATTGCTGGATGTATGGAGTGATTTTTTGGGTTTGTTTGGTTTTCAAAACGACGGTTTTGCAAACTCATTATCTATGAATCAGACCAGTCCAAAGCTGTTTTCAGTACAAGGAATGATTAGTATATTAGGGATCGGTCTTGCATTTGCAATTTTAGCTTCTTCAGTCAGACTTCTGCAGAGATGGAAGAGCCTGACTTTTCAGCAGCAGGTACTGGTTTTGTTATTTTGGTGTATTTTGTTGATTGATGGTATGATTTTTGCGTGGACAGATGGTTTTGAGTCCAATGTTACATACTGGGTGCCGGCGGTTCCGTTTGCATTTATGCTATTAGAAGTTGAGTGTACAACAGAGCATTTTTCTATTTCACAAACGCGTGAAGTGCTAATAACTGGCTTTGCTGTGTGCGTTTTGTGTACCGGTTACGCTACTATAAGGGAATATCAAACGGAACCTTTACGTGCAAATTCCAGACTGGACAATATCGGTGAATGGCTGGTGGAGAACGAATATACGGAAGGCTATGCTACGTTCTGGTATAGCAATGTTTTGACAGCCTTATCCAATGGTCAACTTGAATTATGGACTGTTTATAATTTGGACGACAGAGCTGTGCATGGATGGTTGCAAAAGAAGGAACATCAAACCCCTCCTAAGTCCGAACGGATTTTTGTGATGATAGGGCCAAGTGATGAGATTACTGCATCTGATTTATCATATGATGATTTGGGACAATCTGAAATAGTATATTCAGATGAGGAAGGATTCTCAATTGTTGCGTTTGAACAGTTGCATGGTAAAGAAAACGAGGAATAAAAATGTATCGGTATTTTGCTTATGCGGCATGCTTATTAATAGGTGTAATTTGTATACGTTCCCTGTTAAGAACACAGAAAATGGACACTAATCAGAATTTAAAGAAACGTGAAGGAAGTCTTGCGGGACTGGCTTCTCTGACGGATAAATTCTATATTCCCATACTGCTTTTATTATTTGCGGTATTTCTGTTTTCAAGACTGGCATTGCTTGATATTGTACCAGCTGGAATCCATATGGATGAGCTTGGTATGGCATATGATGCAAAATGCCTTGCCTTGTATGGTACGGACAGGCATGGAATCAGATATCCCTTTTATTTACAGGCTTATGGAGGAGGACAAAGCGCTCTGTATGCCTATCTTGCTTCGGTCTGTATCAGGATATTTGGATATTCCGTAAAGGTCATCCGATATCCTGCAGTAATTTGTGCGATTCCATGTTTTTTTGCTTCTTATTTTTTGATAAAAGAACTATTTGGAAGTAAAAGATGGGCTCTTTTAGGACCGATTATGGTGACGATTACGCCTTATTTTATGATGTCAGAACGATGGGCACTGGACTGCAATCTGTTTTTAAGCTTTGTAACGGTGGCGGTCTATTTTTATTATAAAGCAATCAAATCAGAAAAAATGAGATATTATCTGATTGCCGGCTTTGCATTTGGAATTACTTTATATACCTATGTGATTTCCTATCTTGTGCTACCGCTATTTTTATTTTTTTCGACATTATATTTAATTTATGTCAAAAAATTTGATTTTAAGAAAACAATTGTTCTGGCCGTTCCTTTTGCTGCGCTGGGGCTGCCGCTCTTATTGATGCAGATGATCAATATGGGAATTTGTCCCGAGTTTTCATTTTTATTCTCAGATTTCAGAAAACTGGAATGGTATCGAGGTGGAGAATTTTCGGTTGCTAATATTGTAAAGAATCTGCCCTATACGGGAGTACTATTATTTGGAGGAGAGTGGCTGACGTATAATTCCTTTTATGAATACGGTCCGCTTTATCTGTTTTCTGTCCCACTGTTGATTTACGGAATTGCTGCCAGTTTGAAAGACACCTGGCACTCTTTTAGGAAAAGACAATTTGACAGTTCGGTATTCTTAATATTTTTCACTTTTCTGGCATGGTTTGTCTTTATGCTGATTGCTGATCTGAATATGTATAAAGCGAATGAAATATTTTTACCGTTTATTCTGCTAATTATTATTGGAATAAAAAATATCGGCGAACGGATGCAGCTGGCAGTGCCTGTAATCCTGGCATGTTTTGCAGCTGCGTTTCTCTCTTTTTCAAATTTTTATTTTCGTTATCAAAATGTAGAATATGGGATGCATCCGCTTTTTATCAGCACGGAGCTGGGAGACCTGATTACCCATGAGGAGTCCTTATACAATTCCGGCGGGAAGACCGTTTATATCGAACGGGCCTATGAGCATCAGACGGCCAGCGATCTGATTGTGGGTCTGTACGGAAATGTCGAACCAAAGGATTGGACGCAGGATGGCGTTATACAGGGGCACTTTGAGCAGCGTCTGCCGGAAGATATTGATCCTGATGAGGATGCGGTCTATATCATTGGACATAATTGGGATTTTATTATCTCCTATATGATTTCTGAGTGGGGCTTTCAAGCAGACAATACGTATCCCAGCTATACGATTTTATATAAGTAGTTCGGTAATATTTTTCCTTTTTGTTTTTAGAAACAGAAGGCACAAAGTAAGAAGCGTCAGTAAAGAAATTGTTTCTGCAGCCCGATAGGCTACGGGTTCTTTATACGTAATATGAATGCCATTATAGTATCCCGCAGGGATGACGGCGGCCAGAGTTCCTTTTTCGCTTCTGATAAGTTTCGGAGAAAGTCCGTCATCGTTATCAAAGACATTATTGATCTGATATCCATAGTAATAGAGGTAAGGAAGATAAAGAATGCGGTCATCTGCAGCATGGTTTGCGACAACGGCAGTGGAGTCTGTACCTGACTTTTCAAAGCTTTCTATGAAAAGACCTGTCCCGCTGTCCCGCTCTGCAGCATAGTTTGGATTCATCATTTCCTGAGTCTCCCAGATGTTTTTGTCAACGTCAATGTCGACGAAGTCAGACGGTTCATATTCCCCCATCCCGGTGCCGCGGTATACCATTAATCCCGGTGCATCATAAAAGTATTGCTGATCAGATTGGATCGGAATTGTATAATAAAAATAAAAGGTTTGAATAAATGTCATAATCACAACGATAAAAGAAAGGGTATGGAGAACTCGTTTGGGAAGTGAGAGCCGTCTCAGCAGATCCGCAAGGCCGCAGACTGAAAACGTCAGCAAGGCTGTTGCAATAGAAAGGTAGCGCCATGGAAACTGGACCATGGACAGAATTTTTTTCAATGGACCACCGATCTCTTCAATTGCAGCCCACGGAAAGAGAAAGGTAGTCATAAAGAGAGCAATGATACCAAGAATACTGCAAATGAGAGAAAAATGTGTGGTAGCTTCTTTCCGAAAGAAAAATCCTTTTTTACTGAAATAGAAGAAAAGAAATGCCAGCATTCCAATTAACAGAAGGATTCCAAATGCAAAATCACCGCCGGCGGGTTCAGATGGAGAAATTACAGTGGTTCCGTTTTTGTTTACAAAAGTCATTAGAAGCTTAAGAGGGTGCAGTGCATTCTGTGAGGCACTGTAGGGTTCCTGTGTAAATACTTTATAGGTATCCCTTCTTAACATATCCAAAAACGGTATCCAAAAGCAGGCGGTCAAAAGAAGAGTACTGCCGGCTGCTTTTATTAACTGTAGAAGTCGTGTTTTTTGTGATATTTTTTTGGTGCAGATAATGCAGGTAAGGACGATGAAAATACCCGCCATTTCACAGCTTAGAATATGGGAGCTGACAAGCCCTGTAAGGCCGATAAATAAGGGAATAAAATGATACTTATACGGAGCAGCTTCAGTATCTTCGACTAATATCAGGTAAAACCCCGTGATGATCAACGGAAGAAAGATCATAGCCAGGTATTCGCCGACGGAGGCTCTTCGATAGACATCAATCAGACGATAGATGGAAAAAACGTATAAAAAGCTACCCAAAAGTGCAATCTTATAATTTTTAAAAATTTTTTGAATACTGTAATAGGCGATCACGGCAGTTGCAAAATTGACTGTGAAAACGAAAATCTTATAAGTATCCATAATAGAAAAACCAATCAGACGTAAAACAGCAGGAAAATAGAGAAACAACTCCGGATAAAAGTAAGACAGTGCATAACCATAACCAAGCTGTGTATTTGGGTGAATCCGCACAGGAAATTGCCCGTCCAACAGCCCGTCCTTGATTCCCTCAATTTTAATATAACTGAAAGCAAAATCGTCCATCAGGGGAAGATAGGAGCAATAGAACGGCAAAGAGACAATTACTGTAAAGCAGAGCAGATATAAAATAACTGCCAGACGTAAATTTTGAAAGGGGGTAATCTTTTTTTTCCACAGGTAGAACATAAAATTGAAGATACAAAGCAGAAAAAGCCATTTTACGATTGCCGGTGCAACATTCAGATGATTACCCTGCAGGGTTACACTTTCAATATGAAAGGTTTTAAATCCACAGTATTTCACATAAAAATCCATATCCTTTATAGTTTTATTTACGACGATATTTGAAATTTGAGCAGTAGAATTGCGATTTAAAGAAATATCATCACACTTGATGATATCCGGATCTGAGCAGGTGAGACCGCATTTGCTCCCGGCGCCGGAAACATATTGTACGGTCATCGTATAAGAACCCTTTGGGATAGGAAGGGCAAGATGAAACGGTATTTTTTCTTCGGCGGAGGAAACCAGTTCCCCATCCTCGATATCAAACCAATATCCGTCGGCTTCCACTCTTCCGATATCAGGGGTTCCATCCGAAATGGGAAGAGTGATATCTGTAAGCGGTCTTGTTAATAAAAATAGGATAAGCAGCGCGGTAAAAATTACCTCAATAATAATTAAAATTTGTAGGTCGTGTGTTTTTATCAGAGTATGCAATGAAATTTCCACCTTTACAAATATTTCTATGGCTTATTATAGAAGATATTTTGGTTTTTGACAAGGAAATACCTATTTGCAATCGAAAGAAAATGGACACATAATATTCAATGTGTTATTATTTAATAATAAAAAAGAAACCGAGGTTCAGTTACGGGATGATTAATTTTAACGTGCCGCCTTATACGGGAAAAGAGTTAGATTATATAAATATTGCCATACAGAATCATAAAATATGCGGGGATGGGGAATTTACAAAAAAGTGTCATGCTTGGCTGGAGCATAAAACTGGAGCGCCCAAGGCGTTATTAACCACATCCTGCACACATGCAACTGAAATGGCGGCCCTGCTGTCGAATATTCAGGCAGGGGACGAAGTGATTATGCCATCGTATACGTTTGTTTCTACGGCAGATGCGTTTGTGCTTCGCGGTGCGGTTCCCGTGTTTGTGGATATCAGACCAGATACGATGAATATCGATGAAAAATTAATAGAAGCCGCAGTCACAAATAAGACAAAAGCAATTGTTCCGGTTCATTATGCCGGAGTTTCCTGTGAAATGGATATAATTATGCAATTGGCGGAACAATACGGTCTGGCCGTTATTGAGGATGCAGCACAGGGAATTCTGTCATCCTATAAGGGGAAAGCCTTGGGGACGATTGGAGATTATGGATGCTACAGTTTTCATGAGACAAAAAATATGAGCATGGGAGAGGGCGGAGCACTTTTGATTCGCGATGAGGCAAACAGGGAACGCGCCGAGATCATTCGCGAAAAGGGCACGAACCGCAGTAAATTTTTTAGAGGAGAGGTTGATAAATATACATGGGTAGACTGTGGTTCCTCTTATTTACCGAGCGATTTAAATGCAGCATATTTATTGGCACAGCTTGAAAATGCGCAGATGATCTATGACAATAGGATGGCAAGCTGGAATCATTATTATAAAAGACTGAAGAATGTGGGGGAAAAAAGCGGATTAGTGTTGCCGTATGTTCCCGCTCACTGTATTCATAATGCCCATATGTTTTATATAAAAACAAAGGATATTAATGAGCGTACGCGGTTGATTGATTTTTTGAAAGTTAACGGAATTATGGCGGTGTTCCATTATATTCCATTGCATAGTTCTCCTGCGGGAAGAAGATTTGGCCGATTTACCGGTGGGGATATTTATACAACTTGTGAGAGCGAACGTCTTCTGCGACTTCCGATGTATTATGGACTCGAGGAGGAAAATGTAGACTATATCTGTGATAAAATCGAGGAGTTCTATCAATGAGAGTAATAGAAGGAAAGAAGCTTTCTTACAGGGAAATCACGGAAGAAGATACCGATCTGGTTTTACATTGGCGCAATAGCGATTTCGTAAGAGTAAACTTTATTTATCAGCCTCTGATTACAAGAGAGGAACATTTAATCTGGCTGAATACGAAGGTGAATACCGGAAGGGTCATCCAGTTTATTATACTTGAAAAGGCTGCGGCAAGGGCAGTTGGTTCGGTCTATCTGCGTGATATAGACTACGTAGCAAAAAAAGCAGAGTATGGAATTTTTATTGGTGAAGAAAGCGCATGCGGAAAGGGATATGGTACAGAAGCAGCAGAAACAATAATTTCATTCGCGTTTAAAGAGCTGGGACTACGTAATTTAACGCTTCGTGTATTGGAGAAAAATGTGCGTGCAATCAAAAGCTATGAGAAGGCAGGCTTTTCGGTAAAGAATAATCGGATGGAGGAGATAATAATAAACGGTCGGTGCCAGAATCTCATATTTATGGAAATCACTGCACAGGAGGAGAAAGGGAAGAAATAAAATGAGCCTAATTTCTTTTGTAATACCATGCTATCGCTCGGAGCATACAATAGAGAATGTTGTTAATGAAATTGTGAGGACCATGAATTCACAGTCACGGGATACGTATGAGGTCATTCTTATTAATGATGGATCACCGGATGATACTTTTATGAAAATAAAAGAATTATGTGAGAAAAATCAAAATCTCACCGGCCTTGATATGGCAAAAAACTTTGGGCAGCATGCGGCGCTGATGGCGGGCCTTCGCTTTTCTAAAGGCGATTATGTTGTATGTCTTGATGATGATGGGCAGACGCCCGCGGAGGAGGTCTATAAGCTTCTCGATAAGCTTGAGGCGGGTTATGATGTTGTCTATGCGTCTTATACTCATAAAAAGCACTCTGTTTTTCGTAACTTTGGAAGCGCTGCAAACAGTAAGATGGCCGAGCTTCTTTTAAATAAGCCAAAGGATCTGTATCTGTCCAGTTATTTTGCCGCCAGACGTTTTGTAATAGAGGAAGTAATCCACTATGAAAATCCGTATCCTTATGTGATTGGGCTGATACTGCGGACAACAAATAATATTACGTGTACGCAGGTACAGCACAGAGAGAGGAAAGAGGGAAAGTCAGGGTATACCATTGGAAAGCTACTGGCGCTTTGGATTAATGGTTTTACGGCATTTTCGGTAAAGCCCCTCAGAATAGCAACTTATTTGGGAATGTTTTCGGCAATCGCAGGTTTTTTTTATGCGATATGGACGTTAATTAAGAAGATTTTAAATCCGGCGGCTCCGGTCGGTTGGACTTCTACGATTATTATTTTGTTGGTTTTAGGAGGCATGATTCTGTTTGTGTTGGGATTAATAGGTGAGTATGTTGGAAGAATGTATATCAGTATGAATAATTCGCCGCAATATGTTGTTAAAACCATTATAAGAGGTGAAGAATTTAGAGTTTGAAGGCGGAAAAATAGATGAACTGGAATCAATTGATGAGCCCGGAGCGCATCCGGCAATATACAAAAAAGAAAACGTCCAATGATTTGCGGACAGAATTTGAGATGGATTATCACAGAATCATTGCGAGCGCGTCATTTCGGCGTCTGCAGGATAAGACACAGGTGTTTCCGCTTGATAAGAGTGATTTTATCAGGACGCGGCTGACGCATTCTCTTGAGGTATCTTCTCTGGCAAAATCACTTGGACAGAATATTGCAAACAGTATTCTGGTTGGTGGGTTGGATGAGGAATTTACCGTTCAGACGAAAATGGATATCTGTGATGTGCTGCAGTGTGCGGGACTTTTGCATGATATCGGGAATCCGCCTTTCGGGCATTTTGGAGAGAGCGCAATTCAGGACTGGTTTAAAAAAAATCTGCCGCTGCTTAAGTATAACGGAAGGCCGCTGACGGAAATACTGACAAGACAGATGCAGGAGGATTTCTACAATTTTGAAGGTAATACGCAAGCGCTGCGCGTTGTGACAAAACTGCACTTTCTTGTGGATGAAAATGGCATGAATCTGACAAAGGCTCTGCTAGGTACAATTATGAAGTACCCCGGTTCTTCACTCGAAATAGGATATCATAAAAAAGATCCGGAGCGTGACATCAAACGAAAGAAAATGGGATATTTTTATGCCGACAGGGAAACCTACCAGTCTGTCCAGTATGCGACAGGAACGAACGGCAGCAGGCACCCGCTTGCCTTTGCATTGGAGGCTGCGGATGATATTGCTTATAAGACGGCAGATATTGAGGATGCGGTAAAAAAGGGCTGCCTGTCCTATGAGAAGCTTGTGCAGGAATTGAAGACTGCTCTGGATGCAGCAAAAATCACAGAATTTATTGGAACCGGTACAGGAGAGGGACAAGCGGACGGCACTATAGAAGCATATCAAAAGCTGGTTGACAAATTGGAGCGCAATCACCGGAAAGCGATCGAGAAGGGGTATGAAAATCCCGAGCTGTACGCGGTGCAAAATTGGGTTGTTTCCGTGCAGGGAGCGATGCTGAGTTATGCAGCGGAAGGCTTCACAAAGCATTATGCCAAGATCATGTCCGGTATCTATAAAAAAGAGTTGATCAAGGAAACGGACGGCGATCTGCTGATGGAGACGCTTGGAGATATTGCATACCGCTATGCATTTATCTCGAAACCCATCCTGAAGCTGGAAGTGTCGGCGGACGCGATTTTTGATTTCCTGCTTACCAGATTTACGGAAGCATTTCTGTATTATGATACACCCGAATGGAATGACCGGGCGACGGCAGTCAATGAAAAAATGACATTGCTCATTTCGGAAAATTATAAACGAATTTATCAGACCTATTCCGGGGATAAGGATGAGGCCGAGAGACTGTATTTGCGGCTGCTGCTGGTGACTGATTATGTGTGCGGCATGACGGACAGCTATGCGAAGCGGATGTATCAGGAACTGAGGGGAATTGAGTAAGCGAAATATAATAAGTACAGGGCATTAATTATACACAATTATTGCCGGAATGTGAAAACGCTAAAACTTTGAA
>CAZMIX010000059.1:6895-14901 GCA_964566545.1 uncultured Lachnospiraceae bacterium | reverse complement strand
TACTATCAAGGAATTACCGGATAAAAATTTTGGTATTGGTGGTAAAACGATTGATAAGGTTAAAGACGAATACATGGAAAAGCAGGGAATCAGATAAAAATGATTCGCTGCTTTTCTATTACCGGAGATCTCCGTTTGCGGGATTGTCGAGCCATACCCCGTCACTGTCAAACCGGGAACCGTGGCAGGAGCAGTCCCATGAATGCTCGACGCTGTTCCATTTCAACGCACAGCCTAAATGCGGACACCGTTTGGTTGTCGGCGTCAGCATTCCAAGCAGCGCCTCATATACATTAGCCAATAGCTGCGGTTTCATGATCGATCTTGACGGGGAAAAAAGTTCCGAAAAATCGTTTGCCCTGCCCACGACCATATCCAATAAAAGCATGGCCGACACCATGGAGGAAGTCATTCCCCATTTATTGAAGCCTGTGCAAACGTACAAACCGGGCGTATGTCTGGAATATTGGCCGATATACGGAATGCCGTCAAGCGTCATGCAGTCCTGCGTGGCCCAGCGGTATTGTTCGGTTGCATTTGGGTAATGCTTTTGCGCAAATACTTCCAGCTCTTCATAACAGCCGCCTTTTTTGCCGGTACGATGATCGCCGCCGCCGATCAGAAGCAGATTTTTATAGCCGCGAAAGGACATTCCTGCCTTGGCTTCATCTACGTACATGCCATTTATGGCTTGCGCGTATTCGAACGCCATGACATAGGAACGGTGCTGGTACTGTTTGATAAAATAGCTGCCGTGCTTGTTAATAAAAGGGAAATGTGTCGCCACAATGATTTTTCCGGCTGTGATCGACCCGTTTTCTGAAATTGCGGTATGCTCCCTCACTTCTAAAATATGTGTGTGCTCATAAATGTTCAATCCCTGTGAAATTGCGGATACGAATTTTAGCGGATGAAATTGTGCCTGATTCGGAACCTTTACGGCACCGGCGGTTTCAAAAGGCAATTCGTCTGTATCGGTAAAATCCGCACAACAGCCAGCTTTTTGTAAAGCCCGAACTTCCCGCTCCAGCTTTTTTTGGCTCTTAAGCGAATAGACAAACGCCTCCTTTCTCTCAAAATCACAATCCTTGCCTTGACATAGCTCCGCATATTTTTCAAGCGCTTTTTGATTGGCGTCCAGATACATTCCCGTTTTTTCCGCGCCCATACTGCGCAGCATTTTATCGTAAAGCAAGCCGTGCTGAACCGTTATTTTTGCCGTCGTATTTTTTGTCACGCCAAAGCAGATCGTTCTGCTTTCCGCAAGGACGTAATCGACGCCTGCCTGCTGTAAGAAATAGGCGCATAAAATTCCTGCCATTCCGCCGCCGATGATTAATACCTCTGTTTTGATATTGCCTTCAAGCTTCGGAAATGCAGGCAGCGAAGCTTGGTCACTCCATACTGAAATCATAGGTTCTCCCAATTCGTTTTTGATTTTAGTATATCTGATTGACGGCAGGATATACTAAAACATGTTATTATTTTATATAGCACTTGTAAACGAGAGGTGAAAAAATGAGTAATCGTCTGAAAGTTTCAACCAGCCCATATTTATTACAGCATTCGGAAAATCCGGTCGACTGGTATCCGTGGTGCGAGGAAGCCTTTGAAAGAGCGAAGTCCGAGAACAAGCCGATATTTTTAAGCATCGGTTACAGCACCTGCCACTGGTGCCATGTTATGGCGCATGAAAGCTTTGAGGATGTATCGACGGCACAGTTGTTAAATAAGAATTTTGTTTCAATTAAAGTGGATCGTGAGGAGCGTCCCGATATTGACAGCGTTTATATGGCGGTTTGCCAGGCGTTTACGGGCAAAGGAGGCTGGCCGATGAGTATTTTTATGACAGCGGATAAAAAGCCGTTTTTTGCCGGAACTTATTTTCCGTTAGAATCCAGATACGGGATGCCGGGCTTTCAGAATTTGCTGACCGCACTGTCCGACCATTGGAACCGTGACCGCGGCCGGCTTCTCGAATCGGCGGAAGAAATTATAAAGCAGATCGGTGCGGAGGAAGAAATTTATGACAATATTAGTACGGACAGTCTCATTAAAAAGGCCGTGGGGATTTTTTCGCGAAACTTTGATGCTGTAAACGGCGGTTTTGGCGCCGCACCCAAATTTCCGACTCCGCACAATCTCATTTTTTTGACGTTGTATGCAAAGCTGGAGCACAAAGAGTCCGTTTACCTAATGGTTGATAAAACGCTGATGCAAATGCGCAAGGGAGGAATATTTGACCAGATTGGATACGGGTTTTCCAGATATTCGACGGATGAGATTTTTCTGGCGCCTCATTTTGAAAAAATGCTGTATGACAATGCACTACTGATGATCGCTTATGCCGCCGCATATAGCGTATCAACTGAAAACGTATATTTGGATACCTGCGAAAAGACGGCGGAATATATTCTTCGGGAAATGACTGCTCCCGACGGCGGGTTTTACTGTGCGCAGGACGCCGACAGCGAGGGTGTCGAGGGAAAATATTATACGTTTAGCCTGACGGAAATCCTTCGCGTTTTAGGTGAGGAAAAAGGAAGTGCATTTGCCGCGGCGTTTGATATCACGGAAAAAGGGAACTTTGAGGGTGTAAATATTCTCAATCTTTTAAAAAGCAACGACTTGTTCGGCAATTTTGATGAGGAAAGGAGGCAGTTGTATAATTACCGCAAAACGCGCGCAAAGCTGCATCTTGACGATAAAATCCTCGTTTCCTGGAATGCTTTGATGATCATCGCGATGTCGCTGCTTTTCAGGGTAAGCGGAAAGGAAACGCATTTGAAGGCTGCTGAAAAGGCACATCAGTTTATTGAAAAAAACTTGTGCCGCGGTGCTGAGCTGTTCACAAGCTTTCGGGATGGCAAACATTCCGGGAATGGCTTTTTGGACGATTATGCGTTTTATATAACCGCGTTGATAGAATTGTACTGCTCCACGTTAAATAAGAATTATCTGGAAAAGGCTGAGACGCTTTGCCATGAAACGGCGGCGCGATTTGCCGATCTTGAAAAGGGTGGTTTTTATTTGTGTAAAGCAGACCATAATGAGCTTTTTATGAATCCGAAGGAAATCTACGACGGTGCGATTCCAAGCGGCAACTCCATGATGGCCTATAATTTTGTAAGGCTGCATCAGTTGACGGAAAAAGAAGAGTTCCATGCACTCGCTAAAAAGCAGCGTGCTTTCATGTCGTCCAAATCGGCAAGCTACCCGGCAGGGAATAGCCTGTTTATGCTTTCGCTGCTGATCGATCAAAATCCGCCGCCACATATTGTGATCGTCTTAAAAGAACAGGCAGACATCGAGGCGATGCCCGGCAGTCTGCCTGTTTTTGCGAATGTGATCGTTGAGAAGGAAAGCAGCAGGTATCCGCTAATAAACGGAAAAACAACGTACTATGTTTGCAAAAACCACGTCTGCTTGCCGCCGGCTAATGATTTAGCGTAGGCAGTTGAGAAAGCCTGCCATTTATTCCTGAGGCTTATACTTCTTTTCGAGCATGCTCATCCAGTATCCAAGGGCGGTTCCTGCCGCACACATGATGACGCAGATGATCGTTCCACCACTTAAGTAGTTGAAGTTCCTTGGAATAATCATTACGGTGGAGGCAAATACGACGCCGAGGATAAAATGGAACAGTCCGGCGTAGGCCTTGGAGAAAATATAGTCCATCAGTTTGGCGAGCAGGAGCACACAGGCGATTCCTCCGAGCGCAAGCGGGATCAGCACCATCATATCCAGGGTCTTGATGCCGTCCGCCATGGATTTATACATTCCCATATAAACAAGGAAGTTGGAGGGGCTTAAGCCCGGCACGATGACACCGAGTCCAATCAGTCCTCCGGCAAGCATCCATGTACCGAAGTTCTGCGAAATGCCGCCGCCGAACAAGGTCTCTCCGTAAGCCAGGAATATCAGGGCAATTATAAATGTAATGACAAGAATAGCCAAATGCTTGCTGCTTCTGCCTTTTTTGCCGGCCTGCCCCCACAAGGCAGGGATCGTTCCTAAAATACAGCCGATAAACATCCAGAGAATAAATGTTTCATAGGTACCAAGGAAATAGCTGACCGCAAAAGACAGCAAAAAAACACCGGTAATTCCGCCGAGTCCCACAGGCAGAAAGAACAGGAAGTTTTTCTTGAAATCACGCGTAATATGTGCCAGAAAGGAAATGATCCGCTCATAGATGCCAAACACCGCCGCCAAAGCGCCACCACTGACACCGGGCAAAATAAAACCAGATCCGATAAACATTCCCTTAATAAAAAGTAAAAACCAATTCTCCATAACAGTCTCCTTACATCGTTTTATTGATTCTATTTTATTGATTTGTTTCATTAATTATATGAAATAAAGTCCATTCTATTATAACTTAATTGAGAAATAAAGAAAACCTTTAACCTCCATACTTATATCAGTGAAAACTTTACTGCTTATATAGCATATCCTTTTCGAGAATGTGATGTACGAGCCAGTCGTTGAGAAACTCCAGAATATCCAGCAGAGCCTGAGTCTGGTTGCCATCCATACTTTCAAAGTCGATGCTGTTCACTTTTTCAATAAAATCAATATGTTCCGTCTTGTGGGACAGTAATTTTTTATAACCGATGCTCATCATGTATTCTTCCTCATCCTTGAAATGCTGCACGGCATAATCCCTCAGCCTGAGAATAATTGCCACGATATTGTCAAACTTATCCACAATAAACTCATCCATCAGCAGCGTATAAGCCTCGTCCGCAATATGGAACAGCCCCTCATGCTCCTTATCGATCAATTCGATTCCTGTATAATATTCGCTTTTCATCTCGTACATTACTTTTTCTCCTTCGCCTGTGAAATTCCTGATCCAATTCGTAAAATAATGATTTGCTCTATTATATCATCTCATTCATTAATATCAAAGACTAAGTTAAGGATTTATATCATCTTCATTCTCGTGATGTTAAAAGTTCTCAAGGCAGGAAATATCTTCTGAAATTTCAATAAAGAAATTAAATTACCCATTTTTTTTGTGTTTTTGGGCATAATAAAGTCGTCAAAGTGTTATGGCTTAACCTTATGACGAAACGAAAATGAGTGTCATGCAGATATTGAACATTCTGTATAAATTACGCATTCAGTTTGTGGATTTTCTGTAATTTTAGCCTGACTCTATTTATAAAAAGCATTTTTTACAGCTATAGATTGAATAGTGACAGCGAATTTCTGGAAAACATTTTTTGCATATTGACAAAATGATAGTTTAGTGGTAAATTCTTTTTATAAAAATAATTTTCATGAAAAAAATTAACGTAAAAATATAAAAAAGAAAAGTAAAAATTCAATAGAGAAAAAGCAGGGAATGAGACGATTTCTCATCAATCATGTTCATAATAATAAAGGCTCATAAAACGGCCGGCATTATTTTGATAAAAAAATTTTAATGGAGGAATTTTGTATGAAAAAGAAATTAGTAGCAGCAACGATGGCAGTAGTACTGGCGTTTGGTTTAGCAGCCTGCGGTACTGCGGCAACGACACCGGCAGAACCGGAAACGACCGATGAGGCCGTAACAGAAGAGCCGGCGACAGAGGAAACAGCTCCGGCAGAAGGTGCGGAGACAACAGATGGCGCAAAGACTTATGTGATTGGCTATTCCCCGGCAACGCTGAATAACGCGTTCTGGCTTGCGGTAGAAGACGGTGTGAAGCAGGCGATCACAGAGAGAGGCGCAGAAGTACAGTTAGTTGAAGTAGATGCAAACGGCGACCAGTCTATCATGAATGACAGAATCAGCGATTTGATCAGCTCCGGTATCGACGCCCTGTTATTGGCACCGGCAGACTCCACAGCTTGCACATCCGCACTGGAGCAGTTAGATGCGGCAGGCGTTCCGGTAATCAACTTTGACACGCCGGTAGATGCGGCAGACTTAGTTGAAACGATCATCGCATCGGATAACTACAATGCCGGTTATGTGGTTGGTGCCGATGCGGCTTCCAAGATGGAAGACGGCGCAAAGGTACTGGTACTTCACTCCCCCAGAGCAAGCGCCTGCGTACAGAGATATGACGGATTTATCGCTGCGATGGACAAGAGCGGCAAGAAGTACACCGTTGTGAACGTGCTCGACGGAAAGGGCGATCAGGAAACTTCCTTAGGTATTACGGCTGACGCGATCGTTGCAGATCCGGATCTTTCCATTATCTTTGCGGTAAACGATCCTTCAGCAATGGGTGCGGTGAATGCGATCGAGCAGTCCAGCGCGACACTCGCAAACAAGATCATGGTTTACGGCGTGGATGGAAACCCGGATGCGAAGCTGATGGTAAAGAACGGCCAGATGGAAGGCACCGGAGCACAGTCACCGGAAACGCTTGGTTATTCTTCGATGATGGCAGCTTTTGACTTCTTAGAAGGCAAGACTCTTGAGAAGGAAGTGGTGGTTGACACATTCTTAATCAGCGCAGACAACGTAGACGAATACGGAACGGATGGATGGCAGTAATTAACAAAAGCTATATAGTCTTTTAGAAAAGTGCAGGGAAGGCAGTTTTGCCTTCCCTGATAAAAAGAGGTGCGAAATGCCAAAAGTATTAGTTGAAATGAAAAACATTATGAAGACTTTTCCGGGCGTGAAGGCGCTTAATAATGCCGAGCTGACCTTATATAAAGGAGAGGTCCTCGGACTTCTTGGCGAGAACGGAGCGGGCAAATCGACGCTGATGAACGTTCTTGGAGGTATTTACAAGCCGGACGAGGGAGAGATCAGAGTAGACGGGCAGGAGGTTAAAATTGAGAACGTAACCGCTGCGCAAAATCTTGGCATTGCTTTTATTCATCAGGAAATCGCATTGGTTCCTTATCTGTCTGTTGCGGAAAATATTTTTCTCGGAAGAGAGCGGATGACTGCCGGTATGGTGGACAAAAAGAAAATGTACGAGGAAGCGAAGCAGTGGCTCGATATGGTAGGTCTTGATGTCAATCCCGCGACGCTCATTTGCTATTTGAGCATTGGAAAACAGCAGATGGTTGAAATTGCGAAGGCGTGCTCCTTGAACATGAAGCTGATGATCATGGATGAGCCGACCTCTTCTTTGTCGGAAAATGAAGTGGACTTGTTGTTCCATATGATCAGGCGATTGAAAGAGAAAAACATAGGAATCATTTATATCTCCCATAAGCTGTCGGAAATATTCACGATTACGGACCGGGTCTGCGTCATGCGGGACGGCGGTTACGTCGGCGTAATTGTAACAAAGGAAAGCGATCAGGCAGAGCTTGTGCGGATGATGGTTGGCAGAGAGCTGAGCAATTATTATGTGCGAAGCTTTAACGAACCGGGGGAGGTTCTCCTTCAGGCGGAAAATGTCAATGCCGGAAGCCGTGTGATCGATTGCAGCTTTAAGGTCCATAGAGGAGAGATTTTGGGATTTTATGGTTTGGTAGGAGCCGGACGCTCCGAATTGATCAAGGCGGTACTCGGACTTTATCCCCGGGATAGCGGAAAAGTGCTTTTAAAAGGGGAAGATGTATCGAACCTTCCTACGATGAAAATACAGGAACGGGGTCTGGCGCTTGTGCCGGAGAATAGAAAGCTCGAAGGCCTGATTTTGAAAAACAGCATTAAATTTAATATGAGTATTTCGGTATTAAACAGATTTATCAAAAATTTCAACGTGAATGTGAAAAAGGAAAAAAACATCGTCGATAAGGGGATTCGGGATTTGAATATAAAAACTCCTTCCAGGGATCAGATGGCCTGCAATCTTTCCGGCGGAAACCAGCAAAAGGTCGTTTTGGCAAAATGGCTGGCCTCCAATCCGGAGGTGCTGATTTTAGATGAGCCGACCAGAGGGGTCGATGTTGGTGCAAAAGCGGAAATTTACAGTATTATGAATGATCTGGCTGCAGAGGGCATGGCGATCATAATGATTTCTTCCGAAATGCCGGAAATCATCAATATGTGCGACAGGATCGCGGTTATGAGCGAAGGAAGAATCAAGGGTAATTTG
>CAZMIX010000059.1:0-6795 GCA_964566545.1 uncultured Lachnospiraceae bacterium | reverse complement strand
ACGACGGGTATGCTCGCGATCGGCGTGACGCTCGCAATTATGCTCGGCGGTATCGACTTGATCGCGGGTGCGATGATCGCATGCTCAGGCTGCCTTTGCGTAGCGGCCATGGAGAAGGCGGGAATGCCGATGATTGTGGCGATTGCGCTCGGATTGCTGGTCGGTGTTGGGGCAGGCCTTTTAAACGGCGTCATCATCGCATACAGCGGAATCCATCCCTTTGTCGTGACGCTGGCGATGCAGAGCATCCTGCGTGGCGCGGCTTATCTGATTGCAAACGGACAGCCGGTGCCGTTATATGTCAACGACATATTCCCGATTATCGGTACGGGTTTGTTTTGGATCATCCCTTATCCGATCATCTACATGCTGATTTGCTTCTTCCTATTATATATGTTCTTAAATAAGACGAGAATGGGCAGATATGTATACGCGGTAGGCGGAAACGCTACGGCGGCGCAGTTTTCAGGTATTAATATTAAAAGAGTAAAGATAATTGTATGGACGATCAGTGGTGTGCTGGCTTCCTTCGCCGGAATCGTAATGGCTGCAAGGCTGTCGTCCGGCCAGCCGAGCACTTCGGTAGGAGCGGAAACGGATGCGATCGCCGCGAGCGTTTTGGGCGGTGTCAGCATGTATGGCGGTGTAGGCGGAGCCGGCGGCGTATTGATCGGTGTGCTTGTCATCGGCGTCATCAGCAATGGCCTGACCCTGCTGCATGTCAATTCCAACTGGCAGTATATCGCAAAGGGAATCATCATTCTGCTTGCGGTATATCTGGATATGATTAGACAGAGAAAGAAAAATTTCAGGAGTGAATAGGACAGTGCCGGGCCCAGACGGCAAGGCTGTCAGATTCCTAATATGCGAGTGTGAATAAGATTTTGTACAATTGGGAAATTCTAAAGAATTTCCCAATTGTATAAGTTTTCAGACTTTTTTATTTATGCGTAGCCGTGAGAGTGGGCCAAGCACACTTTTATTCGATAATAGAAAACAGGAGGAACATTATGGAAAATGAAAGAAGGCGGGAGTTGGAAAGAACTGCCGCACAGATCAGGAAGGAAACGCTGCAGTCGATTAGGACCGCAGGCTCGGGGCATATCGGCGGCTCCTTTTCGATCGCCGAATTGCTGTCGGTGCTGTATTTCGATGAAATGAATATCGACCCGAAAAATCCAAGAATGGAAAACAGAGACAGGTTCGTGCTGTCTAAAGGACATTGCGCGCCTGCCGTTTATACGACGCTGGCTTTAAAAGGATATTTTCCTGTGGAAGATTTGGCGACGCTGCGCAAGCCAGACAGTTATCTTTCCGGCCACATCGAAATGAAGCATGTGCCGGGCGTCGATATGTCGGCAGGCTCTTTGGGACAGGGACTGTCCGTGGCGGTGGGCATGGCGCTTTCCGCAAAGACCTATCAAAAGTCCTACCGAACCTACTGCATTCTCGGCGATGGCGAAATCCAGGAGGGACAGGTGTGGGAAGCCGCGATGAGCGCGGGTCAATTCAAGCTGGATAATCTTGTGGCGATCATTGATAACAACAGTCTGCAATTGGACGGAACCGTAGAGGAAATTATGTCGCCTTATCCAATCGATAAAAAATTCGAAAGCTTTCACTGGAATACGATTGTGATCGACGGACATGATGTGGAGGCGATTGAAGACGCATTGAAGGAAGCGAAGACAGTAACCGGAATGCCGACAGCGATCATCGCGAGGACGAAGAAGGGTAAGGGTTCCGTGGTGTTTGAAAATCAGGTGCGGTTCCATGGCGGACGGCCGACTGATGAGGAATTTATCGCTGCTTTTCGAGAGATCGATTCTCAGTTACAGGAATTGGAGGACAAATCAGATGAGTGAAACGATAGCGAGCAGAATCGCATATGGAAAAGCGTTGTGTGAGTTCGGGGAGAATCCAGACATTGTAGCGTTGGATGCGGATTTGGCATGCTGTACGATGTCGATCGATTTTTCCAACCGGTACCCGGAACGGTTTTATAATATGGGGATTGCGGAAGCGAATATGATCGATGTTGCTGCAGGCTTTGCTACAACGGGAAAAATCGCTTTCTGTCATTCCTTCGCAATGTTTACGGCGGGAAGAGGGTATGACCAGATCCGCAATAACATCGCCTATCCGCATTTGAATGTAAAGGTTATTGGCAGCCATGCGGGCCTGACGGTCGGCGAGGACGGCGGTACGCATCAATGTATCGAGGACATCAGCCTGATGCGAACGATTCCCGATATGACTGTCATCGTACCGTGTGATGCCAATGAAACGCGCGAGGCGGTGCGGGCGATGATCGCGTACGACGGCCCGTGCTATTTCAGGACGAGCCGCGTCGGAGAAAAAGAGGTCACAAAAAACGCGCAGGGGTATCAATTTACGCTCGGCAAGGGTGCTGTGTTAAAGGACGGCAGGGACGTTACGATCATTGCCTGCGGCCTGATGGTGCAAAAAGCGCTGGAAGCCGCAAAAGCGCTGGAGACAGAGGGGATTTTTGCCAGAGTAGTTGACATGCATACGATTAAACCCCTCGACAAGGAACTGATTATCCGGTCGGCTGAGGAAACGGGAGCGATCGTAACGGCGGAGGAACACAATGTGATCGGCGGTCTCGGTGCGGCAGTCGCGGAAGTAATTGTGAAAAACAGTCTGGTTCCGGTTGAAATGGTAGGTGTTGAGGATCAGTTCGGTCGTTCCGGTCCGGGAGAAGAGCTGTTAAGGCTTTACGGGCTGACAGCAGAAAATATTATGGAAAAAGCGAAGAAAGCGATCAGCCGCAAGTAAAACGGCTCAGGAGGTAGGTTCATGGCACTGGAAAGTGTAAAAAATATTTTGGAGATGGCGAATCGGGCAAATACCTCAGTCATTTCTTTTATCTGTATTGACTATAACATGGTTTATTCGGTGATCAAGACTGCGGAAAAAACAAATACGCCGGCTCTTGTGATGCTTTTGCCCGAACATGTAGAGCAAAACAGTGTCTTTCATAAGAAGGCGTTTGCCGAAATGGTAAAGGCGTTAGCGCACGACGTCAAGGTTCCGATCGGTCTGCATCTGGATCACAGCTATGAGTACGGCGGCATTATCAGCGCGATCCAGGCGGGTTTTTCCTCGGTGATGATCGACGGTTCGATGAGGCCGCTTGAGGAAAACATCCAGCTTACCAAAAAGGTGGTCGAGACAGCACATCTTCTGGGAGCCTGTGTTGAGGCAGAGCTTGGACAGATCGGTCTGGAAACCGGAGACAGCGAGAAAAATGAGGCGCAGTATACCGACGCCAAATCGGCGGAAATTTTCTGTAAGGAGACGGGAATTGACTCTCTGGCAATTTCGATCGGAAATGCGCATGGCGTTTATAGGGAGGAGCCGCATCTGGATATCAAACGTCTGGAGGAAATCCATTCCCTCACAAATAACATTCCCTTAGTGCTGCACGGCGGAAGCGGTATTCCCGACGAGCAGTTAAAAATCGCTTTTAAAAAGGGCATTAACAAGTTTAATGTCGGAACGGAGTTTTTGGAGGAATATTATCAGGCGCTGTCCGCTTATACGAAGCTGAAGGAACATGATGACAGCGCGTTCCGTATGCTCGACGTTCCGGCCTTTGTGCAGGAGAAGCTGCAGGCCTATCTGGAACAGAAATTAAAGTTAAGCGAATTTTAAAAACCAACAAAAAGAGGAAGGAGGTTCCCACATGTCATATATCGGACTAGATATCGGCACGTCCGGCTGCAAAGCATCCATTATTACGAAAAACGGCGAGGTGGTTGCCTCCGCGTCCGCGGCCTATCCGCTTCTGTTTCCGGAAAGAGGCTATGTGGAGTTAAATCCCCTTGAAATTTATGAAAAGCTAAAGCAGGTCCTAAAAGAGCTTGCCCCAAAGGCGGCGGGCGTAAAGGCGCTCGCCCTTTCCAGCTTCGGGGAGGCGTTCGTTTTGGTCGATGAAAACGGCGGGCCCCTAAATCACTTCATCACCTACGCCGACAGCCGCTGCGAGGGTCTGGACGAAATGCTCACCCGGCGCTATACGGCGGAAAAGTTTTTTGCAATTACCGGCGTTGTGCCAAATCAGTCCTTTTCCCTCTGCAAGCTTTTGTGGATGAAGAAAAACTGTCCTGAAATCCTGCAAAAGGCGAAGGCAATCTACTTTGCGGATGATTACTACAACTATCTGCTCAGCGGAAATCGGGGCGTGGACAGCGCGACGGCCTCAAAGACTCTGCTGTTTGACATTCACGAAAACGACTGGTCGGGCGAGCTGCTACAGGAGTTTGAAATGCCGAAGGAGTGGTTTTCTCCGGTCAGAGCAGTCGGCGACTGTCTGGGGACGATCCGCAAGGAGCTTGCGAAAGAGCTGAATCTTCCCACGAATATCCGCATCTATATGGGCTGCCATGACCAGTGCAGCGCAACGCTCGGCGGCGGCGCCTATGAGCCGGGTATGCTCGTGATGGGGGAGGGTTCTACGGAAAGCATTAATTTGATTGTGGATGACTCGGTATTTTTGGCGTCAAAGGAGCTGATCAGGCGCCACATGTGTGTCGAGCCATTTTTGGAGCCGGGACTTTATATGGTGCCATGCGCTTTTTTGACGTATGGGAACGCGATCCGCTGGTATATCCGTACATTTGAAGAGCAGGGTACACATTTGCCGAAGGATATTTTCTCTTATTTGGAAGAGAACGCACAGAAAAAGACAGAGCTGGTTTTTCTCCCGCATTTAAGCAAGGTGAATATTATGGATCCGGAATCCAAAGTGCCGGGCGCGTTTCTTGGAATTACGCTGGATACGGAGCGGTGGGAATTCTACCGGGCGATGCTGCAGGGACTGAATTTTGAGTCCCGGATGAATCTGCAAACGCTTTCCCAGCTCGGATTTTTAATTAAACGTATCAGCGCGACGGGAGGAATCGCTAATTCCTCTTTATTTATGCAGTTAAAGGCGGATGTGCTGCAAAAGAAGATCCATGTGTTTAAAAACAGTGAGGCCGGCATTATGGGATTAGCCATGATTTGCGCGGCCGCGTGCGGCGATTACAAAAGCCATGCACAGGCATTCGCCGGATTTGTGCGGGCAGAGCAGATATTTTACCCGTCAGGGAGATATGAGGAATTATTTTTGCAGTACAAGGAATACAGGAATCGGTTGAGATAGTGATAGAACGGAAAGGTGGATACGGATATGAATAAAAAACCAGTAGTCGGTGTCGTCGGCGTTTCCGACGGCGACAGGGAAGTTCATGAGACATTAAAAGAAATTGTACAGACACAGGTTAATACAATTGTGGAGGCATTAAAAAAGGACGGCCGGGTGGATGTGATCGAAGCGGAAACGCTTGTATGCTCCGTCCGAACCGCAAAGGAGCAGGCCGAGTTTTTGAGAAACCGGGGCGTGGATGCCACGATTATTTCGCATGGTGTTTTTGCGTTTCCAAACTTTACGGCGGTCATCGCGAAATTCGGACAAGGCCCGTTCATGCTTTGTGCGAACTTAAACCCGGACTGGCCGGGAATGGTTTCGATGCTTGCGGCCGGCGGCGCTCTCGATCATTTAGGAATCGATCATTTCAGAGCGGCGGGAGATTTTAAGGATCCGGCGGTTCTTGAAAAAATCATCCGGTTTGTGCGCTGCGGTGCGGTCGTCAACCGGCTAAAGGGACAGAAATACGGCTTGATCGGCGGAAGAAGCTTAGGCATGTACAGCGCTACCGTGAGCATGCAGGACTGGCAGGAAAAGTTTGGCGTGGACGTGGATCACATGGATCAGTCCGAAATTGTCCGTCTGGCAGGAGAAGTGCCGGAGGAAAAAGTAGAGTCCGCTTTCAACTGGCTGTCCGAAAGCTGTGGAGGGATTCTCTATGATGACAACCGCCTGACACCGGATAAGCTCAAGGAACAGATCCGGCATTATGAGGCGATCAAGCGGATCGTGAAGGAAAATGACTATGATTTCGTGGGTGTGAAGTGTCATTATGAAATGAGCAGGCATTATTGTACCGAGTGTATTGCCGCGGCGTTTATGAATGATCCTTATGATTGGGACGGCGCTAAGGAACCGGTCGTTTTTGCGTGTGAAGCCGATTCGGATGCGGCGCTGACGATGCAGATTTTAAAGCTTTTAACGAAGGAATCGGTTCTGTTTATGGACGTGCGCCATTATGACAGGGATTATGACGTGATGGTATTTTGCAACTGCGGCTCCGAGTCCACTTATTTTGCCGGAAAGAGCGAGGATCCAAAGGAAAACCTCAAAAATGTAAAGCTTTATCCGTGCCTTGAGATTTATGCGGGCGGCGGCTGTCATGTAAACTGTATGACGAAGCCCGGAGAAGCGACGATCGCGCGGTTAAACCGCTATAAAGGCAAGTACCGCTTGACGATTATTCCCGCGGAATTTGTGACGCTTCCAGAGGAAAAAATGGCGGAGACGACGAAGGAGTGGCCGCATGTATTTGCGAAGCTCCCGTTTGCACATGAGATTTTTCTTGAGAAATTCAGCGCCAACCATTGCCATGCGGTATACGGCAACTATACGGAGGAACTGAAAATGATCTGCCGGATGCTGGACATCGACGTAGAAGTACTTGGAGAATAAACATTGAGGAGATGAATGTATGAAAATAGCCATTGGCTGTGATGAGGCGGCGTACCATTTAAAAATGGAGCTGATCGCGCATTTGCTTGAAAAGGAAGGCATGGAGCTGACGGATTTCGGAGCTGGCTCCGGCGAGATGGTTTTGTACCCGGACGTGGCCAACAGTGTCGCAAAGGCGGTTGCGG
>CAZMIX010000058.1:894-15014 GCA_964566545.1 uncultured Lachnospiraceae bacterium | reverse complement strand
GATCACTCCTCTTGCAGAGGTTTGTTCGTTTCCTAAAAACACGTTTTCTGCAACAGATAACAATGGACTCAGTGCCAGCTCCTGATGAATAATAACGATACCCTTGGCTTCACTGTCTCTCAAATTGTGAAAGCTGCAGGCTTCGCCTTTATATGCGATATCCCCCGAATAAGTACCATGGGGGTATACGCCGGATAAAACATTCATCAGAGTCGATTTTCCCGCTCCGTTTTCGCCACATAACGCATGGATTTCGCCGCGTTTTACTTGAAGATTTACATCATCCAATGCTTTAACGCCTGAAAATTCCTTTGTGATATGGTTCATTTCCAAGATGTAATCCGACATCTTCTCAGCTCCTTTTCTCATATTTTGCGCGCAAGCGATGCCGTTTACGGTAAAATTCCGTTTTGCGGGCTGCGCATATAAGTTTCTTTCATAGGAAATTCTTCTAAATTTCCTATGAAAGAAACAGGGTGGCAGCAAACCTGCCGCCACCCTTACTTTTCTCACAATGATCCTGTTGTCAGCCGACTACTCAGCTAACTGTGCTTCCGTATAGTATCCGCCGTCAACGATAATTTCCTTGTAATTGCTCTGGTCAACAGCTACCGGTGTGCAGAGGTAAGAAGGAACCGTGATCTTACCATTGTTGTACTGCTCCGTATCGTTGATTTCAGGCTCTGCACCTTCCAGAACTGCCTGAACCATCGTTACGCACTTTTCAGCAAGGAGGCGTGTGTCTTTGTAGATAGACATTGTCTGAGCACCGCTGATGATGTTCTTTGTTGCCATAAGCTCTGCATCCTGTCCTGTGATCAACGGCCAGTCAACGCCAACCTTATAGCCTGCGCCCTCGAGCGCTGCCTTACATCCATATGCAAAGCCGTCAAATGCTGTTGCACAAATATCCAGCTTCTTGTCAGCGTAGAAACCTGTCAGGTAGTTCTCGCAGCTCTGCTGAGCTGTTTCCTGGGACCATCTTAAGATACACGTATCATCAAAGGATGTTCTGCCGGATTCGCAAACAAGTACGCCATTGTCAAGGTATGGCTGAAGAACTTCCAACAAACCGTTGTATAACATAACTGCGTTGTTATCATCAGGAGATCCCATGAAGAACTCGATCGTATAGGACTTCCCGTCCGCTTCCGCATTAGCGAGATCCTTTGCTTCCTCAATATACTTACCGATTGCCGTACCAACACCCTTATTATCGAAGGTTGCATAGTAGGAAACAGCGTCCGTATCCATTAACAGACGGTCATAAGCAATAATCGGGATACCGGCTTCCTTAGCCTGTGCTTCTACATTTACAAGTGCGGAGGAGTCGATCGCTGCAATAACGAGACAATTAGCGCCGCTTGCGATCATATTCTCGATCTGGGAAACCTGAGCCTGAACATCATCCTCTGCGTACTGAAGGTCTACTTCATATCCGAGTGCTTCCAATTTTTCCTTTATGTTTGCACCGTCATTGATCCATCTTTCCGATGACTGGGTAGGCATTGCTACAGCAACTTTCTTTCCGCCTGAAGCTGCGGGTGCTTCTGCTTCCTCTGCCGGAGCAGCTTCTTCCGTTGCCGCAGGTGCTTCTGCCGCTGCATCCGGCGTTGCAGGCGCTGCTGCACTGCCACAGCCAACAAGCAGGCTTGCTACCATTGTTACACTGAGTAACGCGCTTAACAATTTCTTCTTCATACTAAAATATCCTCCTTCATGATTAGCGGCATAGCCGCATTCCTTAACTACAGATAAATTATAGCAATACGAATTTTTAAAATACATATAAAATCCTATTGTCTACCATGGAAATTCTGCACAGGAGGTTATTTTCATACAGAAAAATTTTATATAATTTGCGACTCTTTTTTTATTCGGACCGATCTGAGCAAAAAGCCTATCGCAAGAAACAGCACCGTCGCAACGATCCCGCTGACAGGATTCCACCAAAGGTCTTGGCCGCCTGTAAAGGTGAGAAAACCTCCTGTCGTGACTAAAACGGTGGGGATGCCGTCTTCTATCGCATGCATGAGCACGCACGGCCATACGGATTTTGTAAGCCGATATACTTCCACATACATCACGGTCCAGCACAACATCAGGATACAGCCGGATAAAACCATGCCGCCCCTTGAGATCGTTTTGAAATACTGATCCGGCAAAAATACGAAATAATAAGCCGCATGCCACAGCGCCCACACAAGCCCGGAAATAAAGTAGACGAGCCAGTCATTCAGTTTTAAATCGATCAGTTTTGCCGCTAAGAAGCCGCGCCAGGCAAATTCTTCAAAAATATTTCTGATGAAATTGACAGCTATGGAAAAAGCCGCAAGCGAAAGAAACTCATTGATTGTAAAAGCGGACACATCCACACAGTCAAAAAGCAGCGCCGGACCGACAGTGACTGCGGTAATCACAGGATAAATGAGCAAAGACAGTAAATACCATTTTCCGTTTCCCTTAAAATTCGGCCTGAGTCCGGTTTCTTTTTTATCACGGCCGGTAAGCGTAAGTATGACGGCAGTCAATAATGGTAAAATCAACCACAAGCCCATACCTAAGGAATCTCCATCCGGCTGATTCGGCAACAATCTGTCAATCAGTACGCCCAGCCACCCACTCGCCAGTGTTACTACAATAAAAATACTCACATTTCTTTTTGTTTTCATAATCCATTCTCCTAATTTTATTTGTCCGGTAAGAACTTCAGAAAACGCTTCTAACCGGCAAGCAGCGAAATTATCAAGTCCGAATTGGGACAGGGGGCCTCAGGTCGTAAGGCAATATACTGCGCAATCCCCTGAATAGAACACCAGAATGTGATCGCAAGGGTCTCTGCGTTGCCGGCTCTGATTTCTCCGAGCATCTGGCCTTTTTTTATTACCGGAATACTCTTTTTTACCAGTCTGTTCGATTCCAAAAGCAACTCTTTAACATCTGGAGGTAAAGAATCCGAGTGTTGCGCATTTTCCATCAGCACAAACATCTTTGCACTGAATGGATTTTTGGCGAGCATTTCAAAAATATCCTCTGCAGCCGTTCGAAAAACAGACAGCGGGGATTCGTTTGAAAAAGCAAATTCCATTTTAAGTTTTTCGCTCCCGATACGGATCAACTCCTCGTACAGCTTTTCTTTCGATTTATAATAATGAAAGAGTAGTCCCATGCTCATATCGGCCGCACTTGCAATATCCGCAATTTTTGTATTTCCATACCCCTTTCTTATAAATAAGTCCAGAGCCGCCCACAAAATTACCTCTCGTCTTTTCTCCTTTTGTTCTTCCCGCACTGTCATTTTAGTTCTACTTCCTTTCTTGTTGAAAATTATTTCATTGAAAATTATTTCAACGTAATTATAACAAATATCTTAAAAAGTTACAATAAAATTTTAAAATAAGCTGCAGGCTTGCTAATAAGCAATAGGAGTATGCAAAAAGCCTGTCTTACAGGCAGGCTTTTTTGATGCAACTTATTATTTAGTCAATGATGCTTACAATCAATCAAAAAAATTTATAGGCTGATTTCGTCTATCTTTCTCAGCTCTTCTGCCGTAAATTTCGTTTGGGAAACGATGCCGATATTTTCTGTGATCTGCTCCGGCCTGGACGCGCCGATCAATACCGAGCAGACCTCGTCATCCTTTAATATCCACGACAGCGCCATCTGCGCCAAAGTCTGTCCTCTCTGTGACGCCAGCTCATTCAGGGCTGTGATCTGTGAAAGCCGCTCCTGTGTTAATGCGGATTCCTTTAAGAAACGGCCATCCTTTGCGATCCTGCTGTCGGATGGAATCCCATGCAGATACTTGTCCGTCAAAAGTCCCTGCGCCAGCGGGCTGAATGCAATGATGCCGACGCCTGCCTCCTTACAGTACGCTTTTACGCCGTCCTCCTCAATCGCTCTGTTAAAAATGGAATAGCTCCTCTGATTTACGATAAACGGACAATGCAACTCCCGTAAAAGCTTCGCCGCTGCTTCCGTATACTCCTTGTCATAATTGGATATCCCCGCATACAGCGCCTTGCCGCTGTGCACAATGCCTGCCAGCGCCTCCATCGTTTCCTCAAGCGGCGTCTTAGGATCCATTCTGTGATGATAAAAAATATCCACATAATCCAGCTGCAGCCTCCGTAAACTCTGGTCAAGGCTGGCCGTTAAATACTTTTTGCTTCCCCAGTCCCCGTAAGGCCCCGGCCACATGTCATAGCCGGCCTTCGTCGTAATAACAAGCTCATCCCGATAAGGCTTGAAATCCTCACTCAAAATCCTGCCCGCATTTTCCTCCGCACTCCCGTACACCGGCCCATAGTTATTTGCCAGATCAAATTGCGTGATTCCCGCGTCAAAAGCCGTCCTGCACATCGCCCGCATCGTATCGAAATTATCCCTGCTTCCGAAATTATGCCAAAATCCAAGCGATACCGCCGGAAACTTTAAGCCGCTCCTCCCTACGCGGTTATAAACCATTTTTTCGTATCTGCTTTCACTCGCCGCATACACATCTGCCATTTCATTTGCCTCCATTCTTTTATTTTTCGATTTTTCTATTCGATTCCCAGTTTTTTATCGATATCCTCTTTCGCAAAACTCAACTCGCCAAGCAGCGCGCTGTTTTTATCCATTTTCTGCTCAAACTTCTCCGCTTTTTCAGTATCTCCCATTTCCTGATAAGCATGATACATGGAAGCGGCTTCAAAATATCCGGCGACTGCGCAAAGCTCTCCATAGGTTTGTGAGTCGTCCGGTTTTGCATATTTTTTTGTATTGACAGAATCGATTAAATTTGTATACTCTCCATTTTTTATATAATAAAGCATTGTTTCATCGTTTGGCACATAGCTCTCAAAATTAGCGATAAGACCGCCTGCTGCTGCAAAAACATTCATGACCAGAATCACCGCCAGCACGATCAGCAGTACATTCAATATCTGTAATTTATCACTCTTCATAAACGCTGACTCCTTCCTCTATCAAAAGCTGTCTTTTTGCGGGGGATAAATCGGCGAAATGATCCAAATCCTCCCTGCTGACATTACAATAAGTATGCAGCAGCGCATAAACCTGATCCAGCGCATTCTGCATCGCCTTTACATGCGCCTCGGAGTATTCCTCCTCATCATCATATTCCTTCTTTTCCATTGAATCATAGATGCTGTTCAGATCTTCATTGATCATTGCCGCATATTCCTGCGGGGATCGATAAGTATTTTTTTCCACGGCTACTCTCATTATGTTGGCATAGATATTATCATAAAACATGCTGACCGATTTGATTTTATTGAATTCATCTAATAAATTCACTCTATAAAGACTTTTATAATCATAATAGTTTACAAGCCCTATATAATCTCCCGTCCGTTCCAGTTCGGACAGTTTCTCCCGGTGCTCTTCAACGTGGAGCCTCGTCTGGTATTTTATAATGAAATTGCTGATATTCCAGGAATTGAGTAAAATAAAGAGGACGATCAAATTAAGCGCCACTAAAATAGCAATCGCTGTGATTTTCACCGTCGCTTTGGTAAAGTGGCCCGTTTTTTCATACACATCCGCCCTTGTTTTCTCAAACTTATCCTTATAGCTTCGCATATCCGCCCTATGCTTCTTATAATAAGGATTCTCAATCCCGCAATATCTGCACTTTGCATCCTCTATGGACATGTCGGAACCGCAGTACTTGCATTTCATTTGTTATTTCCCCCTCTGCCAGTCTATTTCCTTAACATATTCACAACACTTATCATAGTCTACATACCCGTCCTCGGATACGGCCTGATACAGCGCTTCTATCTGCGGCTCATCCAATCCGATATCCTCGGATAATAATTGTTTTGCAGCCTTACTATACTCCCCTATCAAAAGCTTTTCTTCCTCGGTGAATTCTTTATAGCTGTCCTGACAGGCGTCTTCATGGATCAGATAAAGACTGTCATATAATATAAATCCTTTATCCGCTTTTGACAGCTCGTCGCCGTTTTGAAGAAATTCCCGATAATACATGACAGATTGGTATTCTCCGTAGGACATCATAAAATCATAATGCTTCCACCCATAAAGCGGATAATCCCCGGTATTTGCAAACAATTCCTGAATTTTATCATATTCTCCCGCCTCATACCATGCATCCAGCTTTGGAAAGGTCTCCTGTTCCCACAACAATTGTTCCTTACTGTAGGAGCTTGAAGAATGTACATTAAAATACCAGTACCCGACGATAATAATTGCCAGTATCACTGCAGCCCATAAGATGGGCTTATAAATTTTTTGACCGGTGTTTTTTATTTCTTCTTTATAGACATTCTCAGGAATCTCCGCGATATCCTCAAGATCCTCCCGGATATCCTCCAGATGCTCCATATACTTTCGTTCCGCGCCGATTTCATTGACCGTACCGCAATACGGACATTTTGCCTCCCGGTAGGAATAGTTTGCTCCACAATTCGCGCATTGTTTTTTTCTTTTTGGTATCAGATTCATGACCCTTATATCCTTCCCGCCAATACACACTTTATAAAATCGTACTGTTCTTATTATAATATTGAAACGGGATTCACTCAAGGAAAACATTTACGAATTGCAGCCGGCAAAGCGTCCATATTGCCTGTGCAACAAAAAAGCAACCGCGCAGGCTGCTTTTTTAAGAAATAACCATCCTTTTATAAGCTCTCCACAAACCGCATGAAATAGCTTCTTCCTTCTTCGGTGCATTTGAATACGCCGGCATCCTCCAGCACCTTTACAAAAACCTTTCCGGTTTCTTCTTTAAGAACGTCCATGATATTGTCCTTTGTAAGTGTGCCTTTATACTGGGGAAGAAATTCCTCCACCCAGTCCGCATGCTTCTCAAGCGCTTCGCTGGAACGGATATCTCTGCCATCCAAAATAGATACAGCAAGTGCTTCCAGTTCCTCCTTTAAGCGGGAGGGCAGGATGGCAAGTCCCATGACCTCGATGCCGCCGATGTTTTCTTTTTTAATATGATGGTACGAATCGCGCGGATGGTAAACGCCCAGTGGACGTTCCGGCGTCGTAATGTTGTTGCGCAGTGTCAGGTCCAGCTCATAAAATTCCCCGATTTTTCTAGCGACCGGCGTGATCGTATTATGAGGTATGCCATCCGTTTCCGCAAAAATAAACGCTTCCTCATCCGTATAGCCGCGCCATGCGGTTAAAATATGATCCGCCAGCTTCACAAGCCTCTTCTGATCCTTACCGCGGATGCGGATCGCGGACAGCGGCCAGTGCAAAATGCCCGCCTGTATCTCTTCATAACCCGGAATCACGATCTTTTTCTCCACTTTTGCGCGGGCCATCGGAAACTCAAAATTCCCGCCCTGGAAATGCTCGTGGCTCAAAATCGAACCGCCTACGATCGGAAGATCCGCGTTCGTACAGATCATATAATGAGGAAACTGACGCAGAAAATCAAACAGCTTTTCAAACACCTCCCGATTGATCGACATCGGGATATGTTCCGTATTCAGCACGATACAATGCTCGTTGTAATAGACATACGGGGAATATTGAAAGCCCCATTTCTGCCCGCAAATCGTAATCGGAATGATTCTGTGGTTTTCCCTGGCCGGATGATTGATCCGCCCCGCATAGCCTTCATTTTCCACACAAAGCAGGCATTTCGGATAGCCGGACTGCTTCGCGTTTTTTGCCGCCGCAATCGCTTTCGGATCCTTTTCCGGCTTAGATAAGTTGATTGTCATATCGATCGGGCCATATTCGCTGTCAGTCGTCCATTTTATGTCCTTTGCGATCCGGTATTCCCTGATATAGTCCGAAGCCCTTGACAAATGATAATAATAATCGGTCGCCTCTTTTGGAGAGCGCGCATATTTCTCGCGAAACGTACGAATGACCTCGCCCGGGCGCGGACAGAAACAGTTCATGACCTTTGTGTCAAACAAATCCCGGTATACGACCCCGTTTTCCTCGATCAGCCCGTTTTCATATGCATAATCGCAGATTTCCTTAAGAAGCTGCTCCAGATTTCCTGCAAGCTCCGCCGTTTTTTCCTTATCCGCCTGCTCCTCGTACTCGTCCAGCTTTAACAGCTCCAGCAGAAGATTGACGGAATAAATCCGCTCCTCTTCTCCGATCAGGCCTTGCTGAACCGCGTATTCTGCCAAAGAGGCAATGCTCTGTTCAATCATCTTTTCTCTCGCTTTCTATTTTTCGTAACCGTTTGGATGCGACGAATGCCATTTCCATGCGGAAGCAATAATCGTTTCAAGATCCGCGTACTGCGGCCTCCATCCAAGAATCTGCTGCGCCTTTTCACTCGAAGCGATCAAAAATGCCGGATCGCCTGCCCTTCGCGGCTCGACGACCGCCTTGATCGGGTCATTTGTCGCCTTTCTCGCCGTTTCGATGACTTCTTTTACCGTAAATCCGATTCCGTTTCCAAGATTGAATACATCGCTGCCTTTGCCGCTTAACAAATACTTTACCGCCAAAATGTGCGCCTGCGCCAGATCTGTTACATGGATATAATCCCGGACGCACGTGCCGTCCTTTGTCGCATAATCGTCTCCAAAAATACTGATATGCTCCCTCTGTCCGTTTGGCACCTGTAAAATCAACGGAATCAGATGGCTTTCGGGATTGTGCGCCTCCCCGATTACTCCGCTCTCATGTGCGCCGCATGCATTGAAATAGCGGAGGGATACATACCGCAGATCGTACGCCTTTCCTACCCATTTAAACATCTTTTCCATCGAAAGCTTCGTTTCGCCGTAAGTATTCGTCGGCAGCGTCCGGTCTCCCTCAAGGATCGGCAGATTTTCCGGTTCTCCGTAAGTTGCCGCCGTCGAAGAAAATACGACTTTATCGATTCCATGCGCGACAAGCGCGCCCAACAATACCATTGTACCATATAAGTTATTTTCATAATACTTCAAAGGATCGGTCATGCTCTCTCCGACAAGAGAGCTCGCCGCAAAATGGATGACGGCGTCAATATTTGTTTCCTTTTCAAACACGCTGTCAAGAAATGCCCTGTCCCGGATATCTCCTTTATAAAATGCCGCCTTTGGATGGACAGCCGCTTCATAGCCCGTCAGCAGGTTGTCAATAATCACGACCTCCTCGCCTGCCTCGATCAGAGCATATACCGTATGGGAGCCGATATAACCGGCGCCGCCTAATACTAAAACCTTCATATTATTCTCTTCCCTTTCCCTGATTGTATTCCGATATTTCTGCTTACAGCACCTTCATGCCGCCATATTTTCTCACCTTCAACACATGGCAGCTTCCTTCGCCGAAAAAGTGCTCTATTTTTTCCCGATATTCCGCCACCATGTCATTTGGTACAAATGCCTGGATCGTACCGGCAAAGCCGCCGCCATGCACACGGCAGGCCCCCTTTTTCCCCAATATCCTCTCACTCAGCGCCAGTCCGAGGGAAACGCTCTGGTTCTGCACATCGCAGTTTGCAAATACGTCCTGGAGATATTTATAAGAGCTGTCACCGGATTCGGTAATCAGGCGTTTAAATTCCTCAAAATCGCCGTTCTGCAAAGCCGCGACCTCATCGCCTGCCCGCTTATGGTCCCCAAAGAAATGGATGGCCCGAAGCACGCCGCGGTCGCCCGTCTTTTCCCTGATCTTCGGAAGCTCTCTGTAAAACTGCTCCTCATCCACTTCCCTTAAATATTGACACCCAAAATATTTGGCGACCTTTTTCATCTCCAGCGGCACAAGCGCGTATTCCTCCGTCAAATCCGCATGATTTCCTTTTGTATCCACAATGCACAGGCTATGCCCAAACTTATCGAAGTCCACATCCACTTTCTTTACCACCGGATTTTTCGTATCGGCAAAATCAATATTGACAAGACTTCCGACCGAGGATGCCATTTGATCCATAAGGCCGCACGGCTTTTCAAAATAAACATTTTCTGCAAATTATATAAGCCGGAAATGACCGTTCCTACCGCCACCTCAAAAGCCGCCGAGGAAGAAAGTCCCGCGCCCATCAGCACATCGCTCGTCATATAAGCGCAAAAACCGCCGAGCTGATAGCCCTCCTCCCGCAGCCTGCAAGCCACGCCTCTGACCAGCGCTTCACTCGTACCGGCTTCCTTCTCCTTTTTGCCCAGGTCGTCTAACGCGATCGGCTCGATATGAAAGCTGTCGGATACGATTTTGATCTGTCCGTCCTCAGTTTTTGCCGCGATGGCGATCGCGTCCAGATTAATGCCTGCCGCGAGCACCTGTCCGTGCTGATGATCCGTATGGTTGCCGCCGACCTCGCTCCTGCCCGGCGCGCTGTAGATTTCCACCTCCTGCTCGCCGTACAGCTCTTCAAATTTCTCGATCGCCTGAATGTAGCGCGCCGTCTGATAGTCGAGCACCGCTTCATCCACATAAATGTCCTTCAACAGCTCCCGGTATTTCTTTTCCTGCAATTCCCTCTTTAAACATCCTGTCGCCTTCATACCCCGTCTCCTTTTTGTGTGTGATCCTTATTATTTTGCATGCCATATCATTTGGTAAACGCATTTTATATGTTTACTAAACATTTAAGTTTTTACTTGCAACTTTTAGTAAATTGTGTATAATTAATTATATACTCATTTTTTACTGCTTTGTCAATAGTATAGTTTAGTAAATACAAGTAAACATAACAATTCGGCCGTCAACGCCGCGAGGTGTTTCTGTGCATATTCTGTTGCTATGAGGCCGAAGGCTGAATAAAACAAAGGAGGCTCCCTTTATGGCGACGATCAGAGAAATTGCAGCAAAGGCGCAGGTATCCCCTGCTGCCGTGTCCAGAATCCTAAATAATGACCCCTCTCTCAACGTCACGGTGGCTACGAGGCAGCGGGTTTTTGATATTGCGGCGGAGCTTGGATATGAAAAGAAGGATCGCGGCAAAAAGAGCTCCGACACGCTTACCTATGGCATTCTTCAATGGTATTCCCCGAAGCAGGAGTTGGATGATCCTTATTATTTATCCATACGCCTCGGCGTAGAAAATTACTGCACGGAAAAGCACATCAACGTGATCCGCGCCTTTCGCTCGGACTCTGACCACATGGCTTCCCTTTCCGGCGCAGACGGCTTGATTTGTATCGGGAAATTCGACAATGAGGAAATTGAGCATTTTAAAAAGCTGACGCCCTGCTTTATTCTCGTGGATATGCATACGGCGCGGGTAGAATATAATTCCATTTCCCTCGATTTTGAAAATGCCGTGAAGGACGTGATGAATTATCTGTACGAACTCGGGCACCGGACGATTGGTTATCTCGGCGGCAGGGAATATTTAAAGGAGCATATCGTTTACCCGGACATGCGCCGTCAGGTTTTTCAGTCCTTCTGCGAAGCACACGGCATCACCTATCTGCCTTATCTGCTTGAGGACGCCTATACCTCCGACGCAGGCTACCATATGATGACCTCGCTCATTCAGGATAAAAAGGTTCCTTCCGCTATTTTTGCCGCAAGCGACAGCATCGCCATCGGCGCCATGCGCGCGCTTGCTGAAAACGGCTACCGGATTCCGAAGGAGGTTTCCATCGTCGGTTTTGACGATATCAGCAGCGCGGCCTACACGACGCCGCCCCTGACGACCGTCCATGCCCCTTCCTACGAAATGGGCGCTTACGCAGCCGCTTTTCTGACGACGCAGTACCCCTTATTTGAGCAATACAAGACCCCCCTCCACATGACACTTCCATGTCAGCTTGTGAAGAGGGGCTCGTGTTAGGAGAGTAGTCTATCCCTTTACACTTCCCGATGTCAATCCTGCCACAAAGAACTTTTGGCAGAAAATAAATACAAGAAGGATAGGAATTAAGCTTAATACGGATAAAGCAAATACATAACCCCATTGTGTAAACTGATGTTGCCCGAAAAATCCTGAAATTGCGATTGGCAATGTTCTTTTCAGATCATCATTGATTACTGTATTCGCCCACGGGAATTCTTCCCATGCCGTCAAAAAATTAAATATGGAAACAGAGGCGATCCCGGGCTTTGCCAGTGGAAGTATGATTTTCGTATAAACAGTAAAAACACTCCCCCCGTCCATATACACCGCTTCATCCAATTCTTTCGGTATATTTTCTACAAATCCTTTTATCATGAAGGTTGAGTACGGAATGACCCATGCCACATAAAACGGGATCAACCCCCATATATTATTGATAAATCCCAGTTTTACCGTCAATTCGTACTGCGGCACGATTAACGTCGTTCCCGGCAAAATCATAGTCAGGATAATAAAAGCAAAAATAAATTTTCTTCCGAAAAAATGAAATCTTGCTATACAGTATCCCAGCGCCGAGGCTACCATGGCCGCGGCGGCAACCGTAATCGTCGATACAAGAATGCTGTTTAAAAAATTCAGATAAAATTTTCCCTGCCGCAGCACATAGCTGAAATTTTCCATTGTAATCTCATGAGGGGCAGGGAAAAATCTGGGCGGAAATTCATACAATGCTCCGTTAGGCTTCACGGAAGTACTGAGCATATAAATCATCGGCATTACTACAACAGCCAATCCGGCCAGCAGTAAGCCATACAAAATGACGCTGGTGCTTTTCTTTCGAATCATTTCCTCCACCCCTTATTCCTGTTCATTGTTTTTCATCAGCTTAAATTGTACGCACGCCAATAGCGCAAGCACCACAGCGGTGATAAAGGAGAGCGCGGCGGAATACCCGAACTTTCCCGTACTGAACGCCTTGTAATACATCCATGTCAAAATGGTATCCGTTTGATGCCCCGGTTCCCCATTCGTAATCATTTTAATGGAAGTAAACACATTAAAGCCTCCTATCGTGAGCATGACAAGCGCAAACAGTACCGTACCCTTTATACCGGGGACCGTCACATGGAAAAATTTACGCAGGCTCCCTGCTCCGTCTATCGCAGCCGCCTCATACAGATCGGCCGGCACTGTTTGAAGCGCGGCCAAAAATACGATCATATTCCAGCCGATCCCCTTCCAGATTCCAAGCAGCATTGCCACCGAAAGTCCGCTGAAACGGGTATCCAGCCATCTGATATTATGGTTTGCGACATGAATCACATTCACAAGGAAATAATTCAATAGCCCTTCCGTATTAAAAATATATTTAAATATTAAGGACGCGATTACCCAGGAGGTTATTACAGGTAAATAATAAAGGACACGAAACGTAATCCTGAATTTGGAAATATTATTTATGAAAAGTGCTGTAAGCAGACCCAGCAGCATTTGTCCCGGAACCGTAATGAACGTATAAAAAAGAGTATTTGCAAAAGCTATTTGAAAAGCCTGATCGCCCAGCACCTCCCTATAATTGTCCAGTCCTATAAAATGATGTTGAAACATCGAGCCGAAATCCCACTCGAAAAAACTCATGATCAATAGTTTAAGGATCGGATATAGTGTAAAAATGCCAAATATCAGCAGGCCCGGCAGCAATAGCCCAAATATCTGTGCCTGATTTATAAACGCTTTCTTTTTCATACAAGCAGCTCCTTTGTTGCATTGACTTGTTTTGCTTTCTGCTATATAATTTTACCGATAGCGGAGGAAACCCCCGCTATCGAAAAAATAATTATTGTGCGAGCAGGCTGTCAATTTTGATTGCCAGTTCATCCATCGCTTCCTGTGCGGTTTTCTCTTTATTCATAACAGAGCCGACCGCTGCGGACAGCTCGCTGTCGATCTCGGACCAGGAAGAAACAGTCGGACGGGATTTTGCTGTTTTGATCGCTTCGATAAAAGGAGCAAAATCAGCATCTTTTACCGTATCGCTTTCCAATGCCGTTTTGTTCACCGGAATTTGGCTGCATTTTGCCATCTCCTCCTGTGCATACGGGGACGTCATAAATTGCATGAACTTCCATGCTGCCTCTTTATTGGCGGTATGGAACATGGAGATGTCTTCTCCGCCAAGTACGGAAATGGAACCGCCTTCACCGGAAGGGATGGGTGCCGTATCATAAGCGAAATCGGGATAAGCTCCGGCTAACTCGGCAATTTTCCAAGGACCCTCCAGCAGCATCCGATAGCGGCCCGTACCAAAGCCGTCGGTCATTGGAATATCTCCGCTGTTCCATCCGGTGATGGATCCGCTGTCATACAGGTCTGCCAGCATTTGAATGGC
>CAZMIX010000058.1:0-884 GCA_964566545.1 uncultured Lachnospiraceae bacterium | reverse complement strand
GCCGTTGATGTATCCCTGTGCGATGGTTTGTGAAGGATCAAGGAGTTCTCCCCCGCAGCTCCAAATGAACGGGCAAAGGTTCCATCCCGCAAGTGCTGGCTCATCATAGCCCCATACCTGCTGCCCATTTTCATTTGTGCCGGAAAGCGTCTTTACAGCCTCAACAAACTCTTCCATCGTCGCGGGAACGCTGATACCGGCTTCTTCAAAAGCGTCTTTATTATAGAATAGAATTTTAGTATTTGTATTTAATGCGAGCCCATAATAATGATCTTTTATTTTTGCCGTGCTCATCGCACTGTCCAGCAGATTTTGTGCAACCGAGGTGAAATCGCTCATCTCTTCATCAATAGGTACGAGGATTCCCATCGTTTCAAATTCCGGAATCCATGCGCTGTCGAGCCTTGCCACATCCGGCAGCGTCTCCGATTTTGCGCTGATCAGGATTTTATCATGCAGATCCGCCCATTCGTGTGATACTGCATTTACCTTGATATTTGGATTTTCCTCTTCAAATTTGGGAATCAGGACATTTGTTAATGTCTCATTCTCCGCAGACTGCGCGCTGTAATGATGCCAGAAGTTGATCGTCACCTCTTCTGCTTCATCTGCGTTCGCTTCTGCCTCAGCATTTGCTGTTCCCCCGTTATTAGCCGCGGGTTCAGATTCTACTGGTGATTGACTACAGCCTGTGAGAGCCGCCAAGCAAATTACAGATGTAAGTACAATTGCCAGTATTTTTTTACTCTTCTCCATTTTTCATACCTCCATTTTTTTGTTTTATGACTTGAATGGAATAGGATTCCAGCCAAATCTCCGCTGTTCCCTGATATTCCATTAGGTCCATGTTGTAAAATCCCGTACCCTTTTCAATCCCCTTTACC
>CAZMIX010000057.1:0-15385 GCA_964566545.1 uncultured Lachnospiraceae bacterium | reverse complement strand
AGCAGTCCGGCAGCAGGAAGAGATCTTTTGGAAGAAAAGGATTATGAGAAGGGCGAAGAAATCACACTCTGCGCATATGGCGTCGTCATCCTGGAAGTGAAGAGCTGAGGGTGTTATTATGGAAAAACATGCAGATTTTATTCGGGTAAAAGGGAAGCAGTTTACTTACCGGGGAGAGCGCATCCGGCTGAGAGGCTTTGGTATCGGCACATGGCTCAATTTGGAGCATTTTATGATGGGCCTTCCGACGCCGGATGAAATGCTCAGACAGGCTTTTTTAGAGGTATATGGAAAAGCGGATCAGGAGGCTTTCTTTAAGGTATTTCAGGAGAATTTTATCGGAGAGGCGGATTTTGCTTTGTTGAAGGAATGCGGTGTAAATTTTGTGCGCGTTCCGTTCAGTTACCGGCTCTTTATTGACGACAATGACGACAGCCATTATAAAGAAGAGGGATTCGCCTCTTTCGACCGCTTATTTGCGCTTGGACGCACCTATCAGATTTTTATTATGCCGGATCTTCACGGGACACCCGGCGGACAGAACCCGGACTGGCATTCGGACAACAGCCTCGGCGTTCCCCTTTTCTGGAAATATCAGAGCTTTCGGCGGCAGATGACGAAGCTGTGGGGCGAGATCGCCAGACGGTATCGAAACGAACCATACCTGATGGGGTACGATCTGCTGAATGAGCCGGCGATGGCGAACTGGAGCGCAATCAATGAATATTATGCGGAGACGATCGCCGCGATCCGCGAAGTGGACAGCAATCATGTCATCGTGCTGGAGGGCGACCTGTTTTCGATGGATTTTTCGGGACTTAAGAATTTTGAAGACCCGCAGACCGCTTTGGGCTTTCATTATTACCCGACGGTCTGGCAGCCCAAACTGCTTGAACAGTCGCTTGACAGAGGTGCAAGAAAGGCACAGATTGCGGAAGGACTCAATCAGCTCATTGCTCTCAGAGATGTGTTTGAGAGGCCGGCATTCTGCGGTGAGTTCGGTTATGGTGTGGATTGCGGAGAGCCGGAATTTGTCAGAGAGCTGTTAAAGGATACGCTTGATTTGATGGAAGACAGGTCGATAGATTGGTGCCTGTGGTGCTATAAGGATGCGCATTTCATGAGCCTGCTTTCCCCGAAGCGGGGCGGACGCTGGATGACGCTTGCGGATAAGGCTGGGCAGCGTTGGAATCAGGATATTGAGAAATTTCACGCAAGGGAACTACTGCGGCTTGTAAAAAAGGAATGGTTTCCGGAAATGACGGAGCAGGATGCCTATCTGCTGCAATTCCGTCTGCGCGCCTGCCTTTACCTGCTACAAAAGAATTATATATGCAAGCCGCTGCTTGAGGAAATCCCAAAGGAGAAGCGATTATCATATGCGGAGTCGTTCGCATATGAAAACTGCGAGATTGACGAAGAGCTGCGGTCGGTCGTGAAAGGATATTTGTTATATGATCAGAGAACAGATTGAAGGTTTGTTAAAACAGATGACACCGGATGAAAAATTCCGGTGTCTTACCGTGCATTCCCCAGAAATTAAAAGGCTGGGGCTTCCCGAATTCTTTTTTGGAGGCGAAGCCGCGCACGGAGTTGAGGCGCGCCATGATCAGGAGTTTAACAGGGGGAAGCCGGTTGTAACGACATCGTTTCCGCAGCCGATCGGTATGAGTGCTTCGTTTCATACGGAGCTGATTAGGCGTGCAGGCGTCGTGGTAGGTACGGAGGCACGGGCACTCTATAAAAAAGAAGGGAAAATGGGTCTTTCCCGATGGGCGCCGACGGTCGATTTGTGCAGGGATCCACGCTGGGGAAGGACGGAGGAGGGTTACGGCGAGGATCCGTATCTTTCCGGGAAGATGGCTTCTGCCTATATCCGCGGTATGCAGGGAGAGGATCCGTTCTTTTTGCGATGCGCGGCGACCCTGAAACACTTCTATGCGAATAATACGGAGAATGACAGGGCGTATGCGTCTTCGGAGCTGACTGACGAAGACAAGAAGGACTTTTATTTGGAGCCGTTCCGTCTTGCGATAACAGAGGGCAGGGCGGAGTCCGTCATGACCTCCTATAATGAGATCAATCAAATTCCGGCGATCGTAAATCCAGAGATCAACGAACTGTTACGCGATAAATGGGGACTGCACGGACATGTGGTATGCGACATGGGCGATCTATATCAGACCGTAAGTGAGCATCATTATTGTGAAACGGCCGCGCAGGCGCTGGCGGCAGCCATGAAGGTCGGTGTCGATGTGTTTAACGATCCCGAGGAGGAGGTTGTCGCGGCGGCGCGGGAGGCCTATGAAACGGGGCTGATTACGCTAGAGGACATTGATGAGGCACTCAGACATTCCTTTTCTACAAAGTTCCGTCTGGGCGTTTACCGAAATGGAAACAAATGCCCTTACGATGCGATCGGAAAATTCAAAATTAACACGAAGGAGCATCAGGCCGTCGCCCTGCAGATGGCGAGAGAGGCGATCGTGCTGTTGAAAAATGAGAAGCATTTTCTGCCGTTTAATAAACAGACACGCGCGACAATCGCAGTGATCGGATCGCTTGCGGATGTCTGGAACAAAGACTGGTATTCAGGGATTCCGCATAACCCCGTGACACCGCTTGCCGGTATCCGACGGGAATTCTCCCATGCCGACATTCTTTATGACGATGGCTGTGACCGCGTGCGCATCCGTCAAAAAGACGGAACCTATCTGGCTTTTAAAAATAAAGAAATCTGCGGCGTTTGTCAAGCGTCTGAGGCAGAGCTTTTTCGTCATGAGGTCTGGGAAGAGGAGCGCCACGTGTTTTATTCGCAGCGGCACGGACGGTATCTCCATCACGAATATGAGAGCGGAGTTTTGAAGCTGGAACGAGAGGAAGTGTTCAGTTGGTTTGCGGAGGAAGCGTTTTCCCTGCGGGAATCGGGCTTTTCCCTTGAGTGTGTGGAAAACGGAAGGGAGCGTGCGGCTCTGCTGGCGGCACGGGCAGATCAGGTGATCGCCGTGATGGGCTGTCATCCGATCATAAGCTGCAAGGAGGGTGTGGATAGAAAAGATATTGAATTTCCGGCCATGCAGCATGAGCTTGTCAAGGCGCTTTACGGGGTGAATCCGTGTACGGCGCTCGTGTTGATCACCAATTACCCCTATGCGATCCGCTGGGAGGCAGCAAAGCTTCCGGCTATCCTAATGACGGCTTCGGGCGGACAATGCCTTGGGAGAGTCGTCGCGGAAGCATTATCGGGCGTGTTTTCCCCTTCCGGGCGGCTAAACATGACATGGCACAACAGTGCTGCGGATCTGCCGCCGATGAACGATTACCATATTCGAGATGGAAAACGGACGTACCAATATTTTGAAGGTGAAGTCCTCTTTCCGTTCGGCCATGGGCTGTCCTATACGGAATTCACATATCTGTCGTATGAGGTGAAAGAGGAAAACGGAAGAATCAGCGGATCGGCCGTCGTAAAAAACACGGGCTCTGTTGATGCCGCAGAAGCCGTACTGTTTTTTCTTGAAAGAAAGCCCGGTAATATGTCCGCTCCGATCAAAAAACTTGTCGGTTTCCAAAAAATCTTTTTAAAATCAGGGGAAACCGCACGGGTGGATCTTGGCTAGGTTTGCACCGATATGTTATACTGTATTCGATAAATAACGAGTCACTGAGAGACTGCGGGTTTAGAGAAGAAGGAAGAGGCATGATCGAATATCAATCAATCAGGTCAAAGCGCAAGACGGTGGCGATCTATATAAGGGATGACGGCTCGGTTCAGGTGCGGGCGCCAAAATGGGTGTCTGAAACAGAAATTCAGAAGATGATAGAGGAGAAATCCGAGTGGATACGAAAGAAACAGCAGGAAACTGCTGATAAAAACTGCGTCCGACAGAAATACTATACGGAGGGCGCTGTTTTTCTGTGCATGGAAAAGGAATATCGGCTGCATATCACAGAAAGTAAAAGAAACGCAGTTTATGTGCAGGGGAGAGGGGAAGGTCTGCTCGTTGTAAAAGCGCGCGGCTTAGAGGAAGCATATATTAAGGAGCTGCTGATTAAATGGAGCGGCGAACAATTAAAACGTTATGTACAGGAAGCGGTTATTCGGTATTTACCTGCGATTGGCGAGCTTGCGCAGAAAGAATATAAAAAGCAGGAAGAATATGAGGAGAGAAGCAGCCAGATGCACATTACAATTAAAAATGTAAAAACCCGCTGGGGAAGCTGTTCTGCGAAAGGGCATCTTAATTTCAGCGTAAAGCTGGCGATGGCGCCCGCAAAGATTATAGATTATGTGGTCGTGCATGAGATGTGTCACCTGCTACATATGAACCACGGGTCGGAATTTTGGAGCGCGGTTGCAACGATCCTTCCGGATTATCAGAAAAGAAGAAGGTATTTAAAAGAAAACGGCTGGCGGCTTGAATTTTAATTTATGTAATAATAATTTTCAAATTAAGCTAAAGTCTTTTTAAAATCAACCGATAACAATAATGTAGAATAAAAACGTTTCGTAAAAGAAGTATTTGAAGGAAGGAGGAGATCGTATGCGTATAGAAGCATATAATCAGGTCAGCCAGATCTATCAGGCAAGCAAACCGGTGAAAGCCGAAAAAGGAGAAAAGGTCAGCCGAATGGATCAGGTGCTGATTTCGAGCATCGGAAAGGATATTCAGGCGGCTAAGCAAGCTGTTGCAAATTCTTCAGATATCAGAGAGGAATTGACAGCGCCGATTAAGGCGAGCATCAACGCAGGCACATATAGTGTAAGCAATGATGATTTTGCAAGCAAGTTATCAGAAAAATATGAGGAAATGCTTAACTTTTAATGAGCCGAAAGAGAGGGAATTCCAGTGGCAAGCCTAATGGAAGAATTATTAGATACGCTTGAAAAAGAACATGCAGAATACGAAGCGTTACTGGAATTGTCGAAACGCAAGACTCCAATCATCATAAAAGGAGATATTGCAGCATTAGAAAAAATCACGGATGAAGAACAAATCGTTGTGAATAGAATCAGTCATCTGGACTCCGGACGTGAGATCGTGACGAAAGACATCGCAAACGTAATCAACAAGGATGTTGAGACTTTAAAGCTGTCAACTTTAATAGGATTGCTCGCAAGCCAGCCAAACGAGCAGAGAAGGTTGTCTGAAATTCATGACAAGCTGCAAAAGACCGTCGGAATGGTTCGTAGGTTAAATGAGCAGAATCAGGAGCTGATTCTGCATTCTCTGGAAATGGTGGAGTTTGATTTAAATGTTGTGCGGGCAATGAAGCAGGCACCGGAAACGGCGAATTATGATAAGGGCGCTGTCAGTACGGGAGGAATGCTTGGCACAGTAGGCGGCTTTGACGCAAAACAGTAACAGGGCTTAGAGTCGAAGCAGAGGTGATTACATGTCATTAATGGGAAGTCTTTACGTTGGTACATCAGGACTACAGACAAGTCAAAATGCGCTGAATACGACGGCGCATAATTTATCCAACCTTGAAACGACCGGATATGTCAGGCAGCAGGTGCTGCTTAGTGACCGGATATATACAACCATCGGAAATAGCGCGGTTTCCATTAAACAAACGGGACTCGGCGTTGAATATAGTAAAGTCAGACAGGTGAGGGACGCTTTTCTTGATGCTTCTTATCGTAAGGAGTCAGGAAGGTCAGCCTTCTACGAAGTGTGCTATGAAACGACAAGCGAAATGGAAACGCTGCTCGGAGAATTGGAAGGCGCTTCCTTTAAAACATCGCTGACGAATCTCTGGGAGTCCGTGCAGGAGCTGAAGAAGGATCCGACAAGCGCAGTTGTGCAGGGTCAATTCGTTTCCTCGGCATCGGAATTTTTAGAGCGTACACAGGCAGTTTATGACGGGCTTTCTTCCTATCAAGACAACTTAAATGCACAGGTCAAGGACATTGTAGATGAAATCAACAAATATGGGCATCAAATTTACGAGTATAATCTGGCAATCAAAAAGGTAGAGCTTGGCTCCGAGGAGGCAAATGATCTGCGGGATGCCAGAAACCTGATTCTCGATAAGCTTGGTGCTCTTGTTAATATGAGCTATTCTGAAGATAAAGAAGGCATGATGGAGGTATCCATCGAAGGTACGGCATTTGTCCTGCGCGACCGCGTTTTTGAAATGGGTGTCACGCAGGCGGCAGGAACGAATTTCTATACGCCGGTCTGGCCGCAGAATGACGATGCAAAGGTGTTCGATTTATCGCAGGAGATTTCTTCCGCATTGAATACGGATATTGGGCAGCTAAAGTCGATTTTGTTGGCGCGCGGCGACCGCAGAGCCAATTATACGGATCTAGATGAGACGATTTATGAATATGGCGGAACGGATGCGGGCGGGAATAAGCTGATGGCGACGTCGAGCTCCCTCGTCATGAATATTCAGGCCGAATTCGATAATCTGATTCATGGGATTGTTACGCAGATTAATAATATTTTGACAGGAGAAAAGACAGCGATCGATGCGGGCGGCACACCTTCTTACACGGATAAGGCGGATTGCGGACTGGAGCTGTTCGTCAGGCTCGGTACCGGGCGCTATGAAGCGGTGGATGATGGCGCCGGCAATATCACTTATGAGTATGTGGCGGAGGATACCTCCGGTTCGCCTTCAGATCTTTCCACAATGTACACAGTTTCTAATATAAAAATTAATCCCGAACTGCTAAAGCAACCATCTCTGCTTAGTTTTGTTACCGCAGATAAGGAAACGGATCAGGCAAAGGCAGATGCGCTGGCCGCAGCCTTTAAAGATGATTTTAGCCCCTTGAATCCCTATGCGACGAAGGCGAGCAATTTCATCGACTATTATTCCGAGCTGGTTGGGCAGGTGGCAAATACCGGTTATGTATATAGCAGCATTTCTGAGAATCAGCAGGCGGCCGTGGAGTCTCTGGAAAAGGCAAGACAAGCGGTCATGGGCGTTTCCTCAAGTGAAGAGTTGACTAATATGATAAAATTCCAAAATGCCTATAACGCAGCAAGCCGCTATATTAATGCAATAAATGAGATGCTTGGACATATTATAGAGAGGCTCGGCTGATAAAGATGCAGTCAACGGTTAAGAAAGAGGTGATCAAATGCCGTCAACATTTTTCGGATTAAATATTGCATACACGGGTCTGCAGGCAGCCAGCACATCGCTGAATACGACGGGAAATAATATTGCCAATGTAGAGACAAAAGGATACACCCGTCAGGAGACCATTCAGTCTGCTACGGCTGCCCTCCGGACGAACACAACCTACGGCATGGCCGGCTCCGGCGTAGAAACGACAGAAATCAAACAGATTCGCAATAAATATTATGACTTGAAATATTGGAACAACAATGCCAACCTTGGCAATTATAATATGAAGCAGTATTATATGCTGCAGATTGAAAATTATTTTACCGAGACAGACACGGTGCAAGGCTTTGGCACGATTTTTTCCAACATGTTTGCCGGTCTTGATGAGGTTTATAAAAATCCCGGCGATACGACCAAAAAGGATCAGTTTCTATCCCTTGCCGGCAATCTGGCTGAGTATTTCAATTCGATGTATACAAACCTGCAAAAGCTGCAGGAGGATGCAAATGCGGAAATCAAAAACAAGGTGGATGAAATCAATTCGATCGCATCCCAGTTATCCGTACTCAATAAACAGATTAATACGATTGAGATTACGGGCGTGACTGCAAATGAGCTGCGGGATCAGCGTGCGCTTTTAATAGACCAGCTTTCCGCAATTGTGGATGTGGAAGTGACAGAGACGCCGATTTATACGACGGCGGGCGGCACTGTGGAATCCGGCACGTATAAATATTCTGTTACGATTGCGGGTGGGCAGACGCTTGTCAATGGGTACGAATACGACACATTAAAATGTGTGGCAAGGGATCACAAGGTAAACCAATCCGACGCAGACGGTCTGTATGATATTATCTGGTCCAACAATCTGGAATTCAACCTCTACGGAAAGAACCTTGGCGGAGAATTAAAGGGGCTTGTGGAAATCCGTGAAGGCAATAATGAAGAGTATTTTCATGGAACAGTAAGCAGCGTCGGCAGTTACACGGATCCATCGGATCCATCGAGTTCGGCCGTAAGCACCGTATCCATACCGGCAGGCGCGGATTTTCTGACGGACTTGAATAAATGTACACTGCCGGAGGAAGGTGAAATTACGCTTGGCAGCAAGATTTTCAACTATACGGACTGGGAATATAATTCCGTTACAGAGACGTATACTTTTTATCTGGAACCGGGTGAAGATCCGGCTTCGTATGTTGGAAAGACCGCATCGGTTGGAAAAGCGGTCAATTATCAAGGAATTCCTTATTACATGTCACAGATGAACGAATGGGTGCGCCAGTTTTCACAGACGATGAATGCAATCGAGTTGAAGGCGCAGGATGCATACGGAAATCAGGCCGAGGTGCTGTTTACCGGAACAAATTTTGTAGATAATGATGATCCTTATATGTTTAGCCAATATCATAGCGGCTCTACCATAACAAAATCTACCGACGATTCCTATTATAAGCTTACGGCGGAGAACTTTAGCGTGAATGCGAATATGGAAGCGGATGCCGGCAAGTTCGGAACGGCGGCCGATATCAATGACGGCACGGATGCGCAGGATATCGCGGAAGAGTTGCTGCAGGTTAAGACCGATAAAAATAAAATGACGTTCAGGGGATGCTCTTCGGAAGAGTTTCTTCAGTGCATCATCTCTGATGTGGCGTTAAGTACGCGGAATGCCAAGACCTTCTATAATAATTATACGAATATTGCCTCCGCGATCACAAATCAGCGACTTTCGGTATCGGGTGTGGATAATGATGAGGAAGCGCTTAGCCTTGTAAGATTTCAGGAGGCTTATAATCTGGCGTCAAAAATGATTCAGATTATGACGGAAATTTATGACAGACTGATACTGGAAACAGGGGTATAACGGAAAGCAACCACAGGAGGGCTTCTTTATGAGAATTACAAATTCTATAATGAACAACAATACAAGAAATAATATCAATCTCAATAAAGCCAGTGAGGATAAGCTGAATACGATGATTGCGTCGGGGCAGAAAATTACGAGGCCGTCGGACGATCCGATTATAGCCATTCGTGCCCTCCGTTTGAATAGCAATATTTCGGAGGTTAACCAATATTATGATAAAAACATACCGGATGCTGATGCGTGGCTCGAAATCACAGAAACGGCACTAATGCAGACAAATAAGGTGATGTCAGATATCAAGGAATGCCTGACGACAGGCGCCAGTGATGACAATACAGCCGAGGATCGCCTGAATATTCTCTCGGATTTAAGTGCACTTCGCGATCAAATTTATTCATCGGGCAATGCGGATTATGCCGGAAGGACTGTATTCACCGGATATCGGACGAGTGAAGCGCTGACGTTTACGGAGGACACCAAGAATCTATATACCATCACGGAGCTGTTTGACGCGAACGATGTGGAGTGCATTACTTATATTTCTGGCGGCATTGATGTTAATAAGGGCGACCTGTCAAATGCCAATACCGAGCAGGATATCCAAAGCAATAACGTTTACCGCATTCGGCTGGCTTATGACAATTTAACAAATCCACAGATTGATCAGGATGGAGCCGCTTTACCGACGGTCATTTCCGTTGATGGAAAGAACTATGACATTACTACCGTATCTTTATCAGGCAACCCGACGGATGATGACTACTATTACACAACCATCGATGATCCGTATGAAGCTCGGTTGATCGCAGATACGGGTGAGTTAATCCTCCGCGAGGATGCCAGAAAGGCGATACAGGGAACGACGGGCAGCGTCAGCTTCCAATACGCAAAGGAAGACTTTCAAAAGAATGACCTTCGCCCGGAGCATTATTTTACCTGCACCGACAAGGATGAGATCAAATATAACTCACCGAGTTTTGAGAATAAGAGCATTTCCTATGAAGTCAGCTTCAGCCAGAGCATCAAGATCAATACAAATGCGAACGAGGTATTTACCCACGATATCGGCAGGGATGTGGATGAGTTGGTTGCCGCTACGCAGGCGGTTGTGGACTGCGATGAAAAGATAAAGACACTTAAGAGCATGCAGTCGGACACCCAATATGTGGGGACGGATCAGGATACAATTACCGAAATGCTGGCAGCTGCGACAAAGGAGCTGGAGTTGTTAAAGGATAAAATGCAGAAGATGTTTTCACAGGGATTGACAAAGTTTGGAGAATATTCAAGTGATACAAATCTGGCGCTGGCAAGAGTGGGAAGTATGCGTGTGCGTCTGGAGTTGACAAAGGAGCGCGTAAGCGATCAGCTTTCAAGTTTTAAGGAATTGGCGGATTCCAATATTAATATCAATCTGACCGATGCAGGCATCGATTTAAAAGCAGCTTCGCTTGCGCTGGAAGCCGCACAGCTTGCCGCCTCCAAAATTGCACAGCAGACACTATTAAATTATTTATAAAATAGAAGGAGAAGGGCTATGAGAATCGAGACAAAGCTATTCGGAGAAATCGAAGTAGAAGAAGAGAAGAAAATCACATTTATCAATGGAATCATAGGCTTTCCGGAGCTGAAGGATTTCCTGCTCGTCCATGACAGCGAGTCGAGTGGGGGAATCCGCTGGCTGCAGTCTTTGCAGGAGCCGGCTTTCGCTATGCCGGTCGTCGACCCGCTGATCGTTGCGCCGGATTACAATCCACAGATCGAGGACGAGCTGCTCGCACCGTTAAGTATCACTGAGGAAATGAACATGCTCGCGCTTGTGACGATCACCGTTCCAAAGGAAGTGGAAAAAATGTCCGTTAATTTACGGGCACCAATTATCATCAACGGTGAGACGAGAAAAGCGAGCCAGATTATTGTGGACGAAGAGTGTTACGCAGTAAAATATCCCATTTATGAGCTGCTGAAGGCGGCGAAAGAAAAGGCGGGTGAATAATATGCTGGCTTTATCAAGAAAAAAGAACGAAGCACTGATAATTGACAACTGTATTGAGGTGACGATTTTAGAAATTAAGGGTGACCAGGTAAAGCTTGGCATATCGGCACCAAAGGAAATACCAATTTATCGCAAAGAGGTTTATTTGCAGATTCAGGAAGCCAACAAGGCGGCGATGGAGCCGGCAGGTCTTGAAGCACTGAAAAAAATATTATAATATTGTAAAGTTTATAAGAAAAGTGCCGATATAGTTATCAGACAGAATAGGAATGTTATAGTGCAGCTATATAATTTTGATTGGGATATCACACGGAGGTGATTAAAATGGCAATTGAACCGTTAAACAGTGCTACGATTTATCAGGCACAGCCAATTCAGAGCGCACAGAATACAAAAAGTGCGCAGACAGCGGAAAAGTCCGGAACCGGATACATGGATCGTACGGGAAAGGAAGCAGCACAGGCTGTTGATGACGTGAATGCGCCATCTGGCAATAAGAATGAGGAAAATCTGGAGCAGGCGAAGCTCGAAAAGATCAGAAAAGCAATTGAGGATCTGAATAGAAATTCTCCGAATTCGGAGGCACTATATGGTATTCACGAGGGCACGAACAGGGTGACGATCAAGATCGTTAATAAGGAGACGAAAGAAGTTATCAAGGAGCTTCCGCCGGAAGAGACGCTGGATATGATCGCAAGGATCTGGGAAATAGCCGGGCTCATGGTCGATGAAAGAAGATAGGAGGATCCGTTATGGGAATTAGAATAACAGGTATCAGTTCTAACATGGATACAGATGCCATGGTACAGGAGCTTGTAAGCGCCTATAGGACGAAGGGTGAAAAGACAGAGAAAGCGCAGACTAAGCTTGGATGGAAGCAGGAGGCTTGGGAAGCGTTAAATACAAAAATCAAGAATTTCTATTCAAAGACACTCAGCAACATGCGTTTTTCAACAAACTATAACAAGAAGGCCACAACCGTTTCCGATACGACAAAAGCGACTGTCGTTGCAAGTGACAACGCCGTAAACGGCACGCAGTCGCTGGAGATTAAAAATCTGGCAAAGGCGGCTTATTTGACGGGCGGGAAGCTTTCTACATCAAACGGAACAAAACTCTCATCCTCCTCTACCTTGGCTGATTTGGGTTATACGGGTGAAACGACGATTACGGTCAACAAGGGCGCGCAAAAGTCCGACGGCAATTATGAGACGGTATCATTTGATGTGAGCGCAGATATGAAGATCAGTGATTTTGTCAGTTATATGGGCGCAGCGGGATACAATGCGAATTTTGACACTTCTTCGGGCAGAATTTTTGTGGGCAGCAAGAATTCGGGCGCTTCCAATAATTTTGATTTCGTGCTGGGTTCGCAGGATGCAGTTGATGCGCTCGGCTCTCTTGGAATGTTAAATGAAACGGATGTGGCGGCGGCCGGTTATACGCCTTCGAATGCCGGTACCTCTTATGGAGTTAAAATAGACGGAGAAAACGCCAAGATCATATTAAATGGCGCTGAATTTGAATCAAATACCAACACGTTTACGATTAACGGATTGACTGTGACCGCCAAGGAGGTAACGGCGGTGGATTCACCGATCAGCCTGATTACCGACACGGATTACGATTCGATTTATGATAGCATCAAAAGCTTTTTCAAGGAATATAACAGTCTGATCAATGAAATGGATGCGCTTTACAACGCAGATTCTGCAAAGGGCTACGAGCCTCTGACCGATGACGAAAAAGAGTCGATGACCGAAACAGAAATCGAAAAGTGGGAAGAGAAGATCAAAGGTGCGCTGTTAAGGCGTGATAATACGCTCTCGAGCGTGTCCGGCATGATGAGAGAGTCGATGCTAGAAACCTATACAATTAATGGCAAGACCTACAGCCTTTCCAGCTTTGGCATCAATACGCTCGGCTATTTCAATTCGGCAGACAACGAGAAGAATGCTTATCATATCGATGGCGATTCGGATGACAGCGATACTTCCGGTGAAAAGGATAAGCTAAAAGCGGCGATCGCTTCCGATCCAAGCACAGTCGCTACATTTTTTCAAAAGCTTACCGGTGAGCTGTATACCTCGCTTTCCCAAAAAATATCGAAAAGTGATAAATACAGCAGTTACGGCTCTGTCTATGATGATAAGAAGCTGCAAAGTGATTATGATGCCTATACGACCAAGATCGCCGATTGGGAAGATTATGTAGCTGAAATAGAAGATCGTTATTATAAGCAGTTCAGCGCGATGGAAACGGCGCTCAGCAAGCTGAATTCCCAGCAGACCGCTTTCACGAATATGTTGGGCGGCTGATAACGAGAATTTTGATGAAAGGTGAATCAAGGAGGAGAAACCATGGCATCTATGATGAACAATGCCTACCAGCAATATAATAAAAATAAAATTCTGATGGCTTCCTCGGCGGAGCTGACAATGATGCTATATGAGGGAGCGATTAAATTCTGTAACATTGCGATTATGGGTATTGATCAGGGCAGCGTCCAGAAGGCGCATGACAATATCATGAAGGTACAGCGAATTGTGGAAGAGTTCCAGATTACGTTAAATTTTGATTATCCTATTGCGAATGATTTCAATAATGTATATAATTACCTTATCAGACGGCTTCGCGAAGCAAATGCGAAGAAGGATAAAGCAATTTTAGAGGAAGTGCTGGGACATCTGCATACGATGCGTGATACATGGAAGGAAGTCATGCGGCTGTCACACGCTTAAGCGGAGATGAAATGGCGGATGAAAAGAAATATATCACAATCATGATCGAGAGCCTGCGAAAAAAGGAAGCGCTGCTCGATACCCTCCTTATAAAGAATGAGGCGCAATCTGCTTGTATTCAGGGAAAGGAATATGGAGACATCAAATGGGATTCCTTTCAGGTGCTGATGGCAGAGAAGGAGACTGCAATCGGTCGGATTAATGAGTTGGACGACGGTTTTGAGGCACTTTATATGCGGGTGAAGGATGCGCTGCAGGGAAACAAAGAGGCTTATGCGGAGGAAATCCGCACGATGCAGGAATTGATTACAAGGATTACCGATAAAGGGATGGCGATTCGTGCCGGTGAGGAAGCAAACCGAAGCAGCATTGAACGGATTCTTGGCAGGGTGAAGCAGGAAATCAGGCAGTCTAAGGCGAGCGTAAAGGCGGCAAGTGATTATTATAAGACGATGAGCAAGGTGACAGCTGCCGAGCCGCATTTTTTGGATCAAAAGAAATAAAGTTTTTTTAAAAAAAGATAATATTCCGGTATAAAGTATTTTTTATTTATGCCGATATATTATACAAGTAAAGGAACTTACTTACAAAAGCGAAGATGCTTGATGGAGCGTACGGCCGGAAAGAATCGGAGCAAGCGTTATGAGTACCTAACAACTATGGCGGCATGGAAGCCGCGACACTTTCAAGGAGGAATGAATTATGGTAGTACAACACAATATGACAGCGATGAACGCTAACAGACAGCTCGGTGTTACGACGAGTGCACAGGCAAAGGTTACTGAGAAATTATCATCCGGTTATAAGATCAACAGAGCAGCAGATGATGCAGCAGGTTTGACGATCAGTGAGAAGATGAGAAGCCAGATCAGAGGTCTTACACAGGCTTCTTCTAACGCACAGGACGGTGTATCCTGCGTGCAGACAGCAGAAGGTGCTTTGACAGAAGTTCACTCCATGCTTCAAAGAATGAACGAGCTGGCAGTTAAGTCGGCAAACGGAACAAACACCACAGCAGACCGTGATGCGATTCAGCTTGAGGTTAAAGCTCTTGTATCTGAGATCCAGAGAGTTAAGCAGTCTACGGAGTTTAACACATTGAGCTTGTTAAATGGTACATTTGCAACGTCGAACAACATTGCGATTCAGGTCGGCGCAGCGAACACTTCTTCCCAGAGAATCAGAATCAATATCGAGAATATCTCTGTTGGAAGACTTGGTAACGACTTAAAGTTGAACAGGATTAACATGTCCTCGCTCACCGGCGCACGTAAGGCTATTTCGTCCATTACGACAGCAATTGCTCAGATTTCCCACATCCGTTCTTCACTCGGTGCGGTACAGAATAGATTAGAGCACACGATTGCCAACTTGGACAACGTAGTTGAGAATACGACAAGTGCTGAATCCTCAATTCGCGATACTGACATGGCTGCAACAATGGTTGATTACACGAAGAACAGTATTCTTCAGCAGGCTGGACAGGCTATGCTTGCTCAGGCAAATCAGTCAACCCAGGGCGTTCTGTCATTACTCGGCTAATCAAAACTACTATAAAGAGAAGAGACCGGCACTGCCGGTCTTTTTTTTGTGTTTGCGCGCCATGGCGCGCTCTAATGGGTGAAAGTCCCAAACGGCGAAAACATCAAGGAACAGTTGAGGACAAATGGAACAACTTACTTGTTAAGT
>CAZMIX010000056.1:0-15988 GCA_964566545.1 uncultured Lachnospiraceae bacterium | reverse complement strand
GGCTTTCTTCATATCTTTTATTTATTTTATATATCTCACTGACCGTACAAAGCATAGAAACACTTTTTACCCTGCGCCAATCAATTGTATCTGCGATCTCCATAGCTTCCGTATACTTTCTCTCGGCAAGCAGCGACTTGATCTGATCGGCACAAACCTGGTATTCATATTTGTCCAATTAACTTTCACCTCATGCTTTTATCAATGATTTATTAAATAATCTTTGGATATTTTTTAATTTTTTAATACCAAAAAACAACAATATCTATGCATTTCTAACTAAGTTTACCATAGGTCTAGTGTATTGTCAAAAAATATTCGGCTTAAAAGTACATAAAAACAGCCGTTTTGACAGATGTCAAAACGGCTGTTAATTACCTATCGTTCCCATCGGACTCGCCCCCTTCCTTTTCCGACTTATTTATGTAATCAATCTCCTGCTTTTTTATGAACAAACTGTATCGCACCTTACAAGCACTTTACCCTTTGCCTCTCCTATATTGGATCTCATTAAGACTCCTCAATTATAATAAAAAAACAGGTTTCTGATTGATAGATGTATTATAGCATCAGGCTATCCCCTTGTCAACTAGTTTGCAGTTTATTTATAAATTTATTATATATTTATAGTTTACTTTGCGTATATTATTCTGTTTTCTTTAAATTAATATAATTATTGGTACAGTTTAGACAATTGCTTAGCTCTGCAAACTGCTTAAGCGTTAATGCCTCTCCACGTATATTTTCCGAAATTCCCATTGTTTCCAGCGCATTTATGATCTGTTCTTTTTCAAATGACAGCTCTGAAGAATTATAAAGGCTGTTTACAAGTGTTTTCCTTCTTTGATTAAAAGACGCCCTGATAATTCGAAACAAAAGCTTCTCATCCTCCGCCTGCACCACCGGCTTCTCATATACGGACAGGTGGATTACTGCGGATCCCACCTTGGGGCGCGGTATAAAACAGTTGGGCGATACGGTCGTAACGATCCGGGGCTTCGCATAATACTGCACCGCCAAAGAAAGCGCCCCGTAATCCTTCGTGCCGGGCCCTACCTGCATGCGATCGGCTACTTCCTTTTGCACCATAACCGTAATGCTAAAAACCGGCACATGCGATTCAAACAGCCACATAATGATCGGCGTCGTAATATAATAAGGAAGATTGGCTACAATTTTGACCGGTCTTCCGTCATTTTTTTCATTAATCAATTTTATAAGATCAATTTTTAGAATATCCCCATTAATAATAGAAACGTTATCATAATCCGCAAGCGTTTCATTGAGTATCGGGATGAGCGCCCTGTCGATTTCAATTGCGGCAACACCTCTTGCATTCTCGCATAAATGCTGCGTCATCGTACCGATTCCCGGACCAATCTCAATGACATAATCATCCTTTGTAATTTCGGCAGCCTGAATAATCTTATCAAGCACATGCGTATCAATTAAAAAATTCTGTCCATACTTTTTCTGAAAAACAAATTGGTATTTCTGTATGATTGCTGCCGTATTTGTCGGGTTTCCCAATGATACCATACCTTTTTCTCCTAACACTTTCCGTTTCCTCTAGTTTTTATTCGCTGATCCGATACAGTCTTTTTGCGTTTGCCGTCGTGGCTCTTTCGATTTCCTCCGCTGTAAGCCCTTTGATCTTTCCTATTTCTTCTATTATATATGGAATATTTAACGAAGAATTTCTCTTCCCCCTTTTCGGTACCGGCGCAAGGTATGGACTGTCCGTCTCCACCAGAATCCGGTCAAGCGGAACCATATCTACTACTTCCTTCAGCTTTTTCGCGTTCTGAAATGTCAGCACGCCGCCGATTCCAATATGGAATCCCATTTTTAAATATTCCTCAGCAATCTCTGGACCATAGGAAAAGCAATGGATAACGCCGCCAATCTCCTCTGCTCGCTGCTCTTTCATAACATCCAACGTGTCCTTTGCAGCGTCCCTGCTGTGTATAATGACCGGAAGCCCTTTTTCCTTTGCAAGCGCCAACTGCCGGACAAACCATTTTTTCTGAATATTTCTTTCCGGCTCATCCCAGTAATAATCCAAGCCGATTTCCCCAATCGCCACGATTTTCTTTTCCTTGCTCTTTTCACCAATCCATCCAATGTCTTCCTCCGTCAGCTTCCCGGTGGAGTTTGGGTGAATGCCCAAAGCTCCGTATAAAAACGGATGGCGCTTTGTCAACTCCAACGTGCGTACGCAGCTTTCCAGATCAGAGGAGACGTTCACGACATAAAAAATTCCAACTTCTTCAAGCTGTAATAACAGTTTCTCTCTGTCCTCGTCAAATACGGGATCGTCATAATGTGCGTGTGTTTCAAATATCATTTTTGCTTCCTCTTAGTTTCTTACTTCATATAATTAACATTTTTCAAAAAATGCTTGCATTTCTAAAAACTATATAATATAATAGTCCTTGCGTTACCAATAAGCGCGACTAGCTCAGTTGGTAGAGCACCTGACTCTTAATCAGGGTGTCCAGGGTTCGAGCCCCTGGTCGCGCATTGTAAAGTGCTGATTTTGTGGACGTAAGTGCCATGGGGTCGGTGCTTTTTTTTGCATAGATTCGAAATCCTAAATCCCGCACAAATCCTTTACAACCTCGCCTGCCATAATCAAACCTGCCACAGCCGGAACAAATGCATTGCTTGCCGGCACCTGCCTTTTATTTGTAACCTCATCGGTCGGAAGCGGTCTTTTCGGCTGCTCCCTGGAATATACGACCTTGCACGCTTCAATACCCCTTGCCTTCAGCTCCCGGCGCATGACCTTCGCAAGTGGGCAGACCGACGTTTGATAAATATCCGCAACTTCAAGCATGGAGGCCTCAAGCTTATTGCCTGCACCCATCGAGCAGATGATTGGGATGCCCGCCTTCTTTGCGCACATGACCAGCTCGATTTTCCCTGTTACCGTATCAATCGCATCCACTACATAGTCAAATCGGGTAAACTCTATTTCTTCCGCATTTTCCGGCAGAAAAAACATTCGGTTTGCAATAACCTGCGCCTCCGGATTAATGTCCAGTATCCGTCTCTTTGCCACGTCTACCTTGTATTCACCGATTGTACTGTGCGTGGCAATGATCTGCCTGTTTAAATTGGTCAGGCCGATCATATCATTATCGAAAATGGTCAGCATGCCAATCCCGCTTCTGGCGAGCGCCTCGACGACATAGCCGCCGACACCGCCGATCCCAAACACGGCGACCGAAGAAGTCCGCAGCTTCTTTACCGCCTCTTTTCCTATTTGTTGTTCCGTTCTGGAAAACTGTGTCTGCATAAATAGCCCTCTGTTTAAACTGCCTTGCTTTTTTTGATCTTTTCCTTTGTGTCCTCTTTCATTAGCTCCCGCAGCTCCTCTAGGAACGGAAATCCCTTGATTTCCTCCGTGGCAGCAACCATCTGCAGCTCATATTCCAGCGGAATCCATGTGCTGATATCGCTTTCATTATGCGAAATCACCGCCTCCAGCTTGTCAAGTGCCTTATAAAACCGCGCTTCCTTTGTTTCGAGTGCCTCCATCTCCGCAAAAAGTTCGGTCAGCTCCTCATAAGCATCTTCCGGCAGCATGCGAAGCAGACCGTCGACCGCCTGCCTTTCTACCTCCTCATTTTCCTCCGTCTTATCAAAGGAGGGAATATCTCCGGTGACTGCCTCTCCCCAATCATGGATCAGGCACATCCGGATTACCTTGTCCATATAAATCTCCGGAAATTCCTTTTTAAGCAGCATTGCCATTGTTGCGATTCTCCACGTATGTGCCGCAACAACCTCATGGACACCGTCTGCGGTATAGCAGTGACGCGTATTGGATTTCAGCTTCTCTATTTTCCCTAAAAAATCCAAAAATTGTCTCGTCTCCATAAAAGACCCTCTCCTCTCTTTCTAAAACCCGACTGCACTATTCAAAGTATAACGCAGTTTTCATAGAAAGACAATTCCTTATATTTGTTAAAGTTTAGAAATGCAGCCGTTTTGGCGGCAATTGACACATGATAAAAAATTGTGCATAATAAACCCAAAACAAGCTGACAAACAGAACCAACTTACTGGTGATCATCGAGGGCTGTCGTATGAAAATAAGCAAATTTGGAGGCCTGATTGCGGCGGCCAGCAAAAAAGCCGCCTTGCCAATGCTCCGGATCGGCACAATTCCCATTATAAAACGAATCGTAATTTCCTTTCAACAGGCCGGCATTTTCCCAATTGTTATTATTACCGGCGCAGATGAAGAAGAAGTCAAATATCAGTTGAGCAATTATGGGGTTATTTTTATTGCAAACGAGCAGCCGGACTATCCGCAGCTATTAGACTCCATAAAAATCGGTCTGCAGTATTTGTCGGGCAAATGCGACCGAATCGCATTTGCTCCGGTAAATGTCCCTATGTTTATGCCAGATACGCTTATCAGGCTGAAAAACATGGACGGAGATATCGTAACTCCCTCTTACCACGGACAAGGTGGGCATCCCATCATACTTTCAGAGCAAATTATTCCTAATATTCTGGCCTACGAGGGTAAAGATGGTCTGCGTGGCCTGATCCGCCTGCTGGATGAGAAAAGAAAATGGCTTCCGGTAGAGGATAAAGGCATTTTGACTAGCGTGCATAATGAAGAACAGCTTCAGGCAAGATTATCCGAACATAATCATGCGCTCCTTCACCCCGTAATCCGCATGAGCATTGAACGGGAAAACGCATTTTTTAATGCACGGCTAAAATTACTGCTGTTTTTGATTTCCGATACCCACAATATGCGAAAAGCTTGTGGCGCGATTTCGCTTTCCTACGGAAAGGCCTGGGATATGATTAACCGGCTGGAATTGGAATTGGGCTATCCTGTTGTAGAACGCAGACAAGGCGGGAAGCATGGCGGCAACACCGTTTTGACAGCGCGCGGAACCGCATTTTTGCTGGCCTATCAAAACTTCGAAGAAGAAATCTTTCATTTTACACAAAGCCGGTTTCAAGAATTGTTTTTGACAACAAAAATTTTATAATAAAATTTGCAAGTTCCTTTTGGAAAGAAGTTGCAAATAAGAGCCGCTCATTGCATAATAAAAGTAATAAAACTCTCGCCAAAAGCCGGAGAATTGCTTTCAGATGGAAGGGGGCGGCTTTTTGATTTCCAATCAACAACAGATCTGTGGTCTGGTTCTCGCGGCCGGCCTCTCTTCCCGCATGGGAGACTTCAAACCTCTGATGCCGTTTCGGGGAAAAACGATGATTGAAAATACCGTCGGCAGCGTTTTGAACGGAGGCGCCCAGTCTGTTGTGGTCGTCACGGGATACCGCTGCACTGAGGTGGAGACAGTTTTGCGGCGCTCCTATGGAAACCGGGTGATTCCGGCACTCAATCCTGACTTTGCAGAAACAGATATGCTGCACTCCATCCAAATCGGCTGCAGAAGTATCCCGCCTTGCGATGCATTTTTTCTGCTACCGGGTGATATGCCGGTAGTTTGTCCATCCACTTTTCAAAAGCTTCTCAAAGCAGGACTCCCAGCCACGCCCGGAGTGCTGTTCCCGACGCTGGATGGATTTCGAAAACACCCTCCGCTTGTGGATGCGCGTCTGATTCCGGAGATCATTGCTTTCCACGGAAGCGGAGGACTGCGCCAATTATGGGAGCAGCACGAGGATCTCATTTTTACTGTTCCGGTGTATGACGAGGGTATTTGTGTGGATCTGGATACCCAGCCGGAATACCAACGATGCAGACAAACTTATGAATTCAAAAAATAAATCAGGAGGTTGTGATTGAGTTATGGAAAAAATTAGTCAGTCAGTGGTTAAAAAAGATCACGAACCGAAAATGTCCGGCCGATCTGTTTATGTTGGAGATTATCCCAACGAGGGTGTCCTGACCGGCAAGCTGCTTCGCTCCAAACTGGCCAGAGCCAGACTGCTCGGCGTAGAGCTTCCCATTATGCCAAAAGGCTATTACTATGTGGATCATTCTGATGTTCCGGGGGACAACAATGTGAATATCGTTTTGGACGATACCCCGGTTTTTGCCGCGGATACTGTAGAATACATCGGAGATCCTATCGGAATGGTGGTTGGTCCGGATGCAAAACTCGTGGATCGAATTCTCTCAGACATTAAGGTTACTTATGAGGAGCTGGAGCCGGTGCTGGATCTGCGTAAAGCAGACACCATATTTTTTAACTATGAATATGAAAAGGGTGATCTGAACAAGGCGTTTGCCGAGGCGGACAAAATCTATGAGGAAGAATTTAGAACCGGATATCAAGACCAAACCTATCTGGAGACTCAGGGTATGATGGCGGAGCCTGAGGAAAACGGGCATATGTATGTCCACGGCTCCATACAGTGCGCTTATTATGTTCACGGCGCGGTGATGCGCGCTCTGGGCTGTAAGCCTGATGAGGTTCATATTTTTCAGGATGTAACCGGCGGCGGTTTCGGCGGAAAAGAGGACTTTCCTTCTATTCTGGGCTGTCAAGTGGCGGTAGCGGCAAAAAAAGTAAATGCTCCTGTTCGCTGCGTCTTTGATCGTCGGGAGGATATGGAATTTACCTCCAAGCGGCATCCTTCTTCGTGCACCTATAAGGTCGCGGTGAAGGACGGCAGGGTCACCGCAATGGATATCGACGTAACATTTAATTCGGGGGCATATACTACACTGTCTGCCGTCGTTTTGCAGCGAGGCATCATTTGCGCGAGCGGCGTCTATCGCGTCGAAAACCTGCATGTCCACGGACGTGCTCTGAAAACCAATACCACCCCTACCGGTGCCTATCGGGGATTCGGAGCGCCCCAGACCTTTTTTGCTGTGGAGATGATGATGGATCACATTGCCCGGGACTTAGGTATGGATTCTTTGAAATTTAAGGAAGATAATCTCGTTCGTCAGGGAGATTCCACTTCCACTTCAGGCAAATATCATTTCCCAGTTCCGCTGCCCGAGATGATTGAGGAAGTGGATCGAGTTTCTGATTTTCGGAAAAAGCACCTGGAATACCAAAAGCCCCAGACAGGACGCTATCGCAAGGGTATCGGCATGTCCCTATGGTTCCACGGTGCGGGCTTTACCGGCTCCGGTGAGCGCGATCATATTAAGGCGGTCTGTAAGCTGCATAAATATCCGGACGGTACGGTGGAAATTTTGGCCTCCAACGCGGAAATCGGACAGGGATTGCGAACCACATTCCCTAAAATTGTTGCGCACGAGCTGAATCTTCCTTTAGAGAAGGTGTATTATAATCATCCGGATACCGCCCGCGTTCCTGATTCCGGTCCTACTGTGGCCTCTCGCTCTTTGATGACCGTCGGCGAACTTCTACGCCGCAATGCTATTAAACTGCGCAGTCAGTGGAGGGAGGGAGAAGATCAGATCGTGGAGGAACACTTTAAAGAACCTGATTTTGTTATTCCATTTTATTTAGATAAATTTAAAGGGGATGCTTATCCTACTTATTCATGGGGCGTTGGCGCCATCGAGGTGGAGATTGATACCTATACCGGTATTTCCAATATTTTGGGCGCATATGGCTCCTTTGATGTCGGGACACCCATTGACTACAATATCGTAGTAGGGCAGATGGAAGGCGGTTATCTGCAGGGTATCGGCTACTCCTCCATTGAGCAGATGGACTACGACAGTCAGGGGCGTATCCGCAATAACTCCTTCTCAAACTACCTGATTCCCACTACGAAAGACGTACCAAATTTAATATGCAAGCTGCATGTGGAAAAATACCCGGACGGGCCGTACGGAGCCAAAGGTGCTGGTGAGTTGCCGCTGGTGGGCGCACCCGCCGCATATGTAGAGGCGGTTGAACAGGCATTGGGATGCCATGCAAAACTGAACCACGTTCCGTTTACCGCGGAAGATACTCTGAAAGTTATAATAAAGGAGGCTGAATAAGGGATGGATGCGATTCAATTTGTCTTAAACGGCCGGGAGGTGTCCTATGAGGGCAGTGCCTCCGACAGGCTATTGGACGTTCTGAGAGACAATTACCGTACCACCAGTGTCAAGTGCGGTTGCAAAGAGGGAGAGTGCGGAGCTTGTTCCGTTCTGATAGACGGCACTCTGATCAACTCCTGCTGTGTCGCAGTTGGTGCGGTGGCGGATTCCTCCATTGTAACGATGGAAGGGTTTCGGGAGACAAAACGTTACATGGTACTAAATCGAGCCTTTGCGGAGGTTTCCGCTGTTCAGTGTGGCTTTTGCATTCCCGGCATGGTGCTTGCGGCCGAAGCGCTGCTTGCAAAAAACGCACATCCTACGGAAGCGGAAATCCGGGATGGTCTTTCCGGAAATCTCTGCCGCTGTACAGGATATAACGCTATTATCAGCGCGGTTTCAAGTGCCGCAAAGGAGGGAAACGGACTATGGTAAATGGATACACAGCCGCCTCTCTCAAAGAGGCTTTGAGCATTCTTGCGTCGCAGGAGGTCATTCCCTATTCCGGCGGCACGGATCTGATGGTAGAAAGCCGCCCCGGCGCAACCTATCTGTTCTTAAATAAAATTTCCGAATTAAAGCAGGTTTTTGTAGATGCGGATTATGTTCATATCGGAGCCGGTGTCACCTTTACTCAGGCATTGGAGGATGATCGGATTCCACAGCTGATGAAAGACGCCGTCTCGCTGATTGCCGCACCTGCTATTCGCAATGCCGGAACCTTTGGCGGCAATTTGGGAAATGGCTCCGCCAAGGCCGATTCGGTGCTGATCGAGTTTGCAGCGGATGCCAAGCTGCATTTAGTTTCCCTGCGGGACTCACGCATCGTAGATGTGGATCAGTTCTATCTGGGCCGCAAAAAACTGGCTTTAGAAAAGGACGAACTGATTGCGGAAATTCTTCTGCCAAAGACCGGATTGGAACAGTATTACTACCAAAAGGTCGGCGGACGCAATGCGCTGGCAATCTCCCGTGTATCATTTGCCGGAATTTTTTCCATGAAAGACGGGAATATCACCAATATCGCCACAGCTTTTGGTGCTGTGGCGGATACGGTTCTGCGTTTTAAGGATCTAGAAGGCATGATGCTTGGTAAATCTCTGGAAGAGGCTCGAATCCTAAAAGAACAATACCTGAATGCGTATGCGGATCGGATGATTCTCACGCGGGGACGCGTTTCGGCTGAATACCGCAAAACTGTCTGTATGAACCTGCTGAACGATTTTTTGACCCGTTTTGGCATTTAACTGGTTTGGAAAGGGAGAATGAAATGTATCTCATTTGGATAAATGGCAAGGAATACGAGTGTGCGCACGATAAAAAGCTTCTGCGGTTTTTGCGGGACGATCTGCATCTGACCGCTGCCAAGGACGGCTGCAGCGAAGGCGTCTGCGGAACCTGTACTGTGCTGGTAGACGGTGTGAAGACAAAAGCCTGCGTAGTGACGCTCAGCAAGCTGCAAGGGAAAAAAGTGCTGACGGTGGAGGGAATTAAGCCGGAGGAAATGATGGTATACGAGCATTGTTTTGCCGCCGCGGGAGCGGTACAATGCGGCTTTTGCATTCCCGGCATGATCATCTCAGCCAAAAGTCTGCTGGATGCCAATCTAAATCCCACCCGTGCGGATGTGAAGCAGGCAATCAAGGGGAACCTCTGCCGCTGTACGGGGTATAAAAAAATTGAGGATGCCATTTTACTCGCGGCGGAATTTTTTCGCGAGAAGAAAGAGATTCCACTCGCTCCTACCACCCTGCACATGAATGAGCATGCCAAACGAATCGATGCCGCCGAAAAGGTTAACGGAACCGGTCTTTTTGCGGATGATATTACAGTAGATGGGATGTTGTATGCCAAGCCCGTCTATTCAGAATATCCCCGCGCCCGAATTGACCATATTGATGTAAGCAAGGCACTCCAACACCCGGACTGCGTGGAGGTTTTGGTAAAGCAGGATGTTCCATGCAATAAAATCGGTCATATCAAGCAGGACTGGGACGTTATGATGGGGGAAGGCGACATTATCCGGTACGTCGGCAACGTTCTGGCAGTTGTGGCGACGGACAGACCGGAGAAGCTGGAAGAGATCTGCTCGCTCGTCACGGTAGACTACACGGAATTAAAGCCCGTCACAAACCCGTTTGACGCACTGAGGGGAGATGCGCCCCTAATTCACGAAGACGGCAACATTATGAGCCGTGCCAATCTCGTACGGGGCAACGCGGACGAGGCCATCAAAAACTCCAAATATGTAATTACCCGAAAATATAAAACCTCCTGGCAGGAGCACGGCTTCATGGAGCCAGAGTGCTGTGTCGCCATGCCCGAGGGCGATGATGGTCTGCTGCTCTATACCTCCAGTCAGTCTGTCTATGATGTCCAGCGGGAATGTGCCCAAATGCTGCAGATTCCAAAAGAAAAGGTACATTGCCGCGCGGCACTGGTCGGCGGGGGATTTGGAGGCAAGGAGGATATGTCGGTGCAGCAGTATGCTTCCCTGATGGCTTGGATTACCAAAAAGCCTGTTAAGATCAAATACACCCGACAGGAATCTCTCAACTATCATGTCAAACGCCACCCCATGGAAATGGAGTTCACTACCGCCTGTGACGAAAACGGCATTCTCACCGGCATGAAGGGTATCATCATCGCCGATACCGGAGCTTATGCCTCTTTGGGAGGACCGGTTCTGCATCGCGCCTGCACCCATGCGGCTGGTCCCTACAACTATCAGAACATCGATATTTTCGGCATGTCTGTTTATACAAACAACGTGGTTTCCGGTGCCTTTCGAGGCTTCGGTGTGACTCAGAGCTGCTTTGCCACGGAAATGAACATCAATCTGTTGGCAGAAATGGCAGGGATCGATCCCTGGGAAATTAGGCGGCGCAATGCCATCAAACCCGGTGACGTTCTGCCAAATGGACAGACCGCCGACTTAAATACAAACATGGCCGCCTGTTTGGATGCGGTCAAGGATGTTTTTTTTCGAAATCCGTATGCGGGAATTGCCTGCGGTTTCAAAAATTCCGGAACCGGCATGGGCAAGAAAGATATCGGCCGGGTTCTCTTGTCTGTGCAGCAGGGGAAAATTCGTATTCGTACCTCTGCCTCCTGTATGGGGCAGGGAATTGCGCAGATGACTCTGACAGAAATCTGCCATGTGACGAACTTAAATCCTTTACTGTTTGTCTTTGAAGAGGCAGATACCGTACGCACACCGGATGCCGGCACGTCCACAGCCTCCCGGCAGACAGTCATGACCGGAGAAGCGGCATGCCGCGCCGGGGAGAAATTAAAACTCGCTTTGGGCGAAGGTAAGACTCTGGCTGATCTGGAAGGAAAAGAGTTTCTGGGTGAATACTCCGCTGCTACCGATCCGCTCGGCACGATCAAAGAAAACCCCATTAGCCATATTTCCTACTCCTATGGAGCACAGGTGATCATTTTGAATGAAGAGGGACGCATTGCCAAGGCTGTTTCCGCCTTTGATGTAGGAACTCCGGTTAACATTGAAGCTGTGGAGGGGCAGATTGAGGGCGGCATGGTCATGGGAATCGGCTATGGTGTGACAGAAAAGTTCGAATGCGAGGAAGGCTATCCTAAAAGCAAATTCGGTACGATTGGTTTCATGCGGGCTACGGATGCCCCTGAACTGGAGGTTATTCTCTGCCAGCCTGATGAAAAGGATAAGCTGCCTTACTCGCTGGGCGCTAAGGGCTGCGGCGAGCTTTGCATGATTCCGACCGCTCCGGCCTGTGCCCTTGCCTACTACCGTTTGGATGGGAAATTCCGACAGAGCCTGCCATTGGAAGATACTCCCTACCGGAAACGCAGGCAGTCCGAACTTTAACAACAGCGCTCTTCTATCGTATGATAATAATATATTGCAAAAAGCTTGTTTACGAAAGGAGCCGTACCCATGAAGCTCACGCACGCCGCTATTTATACATTTGATTTGGAACGCCTGAAAAATTTCTATATCACTTATTTCGGAGGAACGGCTAACGGGAAATATACGAACAAAACCGGCCTTTCTACCTATTTTATCACTTTTGAAGACGGAGAAGACAGCTTCCGGCTTGAGTTAATGACACATACCGGGCTTACAAAGCGAATGCTTGCGGAACGCGAAAACGGTATCGCCCATCTCGCGTTTTCCACAGGCTCAAAGGAAGCCGTACTTTCCCTGACCGAGCGGATCACATCCGCCGGATATCCACTTTACAGCGCGCCGCGCACGACCGGCGACGGTTATTTTGAAAGCTGTATCGGCGACCCCGACGGCAACCGGATTGAGATTACCGTGTAATTTCTTTAATTTTTTTATTTTTTCAAAAATAATATTTGAAATTTTATTTTTTTATGGTATACTAGGACTGTTCGCGAATCACATTTCGCAGAATAGCTCTGGTTTTACATCGATGCGTGGCTCAGCTTGGTAGAGCGCTGCGTTCGGGACGCAGAGGTCGCAAGTTCAAATCTTGTCGCATCGACTTTATATTTTTAATAAAAAAGACTTTAATAGTCTTTTTTTTGTATTATCACTGTAAAGCAGCTCCCGGCATTCACCTCGCTCTCGGCGGTTATCGTGCCGCCGTGGGCCGAAACGATGGATCTGGCTATGGTCAGGCCGATCCCTGCGCCGCCCGTCACGCGGCTGCGCGATTTGTCCGTCCGGTAAAAACGCTCGAAAATAAGCGGCAGCTCCTCTTTAGAAATTCCGGTCCCGTTGTCCTTTATGCGAAGACGGCCGTTTATCTGAGTATCCTCCACTTCAATCAAAATGCTCCCTCTCTTCGGCGTATATTTGATCGCATTCGAAAGAAGATTGATCACCACCTGGCATAGCCTGTCCTGATCAGCGTTCACAAAAGAAGCCTCTCCCCGCACCAAAACCGAAAGCTCTTTTTTCGCAGCCTCAACCTCCAGCGCCTCATAAGCGATATGGGCAACTTCGAGCAGATCCGTCTTGGACTTATTTAGCTTCAGGCTGTCTCCTTCCGCCTTCGCCAACTGTTCAAGATCCTCCACAAGCTTTCCCAGACGCATGACCTCTTCATAACAGCCCTCAAGCCTCTCGGGCGTCGGCTCCCAGATGCCCGTAAACATTACCTCCAAATGAGAGCCAACCGCGGCAAGCGGTGTCCGCAGCTCGTGAGCCACATCCTCCGTCAGACGCCTCCGCAGATTTTCCTGCTCGCTCAGCGCACAGGAAAGCTGATTGACTGCTCTTACAAGGTCATTCAGCTCCCGCGTATTTGTTTCTCCCTCAAAACGAAGCTCATAATTTCCCTGTGCGATCTGCTTGGCAATATCGACTGTCTTCGTCACGGGCCGGGCGATCCGGCGGGCTAACAGGCTGCCGGCAATTACCGAAAAAATGCCCGCCAGAATGCCGATCACAAGCAGTACGCCATTCAAAGTATTGATAAATTGAAAATCATTTTCACTAAAAAAATAGGGACCATAATAGGTAATAGACACAGAGCCGACTATCCGTCCCTCCCGATCTATGTCATAGCTGTGGGACACAAAGCCGCCGCTTCGTTTTGCCGTTTCCATACGCGACGAAATCTCATCCATAACCTGCCAGCATCTGGTCATATCATGGTTTTCCGCATCCCACAGCATCGTTCCCTGCGCATCATAAATTTTTAAAATATAGCTGTCATACAGCGCATACATGCCGATCATATGAAGAAAGTCCTGACTCCAGCCGCCGGCTGACGCATCATACCGATCGGCAAGATCTCTCACGATATCTTCGCTCCGCTCCTGCTCCTGCTGCGCGATGTAGCTTTCAAATTCCCTGTTGATAAACCAATTGGAGAAAATGCTGCTCAGCGCCACGGTGACCAGCACAATCAACAAGATGGATAAGGATAACTGCGTTCTTAAGCTTTTCATCATACGGGCTTACTCCAATCCCTTCACTTATTTTACCAATTTTAACATGCGAAGCCCTATTTTGCAAAACAGAAAAAGCAAAACGATCCGTTTCTAATAGGAACTCTTCCAATTGGAAAAAATCTGCTCCGATTCCTGTAAAAAGCCGTATGAAATCGTGATGCTTTCGTCCGTCACGGTTTTATCCTCATCAAAAATGGGCCACGGGTTGCATCCGCCCGCCTCCACCTCGACATGACTCATCGGAAACTGGTTGCCGCAGTTCTGGCATACGAGCGCGCTGCCCTCCTGCTTGTAATATCCCCTGCCCGAATCATAGCACACCTGGCAGGTGTTAAATGCGGTGCGGATGCTGCCATCCTCCGCCATAACCGCGATGACCTCCATTTCCACTCCGTCCACCTCCACAGGGTAAAAAGAAGCTTCCTCCGTAATGTCGGCCACAGGAATGACCAGATCCGTTCCTTCGCTCGTTTTTTCATCTGTCTCTTTACTCACTTCTTTACTCACTTCTTCACTGCCGCTTTTTGCAGCAGGCGTATTCTGTTTTCCGCAGGCGGTCAGCAAAGCTGCCATCAGACAAAGCAAAACAAATCCTGTTACTCCTTTTGTAAACAGTTTGCCCCTTTTCTCCTTATAATTGTCATTTAAATTTCTATTAAAAAATTTTTTTAATGCTAACATATCTGTTCCTCCTATTAAAACTCATTTTCCTTCACTACTGTAATCGTTCCGCGTATCATGCCCATCCAGCATGTGTACCGATAAGTTCCCGCCTCTTCAGGCGTAAATACGATGATATTTTCACCCGTTTGAAATTTGTGTCCGATGTTGTACTCCTGAATCAACAGTTCATTGTTACAACCGTTGATACTGCCCTGCGGCGCATCGATGACCCATTTCACCGGCACGCCGGCCGAAACGGTAATGTCCGGATACCTGCCGGATGAAAGTGTGCTCGTTACAACTTGGATGCCTTCCTCGGTATCTATTTTTGCAACATCCGCCTGTGCGGTCCCGTTTCCTCCTGTAAATGTGCCTGACTGGGAAAAACCCGCCAAATTCATGCCCTGGGAAAACATGGACAGCCCGAGCACAACGACAAGCACCGCACCGGCGGTCATCATTTTTCCTGTAAATTTTTTGCCGAGCGCCGTTCCTGCCGCTCCGAGCACAAACATCAGCGGCACCGTGCCCATGCTGAATAAAAACATCGACAGCGCTCCCGCAAACGCATTTCCGGTCGAAAGCGCATAAATCTGCATCGCCTGAAGCGGCCCGCACGGCATCAGGCCGTTTAAAAGACCCACAAGCAGCGGACTCTTACTCCTGCTCTTTTTAGCATAGATCTTTTTTGCAAATATCTTCGGCATCCGCGGGACAAGCCTGCGAAGCCATGGAAAGCCGCCAAGCAGATTGAGTCCCATAATCACCATAAAAACACCCGCTATCAGCTTTAATGTCCCTTGCAGCGCATTGGAAAAAGTGAGCACCGAGCCAAGTGCGCCGACAATAAAGCCGACCGCCGTATATGACAGCACACGTCCGGCGTTGTAAAAAAGAGCGGGGCGCAGAGAAGCAAAACGGCCGCCTGTCTCCTGCGTTTCTTTTTGCGGGATGCACTGGGACAAATTGATCCCTCCGCACATCGCGACACAATGTACCGAAGTAATCAGTCCGATCACAAAAAGCATTCCGTATCCCACATTCGTCTCCGCGAGGCGGCTTGGCACCAATAAATTTAAAATGCCAAAATGCTGGATCAGTACATACAGGGAAACAATGATCAGAATAAACTCCATCGAAATCCCCCTTCGGGACACTTCCTTTGCATCGTCGGGCAGCACTTCATAATCCAGCCTTTCGATGACTGCTTCAATATCCTTTAAAGAAATGATATCCGTGTCGTAGGTAACCTCCGCGATACCCGTATGATAGCTTACCGACGCACTTTTGATACCGGCTGTATTCTGCAGCTTTCTTTCAATTGTATTCTGGCAATTCACGCAGCTCATGCCTCCAATGCGCAGCCTTTTGGACTTTACTATGGAACCCATTCGCATCCTCCTCTTTTCTTTTTACAAGAGTATACGAAATAAATTTGTGGAAGTTATGTAGAAAAAA
>CAZMIX010000055.1:0-16077 GCA_964566545.1 uncultured Lachnospiraceae bacterium | reverse complement strand
GAAATGAACATATTGCGGAAGAAATTACTTCGGAAACATTTTTTAGAGCTATTAATTCCATTGATAATTTTAAAGGTACTTGTGAAATAAGAGTTTGGCTATGCCAAATCGCCAAAAACTGTTATTATACTTACTTACGAAAAAATAAGAATATTGATGGAGAATATAACATTGAGGAATATTATGGAGCTTTTGATATAGAACAATCTATACTTAATACTGAGACATCAATGAAAATTCATAAAGCTTTGCATAACCTTAAAGAGCCATATAAAGAAGTTTTTACATTAAGGATTTTTGGTGAATTAAGTTTTAAACAAATAGCAAAGTTATTTGACAAAACTGAAAATTGGGCTTGTGTCACTTATCATCGAGCCAGAAACAAAATTTTAGAAGGAATGGAGGATTACAGATGAAAATTACGTGTGATGTGATAAAGGACTTATTACCATTGTATGTTGAAAATATATCAAGTGATGATTCACGTATATTAATTGAAGAACATATCGTTTCCTGTGATAGTTGTAAACGAGAACTTAATAAATTGGGTACGCCAAAAGGAGTTTCTCTTGATACTAATGTATTACCCCTTAAAAAATTAAAAGTCACTTTACTTAAAAGAAAATATCTTACTATTTTTCTTTCAGTTTCACTTACCATATTAATACTGATTATAACAATGGGATATATAACTGCTCCAGAATATATCCCATATTCTGAAAAAACTGTAACCATTACAGAAACAAATAATAAGACTGTTATTGTACATTTTGAAGCTCCTGGTACTAGATATGAAATTAGTAAATATAGAACAGAAGATAATTCCGAATATATCTTTAATATATCCATATGGAGCAGTATATGGAACAGAAATATGTGCAAAGATTCCCCTCAAGAATTTGTATTAAATCCAAAAGGTGAAATGGTATCCAATGTATATTATAGTTCAAATGATGGTAATGAAGATATTTTAATATATGGCAAAGATCCGAATCCGAATGGTGGAACAATTACATTACCTCGTTTGTTTTTATCTTACTACTTTACTATTGCTGTTGTGGGTGCAGTAATTCTAGGGTTTATATTGTTTTTATTTCGTAAAAAGCAAAATGCAAAAGTAATAATTTTCAAATTGTTTGCTTTGCCAATTTCTTATCTTTTAGGACATATTTGCATTAAAAGCTTTTCTGGTATTTCTTACTCTGCCACTCGTGATTTTTATGCAATATTATTAGCTATGATTCCAATTTATTGCGTTATTCTGATTGGTCATAAATTGATAATCAATCATAAATCAAAATAGGCTTTAAAAGTATTTAGAAATTTTAAATTACAATACACTCAAATAAATTAACATCCCATCTGTGCAGGATGTGTGCAACATCGTTTTATGTACTCAAGTAGTTATAAGGCATTGCTCATATAACTGCGATTCTGCTCGGCTTCATGGTAATTATAGATATAAATTTAATATATTATTTGACATTTTATATTCTGAAAATTATAATTAAATAAATTTTCATTTAATTTATATAATTCGCAATTTATGAAGCGGGAATTATTTAAATAAGGGGAATGAATGGATTTGGAACGAATCTTGTTTGAATGATTCCTATCTCGAGAGGAATGGATTATAAAGAAAGAGGAGAAGGATGATATGGAGAATGGGAAGCGGCTTTCTTATCATATGCGGCTTCGGGTGTACCGGGAGGAGAGAAATTTCGGACCGGGTGTGGCGGAGCTGATGCAATTGGTTAGGGAAAAAGGTTCCTTGTCCGCGGCGGTAAAGGAAATGCATATGGCCTATTCCAAAGCGTGGAAAATTATCAAGCGGGCCGAGGAGGATTTGGGTTTTTCTATGATGGAGGGACAAAGCGGCGGTGCGCATGGCGGAAAAACCGTTTTGACGAAAGAGGGAGAGGAATTTCTTGACAAGTATCATGCATTTGTGAGAGAATCACAGGAAGAAGTGAACAGGATTTTCAATAAGCATTTTCAGACGTCCGTTTAGATGGGCGAGAAAAGAGACGATCGAGCGGGTTTCCTGCTCGATTATTCTAGCAAATCGTAAATCTTGAGTGAGAATAACGAAAAGGAGAGGATTTTATGAAAAAGAAATTAGTATCTATTATCACGGCAGCCGCAATGACAGCAGCATTACTTGCCGGCTGCGGCGCGGCGGGAGCAGCGCAGGAGCCGGTGGCGGAGACAACGGAACCGGCAGAGCAGCCCGCAAAATGGGAGCAACCGGCCGAGGAAGCACCGGAGGCAGCGGAGCTGGAAGCGCCGGAAGAGGAAACGGCGGCGGAAGTGGGCATATCGGGCGAGTTGATGATCGCGGCGGCGGCCAGTCTTGAAAACTGTCTGACAAACGAGGTCATTCCGCTGTTTAACGAAAAGTACCCGGACATCACCGTGACGGGGACGTATGACAGCTCGGGAAAGCTGCAGACCCAGATTGAAGAGGGTGCTCCGGCGGATGTGTTTTTCTCGGCTTCTACAAAACAGACGGATGCGCTGGCTGAAGAAGGGCTGATCGATCAGACGGCTGTTGTTAATTTACTGGAAAATAAAATTGTATTGATCGTACCGGAAGGAACTGAGGCGGATTATAAGGAGTTTACGGATATTACAAAGGCAAAGACAGTTGCGATCGGTGATCCCGAAAGCGTTCCGGCAGGGCAATATGCGCAGGAATCACTTACGAATCTTGGCATTTGGGAAGAGGTTCTTGCAAAGGCGAGCCTTGGCACAAATGTTACCGAGGTGCTGAATTGGGTAGCAGAAGGAAGCGCGGATGCGGGCATTGTGTATGCGACAGATGCGGCACAGACGGAAAAGGTAGTTGTTATCGGAGCGGCGCCTGCCGACAGCGTGAAGCCGGCGATTTATCCGGCCGCAATCGTTAAGGATAGTCCAAACCCAGCGGCGGCACAGGCTTTTATAGAATTCTTGCAAACGCCTGAAATCATTAAGGTATTTGAGGCAAACGGATTTACGTCCGCACTGTGATATAGTTGACTTTTACACGCTTTCAAGGATATGATAGAATAAGCTTGCGCTATTCTATCATATTTTTGTGGGGAAATTACAATGAAGGTGTTGTTAGCTGCTATCAATGCAAAGTATATTCATTCCAACCTTGCTGTTTACAGCCTGAAGGCTTATGCGGACTGCAGACTTGCGGGGCGGGCTGAAATTGTAATTCGGGAATATACGATTAATCAGGATAAAGAAAAGCTTCTTGCGGATATTTACGGGCAGAAGCCCGACGTGCTCGCGTTTTCCTGTTATATTTGGAATATTATGTATGTTAGGGATTTGATTTTTCAGATCAGGACGCTGCTGCCCGAAACGGATATCTGGCTGGGCGGTCCGGAGGTCTCTTATGAGCCGCAGAGTCTGCTTGCCGAGCTTCCGGTCAAAGGGATTATGCTCGGGGAGGGCGAAGAAGTTTTTACAAAACTGCTGTTGGCGTATTTGGACGGTGAGAAACCGGCTTCAGAGTTTATGACAGAGCCTGGCGAGCCGCTTGCGATGGATGAGCTACCTTTTGTGTATGCGGATTTTTCGAACGAGCAGTTTCAAAATAGAATCTTGTATTACGAGACAAGCAGGGGCTGCCCGTTTCGCTGTTCGTATTGCTTATCGTCGATTGAGAAACGGGTGCGTTACCGCAGCCTGACGCTCGTAAAACACGAGCTGCAATTTTTTCTCGACAAAAAAGTCCCTCAGGTGAAGCTTGTAGATAGGACGTTTAACTGCGATTCGAGCCGGGCGGTGGAAATCTGGAAGTATCTGAGAGATCATGACAATGGCATTACGAATTTTCATTTTGAAATCGCTGCGGATATAATGACGCAGGAGGAAGTTTCTTTGATCGGCACGCTGCGTCCGGGATTGATCAGACTTGAAATTGGCGTGCAGACAACCAATCAGGAAACGCTTGAAGCGATTTGCCGCCGAATGGATTTTAAGAAAGTATCGGCGGTCGTAAAGCAGCTTCTGGCAGGGAAGAATGTGTGTCTGCACCTCGACTTGATAGTGGGTCTTCCAAAAGAGGATTTTATAAGCTTTCAGAACTCCTTTAATGAGGTTTATGCGCTGCATCCGGACGAGCTGCAGCTTGGCTTTTTAAAGGTTCTAAAAGGAACGCCAATCGAAAAGGAGGCCGAGGAGGGAAGGATCCGATACTGGACAACCCCGCCGTATGAGGTGCTTTCCACGGACTGGCTTAGCTTTTTTGAGCTTCTTACTTTAAAGGCCGTGGAAGAAATGGTCGAGCTTTATTATAACAGCGGCCAGTTTTCCAATACGATCACCTTTCTGGAAGGGTATTTTCAGACGCCGTTTGCGCTGTATGCGGCTTTAGCTGAGCATTACCGGCAAATGGGTTATGGCACCCTGCAGCCGTCGCGGGTGCGCAGATATGAAATTCTGCTTGAATTTGCGGAAAGTCTTAAGGGAATGCGGATCAAAACGTGCAGAGAATATCTGACGCTGGATTTATATCTGCGCGAAAAGCTGAAAAAGCGTCCCGATTTTTCTGAGCCGCAGGAGTCTTACCGGGAAAAGGTGCAGGAGTTTTATAAAAGAGAAGAAAAAAACAGAACGTATCTGCCGGAATATTCCGAATTTGATTTTCGGCAGCTGATGAGGATGACGCATATCGAAGTGTTTAACGCGATCGGGGGAGGGCGGCAGGCGCTGCTGTTCAATTACCGGGCGACAGACGGCTTGAGTGCGAATGCCGGGCTGATTGCGGTGACAAAAGAATTGGAAGGGATGGAGGAGTATGAAGAAACGGACAAAAGAGATATTGGACATTCTTGATGAACAATATTCTACCGATTATAAATGCTATTTGGAGCACGAGACGCCGTGGCAGCTTTTGATCGCTACGATCCTCAGCGCGCAGTGTACGGACGCGCGGGTCAATATCGTGACGAAGGAACTGTTTCAGAAATATCTTTCGGTGGAAGCGTTTGCGAAGGCAGATTTAAAGGAGTTGGAGCAGGATATTCACTCGACAGGCTTTTATCACAGCAAAGCAAAAAATATTATTGCATGCTGTCAGCGGCTCCATACGGAATTTCATGACGAGGTGCCAAGCACGATCGAGGAGCTGACTTCTCTTGCCGGAGTTGGCAGAAAGACGGCAAATGTCATCCGAGGAAATATTTTTTTCGAGCCGAGTATTGTTGTGGATACGCATGTGAAGCGGATTTCCAAGAGACTGGGCTTCACAAAGGAGGACGATCCGGAAAAGGTGGAGTACGATTTGATGCGGGTGCTGCCAAGAGATCACTGGATTTTGTATAACATCCAGATTATCACATTTGGAAGAGATCTCTGCGAAGCGCGCAATCCGAAATGTGAACGCTGCCGTCTCACGAGTTATTGCGACTACTATAAAAAAATATAATAGTTTTGTTAGGAAAACAGGTAAAATCATGATAAACAGCTATATTGCACTGGACTTGGAAATGACGGGCTTAAATCCAAAGCTCGACAAAATAATCGAGATCGGCGCCGTCAAGGTGATAGGTGGAAAAATAGAGGATACATTTGAGGCACTTGTGGAGCCGGGAAGGCAGCTTTCGGAGGATGTGATCCGTCTGACCGGCATTACAAACGAAATGTTAGAGGACGCGAGAGCGCCAAAGGAAATATGCCCGCTTCTTTACAAGTTTTTGGACGGATTCGTGCTGCTTGGGCATGGGCTGCGATTTGACTATTCTTTTTTAAAAAAATATGCGGTAAACATGGAAATTCCATATGAAACGGAGGGGATCGATACACTGAAGCTGGCACGTAAGCTTTTAACCGGTGCAGAAAGCAACAGACTGCCGGATCTGTGTGTTTATTTTGGGATTCCGCATCGGGCGCACCGGGCGCTTTCGGATGCACTTGCCGCCCATGAGTTGTATCAGCGATTTTTAAAGGATTTTTTCAGTGAAGAAAATAAAAGCTGTTTTGAGCCGGTAAAATTAAATTATGTCATAAAAAAGGAACAGCCCGCGACGAAACGGCAAATGGAAAACATTCAGGCACTGCTTGATTTTCATGGACTGTGTTCCGAATATGAAATTGCTTCGATGACAAAAAATGAAATTTCCCGATATACGGATAAAATTATCCTCCGATATGGAAGGAAGAAGAATAAATAGATTTTTCCTTTAGCTGTGCGACAATGGAATCTTTCATCATGCAATGAAGCGACTCGGCAGTTTCGATCAATCCTTCGATTTTTTCATATTCCTGTTTTTCGGCATAAAGATCGGCGAGCAGCAGATAACAGCCTTTGATGTCCGTTTTGCAGGCCATGGCGAACTCGAGGACACAGGCTGCTTCCTCTTTTAATCCGAGCGCGCACAACTCTTTGCCCCAGCTATAAAGTGTTCGTATGAGAACGGTATAATTCTGGTCATAATCCGATAAAATGTTGAGATTTGCAACACCGTACTGCAGCTTTAAATCGGTGTTGGAAATGCCGGTCAGATTGACGATTTTGCGTTCGGAAAGAGATATCAGTTGACCTTGGCAGTCCTTCAGCGTTTCGTTTTCCGTGACTTCGATGAACGGAAGCGTCTCAAGCGGAATCACAATATAGGAAAGCGCATCAAGGGACTGCTTTCTTGTGCTGTTGGCACGCCGTTCCTTTTCCCAAAAGGATTCCGTGTTAAAACGAACTTTTCTGTTCGTTCTGCCCATATAAAACCAGATGGAGGCAGAAATGAGAGCAATGGTTGCAAAAAATGAAAATTTCATTTATAATTACCTTTCAAAAGAGGTGAGAATGATGAACTTCAATAGCAGCAAATCAAAAAGAATTATTTCCAGCATTATCATAATCATACTTGTACTGGCAATGGTAATACCAACGTTCCTCTATTTTGTATCATAAATGCGGGATACTGTCAATTATCATTGGTACTTATGACCGTTGCGGAAACAGGGCTGGGGATGGTATACTAAACTAGTAGGAATGTATGAATCTGTTGCAAAGGAAGTAACGGTTATGACTGTAAGAAGACTTTTACAGACCATTACAATTTTATCGATTATTATATGCGCATCCACATTTTTTACAGAGGATGTCCATGCGAAACGCGGTTTCCACATTTTTGGCGGAGCAGCCACGGTCGGCATCGACGATTCCGAGGATGATGAGGAGGCACAGGCGAGTCAGGACAATATAGTCATTGACTTTGAAGTTGTGTCCGAAGAACCGGCGGATCTATCGGGGACAATCAGTAAGGGCGTATTGATTGGGATCGTAGATGTATCAGACATGACCTATGACGCGGCAAAATTGGCTGTCGAGTCTTATGTAAAGACGCTCCGGACAAAGGAAATTACGTTGATATCGGTGGAGAACAACCAGTCTGTCACTATGGCAGGCGACTTGGGAATGAACTGGGTAAATGAGGATGTCCTTGTTGAGGCGATCTCGTTGGGCAAGTCGGGGAATCTTGTCAGCCGTTATAAATCGCTTAAAGATTTAGAGCGGGAAAATAAAATATATCCGCTGGAGCTTCAGTTTGACAGGACTGCAATCCAGTCTGTTGTGGAGTTACAGGGCGAACAATATAATATCGAAGCTGTGGATGCGACAATGACCAGAGAAAACGGCGCGTTTAACATTATAGCGGGGCGGACGGGCTATGTTGTCAATGTAGATGCTTCCGTCGCTCAGGTTGTCGATACGCTCGCTTTGTGGAACGGGGAAAGCATATCCATTCCATTGCAGGTGGATGTGGACGAACCGAGAGGAAAAACAGAGGATCTTGAAAAGGTGAAGAATATTCTCGGCACCTATACGACGAGCTTTTCAAGCTCCGGATCTGAACGTTCCGGCAATGTGCGCAACGGCACAAGATTGATCAACGGTACTTTGCTTTATCCTGGCGACGGCTTTTCCGCATATGAGAAGGTGAATCCGTTTACGGAAGAGAACGGCTATTATCTGGCAGGCTCCTACTTGAACGGCATGGTAGTTGAAAGCCTTGGCGGCGGTATCTGCCAGGTTACTTCGACGCTTTATAATGCGGTTATTCGTGCGGAGCTGCAGATCGACGAGCGATATAATCATTCGATGATCGTGACTTATGTACAATTATCTTCTGATGCGGCAATTTCCGGCACTTCAAAGGATTTTAAATTTACGAACAATTCGGAATATCCGATTTATATCGAAAGCTATACGACAGATGACAAAAAGATTACCTTCAACATTTACGGCGTAGAGACAAGAGAGTCCAATCGTACCGTAGAGTTTGAAAGCATGGAAATCAGCAGGACAGAGCCTATGGAAGAAAGAGTTATTGCAGATGCAGGCCAGCCGGTCGGCTATATCAGCGTGCAGTCGGCACATACCGGCTATGTCGGCGAGCTGTGGAAGGTCGTTAAAGTAGACGGCGTGGAGAAGGAACGCACGAGAATGAATAAGAGCACCTATGCAGTTTCTCCGCGGACGGCTACGGTCGGAACGGCAGCGGCGGATCCGAGCATTGTAGCTGCAATCCAGGCAGCGATCTCAACAAACAGCATCGATTATTGCAAGAGCGTGATTGCACAGTTAAATGCGGCGGCAGCAGCCGCGGTAGCGGGTACCGCGCAATAATAAAACGAAAGAGTTCGTTATGATTGCGCATAAAACCAGTTCATGTTAGAATAAAGACTAGAAAAATAAGGATATGATTGAACATGAAGATTGGAAAAGTACCTGAGAGTGTTTTAAAAAGATCAATAATTAAACAAATAAAGACAAAAAGAGAAGAAATCCTTGTCGGAGCAGGCGTAGGTGAAGATTGTGCAGTCATCGCGCTTGCTAATGATGAGGTTTTTGTTATCTCTACGGATCCGATTACGGGAACCTCTCATGATATCGGCGCGCTGTCTGTTCACGTCACAGCTAATGATATCGCATCCTCCGGCGCGGAGGTCATCGGCGTTATGCTCAGCGTGCTGCTTCCTGAAAATACGGAGGAGGCGGAGTTAAAGGATATGATGAAGCAGGTGGAGGAAACCTGCGCAAAGCTTCATATTCAGACGATCGGTGGGCATACGGAAATCACAAAGGCAGTCAATCAGCCTATTATCACAGTGACAGGTGTGGGAAAAGTGAAGAAGGATCGATTCATCACGACGTCCGGGGCGAAGCCGGGAGAGGATGTTGTCGTGACAAAATGGATTGGATTGGAAGGAACTTCTATTATTGCGAAGGAAAAGGAGGAGCTGCTTCTTTCTAAATTTGCACCCTCTTTTATTGAAGAAGCGAAGAGTTTCTCTCGCTATTTGTCGGTCGTTCCTGAGGCCGCCGCCGCGGTTAAGTCTGGCGTCAGCACTATGCATGACGTGACAGAGGGCGGCATTTACGGCGCTCTCTGGGAGATTGCAGAAGCCTCGGGCGTCGGACTGGAAATTGACTTAAAGAAAATACCGATCAGGCAGGAAACCGTTGAAATATGCGAATTTTTTGGGTTGAATCCCTATGCCTTGATTTCGAGTGGTTCCATGCTGATGACGGCATCTAACGGATATGATTTGGTACGGGAGATTCATAAGGCCGGCATTGCGGCAGCCGTTGTCGGAAAGGTGACGGCGGGTAACGACAGGGTGCTGTTGAATGATGAGGAAAAGCGCTTTTTAGAGCCTCCAAAATCAGATGAGCTGTATAAGATATATGAGTGAAAAATCAGAGAGTGAGGAGATTTTAAAAATGAGAAAAGAAATATTATCATTTATTGAGAAAAATAGTAGAGTGGAGTTAAAGGAGCTTGCAATCCTGCTTGGCCTGACAGAGGTCGATGTGGCAAATGAGCTTGAGAAGATGGAGAAGGAAGGCATTATCTGCGGCTATCATACGCTGATCGACTGGGATAAGGTCACGACGGAGCGCATCAACGCGTTGATTGAGGTGCGCGTGACACCGCAGAGAGGTCACGGCTTTGATTCGATCGCCGAGCGTATTTATAAATACCCGGAGGTGGAGGCTACTTATTTGATTTCAGGCGGATATGACCTGCTTGTGACGCTCGAGGGCAAGACGCTTCAGGAGGTGGCGCGCTTCGTTTCGGAGAAGCTGTCCACGCTGGAATCCGTAATCAGTACGTCCACTCATTTTATTTTAAAGAAATACAAGGATCACGGAACGATCCTTCATGAAAAATATGAGGATGAAAGGATGATAGTGACGCCATGAGAAACCCGTTATCAGAAGTCGTCGTCACGATCAAGCCATCGGGGATCCGTAAATTTTTTGATATTGCCAACGAAAGAAAGGATACGATTTCTTTAGGTGTCGGCGAGCCTGATTTCGATACGCCGTGGCATATCCGTGACGAAGGTATTTATTCATTAGAAAAAGGGAGAACCTTTTATACATCCAATTCCGGTCTGCTGGAGCTGAGGATCGAAATCTGCAATTATTTAAAAAGAAGAAACGGTCTGGAATACGATCCGAAGGAGGAGGTGATCGTAACAGTCGGCGGAAGCGAGGCGATCGACATCGGCCTGCGCGCGATGATCAATCCGGGGGACGAGGTATTGATCCCGCAGCCGAGCTACGTTTCGTATGAACCATGTGCGATTCTGGCGGGTGCAAAGCCGGTCATCATTGAACTGAAAAATGAAAACGAATTTCGTCTGACGCCTAAAGAGTTGCTGGCAGCGATCACGCCTAAGACGAAAATATTGATCATGCCTTATCCGAACAACCCGACGGGTGCGGTCATGGGAAGGCAGGAGCTTGAAAAAATAGCGGAAATCTGTGTGGAGAAGGATATTATTGTCATGTCCGACGAGATTTATTCCGAGCTGACCTACGGCGGCGACCATGTATCGATCGCTTCGCTGCCGGGGATGCGGGAGCGTACGATTTTGATCAACGGCTTTTCCAAAGCCTATGCCATGACAGGCTGGCGTCTTGGATATGCCTGCGGGCCGAAGGAGATTATCGCGCAGATGACGAAGATTCATCAATTTGCGATCATGTGTGCGCCGACTACGAGCCAGTATGCGGCGGTGGACGCGCTGAAAAACGGCGATGCGGATGTGGCCAATATGCGGGAATCCTACAATCAGCGGAGAAATTATCTGATGCACTCCTTCCGGGAAATGGGGCTTCCGTGCTTCGAACCGTTCGGCGCTTTCTATGTGTTTCCGTCTATTAAGGAATTTGGAATGACCGCAGAGGAGTTTGCGTTCGCGCTGCTCGATGAAGAAAACCTGGCAGTTGTGCCCGGCAGTGCGTTCGGCGAAAGCGGCGAAGGCTTTCTGCGTATTTCCTATGCGTATTCTTTGGAGAATTTGAAGATCGCGATGGAGCGGATCGCAAGGTTTATCGAAAAGCTGAGGAAAGAAAAGAAATGAATATTGTGCTGTTAGAGCCGGAAATTCCTTCGAATACAGGAAATATCGGAAGGACCTGTGTGGCGACAGGCGCAAGGCTGCACCTGATCGAGCCGCTCGGCTTTCGCTTAAATGAAAAGTCGATTCAGCGTGCGGGAATGGATTATTGGGAGCAACTGGACGTAACGAGATATGTGAATTTTGAGGAATTCCTTGAAAAGAATGGCCATCCCAAAATCTATATGGCGACGACGAAAGCAAAAAGAAATTATACGGATGTTTCCTTTGAGGAGGATGCCTATCTCCTGTTTGGGAAGGAAAGCGCGGGGATTCCGGAGGAAATCCTTCTGGATTACGAGGAGTCGTGTATTCGAATTCCGATGCTGGAAGAAATACGTTCGCTGAATTTATCCAATTCGGTGGCGATCGTGCTTTATGAAGCGTTACGGCAGCAGAATTTTGCGTCTATGCAGCTTAAAGGGGAGCTGCATAGGCTGCATTGGAAGTTAGAGAGGGAGTAATGAATCGCAGTGTGCACGGAATGATCAGGATTGACAGGAAGAAGCTGTTAAAAACGGTGTTCTATCTGTATTTGTTTTTTGTGTTCAGCGTTGTGGCGGTGAAGTTTACCGGAAATAACCTGGATGAGATTATGAGGCGGTGGGATATTATTTCCTCCGCGAAGGAAGCGGGAGAACGGAACATCAATTTAGTCCCGTTTCAAACGATTTCCAATTATATGCGGCATTTCTCACGCTCGTATGCGTATACAAATATCGTTGGAAACTTCGTTGTATTCATTCCGTTTGGGTTCCTGTTTCCGATCGTATATCCGGAAAAACAGAACTTTTTCAAGGTGCTTGGCACCTGCTTTCTTTTTGTGGTCGCAATCGAGCTATTTCAATATCTGACCTGCCTGGGCTTTTGTGATATCGACGATCTGCTTCTGAATTTGTTAAGCTGTATTATCGGCTATTTGCTGTATGCGGTCATCGTTTACAGAAAAAAGAGGATCAGCGGCTTTTAGCTAATCCTCCATCGTTTTTGATTTTGGTAAAGTAAAAATGAATTCCGTACCGACGCCTACCGTGCTGATAACATTGATGTTTTCATGGTGGGCGTTGATAATTTCCTTTGTGATGGCAAGGCCAAGTCCAGTCCCTTTTTTATCTTTGCCGCGCGACAGATCCGTTTTATAGAACCGATCGAAGATCAGCTTCAGGCTTTCTTTCGGGATGCCGATACCGGCGTCCTTGACAGAAATAAATACAGTTTCATTCTTCTCTGTCGTTTCCATTTTGATCGTAGAGTTATTTTCACTGAATTTGATCGCATTGTCGATCAGGTTATAAAGCACTTGCTGGATTTTGCCCATGTCGGCTGTTACGAACATCGTATTTCCGGTCAGCACGAGCTTGAAGCGGATTTTCTTTGTCTTACACGTACCTTCGAAGGTCGCCGCCGTATTTTTGATGACTTTGTTGATATCAAAATCCGTGATGTCTAACAGCATCCCTTTTGTATTCAGATTGTTCAGTGCCAAAAGGCTGTTTGTGAGCTTTGCGAGACGATCCGTTTCATTTAATACGATTTTCAAATATTTCTCATGCATTTCCGGCGAGATCGTACCATCTACCATCGCTTCGAGATATCCTTTGATGGAGGTCAGCGGAGAACGGAAGTCGTGGGAAACATTTGCGATAAACTTCTTCTGGTTTTCTTCGGACTGGCTCAGCTCGCTCGCCATGTAATTCAAAGAGGCAGCGAGGTAACCGATTTCGTCATCCTTATTGATTTCAAATGTATATTTCAAATTGCCGCCTGCATACTCCTCCGTGGCGCGCGTTATTTTTTTTAACGGAATATAAACCATGTCTGTAAAGACGATCAAAATCGTCGTGGAAAGTACGAACATGATACCGAGCGTGATGTAGGAAATATTCAGCAGCCGGTCGCGTGAATTTTCTATCGAGTTCATCGGCGCGTGAATGACGACATAGCCCTGCACCTTGAAATTGGAAGTGATCGGCGAAAATACGCTGAGCATTGTGTCCTTGAACTGCCCGTAAAAATTGCCGAGCATGTAATAGCTGTTGCCCGTGTCGGTCGGGTTGAAATGCTTGATCGTGATGGGACGCGCGTTGTTTATCTGCTCTCTGGAGCTGTAGATAAAATCCCCGTTTTTATTGATGATCCAGATGGAAGCGGACGTAAACGTGTCGATCGCCTCCAACTGGTCCTTTACGTCATCGATAGAAAGCGCGTCGTTGTAGAAGCTACTGGCGTAGCGGTTGGAAATTAAGGTAGCTTCCTTGTACAAGGCGGCCGCCTTGTCCTTTATAAGAAATTCCAGCGTCATATCGGAAGTCAGCGTTGCAATCGTAACAAAGCTTAAAAAGCCGAATACAATATAAGCAATTATAAACTTCAGATAGAGTGTCTGCTTGGATTTCATGCTTATTTCACCTCAAATTTATAGCCGATTCCCCATACGGTAGACAGACGCCATGCGTCATGATCCTTGATTTTTTCACGGAGACGCTTGATATGTACGTCTACAGTCCTCGTATCGCCGATATACTCATAGCCCCAGATATGGTCAAGAAGCTGTTCTCTTGTGAACACCTGATTCGGTGAGGAAGCCAGAAAATAAAGCAATTCCAGCTCCTTTGGAGGCATTTCGACCGCTTCGCCGTAGTACAAAACGGAATAGTTTGTCTGGTTGATGACCAGATCGGGATATTCCACGCATTTGGCGTCGCTGACGACCGCTGCCGGCTTTGCCGGAACGCTGCGGCGCAAAACCGCCTTTACGCGCGCGACAAGTTCCTTGGAATCAAATGGCTTTTCCATATAGTCATCGGCGCCAAGCTCGAGACCGAGCACCTTGTCAAAAATTTCGCCCTTTGCGGAAAGCATAATAATCGGCGTCGTGGATTTGGCGCGGATCTCACGGCAGACCTGATAACCGTCTATGCCCGGAAGCATCAGATCCAGTAAAATCAAATTCGGCTGAAAGGTCTCGAAGGCAGTCAGGGCTTCTTCCCCGTCATGCACAATATTCGTATCAAAACACTCTTTTGTTAGGTACAAAGAAATTAATTCGGCGATGTTCGCATCGTCGTCGACGATGAGTATCCGTTGCTTGTTTGCCATGAAAAACCCTCCTGTTATTTGAATTCTACGATCGTAACGCCGGCATCTCCTTCTCCGTACTCCGCAAGCCTGTAGGATTTTATATATCGGATTTTCTTTAGGTGTGTATGGATCGCGGAGCGCAGCGCGCCCGTTCCCTTTCCGTGAACGACACGGACGCTGGATAAATGGGACAGGTACGCATCGTCGAGGTACTTGTCCAGCTTTGCGAGAGCTTCGTCAACCGTCAGGCCGAGCAGATTGATTTCTGTGGAAATCGTGCTCGATTTTGACAGGTTCATTCTGCCGGTGCCTTTGCCCTTTCCGGAAAGTCCGGGTCCGGTCACATCCGGGGAGATGATGAACTCGATGTCATGCATGGATGCCTGCATCCGCATGATGCCGCACTGCACGAACAGGTTGCCCTTTGCGTCGGGCAGGGAGCTGATCGTGCCGGATAAGCCCATCGACAATATTTTCACGCTTTCGCCGAGCTTAAAGTCCGACGGCTTGTACTGCTTTCGCGGTGCGGGCGCCTTTTGCCCAGATCGGTTATTCTGCGTCTTCTCCAGCTTTTTGCGAAGCTTCTCGCGTTCTTTTTCCATTTCCTGAATGTTGCCGCCTGCGCCGCCATATTTCTGGAAGTTTTTGATCGCTTCATCCGCGCTGTTTTTTGCTTCCTGAAGGATATCGCGCGCTTTTTCATTTGCTTCCCTAAGAATTTTATCCCTGGAGACGTTCAGCTTTTCCTGTTTTTTTTCAAAGTCCTGCTTCAAAGCCTCAATTTCCTGCTTGTAGCGGGCGATTTCCTGCTTTTCCCGTTCGATCGTGACGCGGTTTGTTTCCAGCTCAGAAAGCACGTCCTCGAAGCTCTCATCCTTTTTGCCGATCTGTGCTTTCGCGCTTTCGATGACGTAACCGGGAAGTCCCAGCTTACTTGAAATGGCAAAGGCGTTGCTCTTTCCGGGCACGCCGATCAGCAGGCGGTAGGTGGGACGCAGCGTTTCCACGTCGAATTCGCAGCACGCGTTTTCCACATGCGGCTCCTTGAGCGCAAAGACCTTTAATTCACTGTAATGGGTGGTAGGAACCGTGCGGATGCCTCTCGCGTGCAGATCGGACAGAACGGCAATCGCGAGCGCCGCGCCTTCCGTCGGATCCGTGCCGGCGCCAAGCTCGTCAAACAGGCAGAGCGATGCTTCGTCCGCTTTGTTCAGGATTTCCACAATGTTCTTCATATGGGAGGAAAAAGTGGAAAGGCTCTGCTCAATGCTCTGTTCGTCGCCGATATCGGCAAACACCTCAGAAAAAACAGGCAGCTCGGAACGGTCAAGTGTCAAAACGTGCAGGCCGGACTGTCCCATCAGAGAAAGCAGACCGAGCGTTTTTAAGGCGACGGTCTTTCCGCCGGTATTCGGGCCTGTGATGATCAGCAAATCAAAGACATCCCCCAACAGCATATCGATCGGCACGACCTTGCTCTTATCAAGCAGCGGGTGCCTCGCCTGACGGAGCCGGACGCGCCCCTCCATATTATAAACCGGGCGGGTGGCGTTCATTTCCATGGCAAGAAAGCCCTTTGCAAAA
>CAZMIX010000054.1:0-16113 GCA_964566545.1 uncultured Lachnospiraceae bacterium | reverse complement strand
CATCCATGTAATCATCTGAATCACACGGCTCACATCGATAAAATCATGAAAGCGCGTCATATCCGCCTGCTTATATATCGCGTTATAGGCCGACGGCATCGCATCCCCCACATCGCCCAAGGCGGTCAATGCCTCCGGATTCGTCTCGAATTTTACATTGCTTAAAAACTGCTGCATATAAGGGTAATTTTTCATTACTCTTGTTTTCGCTTGTTCAATCTGCTTCAGTACTTCAAAAAAGTCTTTTTCATCCTTTTTGACCGATTGGGTCAGTTCTAGCGTCATGTATTTTACACTGTAGTCGTAAATAAATCCATACAACCCCTGTTTACTGATAAAATAATGGAACAGCAGTCCTTTTGAAATCCCGGCAAGCTTTACGATAACGTCCGTACTTGCCTTTTTATACCCGTTCTCCGCAAACACCTTCAAAGACGCGTTAATGGTCGCATCCTGCTTTTCCTTCTTCATATCAAAAAACTTTGCATTCATTCATGTTCCTCCCACATTATGCTTGACTTCATCAGTCAAGCATAATATAACATACATGATGCCGTTTCGCAAGAAATATCTTCCACTTTCTTTCAAACGTACTAATGCTTAAAATGACGCATTCCTGTAAACACCATGGTAATGCCGTATTCATCACATTTGTCAATTGACATCTGATCCCTGATTGAACCGCCCGGCTGGATGATCGCTGTAATGCCTGCCTGATATGCCGCCTCGACCGTATCCGGAAACGGAAAATACGCATCAGACGCCAGCGCGGCTCCCTTTAATACCTCACCACCGATTAGCTCCTCAGCATGCTCCATGCACTGCTTTGCCGCCCATATGCGGTTTACCTGTCCGGGTCCGATCCCGACACTCTGCTTATTTTTTACAACCGCGATACCGTTGGACTTTACGAACTTCACGACCTTCATGCCAAATTCCATATCCGCGATCTGTTCCGCCGTCGGCTGTGTTTTCGTTACGACCTGCCACTCTTCCTTATTATAAAGCTTGGAATCGATCGTCTGCACAATCAGACCTCCGTTTACCTTCTTCATATCGAGCGCATTCTTATCCTGTGGTACGGTAATATCCTTCAATTCCAAAACCCGGATATTTTTCTTTGTGCAAAGCAGCTCCAGCGCCTCTTTTTCGTAGGAAGGAGCCACAATTACCTCCAGAAATACTTCATGTATCTCTTCTGCCATCTGCAGCGTCACTTCGCGATTTACAACAACGATTCCTCCGTAGATGGACGTTTTATCAGCATCATAGGCTTTTTTCCATGCCCGATAAATCGCTTCCTCTTCTGTCAAAGCGCTGTCTCCGGATCCGTTTCCTATCGAAACAGAACCGACGCCGCACGGATTTCCATGCTTGCATGCAACAACTGCCGGCTCACTAAACTCCTTTAAAAGCTCCAGCGCGCCGTTCGTATCATTGATATTGTTAAACGAAAGCTCCTTACCGTTATGCTGAACGGCCTCCACAAGTGAGCCGATCTGACTCCCGACCTGACAGTAAAATGCCGCCGCCTGATGCGGATTTTCTCCGTAACGCATGTCCTGCACCTTTTCAAATGTCATCGTCAGCGTATCCGGAAAGCTATGATCTCCACGTTCCTTTTTGAGGTAATCGCAAATCATCGTATCATAATTGCTCGTGTGCATAAACACCTTCTGCATCAGATAAAACTTCGTATTGACTGAAACACTGCCGCATTCCTTAAGCTCCGCAAGCACCTTTTCATAATCGGCAGGATCCGTTACAACTGCTACATCCTGATAATTCTTCGCCGCACTGCGAAGCATCGTCGGCCCACCAATATCGATGTTTTCCACGGCCTCGGCACGCGTCACTCCCTCCTTCATAATGGTCGCCTTAAACGGATAGAGGTTAACAATCACAAGGTCAATCGTCTCCACACCAAGCTGCTTAAGCTGCTCCATATGGGATCTATTCGAACGCATCGCAAGAATGCCTGCATGCACCTTCGGATGCAAAGTCTTGACGCGCCCGTCAAGGCACTCCGGAAATCCGGTCAGCTCTGAAATTTCGATCGCCGCAATCCCTTCCTCCTTCAGCTTTTTATACGTTCCTCCCGTGGAAATAATCTCCACGCCAAGGCTTGCCAGCTCCTTTGCAAGCTCCACAATCCCTGTCTTGTCTGAAACACTGATTAATGCTCTCATCCTGCTCTCCTCCTTATTTGTTCACGTACTTTTCCTCAAATTGCTCGCGGGGCATCGGCCTATCAAAATAATAGCCCTGTACCAGACGAACATTAATGTTTTCAAGCATCTTGAACTGCTCCGCCGTCTCGACACCCTCGACGCAGATTTTGACACCAAGCGCCGTCGCCAGCTCCCCTACCATCTTTACGAAGGCCTGCGCATATTGATCCACGGCAAGCTCGGTTACGAAGCTCTGATCTACCTTGATGACATCCAGCGGGATTTCACGGATATGACTTAAGGACGAATAGCCTGTCCCAAAATCATCCAACGCAATCCGCACGCCGAGGCGCTTGATATTTCCAAGGATCTGCTTCATACGCTCCATGTCGTTGATCGCAAGGCTCTCCGTAACCTCCAGCGTCAGGTTGCGCGGATTAATGCCGGTCTCATTGATGATCGTCTCAACAATCTGCACGATGTCATTCTGCAAAAGCTGTACGACCGATAAGTTTACATTTACTTTATAATAAGGATGTCCCGATTCGTTCCACCTTTTACATGCAATACATGCTTCTCTGAGCACATAATTGCCGATCGGGTTAATCAACCCCAAATACTCGGCAAGCGGAATAAAATCTGCGGGAGAAACAAAGCCAAGCTGGCTGGAATTCCAGCGAATCAGAGCTTCCGCGCCCGTACACGGCGAACCGGTCTTTCTGATATCCACAATCGGCTGATAATAAACCTCAAACTCCCGGTAACCCTCCGCCGTCGCATCACGCAAGCTCTTTTCCATGTCAAGACGTCTGTTTGAAGCGGAATCAGCATTTTCGGCATAATAGGCCATCCGGTTCTTGCCGCTTTTTTTCGCCTCATACATCGCGATGTCAGCCTTTTTGATCAAATCCTGCACCGTTTCGCCTTCATCTGGAAACGTCACGATGCCCATGCTCGTCGTGCAATAATAATCCGCACCCTTTAAAAACCATGGCTTATTGAATACGATTCTAATTTCCTCAATAATTTTTTGAAATTGCATAAAGCTCGAATCCGGCACGATAATGATAAACTCGTCACCGCCCATACGATAACACGTATTCTCTACGCCTTCTATCCTCTGCAGGCTGTGGGAAATTGCCTTGAGCAGTACATCACCGTACTGATGTCCCAAGCCGTCGTTGATATGCTTAAAGTCATCCAAATCCAGATAGAGCACGGCGCCCCTTCCGTTATGCTGCTTTGCCTCATCGATATATTTGACGAGATCTCGTTCGCAGCACATGCGGTTGTAAAGTCCGGTCAGGAAATCATTATTGGCCTGCTGCTCGATCTTTTGCTGATACAGCTTTTTATCTGTCACATCAAAAATAGAACAAAGCGATACGCGCCGGCCGTCCACCCAGCGGATATAGGTCGTATGTAAATCATACCAGCGGCTCTTTTCTTTATAATAAATTTCCAGATAAGAGGCGTTCGTATTGTACTTCTGCTTACTTTCAAAAAGACGCTCAATCGTGCCGTCCCGCATTTCATACTCAAATGTATTTTTAAATATACGGTTTGCGAACAGCACCTCGTTCGTCTCCATATCCTTCACATAAATCGCACTTCCGACATTATCAAGAATCGCTTCCAGTGATTTATAGGAGCTTGCAAGCGAATTTTTCTGGATACGCTTCGTCAAAATGCTTTGCAGGACGCGGGCGGCATCGCCAAAAAACTTGATCTCCTCCATCTCCCAGACCCTGTTCGGCGTATTATCCGCGAAAAACAGGTACATCGCCACGGAATGATTGATAAAAACCGGCAGCGCCACGAGTGCGGAAACTCCGATCGAATCCAGCCATTCCCGTCTCTTTTCCTCAATCTTGGTCTTAAACGAAATGACCAAAGGCTTGTCCCCGATCGCATATAAATCATCGAGCGGCAGCCCCCTTACGACAGCCTCAAGCGGAGTCTTTCCTTCGTCGATAAACGCACCCAAAATATCCACATCCTTGCCGTTTACATTCGGACGCAGGATATATCCATGAGAAATTTTTATATAGCGACCCGCATGGCACAAAACCTTATTTGATATCTCCTCAAAGCCTTCATCGCTGTCAAGAAGCTGCACAATCTCCGTCATAGCTTCACTCTTTTTTAAGGTGTGAACCATCTCCTGTTCGGAGCTTTTGATGCGTTTTGACTCAGCAACGGCATCCTCCACCAAATAGGCATTGGAATGCACTTTTTTGGATATCTCACGCAATAAATCTACTGATTTGGTAAACTTTATGTAGGAGGTCGTCGATCTGACATTACGAACGGCATTTTCGTCGTCCTCATCCTCCAGAACACCACAAATAAACCAGCCAAAAGCCAGTTTCCCGTTGGATCTGACCGCAATCGCTGCGATCTTCACATTAGAATATCCGGTATCTTCTACAACCTGTTCTTCCACAGAACCTTCCATTACACGCAAAAGAATCGAAACGATCTGCCGTTCTGTCACAAGTCCGAGAACCCTTTCAATTTCATGTGGATTACCGGACATCTCTGTAATCCTCTCGCCATCCTGATTCACACAGAAAATAAATAAATTGGTAAGCTGTGCATAGACATCCTGAATTCGCTGCAATTCTTTTACATCCATCGTCGTTTGCGTTAAAAAAGAAGGACGGTTCTGGTCTCCCACATAAGTCATAGCAACATCCTTTCACACTTTAATACGATAATGTTAGTATAATCGAATTTGACATTTTTTTCAACCATAACTTCTGTTGGCATGGCTCCGTGCTTCCTCTCCAGTTCCGTAAATAAGCGGTCAAATCCTGATATAAGGGCTCTAACCGCTTTTTACTTATAAATAATCTACTTTTTTCTTTTTATAACAGATAATGCCGATGATACAGGCAATCGCCGCATAAATAAAGCCAAGAGCGATTGTCAGCGGAATACTCCGTGCCGGATCGGCCGGATATGGCAGAAGGCTGAAATTCTGCGTGACCAGATAGGTTCTAATCCATTTAAACGCCTCCAGCTCTAACGGCTCCGCCGCAAGCTGCATGATAATGCGCTCCAAGACAAACGTCAATGTAAAATAACCGATGTATGCCTTCTTTTTATCCTCAAACAAAAACAAAAACATATTGCCAAATGAAATGCCGGCAATCCAAAGAGGCGTCGCATATACCATTTTTTCCGCAAAATCTTGAATCATATAAGCGCTGATTGTCCCGTCCTTAAACTGAAACACTGTCGTAATGCTGATCAAAAGCACAAATGCGATAACAAGAAAAACCGCCGCCAGCATAATCTCTGCAATCAGCTTTGAAAAATAAATTTGTGTTCTATTTAGATTTTTTGTCAAATTATCCTTAATAAATGGGTTGGGGTATCCCTTGCCAAAGCCCATATCCGCAATAAAAATACAGCTATAATAAGGGAGAACAAAGCACCAGGTCGCATATTCAATCAAATTGTATGCATAGGTTCCTTCATTTGTACCGTAAATCGTACGAAACGCCATAACTGCAATATTGGCCAGCAGACATAACGCAAATATTCCAAGAACGTAAGCATATGTGTATCGTCTCTTCAGCGCCCGCTTCCATTCTCTAGCTATATAACTACCCATCAAATAATCCTTTCTGCTGCACCATAGGCGGAAATGCCGTCATCTCTACTCATCTACGCTGTAATTCGGAGCCTCTTTCGTAATGTGAATGTCATGCGGATGACTCTCTTTTAATGCCGCCGCCGAAATCTTGACAAATCTGCCGTTCTGCTTTAACTCTTCAATCGTAAGCGTGCCACAGTATCCCATACCGGAACGAATGCCGCCAATCAATTGAAATACGGTATCCTCAACCATTCCCTTATATGCAACACGGCCTTCCACGCCTTCCGGCACGAGCTTCTTCGCATCCGCCTGAAAATAGCGATCCTTACTGCCGTTTTCCATCGCAGAGATCGAACCCATACCGCGGTAAACTTTATATTTTCTGCCTTGATATAATTCAAATGTACCCGGACTCTCATCGCAGCCCGCAAAAATACTGCCCATCATGCAGACATTTGCACCTGCCGCCAGAGCCTTCGTCATATCGCCGGAATACTTGATGCCGCCATCCGCGATGATCGGAACCCCATACTCCTTCGCGGCCGCATAACAATCCATGATTGCGCTCACCTGAGGAACACCGATCCCTGCAACGATACGTGTCGTACAAATGGATCCCGGTCCAATGCCAACCTTTACCGCATCCACACCGGCTTCGATCAATGCTCTCGTGCCTTCTCCTGTCGCCACATTGCCGCCGACAAGCTGCAGATCCGGGTAGGCTTCCTTGATCATGCGAGCACAGCGGAGCACATTTTCCGAGTGTCCGTGTGCCGAGTCAAGCACGACCACATCCACCTTTGCTTTCACAAGCGCGCCCACACGCTCGAGCACGTTAGCCGTAATGCCGACGCCTGCGCCGCAGAGCAGCCTGCCCTGCTCGTCCTTTGCGGACAGCGGATATTTGATCTGCTTTTCAATATCCTTAATCGTAATTAAACCTTTTAGGTTAAAATCCTTATCAACAATCGGAAGCTTTTCTTTCCTCGCCTTTGCAAGAATCTTCTTCGCTTCCTCCAGCGTAATGCCCTCTTCCGCCGTAATCAATCCTTCCGAGGTCATGCACTCTTTTATTTTCCTTGAGAAATCAGTTTCGAATTTCAGGTCTCGATTTGTGATGATGCCGACAAGCTTTTTGCCTTCTGTGACCGGTACACCGGATATCCGGAACTTGCCCATCAGATCGTCCGCGTCTTTTAACGTATGCTCCGGAGAAAGCGAAAACGGATCCGTAATTACACCGTTTTCGGAGCGCTTTACCTTGTCCACCTCGTCCGCCTGCTCCTCAATGGACATGTTCTTATGAATAATACCGATACCACCCTGTCTCGCCATCGCGATTGCCATACGATGCTCCGTGACCGTATCCATACCCGCACTCATCATCGGAATATTCAACCGGATTCTCTTCGTCAGTTCCGTTGTGATATCAACCTGATTTCCTACTACGTTTGAATAGCCCGGTATCAAGAGCACATCATCAAATGTAATGCCTTCCGAAACTATCTGTCCCATCTTTCTCCTCCTTCGATTAGAAACCTTTTCATTCGAACAATGTCGAAACTTCTATCCAGTTTATCAAACTGTTTAAATCCTGTCAATGATCGAATAAGGAAATCCTTCTTTCCTAATATTCAATTACCTTGCGCGGGAACACCGTCTTAATCGCCCGGAGCATTTCCGCATTCGGTTCAAAGCAAATCATCTCTTCCTTATTATTATCATGATAAACAATCACATAAGGCTTCGCATCCGCTTTTTTAGAACTGCAGTCACGCATCGGAACTTTTCTGCTCTTATAGGAATCCAGCTCATGAGAATTGATCGGCGCGACGAACTGCATCTTATTTAAATCAAGTGACAACACCCTTTTACGCTTCTGCTTTGCGAGCACCTTATCAATTGTAAGCTCTTTATCCAGATAAAGGTATTCAAATTCCAGATCCATACCCGGCAATAAAAAATAGCCAACCGCAATAAAGGCCAATCCCGGTATATACATCACGGTTTGTCCCATTAATCCCAGCACACAAAAAGCGCCGGCCAGCGCATATACTAAAATCTTGATCCCCGCCGCAAACGGACTCTGCTTCCGCGCGACCATACATTCCACATAGGCTTCATTCATCTGATTTTCCTCACAGTCTCTTTTTGTGAAAGGCACATAAGCACCCATTCGCCTGCTAAACAGTATAACAAAAAAGGAAAACCTTCTCAACACTTTCAACCCTAATTTAATAAAATCTTCACAAATATTTCACCGTAGTTCAATTGACAAGGCTCTTAATTTTTTGTAACATGAGCCTAAATGAGATTATGAAAAGAGGCACAGCATGGCAATTACGGATGAGATCAAGCAGGAAACCAGAAAAATGAAAGACATGTCCTTGAAAGAAAAGGCCGCCTATCTGTGGGAATATTATAAAATACCGATGATCGGCACCATCGCCGGCATCCTTTTTCTCTCCGTCTTTATCCGCGACTGGGTGAATAACAATAAACCCGTCTATCTGTATGCGCTTTTCATCAATTCCAACTTCATCTATGAAGACACCTCTACGATCGAGGCCGATTATATCGCCAGAGAAGAGATTGATCTCGAAGAAAACAACCTGTATATCGACTTTTCCATGCAGATGCTTGACGATGGATATGACCAGCTTACACTTGGCAACCAGCAGAAGATCATGGCACTGTATGCGAGCGGCGGACTGGACAGCGTCCTCGGTCCTGTGGATGTCATTCAGACCTATGCGGCGGCCGATGCCTATGCCGACCTTGCGGCACTGCTTCCCGATGACGTAAAGCAAACGCTCGCGGATAAAGGCTACAAATATTATTACTATTCCTCCGAAGGCGTCACGCACACGATTGGCGTCTATATGGATCATTGTGAATACCTGAATATGCAGGGAACAGAAGGAACCTTTCCCTACACCGAGGAACCGGACAAGCGCCCTGTTTTCACAATTGCCGTCAACGCCAAAAATCCTGAGCACGCGGTCGAATTCCTGAGAATGATGATAGAGGACTGATTCACGACCGGCAATCATGCCCATCAGATCGAATCGTCAGCGACTCCAAAAATCGACCGGCTCATATTCCTTCAGCTTCGCAAGAAAACCAAGCTCCTGCATTTTTCCCTGAACCAGATCAAGCACAGCCTCACTTTCCGCCACAACCGTATGATAATGGTACCCGGAGGTCACGTTCATCAAAAGGCCCGATTTCCCGCTGCTGATTTCCTTCATATATTCAGATACATCCCTGCGGGAGCGAATATTCATGTCTGCCTTAATCACACCGTATACCTTATGGAATACAAAGACATCTTTCACTCTGCCGCCGAGATCTACGATCGCTTCCAGCTCCTGCTCCACATCCTGCTCGAGATGATGCAGCTTCAAAATCCGGCTGCACTCCCGCTGCCTGTTGATGACATAGCCGCGGCACGTCGAATAAATATCGATATCCCTCGCTCTGAGCAGCGCAATATCCTGCACGATGACCTGTCGGCTCACGTCGAGCTGTCCGGCAAGTGCCAAGCCCGAAACCGGCTCGCCGCTGTTCTCCAAAATCCTTATGATCTTTTCCCTGCGCTCTTCCCCACGCATCATTTCTCGCTCCTTCCCACATGAACATTGGCCTGTATACTAAAGTATCGTAACGCAACAAAATCGTAATATGGCTTAATTCCGTATTATGTCAACCCATTACACCGCATGTAGATTTTTTAGTGAAATATCCAGAATCGGAGCCGAATGCGTGAGCGCCCCGCTTGAAATATAGTCTACACCAAGACCCATAAGCTGTGCGACCGTTTCTCTTGTCACGTTGCCCGATATTTCCACTTCCGCCCTTCCTGCAATAATACGCACCGCCTCTTTCATTTCTTCTATGTTCATATTATCGAGCATGATAATATCCGCGCCGGCCTTAACAGCCTCCGCAGCCATATTTGTATTTTCGACCTCCACCTCGATCTTTCTTACAAACGGCGCATATGCCTTTGCCATCGTGACCGCCTCTTTCACGCCGCCCGCCGCGCCGATGTGGTTGTCCTTTAGCAGCACCCCGTCCGAAAGGTTAAATCGGTGGTTATTTCCCCCGCCGACGCGAACCGCGTATTTTTCGAAAATACGGTTATTTGGCGTCGTCTTTCTCGTATCCAGCAGCTTCGTTTTGCTTCCCTCTAACAAAGATGCGACGGAATGCGTATACGTCGCAATCCCGCTCATTCGCTGCAAATAATTCAGCGCGGTCCGCTCTCCGCTTAATATTGTTCGGATGTCTCCTTTTATTTTTGCGAGCAGCTGTCCCTTCGTTACCATATCGCCGTCCGAAACCATGAATTCAATTTCAACCGTCTCATCTAGCAGCGTAAACACCCTCTCAAATACCTGCAGCCCGCAGATGATACCATCCTCCTTACAAAGCAGCTTTGCCTCACCCAGCTTATGGATCGGCATGACACTGTTTGTTGTCACATCTTCGCTCGTGATATCCTCACGCAGCGCGCCTAAAATCAGCGGATCCGCGTTTAATTTTAATGTTGTCTGATCGTACATCCTATGAATTCCTCCGTGTCCGGCTTCCGCCTTTTTGATTTCTTGTAAAACAAGTTTTTGATAAGCGGCATCGAGCACCGCTTCCTTCTGATACTGCTTTAAATCCACCGTTACCGCCGTCGATTCCGCAATATCCTGTGCCGCTCTTTTTGCAAATACAAGGCTTTCCAGCAGGGAATTGCTGGCTAAGCGGTTTCTTCCGTGAACGCCGTTGCAAGCCGTCTCTCCAACTGCATACAGTCCCTCCATCGAAGTCCGACCCGAGTAGTCAATCTTGATTCCTCCCATAAAATAATGCTGTGCCGGCACAACCGGAATGCATTCCTTCCTCACATCATACCCTCTTTGGGCACAATGCTCCACAATATTGGGAAAGTGCTCCTTAAGCTCCTTTTCCGGGATCGTCCGCAAATCCTCCCATACATAATCTGTGCCGTCCTTTTGCATCTGCTTTAGAATCGCTTCGGTCAATAGATCCCTTGGCAACAGCTCATCCACAAAACGCTTCCCATCTTTATCATACAGCTTCGCGCCCTCGCCGCGTACGGACTCCGAGATTAGAAAGCGCCGCTCTCCCGGCTTGTCCGAATACAGCGTCGTAGGATGGATCTGTATATAATCGAGATCCTTTACCTGAACGCCGTGCCTGATCGCAACCGCCAGCCCATCGCCGGTCAAATGCCTGAAATTCGTGGAATGCCGGTATAGACCGCCGATACCGCCTGTTGCAAGGACGACCCTCTGTGCCCGCACCGCTTCGATCGACCCATCCGGTCTTTTAATAACAGCACCCCGGCATACCTGATTTTGGCTGATCAAATCTAGCATCCTCGTATGCTCCAGAATTTCGACATTTGGCAGGCGTCTCACTCGCTCCAACAACTTCCCGGTGATTTCTTTTCCGGTAATATCCTTATGAAATAAAATCCGTTTGTCGGAATGCGCGCCCTCTCTTGTAAACGCCAACCCGCCGTCTTTATCCCTCTGAAACTCGACGCCATAGCCGATCAGCTCCTCCGCCACCGCTTTTGAGGAACGAATCATGATTTCGACCGACATTCTGTCATTCTCATAATGTCCGGCCTTCATCGTATCCTCAAAATAGTTGTTATAATCCGCCTCATCCCGCAGCATACACATGCCGCCCTGGGCCAGAAACGAGTCGCTGCTTTTTGCATCCGACTTTGTAACGATGGTGATCCGTTTATTTTCGGGGAGGTGCAGGGCACAGTACAAACCGGAACAGCCGCATCCGACAATCAAAAAATCGGTTTCCATAAAACTCCTCTTTTCCGGCTATTCGCCCAGCTCAAGCATCCGCTCCAGCGGCCTCATCGCTGCCAGGCTTAGCTCCTCTTCCACAAATATTTCATTTTTCTCACTTTTCAAAACTTCCAGCACTTTTTCCAATGTGACTTTTTTCATATTTGTGCAAATTTGTCTTGCGTTCACAGGATAAAACAGCTTGTCCGGATTCTTCTCTTTTATTTCATAAAAAACACCGGTCTCCGTTCCAATAATAAACTCTTTGGAAGCGCTCCCTGTCACATATTGAATCATACCGGACGTGCTCCCGATATAATCCGCCTCCTCAAGCACCTCCCGCGTACATTCCGGATGCGCAACAAACTCCGCCTGCGGATACGCCTTCTTTGCGGCAAGCACCTCTTCGTGCGTGATTGCCGCATGAATCGGGCAGAAGCCCTCATTTAAAATGATATTTTTTTCCGGTACCTGCTTTGCGACATACGCACCCAGATTCCCGTCCGGTATAAAAAACAAATTCCGGTTGGGTAACTTTTTCACAATCTTCACCGCATTTGCGGATGTCACACAGACATCCGAGCATGCTTTTATTTCCGCGGTAGAATTGATATAGCACACAACCGCCAGATCCTCATATTTTTCCCGCATGAGCAGCACGTGATTCTTCCTGGCCATATGGGCCATCGGACAATCTGCCGACGCATCCGGCATAAATACACGCTTATCAGGATTTAAGAGCTTCGCGCTTTCCGCCATAAAGGAAACTCCGCAGAGAATGATTCTTTCTGCTTCCGTTCCTACCGCAGCCTTGCTCAAATAATAGGAATCACCCACATAATCCGCTATTTCCTTCACCTCATCCGCCACATAATAATGCGCCAGAATCACCGCCTTCTTCTCACTCTTTAACTTCTGTATTTCATCCTGTAACAACATCTCTATCTCCTCTTTAACGCAGATTTTATACACTGCTTGACAGTATACCACTTTTGTTTACAGGTGACAAGACAGATGAGAAAAAAAACAAAAGCCTCTCCCAAAAGGGATAGACTTTCTGTTTGTCAGACAAAACCTTCTTAGGCTGTCTGAAAATACATTTTTCCTTGCAGTCGGTCGATCGCATTTGTAATCTGAGCTTTAGAATACTTATCGCCTTTTATCTTTATTACACATTCTACAATCCTGTCCCTGCCCTTTTCAAGTCTTGCAACATAAAGTGTCGTTGCCAACAGCTCCAATTCAGACGGAGAATCTTTTACAAATTCGGATATTACTTCCTTAATTTCGGAATCGCATGTTTCAATTTCTTCGCTGGTATCATTTTCAATTGAAATAATATGTCCTGACTTAGTAAGATCCATTTTAAGCTTTCCATCCATACATAACTTCTGTACCGTATAATCTAAATCCGCGCTATAAGGTCCATAAAAATGAATCCCATAATCAAAGCCCAGATCATGACCTTTCTCCTCAATCAAATATACCATTTTTTGTAATGTTTTTTTACATGGCGCGGTGCTTTCTCTTGTTATTTCATTTACTATTTGTATTACCTTTTCTGATCCCTTACCCTCCATACCGACACCTCCTAGTTTAATATTCTGCCCACAATTTCTTTCGCCTCTTCGGACTTTTCATGAGGCACGTAAATTCTTTTTATATCAATCGGCTTATTCAGCCCTTGCAACAAAACGGACTCCTCCATAATACTTTTATATCTTGCAGTATATTTATCTATAATAGATACTCCCTTTCCACTATCATCCTGTGCAGAAAACAAAACCGGCTGTAACTTATGCGCCATCTTATCAACGGCATCCGTTATAATATTTCCCTCACCGATTTGCGGTATTAGAAACTTCAAAATGATATCGTATTTATCGCCCTCCGCTTTCCCCGCATGAGCCGGTGTTTCATAGATACATGTATATGTCCGGCGCTCAAAATATGCTTTTATGCTATCATTACTTTCCTTCTTTTTTGCCATCTCGCTCAATACCCTTACATCGTCCCACTTCAAATATTCTTTTAAATCAATCGGATATTTGTTTTCTGGAAGCACTGCTTTTAAACATTCTACGAGTAATTTGTCAAAAAATCGTCTGGTTTTATGAAAATATACCTGAATAAACATAAAATATCTTGCCAAAACAAATTCCTCAAATGCCTGTATTCCACCCTTTTCCACTGCCAGCTGCAGTATGCTTCCTTCTTTATACACTGTTAATGTAGAAATAAAACGTTCCAAATCGTATTTACCGTAACTAACACCACAAAATTTAGAATCTCTGAGCAAATAGTCCATTTTATCGCAATCAAGTTCTCCATCCATAAAACTTTTAAGAAAAACAAAATCCGGCATTATATAGTCTTCATTGGTGATATCCTTTCCTTCATATATCATCCAAATCAATTCCGGAGTGATTTTATACTTGCTTCCATACTCAGATTGGAATTTCTCTCCAATGATATTAATATATTCCCCAATTTCGGTTTCAATTATGATTAGCTTCGTGTAATCCTCGTGCTCCATTTCCAAATCAAATAAAGCCTCGGAAGCATGGGAAAACGGGGCATGACCCAAATCATGTGTTAATGCGATTAAACGGAGAATCTGCAAATACCATTTTGTAACAATCCCATTCTCCTCATCATTTATACAAAATAAATTTTTATTTTTGTCTGTAACCGATAGGAATGCCCTTGTCACAAGATGCATAACACCAATCGAATGTCCAAATCTGGTGTGCTCTGCTCCATGATAAACTAAATAAGTTGTCGCCAACTGCTTTATATTCCGCAATCTCTGAAACGGAGGAGAATCGATAATTTTCTTCTCATCCTCACTCACTTCTACGAAGCCATGAATCGGATCTCTAAATTGAAACATTTTTCACCACCTATCATACATGAATTAAAAAAAGTATAGCATGAACTTGCCGCAAACACAAGTTCTACTTCCTTGAGTTTTTACAGTTTTATCTACAGAGGCTCAGTATAACAGATGCTTGCCTCTTTAACCATATATCCATAAAAACCAACAAATTCAGCAAAAGACACTTCTCAAAAAAATAAAATCATATTATTGATGTTCAAATACTTTTTATGCAGCTAAATACGAATGAGCCTGAATACCTGCTCGGCCGTCCTTTCCATATTTCTAATCGCCGTCTCCCTTTCCATCGCCTCTTCAAGAGTCATGATTCCCGGCAATATAGAAAAGAAAGCGTCAATTCCGGCCAGATTGCAAAATCCTGCATCTTCTGACAGCGATCCGGCGAAGGCAATCACCGGGATATTATATTTTTTAGCAACGGCCGCAACGCCCGCAGGTGCTTTACCCATCGTTGTCTGCCTGTCCAGCTGTCCTTCACCGGTCACAACGTAGTCTGCATCCCTGATACATTCCTCCAGTTGAATTGCTTTCATCACCAATGAAATCCCCGGCTCAAGCGTTCCTTTTAGGAAGCTTGCAAAAGCAAACCCCATTCCTCCTGCTGCCCCCGCGCCTTCCATGAAACTATAATCCACGCCCATATAGTCCGCCACTACCTGCGCAAACTTTTGTACTTTCCGATCAACGATTTGCTTATCCGACTCCTTTAATCCCTTTTGTAAACCAAATATGTAGGTTGCCCCATTTACTCCATATAAAGGGTTTTTCACATCGCATGCAATCTGAAAAACACATTCCTTTAATTCTCCGATAACCCCCGAATCATCAATACCGACAATTTGATCTAAGTAATCGGCTCCCTGCGAAACTTCGTTTCCGTTTCTATCCAGAAAACGATAACCAAGAGCCGCAAGCATTCCCATTCCGCAGTCATTGGTAGCACTTCCACCAATGCCTATTATAAATTTGCGGCAGCCCTTTTTAATCGCATCGCCGATCAGCTCTCCAACCCCGTAAGTCGTCGCTTTCAAGGGATTCAATTCCTCTCTCTTCACTAAAGCAATTCCAGCCGCTGCGGCCATCTCTATCATTGCAGTACCAGACTGTTCCAGCATTCCATAGGACGCTTCCACGGGCTGGAAAAATGGTCCTTTCACCATCATCGATACCATGATCCCGCCAAAGCCTTCCACAAACGCCTCCGTCGTCCCTTCTCCTCCATCTGCAAGCGGCTTTACAACAACCCCCGCATCCGGACTTGCCTTTAATATCCCCGCCTTGATCGCATTTCCGGCTTCCATGGAGGACAAACTTCCTTTCAATGAATCGATTGCAACTACTACTTTCATTTCTTTTTCTCCAACTTAAGTTTAGCTTATTCCTTATGCATATTTAAAGCCCCAGCCATTTCATCCCCGGCAGACGTTTCAAAACGGTAGAAATAGCGATTCCTGCAGCAAGCATGCAGACAATATAGAGAATACACACAAGCAGTGTCGGCAGCGGCGGAGAGAGCTGTGCAAACATCTTTATGAAAAGATCAATACGAAACATTTCTTCAAACAGGTACGTGCAAAAGGTACAGCTTCCAATATAAAGAATCAT
>CAZMIX010000053.1:0-16471 GCA_964566545.1 uncultured Lachnospiraceae bacterium | reverse complement strand
CGGAAGCGGCAGAGTCTGCGGAGACAGTAAATGAGGATTTATCGGGTGTGGAGATTTCCTTTTTAAACAGTAAGGGTGAAATTCAGACGGCGCTTGAGGAAATGGCGGTTCAGTTTGAAGAAGATACAGGCATCGTGGTGGATATCATTGCATGCGGGACAGGGGAATCCCCTTATACGAAAATAACAAGCGCTTATAATTCAGGAACGGCGCCTACGATGGCGATGCTGGATACGACAGACGTCGTAGCGCTTGCCGAGGAATATGCGATGGATTTGTCATCGGAGCAGTGGCTGGCAGAATGTGAGGATCAGACAACGAAAGTCAACGGTAAGGTTTACAGTTTCCCGTTCTGCATTGAGGGAAGAGGTTTGATCTATAATAAGGCGGCGATCGAAGAAACGCTTGGTACGGAATTTGATCCGGCTTCCATCAACTCTTATGATGCATTAAAGAAGCTGTTAGAGGGACTGCGCGCGGCCGGCATGGAAAATCCGGTCGTGATTTCAAAAGAAGACTGGTCTCTGGGCGCGCATCAATTGGGCTTTATCTATGATACGTATGACGGAACGACCGCAGGCAGCGCTGAGCTGATCGCAAAGCTTGAGGACGGTACGCTTAAAGCGGAGGACTATGAGCGTTATACGGAATTTGTGGATACGCTGGATCTGCTGCTTGCGTATAACATCAACAAAGCCGACCCGCTCGGCGCGCTTTATGAGCAGGATCCGATTTTCCTTGCGGACGGCGATGCGGCAATTTGGGCAAACGGCTGCTGGGCATGGCCGAACATCGAAGAAGCGGGCGCTTCCAAGGAGGATGCTTACGGCTTCCTTCCGTTTGTACTTGGAAATGATACGTCCGACTTTGCGAACACGGGCATTGAAGCGGCGGCCTCAAAGCAGGTTATGATCGACAACGTACAGGCGACACCGGAACAGCAGGCGGCGGCAAAGGCCTTTTTAAACTGGATCGTGTATGAGGATAACGGCCAGAAAATGCTTGTAGAGAATGCCGCGATTATTCCCGCTTGCAAGAATAATGCGTATGATCCGGCCGATCCGCTCGGAATGGACATCAAAAATAAAATGGCGGAGGGAAATACCTATTCCTCTTCCTTTGTAGCTCCGTCCGATCATTGGAGCGTGCTGGGAGCTTCCATGCAGAAATATATCGCGGGCGAAAGTTCAAGAGAAGAGCTTGCCGAAGAAATCAACAGCTATTGGACATCACAGAAGCAGTAAAGATAAGCGGGCATCGGTAAAACGGTGCCCGCAGCAATCAAAGAGTACCGGTAAAGAGAGGTAACAGAAGCTGTTTGGGAAAGGGAGCTGTGCTTATGGGAACAATGGGAAGGACAAAAACGGAAAAATGGAAGAACCTTTGTATTTTTGCTTTGCCGGGAATTTTCATTTTTTGTGCGGTTGTGATCGTGCCGTTTTTATATGGATTTTATTTGACGTTTACGGATTGGGACGGCGTGAAGCAGATAAAAAATCCGGTGGGGTTTTCTAATTATACGGCCGTATTTCAGGATGCAAATTTTTGGAATTCGATGGAATTGACGCTGCAATATGTGTTCTTTTCGGTAATCTTGGTAAATCTGCTCGCGTTTCTGCTCGCCTATGCATTGACAAACGGTTTGAAGGGGCAGAATTTTTTCAGGACCGGATTCTTTACGCCAAATTTGATCGGCGGCGTCATTCTTGGATTTATCTGGCAGTTTGTTTTTTCCAGAGTGCTTGTAACGATCGGCGATACGACAGGATGGGGAATCTTTTCCTCCTCGTGGCTGTCCGATCCGGCCAAAGCCTTTTGGGCGCTCGTTATCGTAACGGTCTGGCAGCTGTCCGGCTATATGATGCTGATTTATATTGCGGGCTTTACCGGATTGTCGACGGATGTGCTGGAAGCGGCAAAGATTGACGGCGCCACCGGCTTCCGTCAAATGAAGGATATTATTTTGCCGCTGATGGTTCCCTCTTTTGTCATCTGCATTTTCCTGACGCTTTCAAGGGCGTTCATGGTATATGACGTCAACCTTACGCTGACAGGCGGCGAGCCTTATGGGACGACGAGACTTGTGGCAATGCATGTCTATGAAAAGGCATTTACGTCGAGAAATTACGGAGTCGGTCAGGCAGAGGCGCTCGTATTATTCCTGCTCGTGGCGTGTATCAGCGGAATGCAGATTTACGCAGGCAAGAAAAAGGAGGTGGAGGCATGACAAAAGCGGGCAAAGAAGTCGTCGGTATGGGGAAAAAAGTGTTTGGCGCAGTTGAATTGCTGGGAGTTATCCTTCTTTTTCTTCTGTACATGTTTCCATTTTTGCTGATCGTGTTAAATTCGTTTAAATATAAAAGGGATATTATTAAAAATCCGTTTTCCTTTGCGGTGGAAAAAGGCTATACCGTTGATAACTTCATCAAGGCCTTTGAAAAAATGAACTTTATGCGCGCGTTTGGAAATTCCTTATTTATCACCGGACTGAGCACACTGGCCGTCATCATTTTATCGTCGATGGTTGCCTACTATTTTACGCGGGCAAAAAATAATTTTTCAAGAATCTTCTTTTCCCTGATGGCAGCTTCCATGATCATTCCGTTTCAGGCGATCATGATCCCGCTCGTGTCGATTTACGGAGCGCAGCTAAATCTGCTGAACAATAGACTGACGCTCGTCTTTCTGCATACGGGCTTTGGGATGAGCATGTCGGTATTCATTTATCAGGGCTTTATCAAAAGCAACATTCCTCTTTCGCTTGAGGAAGCCGCCTGTCTGGATGGCTGCAGCAGGGTGCAGACCTTTTTTAAAGTAGTATTTCCGCTGCTGAAGCCGACGACTTCCACGCTTGTCATCCTGAATGTGCTGGCGTTTTGGAACGATTATCTGCTGCCTTCGTTAGTGCTTGGCAAGAAGCAGCTCTATACACTCCCGCTGTCCACCTATACGTTTTATGGCACGTATTCGGCGGATTATGGAGTGATTATGGCAGCGCTCGTATTGACGGTCGCTCCGATCCTGCTCCTGTATTTGTTTTTACAAAAGCAAATTATCAACGGGGTGGTGGCAGGAGCGGTAAAATCATAGAAGAGGAACAGTGATGAGAAAACTTGAGAATAAATGTATGCTGATTACCTATGCGGACTCCATGGGAACGAACTTGAAGGACCTGCAAAGCGTTCTGAACGGCTATTTGAAAAATGCCGTAGCGGGAGTTCATATTCTTCCATTTTTCCCGTCCTCCGGGGACAGGGGCTTTGCACCGGTCGATTACACGAAGGTGGATGGGGCTTTCGGAGGCTGGGAGGATATTGAGAGGCTTGCAAAGGATTATTATCTGATGTTTGACTATATGATCAATCATATTTCCGCACAGAGCAGCTATTATCAGGATTTTTTGGAAAAAAAGGAGCAGTCGGCATATAAGGATTTGTTTATCCGGTATCGGGATTTTTGGGAAAACGGGGAGCCTACGGATAAAGAGGTCGAGGCAATTTATAAAAGAAAGCCGAAGGCGCCCTATACGATCGCGTATTTCAGCGATGGGACAAAGGAAAAAGTGTGGTGCACGTTTGATGAGGAGCAGATCGATATCAACTGTAAATCCGCCGCCGCTAAAAAATTTATTAAGGACAATCTGGAAGGGCTTTGCGCGCACGGAGCGGCGCTGATCCGCTTGGACGCCTTCGCTTATTCGACCAAAAAAGCGGGAACAAGCTGCTTTTTTATCGAACCGGATGTCTGGGAGCTGCTGGAGGAATGCGAGCAGATCATCGAGCCGTATGGCGCAAAGGTGCTGGCTGAAATTCATGAGCATTATTCCATGCAGAAAAAGCTGGCGAACCGGGATTATTATGTATATGATTTTGCACTCCCGATGCTTCTGCTCCATGCGTTGTATTACGGAAAAACCGAATATTTGAAACACTGGCTGTCGATCTGCCCGCGAAAGCAGTTTACGACCCTCGATACGCATGACGGCATCGGCGTGGTGGATGTTAAGGATCTGCTGCCTGACGAAGAAATCGAGCGGACAAAAGAGGATATTTTTAAATTCGGCGCCAATGTAAAAAAGATCTACAACACGGCAGCCTACAATAATTTGGATATCTATCAGGTAAACTGTTCCTATTATTCGGCGCTTGGCGATGATGATCAAAAATATCTCATGGCACGTGCCGTACAGTTTTTTGCGCCTGGTATTCCGCAGGTATATTATGTAGGGCTGCTCGCCGGAAAAAATGATTTGGAGCTCTTAGAGCGGACGAAGGTAGGGCGCAATATTAACAGGCATTATTATACGCTGGAAGAGATCCAAACAGAGATAGAGCGGCCCGTCGTGAAAAAGCTGCTTCGTCTGATGGAATTCAGAAATACGCATCCGGCGTTTGACGGAGCTTTCGAACTGGAGGAGTGTGGGGATACAGAACTGATGATTGCCCGCCGAAATGGGGAACACAGGGCAACGCTGCATGTAAATTTCCCGAATCAGATGATGGAGATCAACTATACGGAAGAGGGTATCCAAAAAAAGTTAAACCTGTGAGGATCTGATGAAGAAAGAATTATTGGTAAAGAAGAGTGATCTGTTGATTCCGATCGCATTGGATGGAAAAGAAACTGTCCTGTCTATTTATTTGCAGGATGAAGCGCCGGTGCTCCATGCGGAAAAAAACAGACAAAAAATAATGGAGTTTTTGGTTCCGGTGAGGGAATGCGGAGATGAGGAATCGTATTCCTGTGATTATTTTGCCCCTATTCCGGTAAAGCAATTTACCGGTAAAACCCTAATTCTGGAGGGAGACGTTCCGAGGGTCTTTTTAGAAAGGGCGGAGATTACCGTCCATAAAAAGGCAGGGGCCTTGGAACGCCCCTCCATCCATTTTACGCCGGAAAGAGGCTGGATGAATGACCCGAACGGTCTGCTGTTTTATAAGGGAAGGTATCATTTATATTTTCAGTATAACCCGTTCCATATCATCTGGAATAACATGAGCTGGGGGCATGCCGTCAGTACGGACCTGCTGCATTGGACACAGCAGGACAGCGTGCTTTTTCCCGATGAAAACGGCCTGATGTTTTCAGGGAGCGGGATCCGAAATGAAAGGAGTCTGCTCGATCTGCCAAAGGATGCGCTGCTGTTTTATTATACGGCCGCGGGCAGCGTAGCTTCCCTCAGCAGGGAGGCGCCATATACGCAGCGCCTGGCATACAGCCTTGATGGAGGCAATACGTTCATCAAAACGGACCGGGGCAGGGTCGAAATGATCTGTAAAGAAAACCGGGATCCGAAGTTGTTCTGGCACGAAGAAAGCCGGGCTTATGTGATGTGCCTGTGGCTGGAAGGAAATGATTTCGGGATTCTGCGTTCCGCTGATTTAGAGACATGGACACTCAGCCAGCGGCTGACACTGGAATTCGCATGGGAATGTCCTGATCTGCTCCGCGTATCTGTGGAGGGCGGCGAAAAGCAGTGGATTTTCTGGAGTGCCGACGGCTTTTATTATATGGGAGAATTTGACGGCTATACGTTTCGCACGGATGGAAGAAAAAAAGAAGCTTATGCGACGAAGCTGCCATATGCCGCGCAGACCTTTGCGGGAATTGCCGACAGGATCATTTCCGTTCCGTGGCTCAGAACTGAGAATGCAGGGAGGCTTTACAGAGGAGCGATGGGGCTTCCTGTAGAACTGATTTTTGTTAAAACGCCGGAAGGACTTGCTTTGTCAAAACGGCCCATACGGGAATATGAAGAGCAAAAACGGCTGTACTTTGAAAAAACAGCGGAGCTTTTATGCACAGAGGAACAGACTATTTTCTGTAGGCTTCCTCAAAACGGCGCATTTGAGCTGCAAACAAAAAATGGCCTGGGCAGCGATCATAAATTATGCTGGCTGCTTGGTACGGACAACGTGAGCTATGACAGCGAAAGCGGAGAATTCACTTTTATTGACCAAACAGTCTTGTTGGAAAAGGAAATCGAGGATTTTTCCTTTCTAGTTGATGATACGATCTTTGAAGTTTTTGCAAACCGTGGTATAATTTATGCAGCGTTTGAACTGGAAAGGCCGGTCGGCGGAAAAAATGCAAGGATAACCGGAGCGGAACAGGTGCGGGTATTTAACGGCGCATAACGATAGAAATTCATTATACGGAATAGAAAGCGGGAGAAGTGACATGGCAACCTTAAAGGATGTGGCAAAAGAAACAGGTCTGACCGTTACGACGGTTTCCAGAGTTTTGAATAACCGCGGATATATCAGCGAGGAAACGCGCAAAAATGTCTATGCCGCGATGAAGAGGCTGAATTATCATCCGAATGAGGTGGCGCGCTCCCTTTCCAGGCAGACGACCAACACGATCGGCGTCATCGTGCCGCATATCCGGCATCCGTATTTTGCGGAGTTGATCAGCAATTTGGAAAGCAAGGCTTATCAGCATCAATATAAAATATTGTTGTTTAATTCCCAGGAAAAAAACGAAAAAGAAATCGAGTATCTGGAAATGTGCACGAGCAACCGCGTGGCGGGAATCATCCTTTGCAGCGGAACCGTCGCGGTCGGGGAATTTGAGGGTCTGAATGTGCCGCTCATTACGATCGAACGCTATTTGGAAAACGGCACGGCAGCGGTAGAATGCGATAATCTGCAGGGAGGCCGTCTGGCCGCGAAGCATTTGATCGAATCCGGCTGCAAAAGCCTGATTCATTTAAGCGGCGTCCATGAGACTTCGATGCCGGCGGATTCGCGCGCGCAGGGCTTTTGTGAGATCTGTAAAGAAAACGGAATTTCCTACGATGTCATCGACACCCATGCCTGCCAGTATAATGCGCTTGACTATCACGAATTTATCGAAGGAGCCTTGCGGGAGCACCCGGAGACGGACGGCATTTTTGCGAGCAGCGATTTGATCGCGGCTCAGGTCATACAGGTATGTGCGAAGCGAGGCGTTAAAATTCCGGAGGAAATGAAAATCGTCGGCTTCGACGATGTGAATATTTCAGCACTGACGACGCCGCAGATTTCGACGATCCACCAGCCCATCAAGGAAATGGCTGAAACAGCGGTGGAGCTGCTGATCAAGGCGAGCGAGGGAAAGCTTGTTCCAAACAGAACAACACTGCCGGTCATGCTTGTAAAACGGGAAACGACCTAAAGCGGAAAAGTTATGCACCAGATGAGGCAATCTCATTCTTTAAACGAGTTTCTTCCTATTTAGATAAAGAGTTCCCGGAGACAGAAAGGACGGGCGGCCGCCTTAGCTTAAGGTACTGCCTTGGAAGAAACCGTCGGCAGATGGCTCAGGTTGTTGTCCTCGCTTCCATCCGGCAGAGATTTCAAATATTCTGAGCCGTTCCTGTGCGCGATGCCGACTCCTTTGATTTCTCCGCTTTTGGCAAGCTGGACGCCGGTTTCCTTATTCACGATTTTTCCGTCGGAAAGCTGATAGCCGGTAACGCGGCCGCTTTCCTTGACAAGCCCGATAATATCGGAAGCGTCGCTCTTTGCGGTCGGAATATCATCCAGCGCGTTCATCGCCAGGGATGCCGTATAATTGTCGGTTGATTTCATAAAATTACCTCCAAATAGTTTTAGTATGATGCTAAGAATAGTATTTGTGATTTCCTAAAAAATTATGTATAAATCCCTCATAACGGGGAGTTAAAGACTTTTCATATAACAAATATGGACAGGAGGCAAAAATGGATACGAAAAATAAATTGACGCATTTTGATAAAGCCGGAAATGCAATTATGGTAGACGTCTCCGAAAAAGAGATTACGGACAGGGAGGCTGTGGCAGCGGGAAAGATTTTGGTCAGCCGGGAGGTCATGGAGGTGATTCAAAGCGGCGCTTCCAAAAAAGGAGACGTGCTTGGCGTCGCGAGGGTTGCCGGTATGATGGCTGTCAAGCAGACGAGCGCATTGATTCCGATGTGCCATACGCTTTTGATCGACAAGTGCGGCATCGAGTTTACCTGTAATGAAAATGAAAATACGGTCACGGCATCGTGCATGGTAAAGACGGCAGGAAAGACCGGCGTTGAGATGGAGGCGCTGACAGGGGTATCTGTGGCTCTGCTGACGGTTTATGATATGTGCAAGGCGATCGATAAACAAATGATAATCTCAGATATCCGTCTTATAAAAAAGACGGGCGGAAAGAGTGGAGAATTCTATGCTTGATGCATTGGGCAGAGAAATTGACTATATTAGAATTTCAGTGACGGACCGCTGCAATCTGCGTTGTGGCTACTGCATTCCCAAGGAAGGCGTGCGGCTTTGCGCACACGGGGAAATGTTGTGTTTCGATGAGCTGGAGCGGCTTGTGCGCATTTTTGCGAGGCTGGGCATCCGGTTTGTGAAGCTGACGGGCGGCGAACCACTTATCAGAAGGGACTTTATGAAACTGGCGCAGCGGATCAAAAGTATTCCGGGAATCGAAAAGCTGACTGTCACGACAAACGGGACGTTTCTTACGCAGGAGACGGTTTGGCAGCTTTTGGACTGTTTTGACGGCATCAATGTCAGCCTGGATGCGCTGGACAAAACGGTTTATGAAGCGATGGCAGGCGCCGACGCATTTGACCGTGCATATGGTGGGCTGCTGCGGCTGCTGGAAGAAAATGAGATGCGAAAGAAGCCGGTTTCCGTAAAGCTGAATTGCGTGCTGACAGAACAAAACAGGACGGAAATTGTGAAAATTGCCGGACTTGCGAAGGAGCAAGAGCTGGCGGTGCGCTTTATTGAGTTGATGCCGATCGGACTTGGCAAAGAATTTTTAGAAAAGGAACAAAGACCATTACAGGAAGCGGAGGCAAAAAGGCTCATCGAGAAAGCATACGGGCCGCTGACGCCGCTTCATGAAAAATACGGAAACGGCCCTGCTGTTTATGATTCATTGGAAGGCTTTCAGGGAAAAATCGGATTTATCAGCGCGCTTTCCCATAAGTTTTGTAACGGCTGCAACCGAATCCGCCTGACTGCGGACGGCTATTTGAAAACCTGTCTGCAATATGAACGCGGCATAGATTTGCGGAAGCTGTTAAGAAGCGGCAGCACAGACGAGGAGATCAAACAGGCCGTTTTACAAGCGGTATGGAACAAGCCGTCGTCGCACGCATTTCATGAAAAGGAAATTTCGTACGAGGAAAACCGCTGTATGTCGGAAATCGGAGGATGAAGAAATGAAAATGAAAAAAATGCGGGCGGCAATCATCATAGCCAGCGATTCCGGCTATCAGGGAACCAGAGAGGATTTGAGCGGCCCGGCGATTAGGGAGATTTTAGAGAGGCACGGCTACGAGATAATGGAGCAGACCTTGCTGCCGGACGAGCAGGGCTTGCTGTCGGAGAAGATGAAGGAAATCTGTGACTGTGCCCGAGCAGATTTGATTATAACGACCGGTGGAACCGGCTTTTCGGAACGTGATTGTATGCCGGAGGCGACAAAGGCTGTCATAGAAAAGGAAGTGCCCGGAATTCCGGAGGCGATGCGCGCCTACAGCACGCAGCTTACGAAGCGTGCGATGTTAAGCAGGGGAACGGCGGGGATCAGAAACAGGACATTGCTCATCAACCTGCCGGGAAGCCCGAAGGCTGTGGGGGAATGTTTGGAATATATTTTGCCGGAATTAATGCACGGACTGGAAGTGCTGACTGGAGAAGCGCGGGACTGCGCAAGGAGATAATGGGAGGAACGATATGGGAACGGTACGTGCGGTCTGCATCAGTGAAAAAAAGGGAACCCTCAAAAAAAATATCGGCACATGCCGCATCATTGAAAATTATGGATTAGAGCATGACGCTCATGCGGGAGACTGGCATAGACAGGTGAGCCTGCTGTCCTATGAAAAAATAGAAGAATTCAAGAAGAAGGGCGCGCCGGTGGAGGATGGCTCCTTTGGTGAAAATCTCGTGGTGGAGGGTTTTGATTTTAAGAAGCTGCCTGTCGGAACAAAGCTTAGATGCAATGAGGTTTTATTGGAGCTGACGCAGATCGGAAAGGAATGTCACAGCGGTTGCGAGATATACAAAATCATGGGCGACTGCATCATGCCGCGTGAGGGCGTGTTCGCAAAAGTCCTGCACGGCGGGGTGATTTGTGTCGGGGATATAATGACGACAGAGTGATAGCGGTTTAGAGCTTGGCGTAGGCGGACGGCGGGACGCCTGTGATTTTCTTGAAAATTTTGCTGAAATAATATTCGTCCTTGAAGCCGACGAGCGTAGCGATTTCATAGGACTTCATATCCGTGGCGACCAAAAGCTCCTTGGCGCGGTTGATCCGCAGCGTGTTTAAATATTGGAAAATCGTCGTGCCCATGCACTTTTTGAATACGCGGTTGAGATAGTCGAAGTTCGTTTCAAGCGCTTCTTCGATGGATTCTCCGGTGATTTTTTTGTGGTAAGAGGAGTGCAGATAGCTCAGGAGAAGCTGCATTTTTTTATTTGCATTTGTGCTGATGCCGAAAATCGATTCTCCGAGAACGGAGCGGGCAAAAACGTTGGAAATTTCAACAAGGATCTCCAGGAGCTTGCAGGCAGTCAGAAGCCGGTACTGCTCCATGTCGTATTCGTAAATGCGGATGCCCTCGTTGAACAGCGTGAAAATCCGTATCAAAGCCTGCCCATCGTTAATGGAAAAATGCTTGGGCAGATAAAGATAGTCTTTATGCGAGACGGTGCCGGTATCCGCTTTTTTTAAATCGATGCCGGAAAAATGCACATAATAATAGTCGCAGGGACTTTTGTCAAAGCCAATGTGATGAAGACCGGCTTCGAGGAGCAGCATATCGCCGGCCTTCAGCTCGTAACGCACATCGTTTTCCTCGATATACATGGCGCCGCTTTTAATCACATAAAGAATCGGCGTGTCCGGGGTCCGCTCAAAGTGGATCCAGTCATCAATAAATATGATTTCATTAAAATAAGAAATTTCCGGTAACAGCTCCGCTCTGACACTGAACATGAAAATACCTCCTGCCTTTTGCGTACAGTATAGCATGGAAAAGCGGGCTTGGACAAGTCGCTATTATACAAATTTTATATCTGTATTGCATGTACAATGGCAGGATTGCATGTATACTTTGGCTTATAAAACAAGAAGCCGGTGTAATGCGCTATGACGCCGGTCTTTAAAAACAAGATGTGAGGTAAGAAGGATGATAACAAAATACAGATTGGGAAAACCAATACCGACAGAGGCAATTTTAAAGGAGCTTCCGATTGAAACAGCTTTGCCGGAGTTTTTGCAGGAAAAGGGCGATGTGCTGTACCGCTGTGAGCTGGAAAAGGATGCGGTTGTTTATGGACTCGGCGAGCAGATTCGCGGAATCAACAAACGGGGCTGGAAATACGAAAGCTGCTGTATGGATGATTCGCTGCACTCGGAGAATAAGCAGTCGCTGTACGGCGTCCACAATTTTCTCATCGTTGCCGCGAAAGAACCGTTCGGGCTGTTCGTTGATTATGCGGGAATCATGACATTCGATATCGGTTATACACATTTGGATCAGTTGGAAATTACCGTGCCGGATAAAAATCTGGATTTCTATTATATTACGGGAGAATCCGTGCCGGACATCGTTAAACAGTTCCGGAAGCTGATCGGCAGAAGCTATATACCGCCGAAGTGGGCGTTTGGCTTTGGCCAGAGCCGCTGGAGCTATGAGACGGCCGATGAGGTGCTTTTGGTCGCAGAGCAGTACAGGAAGCATGAAATTCCGCTCGATATGATTTATCTGGATATCGACTATATGGAACGCTATAAGGATTTTACGATCGATGAGGATGCATTTCCCGATTTTGCGGGTTTTGTGGAAAAGTTGCGCGGTATGGGAATCCGCCTTGTGCCGATCATCGATGCGGGCGTAAAAATCGAGGAGGGCTATCAGACCTATGAGGAGGGCGTTGCCAACGATTACTTCTGCAAGGATGCGAAGGGGAACGACTTCGTGGCAGGCGTATGGCCGGGCCGGGTGCATTTTCCGGATATGCTGAAGCCCGAGACGCGCAAGTGGTTTGGCCGCAGCTATCAGTTTTTACTCGATCAGGGAATCGAGGGCTTTTGGAACGATATGAATGAGCCTGCGATCTTTTATTCGGAGGAGCATTTGCAGGAGGTATTTGACGAGATCGAAGGCTATAAGGGAAAGAATCTCGATATCCGGACCTTTCAGGAATTTCAGTCGTTAGTCGGCGATATCAACAACAATATCGGCGACTACGACCGGTTCTTCCATGAGATCGACGGCGAAAGGGTGCCGCACAAAAAGGTGCACAACATTTATGGTTTTCATATGACACGGGCAGCGGGTGAGGCATTTGAGGAATTGGAGCCGAATAAAAGAGTTTTGCTGTTTTCCCGTTCCTCTTATATTGGGATGCACCGCTATGGCGGCATCTGGATGGGCGACAATATGTCATGGTGGTCCCATATTTTATTGAATCTAAAAATGCTGCCGTCTCTGAATATGTGTGGATTCCTCTACACGGGCGCGGATATCGGCGGCTTTTCGAGCGACACGACGGAGGATTTGGTGATTCGCTGGACGCAGCTCGGCATTTTCACGCCGCTTATGCGCAACCATTCCGCGAAGGAGACGAGATATCAGGAGTCGTATGCGTTTGACCACCCGGAGATATTTCGGGATATCATCGGCCTGCGCTATGCGCTGATCCCGTATTTATACAGCGAATATATGAAGGCTGCGCTAAACGGTGAGATGATGTTTCAGCCGCTTTCGTTCCTGTACCCGGACGATCCGATTGCCTTACAGGTGGAGGACCAGCTTTTTGTCGGCGAGAGCATCATGATCGCGCCGGTTTACACACAGAATGCCGGAGGCAGATATATCTATTTGCCGGAGCGGATGAAGCTGATCAAATTCCGCTCGGCGGATAATTACACGGAGCAGGTGTTAGAGGCGGGACATCATTATATTGCGCTGGCTCTTGAAGAAACAGCCGTATTGATCCGGCTCAATCACATTCTGCCGCTCGCAAAGCCGGCACAGTGCGTCGATGAGCTTGACGAAGAGAATCTCACTCTTCTCAGCTTTGCGGAGGAGTCGTGTCGGTACACGTTCTATCATGACGACGGCCGCAGCCGGGAATATGAAAAGCCCGAGAGTTATAAAGTGTATACAGTCGGAATTGGATAAGGAATGACGGCGTTCCCGTTCAGGAAAAGAAGAGCGCAAAACTGCGTGAAGAGAATAAAAGTATCAATTCATAAAAGGGTTAGGAAGCGAAATGATTTTGTAAAGAAAATGCTTTCTAATCCTTTTTATTTTACAGAAGTTCTTTTTCCTGATAGAATATGTTATTAAAATACGACATTAGTTGACAAATAATGAGCAAAAAACAGATTTTACGTTGCAGGGGCACAAAAATCGAAGGTATGGTATAATAAAATACATGAAAATAGAGTTCGATTTGATTTAATATCATAAAGTAATTAATATAATGTTAAAGGCTTTTTTGAGTGGTCAATAAAATTTATAAAAAATACCAAAGAGGTGGGCGACATGTATACAATTGCGATTTGTGATGATGAAGTAATTTTCATGGAGGAATTAAAGAAACAAATAGAAAACCATCCCAAGTTTCCGGCCGGTACTACAATTTATACTTATGGATCTGGCGAAGCTCTTTTACGGGAGAGGAAAAAGACATTTGATTTAGTTATGCTGGACATGCAGATGGATAAACTGGATGGCTGTGAAACGGCGGAGCTTTTGAGGAGGGAGAAAGGCTATGATTTTGTGCTGGGCTTCTTTACAGGAAAGGAGACACCCAAGGCAAAGGATTTTAAAGTAAAACCGAGCAGATATATTATGAAAACAGCGAGCGACGCGGAGAAGGAGGATGATATCGGCGCGTTGCTGTTGGAAATGGTCGATTTGAAAAAGAACGAATACTTTAATTGTACCTACTTCGGAAAGGAAACGAGGATAAATGTAAGAGACATCATGTATATTTCTAAATATAAAAATGGCTCAGAAATCATATTCAGTAAAAATTATTTTGAAAGAAACGAGACTGAGAGCTGTAAGTGCAATAAAAAAATTGCGGAAATATATGAAAGTCTGCCTAAGGATAAATTTTCCTTTATACAAAACAGCTTCTTGGGTAACCTTGAATATATTTCCCAATATAAAGGAAATAACATAACCTTTGAGGATGGTACCTTTATCTCTTTGTCAAGAACATATAGAGAAGAGTTCAGAAAGGATCTTGCGGAATATCATACGAAATACTTCAGTTCAAGTCGTTAAGAAGGATAGGGATGATTATGGAGACAGGTAATATATTATGGAATATACCAATATGCATATTTGAAGTATATATATTCTATGATTTCTTTCGGGGAGATTTTAAATACCGGAATGATGATAGACGTGTGCGTTCTTTGATATTGCTGGGCTTATTTGCAGGAATGATGTTTGTAAATAGCTTTGGTAATTCTCTTTTGAATATTTGCGTTGTTCCGTTTTTATATGTTCTGGCATCTTGTTTTCTTTATAGAGAATCATTTAAACGAATTCTTTATATGAATGTCGTTTTTGTATTAATTATGGCCGGAATTGAGATTGGATTTGAAGTTGCTTTCAGTATTGTTTCCAATGATGATCTTATTTGCCTATATAAAATTCCCGAGAGCAGAATTAAGATAGGGCTTTCTGAAAAATTCATAAATTTTATTATTTTGAAACTTGTAAAGAACTTTAAAAATTCTAAGATGTTTTTAACAAACAGTAAATTATACAGTTTGGTATATCTATTACCCTTGAATTCTTTTTTAATTTATAGTGGTATATTGTATTCTAAAATAGATTTGGGCGTAGTTTCTTTTCAAAAAGGTTTATTAGTTGTGGGCTGTATTTTGTTAGTTCCAATTAATATAATTATGTTTTATTTATTAGAGAAATTATCAGAGACAATGGAAAGAACTAAAAATCTTGAGTTAGAAAATTTAAAACAGGAATTAGAGGGTATACATTATGAAAGAATTAATGAAATTAATGAAGAACATAGAAATTATCTGCATGACGTGCAGCATTGCTTCAGAACAATTGGAGAACTGGCACGGCTCGGTGAAAATCAAAAAATTATGAGCCTAATTACCGATATGAATATAGAAATTGAGAAAATCAGAAAGAAGAGGTATTGCCAGCACCCTATCGTGAACGCAATACTTTGTGAAGCGGAGGAGCGAGCAAGTCAGAATCATGTGCAATATGATGTAATAATAAACCCTGTCATTGATTTTTCATATATTGATGATTTTTCTTTAATTTCTATGATAGGAAATCTGATCAATAACGCATTGGAGGCAGCCATAAAATGTGAGGAAACACGCTTTGTCAGTGTTGAAGCGCATTTGACAAGCAATAAAAAGTTTATAGTGATTTGTGTCAGAAATGGATTTCAAGAAGGGCCTGTGATGAAAAATGGAGAATACCAGACAAATAAACTGGATAAAGCAAAACATGGAATTGGAATCAAAAATGTAAAGGAGCACGCGGAGTCTTATGGTGGATTTTTACTGTTAGAAACTGCTGAAGATATATTTACGGCCACTTTGGAAATACCGACAGAGGAGGAGAAATAATCTAAAAGGCGCGGATTTTCTCAATTTAGTTCCAAATTATGTCATTTTTGTGTAAATTTCGCTTCAAATCGTGTAAATTTCGCTAACCCCATTGAAATGCAGGAAAAAATTATATAGAATCATAAGAGGAAAGAAAAAATTGGGAAAGGGGGAACTTCCTGATGAAAAGGTACAAGCTTTTTGCAATGCTCAATGCTTTTGCTATGGTATTAGCTGTACAAAGTATAAATACTGCATGCTTGTGGGTAGCACATCAGCCCAAAGTACCATCAGAGCTTGCCAAGTTTAAAAAGTAGAGAGCGGAAACCCATTAATCACCTTAAGAGCCTATGCGGAGCTATTTGTGATAAACTAACACTTTGACCACCTTGGGATCCAGTGTAACGTTTCCACCGACACAAATAGCACCGTCATAGGTTTTTTATATATCATTTATTATAACAGATTGTATAAACACAGAAAACTATATTTTGTGTTTTTTGTATAAAAAATTATAATTATAAACGTTAGATTACTAAAAAATAAGCAGCATAAATCGATAAAACATGTCAAAAATATTCCAAATATATTCAGAAAATATAAACTTTGCTTCAAATCGTGTAAATTTCGCTAACCCCATTGAAATCATAAATGATATTGTATAAAATTAAGAATATTATGAAATTTATGGAAAAGGGGAAATAAGAATGAAAGCAATTAAATAGTTTTTACAGAGTGCAATCATCATTTTTCTTGCTTGCGTAGCTTACTTGTTCGGCGTTTATGTAACAGAATATAAAGCGATTAAAGAGGGACAAAAAAGTACGGTTACAACCATTGCAGTGGTAAAGGCGGACAGCGGTGTGACAGTA
>CAZMIX010000052.1:0-17007 GCA_964566545.1 uncultured Lachnospiraceae bacterium | reverse complement strand
AAACGGAATTGGTGACATATGAAGAACCACTGAAGGAAGTGAAGGCGTCTCTTGCCCTTTCTGACAAGGAGCAGCGTGTCGAGGAGCTGGAGCGGGAGATGGAAGCTCCCGGTTTTTGGGACGACCCTAATCGCTCTCAGAAGTATGTGAAGGAACTGAAAAATTTTAAGGATACGATCGCACTTGTTTCCGGTCTGGAACAGCAATATGAGGACATCCGGATGCTTTTACAGATGGCCTACGAAGAAAATGATCCGGCACTTGTTCCCGATATCCAGCAGGAGTTTCGGGAATTCAGGGAATCACTTGAAACGCTTCGGATCAGTACGTTGCTTTCGGGAGAATATGATAAAAACAATGCGATCTTGCGTTTGAATGCCGGTGCGGGCGGCACGGAGAGCTGCGATTGGGCCGGGATGCTGTACCGGATGTATTCGCGTTGGGTGGAAAAAAAGGGTTTTTCGGTTGAGGTGCTGGACTATTTGGACGGCGATGAGGCCGGTATTAAGTCAGTCACGTTTCAGGTAAACGGCGAAAACGCTTATGGATATTTAAAATCGGAAAAGGGAGTGCACCGTCTTGTGCGTATTTCCCCGTTTAACGCGCAGGGTAAACGCCAGACCTCGTTCGTATCGCTGGACGTTATGCCGGATATTGAAGAGGATCTGGATATTGAAATCAACGATGATGATCTGCGCATTGACACGTACCGCAGCTCCGGTGCGGGCGGACAGCATATCAACAAAACGTCATCTGCGATCCGCATCACCCATTTGCCGACCGGTGTTGTCGTGCAGTGCCAGAATGAGCGTTCGCAGCATATGAACAAGGATAAGGCGATGCAGATGCTGAAAGCGAAGCTGTATCTGTTAAAGCAGGAAGAAAATGCGGAAAAATTGTCCGATATTCGCGGAGATATCAAGGATATTGGCTGGGGCAACCAGATTCGCTCTTATGTAATGCAGCCGTATACGCTTGTCAAGGATCACCGGACAAATGCCGAGGTTGCACAGACGGACAGCGTCATGGACGGCAATATTGATCCGTTCATCAATGCCTATTTAAAGTGGCTGAATACAGACGGCGACAATCGGCAAAATTAACAGAAATATATGTGGAATCGGGACATGTTATGGTTACTTTGGAAAAAAGAGGACCATAACATTCTTTTTTTATAGAACTACTTGCTTTTTTATGCACGTTATGTTAAGATATCTCTCGACGGAAGACATGTGTGCGCGACATAAATACAATCAAAAACAAGTGTTTACACTACGAGGACAGGTGATAATATGGCAGAGACGAGCGCGTATTATATCGTGAAGCAGAAGGCACTTCCCGAGGTGCTTTTAAAGGTAGTCGAAGCAAAGACAATGCTAGACTCCGAGCAGGCGATGACGGTGCAGGAAGCGACGGAGCGCGTGGGCATCAGCAGGAGCTCCTTCTATAAATATAAAGACGATATTTTTCGATTTCATGATAACACGCAGGGAAAGACGATCACGCTGACGTTTCAGATGGATGATAAGCCGGGACTGCTTGCGGATTTGCTGAAAATTATCGCGTCATATGGCGCGAACATTTTAACAATTCATCAGAGTATCCCAATCAATGCGGTTGCATCTTTGAGCATCAGTGTTCAGGTACTCCAGACGACGGGAGACGTAGCTAAGATGATTGAGAGCATGGAACAGCAGATGGGCGTTCACCATGTAAAAATACTTGCGAAAGAATAAAGAGAGAAAGAGGTAAGGATATGGTAAATATTGCAGTGCTCGGATACGGTACGGTTGGTTCAGGAGTTGCGGAGGTCATCCGTACAAACCAGGACAGCATCAATAAGAAGGCAGGAAATGAAATCAATATTAAATACGTGCTCGATTTAAGGGAATTTTGGGGCGATCCTGTGCAGGATGTGCTCGTCCATGATTTTGACACTATTTTAAACGACCCGGAGGTCAAGATCGTCGTAGAGGTGATGGGCGGTGTGGAACCGGCGTATACGTTTGTGAAGAAGTCGCTGCTCGCGGGCAAAAGCGTCTGTACTTCCAACAAGGAGCTTGTCGCAAAGCACGGTCCGGAGCTGCTGCAAATTGCGCGGGACGAAAACATTAATTTCTTATTTGAGGCAAGTGTCGGCGGCGGTATCCCGATTATCCGTCCTTTAAACTCTTCGCTGACGGCAGATGAAATTCGTGAGATTACCGGTATTTTAAACGGAACGACCAATTATATTATGAGCAAGATGTCGGATGAAGGCTGGGAATTCGAGGATGCTTTAAAGAAGGCGCAGGAACTTGGCTATGCGGAGCGCAATCCCGAGGCCGATGTGGAGGGCTATGATGCCTGCCGCAAAATCGCGATTTTATCCTCGCTCGCATTTGGTAATCACGTTGATTTTGAGGATATTTATACGGAGGGCATTACAAAAATCACGGCGAAGGACATCGCTTATGCGAAAAAGCTCGACCGTGCGGTGAAACTGCTGGCCTCTAGCAAGCGAGAGGGAGATAACTTCTATGCGATGGTCGCCCCGTTTCTGATTCCAAAATCCCACCCGTTGTTCAGCGTAAACGGCGTGTTCAATGCCATTTTTGTAAACGGAAATGTGCTTGGGGATGTGATGTTTTATGGAAGCGGCGCAGGAAAGCTTCCGACTGCCAGTGCAGTCGTATCGGATGTCGTTGATGCGACAAAGCATTTGAATAAAAATATTATGTCATTTTGGAGCAGCAGGAAGTTGGAGCTGACAAGCGTGGAGAACGCAGTACGAAGCTTTTTTGTAAGGATCAGCGGAACGCCGGACGAGCGCCTTTCAGAAATTGAAGGTGTTTTCGGAAAGGTTGAGATGATCGTGCTTGACGATGAATCGTCGGAATTCGGCTTTGTGACAAAAAAAATGAGCGAGAAGGCGTTTGCGCTGGCGGCGCAAAAGCTTGACGGCTTGATCGGAAGGATCCGCCTGAAGGGCTGAAGCAGGATGCCAATAGGCGGAATAGTAACGAAATACGATCATAAAATCAGGAAGAGGATGAAGAACATGAAATATATTATAGTGCTGGGTGACGGTATGGCGGATGAACCGATTGTTGAGCTTGAAAACAAAACCCCGCTTGCCTACGCAAACACACCGGCTCTTGATGCACTTTCGAAGCTGTCAGAGCTTGGAATGGCGCATATGATACCGGAAGGCATGAAGCCGGGTTCGGATACGGCAAATTTGGCAGTGCTGGGTTATAACCCGAAAAAATATTATTCGGGACGTTCTCCGCTTGAAGCGCTGAGCATCGGTGTCCCGATGAAGGATACGGATATCGCCCTTCGCTGCAACATCGTGACGATTTCCGATGAAGAACCGGTATTTGAGGAAAAGATCATTATCGATCACAGCTCAGGAGAAATCAGCACGGAGGATGCGGCGGTTCTGCTTAATGCGGTACAAGAAGAGCTGGAAAATGAAACTTACCGGTTTTATGTCGGAACGAGCTACCGCCATTGTCTGATCTGGGATCACGGAAGCGTCGTGGAGCTGACGCAGCCGCATGATGTGCTGACACAGACAATCGGACAGTATCTGCCCAAGGATGCGCCGCTGAATGCGATGATGAGAAGAAGCTATGAAATCTTGAAAGACCATCCGATCAATATCGAACGAAAAAAACAGGGATTGAATCCGGCCAACTGCTGCTGGTTTTGGGGCGCGGGCACAAAGCCGCTGCTCTCTTCCTTTGAAGAGAAAAACCATAAAAGAGGAGTTATGATTTCTGCGGTCGATCTCTTAAAAGGAATTGCAATCGGCGCCGGCATGGAAGTGCTTCATGTGAAGGGCGCAAACGGTGGACTGCATACGAATTACGAAGGGAAAGCGGACGCGGCCGTACAGGCACTTCTAAAGGACGGCTTTGATTTTGCCTATATTCATGTGGAAGCCCCAGACGAGATGGGACATCAAGGCAGCGTGGAGAGAAAGGTGCAGGCGATTGAGTATTTGGATGAGCGTGTGATCAAGCGCGTTAAAGAGCAGATGGACGCCTCCGGCGAGGACTACCGGCTGCTGATCATGCCGGATCATCCGACACCGATCAGAATCAGAACGCACACATCCGAGCAGGTTCCTTACCTGCTGTATGACAGTACGGCTCCTCTTACAAAGAGCTGGAATTACAATGAAGCGGAAGCGAAGCAGTCTGGAAACCAAGTGGCAGAGGGCTATCGTTTAATCGACCATTTGTTTGAAAATGAGAATTAATACTTGATAAAGAAATGAGGAGACAGTTATGCTGGTAGTGAAAAAATTTGGTGGGACATCCGTCGCGGACAGGGAAAGGATCATGAATGTGGCCAATCGCTGCATCAAGGATTATAAGGATGGTAAAGATGTTGTGGTTGTGCTGTCGGCTATGGGAAAACAGACAGATGTTTTAATTGAAATGGCAAAGGGGATCAATTCGGCGCCGCCGAGAAGAGAGATGGATATGCTTTTAACAACAGGCGAGCAGATTTCGGTCTCCATGATGGCAATGGCGATGGATTACCTTGGTGTGCCGGCGGTATCGTTGAACGCCTATCAGGTGGCGATGCATACGACAAGCGCATATAGCAATGCGAGGCTGAAAAGGATCGACACGGAGAGGATCCACCATGAGCTGGATCAGAGAAAAATAGTCATCGTGACCGGCTTTCAGGGCATCAATAAATACGATGATTATACAACGCTCGGACGCGGCGGCTCCGATACGACGGCGGTCGCGCTTGCAGCAGCGCTGCATGCGGATTCCTGTGAAATCTTTACAGATGTAGACGGCGTCTATACGGCGGATCCGCGTATTGTAAAGAATGCGCGCAAAATGAAAGAAATTACCTATGACGAGATGCTGGATTTGGCGACACTTGGAGCAGGCGTATTGCATAATCGCTCCGTTGAGCTTGCAAAGAAATACGGTGTGCAGTTGATAGTACGTTCGAGTTTGTCAGAAGCAGAAGGAACAGTTGTTAAGGAGGATGTAAAAGTGGAAAGAATGTTAGTGAGCGGCGTTGCAGCCGATAAAAATGTTACAAGAATTTCAGTAGTAGGGCTTGATGACAAGCCAGGTGTTGCATTCCGGATGTTTGATGCGCTTGCAAGAGCCAATATCAATGTCGATATGATTCTGCAGTCTATCGGGCGGGATAGCTCCAAGGATATTACATTTACGATTCCGCGCGATATGACCGATGAAGCGCTGAAGGTGCTCGAGGATAAAAAAGATGTTTTGGGCGTGCAGGCGATTAAGTGCAGAACCGACGTAGCAAAGGTATCCGTTGTCGGTGCAGGTATGATGTCCAATCCGGGCGTTGCTGCAAAGGTATTTGAATGCCTCTACAATGCAAATATCAACATCAATATGATTTCCACCTCTGAAATCAGGGTGACTGTCCTGATTGACGAAAAGGAAGTCGAGAAAGCCATGATTGCGGCACACGATATTTTCGGTTTAGAGGACTAATCCCTCATACCCGTGACATTCGTTTCCAAAATTAAAATTCTCAAACAGCAGCATACATTTCGTATACTGCTGTTTGTTTTTCAGATTTGATTATGGTATAATCGAAAAGAGCTATGCCCATAAAATGTTTATTTTTGCTACAAAGAAAGGTCAGACCAATGGATGAGAATCAATTTTATAATGAAAATATGCCGGTGAATAACGAGGCACAGATAAAAGCGAAGGCGGCCGAGGGGTTGGCGAAGGCATCGATGGTTCTTGGTATTCTGTCGATTGCGGGTGCGTTCTGTTGTATGCCGTTTGTATTCAGTGGGATAGGAATTGCGCTTGCCATTCTTTCTAAAGGAGCGTCAAGCTATTACTCGAATCCGGCCAAAACCGGATTGATTTGCTCGATCATCGGACTTGTAACCTCGTTTATTCTGACGGTTTTTATCATTGTTGTGGAGATTGTCATGCTGCTTTCCATGGCGAGTCAGGATGAAAACTTTTGGAACGAGATGAGGAGCCAATACGAGCAGCAGTATGAGAAAATGTACGGACAGGAGCTACCCGAGGAAATTGGAGACTTTTTTGACGGGATGGAGAAAGGTTTTTAGCAAAGTGAAAAAGAGAAGGGGGCGAGCATATGGTAGGCGCGATCGGATACGGAAGCAGTCAATATGCATACCAGCAGGTTGGTACGGTGAAGAATCCGGGACAATCCGAACAGGTGAGTCCGGGCAGGAAAGTTTCTCCGTCTGAGTGCGAAACTTGTAGCAATAGAAAGTATCAGGACGGTTCCGATGAAATGGTTTCGTTTAAATCAGCCGCCCATATTTCCCCGCAGGCTTCGGCGAGCCGTGTTATGGCTCATGAGCAGGAACATGTGGCCAACGCTTACAAAAAGGCGGCGAGCGGCGACGGGAAAGTCGTTTCCGCAAATGTGCTGCTGAAAACAGCGATCTGTCCGGAATGCGGACGTTCCTACGTATCGGGAGGTACGACGAGTACGCAGATTAAATATTCCAATGAAGACAATCCATATCAAAAGGCGCAAAAGACGGCCGATGCATCCGTACTTGCAGGTGCCAATATCGACATTGCGTGCTGAGGGAAGCAAACCGACAAAACAGAAAGGATTTACCGGAATCATCAATTAACGGGGAGAACAACATGAAAAAGAAAAAGACGTCATCAGAATTAAAAGCAATGGCAAAGGAACAGTTACTTGGCAACTATGGTGTGGCAGCAGGTGCTTTTGCCATTTTTTATGGGATCATATTTGCTGTCATGATGCTCGTGTATATTGCGGTGATTACGACCGCAGTCACCGAAACGCTCACGACGGGAGCCGCTTCCATGGCGGACGCGGCGGCATTTCTGGCAAACGGGTTTTCATCTCCATGGTATTACGTAATCATTTATGCAGTTTCGGGTGTGCTAAGCGCACTGATGGGTACGCTGATTGTCGGCTTCAGCAATGTCTGCTTAAAGATTGCGCGGGGAGAGAAGCCGCGGATTGCCGACCTGTTTTACTGCTATTCCCATCATCCTGACAAGGTAATCATTATTTATCTGATTATATATGCGGTCAGCCTGGTTCTGCTGATTCCTTCCGAAATAACCAGTTATTTCGCAATTAAAAACGGCGGCTATACGGGGATGTTGTTTTTGCTCTGGTCAGTTCTTTATACCGTTGGGATGGTGCTGAGTGTTATATTCAGCTTGATGGTTTCGCAGGTCGGCTTTTTGTATTTGGATGATCCGCAGACGGTTTCGACTGATTTTTTCAATCAAAGTATTGCGCTCATGAAAGGAAATAAGGGAAGGCTATTTTATGTGATGCTGAGCTTGATTGGCTGGTATCTGCTCGTGCTGATCTCATGCGGAATTGCCGCATTGTGGGTTATGCCTTATCAAAATGTTATAATGGCCGATTTTTACCGTGATTTGAAGGGTGAATTTGAGGAACCCCAAAACAGAACGGAATCAGAGGTAGACTATAGAATATAAAAAGGAACAGGATTAAGAGACAATGGATATTATTGCAAAGCTGAAGGAAGAGTTAGGCGTAGAAAAATGGCAAGTGGAGGCTGCGGTCAATCTGATTGATGAGGGAAATACAATTCCTTTTATTTCGCGTTACAGAAAGGAAGTGACCGGCTCCTTAAACGATGAGGTGCTGAGAAACTTAAATGAACGTCTGACTTATTTAAGAAATCTCGAGGAGAAAAAGGCGCAGGTGCTGTCAAGCATTGGAGAACAGGGCAAACTGACGGAGGAGTTGAAAACGCAAATACTTGCCGCTAAGACGCTTGTTGTCGTGGACGATTTATATAGACCGTATCGCCCGAAGAGGCGGACGCGGGCGACAATCGCAAAGGAAAAGGGACTGGAATCCCTTGCGGAGCTGATTTATATGCAGGAGACAAATGTGCCCGTAGAGGAAAGTGCCAGAGATTATATCAGTGAAGAAAACGGAGTGGCGACTGTGGAAGAAGCGATTGCCGGTGCGAAGGATATTATCGCGGAAATGGTCTCGGATGAAGCTGATTACAGGAGCTATATTCGTCAGGCCACGTTTGAGTCCGGTAAAATCATTTCCAGTGCTAAAAATGAAAAGCAGGAATCCGTTTATGAAATGTATTATAACTTTGAGGAGCCCGTTAAAAAGATTGCGGGGCATCGTGTGCTTGCGTTGAATCGCGGAGAGACGGAGAAGCTGCTCACGGTTAAGCTGGAGACTCCGGTAGATCAGATTTTAATGTACCTCGCCAAAAAGGTGATCACAAAGGATAATCTCTATACAACTCCGCTATTAAAAGAGGTGGTTGCCGACAGCTATGAGCGTTTGATTTCTCCGGCAATTGAGCGTGAAATCAGGAACGACTTAACGGAAAAAGCCGAAGATGGTGCGATTACGGTGTTTGGAAAGAATCTGGAGCAGCTTTTGTTGCAGCCTCCGATTGCCGGTCAGGTTGTGCTCGGCTGGGATCCCGCCTTCCGTACAGGCTGCAAGCTTGCGATTGTGGACGCGACGGGAAAGGTGCTCGATACCAAGGTCATTTATCCGACAGCGCCGCAATTTAAGGTAAATGAAGCAAAGGCAGAGCTGAAACGACTGATCAGTAAATATCATGTTACCTTGATTTCGGTCGGAAACGGAACGGCCTCCCGCGAGTCGGAAATGATTATTGTGGAGCTAATGAAAGAAATCGACGCCAAGGTGCAGTATGTGATCGTCAATGAGGCAGGTGCCTCCGTGTATTCTGCGAGCAAGCTGGCGACAGAAGAATTCCCGAATTTCGATGTCGGACAGAGGAGCGCTGCTTCGATTGCGCGCCGTATTCAGGATCCGCTTGCGGAGCTTGTAAAGATCGATCCCAAATCCATCGGTGTCGGACAGTACCAGCATGATATGAATCAGAAGAAGCTTTCCGATGCCCTGCAGGGCGTTGTGGAGGACAGCGTGAATAAGGTTGGCGTTGATTTAAACACCGCGTCCGCTTCGCTGTTGGAATATATTTCCGGCGTAACAAAGGTTATCGCCAAAAATATCGTCGATTACAGAGAAAAGAACGGCCGGTTTGTGAACCGTTCCCAGCTTTTAAAGGTTGCTAAGCTTGGTCCGAAGGCATATGAGCAGGCAGCAGGCTTCATGCGTATTTTAGATGGAGATAATCCGCTGGACGCGACGAGTGTCCACCCGGAATCATATGAGGCGGCAAAGAAGCTGCTCGACAGGCTCGGTCTTACGATGGAGGATGTGCGTGCGGCGCAGGCGCAGGCTGCAAGGGATAAGGCAGCGGTGAAAAAGGCTCCGGCAAAGGAGAGCAAAAAGCCCGTTCCGAAGCAGACCCTGATTCGCAATCAAAATACCGCGATGGGTCAGGCGCTTGCAGCGGCGATGGGAGCCCCTGTACTTGCTGTTGAAGAAGTGCCGGCAAAAAGCAGTGCCATAGCATCCAATGGCAGTTCTTCCATCGGTGCGCTTGAAAAGAAAGTTGTGAATAAGAAACAGCTTGCTCAAGAGCTGGGCATTGGTGAAATCACCTTGACAGACATTCTCAAGGAGCTGGAAAAGCCGGCGCGCGATCCACGTGACGACATGCCAAAGCCGATTCTGCGCTCCGACGTGCTCGAAATGAAGGATTTGACGCCGGGTATGGTGCTGAAGGGGACGGTGCGTAACGTCATCGATTTTGGCGTATTTGTGGATATCGGCGTGCATCAGGACGGATTGGTGCACATTTCGCAGATTACTGAAAAATACATCAAGCATCCGTTAGAGGCGGTAGCGGTCGGCGATATTGTAGAAGTAAAGGTGCTGAGCGTTGACGTTCCCAAAAAGAGGATCGCGTTGACGATGAAGTTGTAAGAATGTAGAAAATTACGTCAAAAATGATGCTTGACAAAATGTTAACAATGCAGTATGTTAGTTACGAACAGGAACTGTTCAAAACAAAATAAAATAAGGAAAATTCTTCGGGGTAGGTGCAATTCCTAGCCGGTGGTGAAGGCGAAATGAGGAGCTGTTTAAAAAGGCAGAGATTCATAGGCGTACAAGTCCACGACCCGTATGTGCGAGAAAGGTACATACGGCTGATTTGGTACAATCCAAAACCGACAGTAAAGTCTGGATGAAAGAAGAAGCGCGAACAGGCAGCGGCGATAGTACCGTAAGTCTTTTCAAACGACAATTCCCCCGAACATTGATTGATGTTCGGGGATTTTTATTTCACAGAGAAGCGTTTGTCATATAAATGCGTTCTGCTCTCAATTTTCTGTGAATAGAAAGCACTCCGAATTTCCCTTAAAAAAGAAAAGAGGAAAGAAAGATGAATTTAGTAGAGTTATTTAATTCAGCAAAGGAAAATCTAGCTTTTTTAGGAGTCAGCCTGGTTGTAATCGCGGCAGTTTCCATCATTGCCGCTGTATCGGAGAAGCTGATCGGATTTAAGCGCGATGAGCGCACAAGGACGAGAAGGATTGCCTTTATTGGTATTTTCTCGGGAATCGCAGCTGTGCTTATGTATTTGGAAATACCACTCTGGTTTGCTCCACCGTTTTATGAAATTGATTTCAGCGAGGTACCGGTGCTGATCTGCGCCTTTGCGTATGGTCCGGTGGCAGGCGTTATCGCGGAATTTCTGAAAATCGTATTAAAGCTGTTTTTGAAAGGAACCTCAACCGCCTTTGTAGGCGATCTGGCCAACTTCATTATTGGCTGCACAATGATTCTTCCGGCTTCGATTATTTATCATATAAAGAAGACGAGAAAAACCGCTCTTGCAGGAATGGCGGCAGGCGCGGCATTTATGACGGTATTTGGAAGCGTGTTTAACGCAGTCTATCTGCTTCCGACCTTTGCAGCTCTTTATGGGATGCCGATGGAGGCGATCATCGGCATGGGAACGGCGGTAAACGCCGGCATTACAAGCATCACGACCCTCGTGTTGTTTGCAGTTGTGCCGTTTAATCTGTTAAAGGGAACTGCTGTATCGGGTATTACCTTTTTACTTTATAAAAAAATCAGCCCAGTCATTCATGCGCAGCATGCGGAGGCTTTGCAGCAGCATGCCGCAGAAGGGAAATGCTGACCGTTTTCATAAGGAATTCATAAACAATTGCGGCCATCCTGTGCAAAACAGAATTGCGTTCTTGTGAACATGATAAAAATGTGCTAAAATATCGTCAGGCATATTGCGCGCTAATAAAGCGTGCGTACGACGTGGATTGTGCAATCAATCATAGAGCAGGGACAGCAAAAGCTGTGGCACAGGGTGGCCGAAATGATTACAGAAACATACAGCAGAGAAGAAACCTTTTCGCTTGGAAAGTCGCTTGGCTTGGTGGCGAAGCCGGGTAGTATTTATACATTGACAGGTGATCTTGGCGTCGGGAAGACCGTATTCACACAGGGATTTGCGGCTGGCCTTGGCATCATAGAGCCGGTCAGCAGCCCGACGTTTACGATTTTACAAATTTATGAGGAGGGTCGGCTTCCGTTTTATCATTTTGATGTGTACCGTATCGGCGACATCGATGAAATGGATGAAATCGGCTATGAGGACTGCTTCTATGGAGAAGGAGCCTGTATGATCGAATGGGCGGAGCTGGTTGAGGAGCTGATACCGGAGCATGCTCACCGGATCACAATAGAAAAAAATCTGGACAAAGGGCTGGATTACCGCCTGATCAAAATTGAGGAATAACATGAGACTATTAGTGATAGACAGCTCTGGACTCGTTGCGACCGTTGCGGTCGTTGAGGAGGAGCAGATGCTTGCCGAATATACGGTAAATTATAAAAAGACACATTCCCAGACGCTTGTTCCGATGCTGAATGAGATTACGCAAATGATTGAGCTGGATTTATCGACGATTGATGCGATTGCCGTGGCAAAGGGACCGGGTTCCTTCACTGGGCTTCGAATTGGTTCGGCGACTGCGAAGGGGCTTGGATTGGCACTTGATAAACCAATCGTTGCAGTGCCGACAGTCGATGCGCTCAGCTATAATGCATGGGGAACCGAGATGCTTGTCTGCCCGCTGATGGATGCCAGAAGAGAACAGGTATATACAGGCATTTATGCATTTGAGAATGGAAAACATCATATTATTAAGGAGCAATGTGCAATCGCAATTGAGGAACTATGCAGAGAACTGAATGCACTTGGAAGAAAGGTATTATTTCTTGGAGATGGCGTTTTAGTCTATCGCGAAAAGCTTGCGGAGCTGCTGACTGTTTCCTACGAACTTGCGCCGGCTCATATGGCGAGACAGCGGGCGGGCGCGCTTGGCGCTTTGGCGATGGATTATTTAAAAGAGGGCAAAACGGAAACGGCGGCGGAGCATAGGCCGGATTATCTTCGGCTTTCGCAGGCAGAAAGAGAACGTGCGCAAAAGCAGGGGATCTAGCCCATTTGCCACAGGCACTGCTTGGAGGCAGGAAAATGAAATGGTAAAAATCAGAGAGATGTTTGAGTGCGATGTCGCAGAGGTTGCCGGTATAGAAAGAGATACATTCTCGGTACCATGGTCGGAAAATGCGTTCCGTGAAATACTGTCACAGGATTCTATGGCTTATCTGGTAGTGGATCTTGGCGGCCAAATCATCGGCGGCGCAGGTATCCGCAATATACTCGGCGAGGCGGAGATCACAAACTTTGCCATTAAGGAAACCTACAGACGGCGAGGCTATGGAAAGTTATTGCTGAAGTCGCTTTTGGAGAAGGGCATCCAAATGGGTGTGAATGCCTTTACACTGGAGGTGCGAAGGAGCAACTTTCCGGCGATTATGCTATATAAGCGGCTCGGTTTTACGGAGGAGGGAACCCGTAAGAATTTTTACGAAAGGCCGCAGGAAGATGCCTTGATCATGTGGAAGAGATAGGCACTCAATGGAGTAATTACCACTATCCAATGAAGCGGTATGCTTGTATAATAAAAGTGATCGCTTTACAAGGAGGATAGGGTATGAGAAAATATAAAGATGATAAAAAAACAGAGCTTGCACATGTATTTTGCAATTGCTGCAAAAAAGAACTCCGTGTTGAAAACGGAATCATAAAAGAAGGTGTATATGCGGGAAATCAGGAATTCAGCTATTTCTCAAATAAGGACGGAGAAATCCATTCCTTCGATTTGTGCGAGGACTGCTACGATAAAATAACCGCGCAGTTTGAAATTTCGGTTGAAATCTTTGAGAAAAAGGAGTTGCTTTAAACTGCCCGCGGATAGCGAGGAATTGGAATGCTCGATGTTTGTTTGCTGGGAACCGGCGGCATGATGCCCCTGCCTTATCGATGGCTGACCTCTCTCATGATGCGGTATCATGGGAGCAGTATTTTGATTGATTGTGGGGAAGGTACGCAGATAGCCATGAAGGAAAAAGGCTGGAGTGCCAAACCAATTGATATTATCTGTTTTACCCATTATCATGCGGATCACATCAGCGGGTTACCGGGCTTGCTGCTGACAATGGGAAACGCGGAGAGAACAGAACCCTTGACGATGATAGGTCCCAAGGGTTTGGTTCGTGTTGTGACGGCACTTCGTACGATTGCGCCGGAGCTTCCGTTTGCGATCAACTTTATTGAATTATCGGAAGCGGAGCAGACGATTTCTTTTGACGGTTTCCGGATAGAAGCTTTCCGTGTGAACCATAATACGGTCTGTTATGGCTATAGCATGATCATTGAGCGCGCCGGTAAGTTCAGCGTTGAACGGGCAAAAGAGAAAAACATTCCGCTGCCGCTTTGGAACAGGCTGCAAAAGGGGGAGAACATCGAGCATGAAGGCCGGCTTTTTATGCCGGATATGGTGTTGGGGCCAAAGCGAAAGGGGATCAAGCTGACGTACTGCACCGATTCCAGGCCGACGGAGTTGATCGTAAAGAGTGCGTCTGAGGCCGATCTGTTTATTTGTGAAGGGATGTACGGGGAGCCGGATATGGAGCAAAAGGCAAAGGAGCATAAGCACATGACCTTTTGCGAGGCGGCGGATATGGCAAAGCGTGCAAACGTGCGGGAACTTTGGTTGACTCACTACAGTCCCTCACTCGCTTATCCGAAGGAGTATGTCGGATGTGCGCGTGAGATTTTTCCCGCTACGCATACGGCAAAGGACGGCAGGACAACAGAGCTTGATTTTGAAGAGGAATAAAAGGGATGTTTGACTGAGACGGACAGGGGGCAAAAAAGGAATTGAATAAGCAAGCTATCAAAAATTTCATAATACTTCTGATTGTTGCATTGCTTATTATCGCCAGCTTTGCTTACTTAGTCAACAGAGACCGAACCGCCAAGGAAGAAATAGATAAGCTGACGGCTGTGCAGGAAGTACTCGCAAGGGATTTGTCCTCTAACTATCCTCCGACTCCAAAGGAAGTGCTGAAATATTACAGCGAGATCACGAGATGTTTTTACAGCGAGGAGTATTCCGAGGAGGAGCTCATTAAGCTTGCAAAAAAATCAAGGGAGCTGTTTGACGAGGCACTTATAGCAAATCAGACAGAAGAAGACTATATAGGAGCTTTAAGAAACGAAATCATTATTTTCAAGGATGGGGATCAATCCATTTCTAGCTATTCTGTGGCAGGCAGTGCAAATGTGGATTATTATCAATATGAGGGCGCCAAGTGGGCGAAGCTCAACTGTATTTATTCCATGCGTACGGAGGGAAAGATTAAGCCTACTCAGGAAGAATTCCTATTGAGAAAGGATGCGGGCGGTCGTTGGAAAATATTTGGCTGGAGGCTCGTTGAGGAAAAGACAAATGAATAAGGATACGCTGATACTCGGGATCGAGAGCTCCTGCGATGAGACGGCGGCGGCAGTTATCAAAAACGGAAGGGGCGTCCTTTCCAATATTATATCGTCGCAGATTGACCTTCATACATTATACGGGGGTGTTGTGCCGGAAATCGCTTCAAGAAAGCACATTGAAAAAATAAATCAAGTAATCGAAGAGGCATTAAAGGAAGCAGATGTGACGCTGCATGATTTAGATGCGATCGCGGTCACTTATGGCCCCGGACTTGTCGGCGCCCTGCTTGTCGGTGTAGCGGAGGCAAAGGCACTCAGCTTTGCATCGGGGATTCCGCTTATCGGTGTGCATCACATTGAGGGGCACATTTGCGCGAATTATATTGAGCATCCGCAATTAGAACCTCCGTTTTTATCACTTATCGTATCGGGCGGGCATACGCATCTCGTCAAGGTGACCGATTACGGCGTTTATGAAATTCTAGGCAGGACGAGGGATGATGCGGCAGGAGAAGCCTTTGACAAGGTTGCCCGTGCGATCGGCTTGGGATATCCGGGTGGGCCGAAAATCGACAAGGTATCCAAAGAAGGTAATCCCGATGCGATTCATTTTCCCAGAGCGAAGGTGGAAGCCAATTTATATGATTTCAGCTTCAGTGGCCTGAAATCGGCGGTACTCAACTATTTGAATTCCTGCGAGATGAAGGGGGAGCAGATTGTCGTGGCGGATGTTGCGGCTTCATTTCAAAAAGCGGTAACGGATGTGCTCGTCGACCATTCGATCGCGGCTCTCAAAGCAAGTGGTTTTCGTAAATTTGCGATTGCGGGCGGCGTTGCGTCTAATACAGCGCTGCGGACGACAATGAAGGAAGCCTGCGAAAAGGAACAAATCGAATTTTATTACCCTTCTCCGGTTTACTGCACCGACAATGCCGCTATGATTGGAGTTGCAGGCTATTACGAATTTCTTAAGGGGGTTCGGAGCGGACTGGATCTGAATGCGGTGCCAAATTTGAAACTGGGTGAAAGATAGTTGAGGCGTGTATTTATGGCAGAAAAGAAGAAATGTGCCGCCGTTGTACTGGCGGGAGGAAAAGGAAAACGAATGCATACGGATACTGCGAAGCAGTATCTTTTGCTTTCAGGAAAGCCAATTTTATATTATTCCTTAAAAGTATTTGAGGATAGTTTTATTGACGAAATTGTCCTTGTGACGGGTAAAGGGGAAATTCCTTATTGTCGAAAAGAACTTGTGGAAAAGTATAGACTGTCCAAGGTGACAACGGTCGTAGAGGGTGGAACTGAACGCTACCATTCCGTTGCGGCAGGGCTTGGCGCGCTTACGGATTGTGATTATGTATTTATCCATGACGGCGCGCGTCCGTTTGTGTCAACGGAAATTCTTATGCGCGCTTACGAAGCGGTACAGCGCTATGGTACGGCAATTGCGGCGGTTCCCGCGAAGGATACGGTCAAAATAGCGGATAAGGAAGGCTTTGTCAAGGAAACGCCTGACAGAAGCAGCGTCTGGATAATGCAGACCCCGCAGGTTTTTTCGTTTCCTTCTATTAAAAAGGCATACGATATATTGCTTGCAGGGGAAGAGGAGCTGATGGACAAAAAGATTCAGATTACAGACGATGCGATGGTCATGGAAACATTTTGCGGCTGTCCGGTCAAGCTTGTGGAAGGCAGCTATCGAAACATTAAAATCACAACGCCGGAAGACCTTTCCATAGCGGAAGCATTTATGACTTAAGTGCCCTTTTTCAGCGCATATACTCGTTGAAAGAGACCTTTTTTAGATTTCGGAAATTATTTTATAAATAGTTAGAAAAAACAATTGACACCGGATATGGTTTTTGCTACAATAACATTTGCGCCGACAAAAGAAGGTGGCATGAGTTTTGTTAAGAAACGTCGAAACTCTTTCGATTTAAATGGAGAGGTATCGAAGCGGTCATAACGAGGCGGTCTTGAAAACCGTTTGCCTTCACGGGCACATGGGTTCGAATCCCATCCTCTCCGTCGGTTATCATTATATTCAGTCAGTTTGGAGAAGTACCCAAGCGGCTGAAGGGGCTCCCCTGGAAAGGGAGTAGGTCGTTAATAGCGGCGCGAGGGTTCAAATCCCTCCTTCTCCGTAGTAATACGTACCAGGTACATGAGTTTATCACAGACTCCGTACTCTCGCACTGACGAAATGATGATAGCGCAGCACCTTGAAAACTAAACAGTATAACCAACCCTGAACAATTCAAGAAAAAAAA
>CAZMIX010000051.1:0-17378 GCA_964566545.1 uncultured Lachnospiraceae bacterium | reverse complement strand
TGTGATGATTTTACCAAACTAGTAGTAAAAAACGTTCCGCAGAATAGTATTGTTGTTCTCGCTTCAGATGGGTACCCAATATTAAAGTCGACTTTAGAATTAAGTGAAATTGAATTAGAAAGCCTTAGGGAAGATGATCCGCTTTGTATCTATAAATATAAATCAACTACGGGATGGACAAATGGGAAAAAATCATTAGATGATAGAGCTTATATACGATTTATAGTATAAGTGGGTAAATATGTATCTTGTTATCGTATGATGTAAATAAAATAACAATCTGAGGCTATGTTATCCCAAAAAAGAACGTGGATTACTTGTGTACCCGATATGATTTGATATAATCACCAATAGATAATGCAGATAGTAGTGCGAAACACTAAGAAGAAAAAACGAATTTCTTAGCAGGGAGATATTTTATGTTGGAATTAAAGATTATTAAACAGAAGTTTTCGGTATGCAAGCTGAAGGATGTGCCGGCGGTTTGCCCCGAGGGAGAATTTTATTTTTTAAGCAGGACGGATGAGGAACTTTCGTTGGTCTGCGAGACGGTGCATGTGCCGTACCATGTACTGGAAAGAGATGATGGGTGGAAGGCTTTTCGGATACAGGGCGTGCTGGATTTTTCCTTGATTGGGATTTTGGCGAAGCTCTCCGGTATTTTAGCGGAAAATAAGATTGGAATTTTTGCGATATCAACTTATAATACAGATTATATCCTTACGAAAGAGGAAAATTATGACCGGGCGCTGAACGTGCTGAAAGAGGCGGGATATAAAATCGTATAGTGCGCTGGAACAGGACTGGAATCTCAAAATAAAAACTACGAATGAAAGAAAAGGATAGAAAGCCGTATGATAGGATTAGGGACGATAATTAACGCGGGAGCGATTATTTTAGCGGGCGTTTTGGGAATGCTGTTTGGAAAAGTGTTAAAGAAAGGGATGCAAAAGACGCTGATGACGGCGACGGGGCTGTGCGTGCTGTTTATCGGAATCGGCGGGGCGCTGGAGGAGATGCTTTCGATCAGCGAAGGGAAGTTAAGCAGCAGCGGCAGCATGATGATGATCGGATGTTTCGTTGCGGGTACCCTGCTCGGAGAATGGCTCGATATCGAACGGCGCATGGAACAGTTTGGAGCATGGCTCAAGGTGAAGACGAAGAGTGAGGGCGACTCTTCTTATATAGAGGGCTTTGTCACGGCGTCGCTGACTGTCTGCATCGGGGCGATGGCAGTAGTGGGTGCGATTCAGGACGGTATATCAGGGGATTATTCTCTGCTTGCTGCCAAAGCGGTGCTGGATTTCATCATCATTTTTATTATGACGTCCTCGCTCGGAAAGGGATGCCTGTTTGCGGCGATCCCGGTAGCGCTGTTTCAGGGCGCCTTCACGCTGCTGGCGAGGCTGATTGAGCCGTTGATGACAAAGCAGGCGCTTTCCAATCTGTCGTTGACAGGTTCGATGTTGATTTTCTGCGTCGGCGTGAATCTGATATGGGGAAAAAGAATAAAAGTCGCCAATATGCTGCCGACGATTGTGTTTGCGGTAGTATGGGTGTTTCTTCCGATACAATAAGTTCCATTAATCACTGTTGTTTAGTTTCGTGACATATACAGACGGTGTGCAGCCAAGCTTGTGGTGAAATACCTCCGTGAAATAGCTGGAGCTGTTGAAGCCGTTTAACAGGGCGATTTCGGTGATGGAAAGCGTGGAGTGGTGCAGCATCTCGATACTTTTTTCCAGACGGTAGCTTGTCAGGTATTGGATCGGGGACATTTGCAGCAGCTCGGAAAAAATATTGCAGCAGCTGCTGCGGCATACGCGGCCCGCGCCCGCAATGTCGCTTAAGGTGATTTTTTCGGGATAATGTTTTTGCACATGCCCGATCATGCGGGAAAGCGTTTCCAGCCGTTTATCGGGAACAGGTTCCGTGTGCGGCTTTATATTTCTGTAAATTGTGAGCCACAGTGAATAAAACCGGCTCATGATGTCCAGCTCGATTCCGGGCGCATTTGTTTCACAAACGTCATAGAGATTTTTCAGCTCCGCAATCACGGACGCCTGCCATTCTTCCTCGGGGGATAAAATGAGAAACGGAAGAGCGGGGTTTTGGCAGATCGGCTGTATATATGTTTGATAAACCGCCTCATTGGCGCTAAGCAGCGACGGATGAAAAAGCTGACAGCGAAAAAGGCAGTCGGAGCCGTCAGGAGAGTGTGAGCTGTGAAGCTGCCTGGAATTAATAATAATGCATTGTCCTTCCTTGAGCGGATAATCGGTTCCGTTGACGGAGTACAGCATATGCCCCTTTAACACGGTGATGAATTCCAGATCGGTATGCCAATGGCTGGCTGCGGTCATGTTTGGATAGATCGAGAGCCAGCCCAGCGTGGAATGCACGGGAAAATGCGTAAAATTATAGGGAACGATTTCGGAATTATCTTTTAAAACATTTAGCTCTACCATAAAACTCCTTTCCCAAGGGCATTTGATTATAAATATACGATTGTTATAATCAATAAGGCGATATGTGATATTTATATTTGTTTTTTTGGAATATTATCATAGCATGACTTGGAATAGATGTCCATAATCTATTATTTTTGAAAGGAAGAAAAAATGACGACGATATTATTAGTTATTATTTATTTCGGATTTATCAGCCTGGGGCTGCCGGATTCCATGCTCGGCTCCGCATGGCCTTCCATGTATCGGGGGATGGGCGTGCCGGTGTCCTATGCCGGAATTGTCAGTATGATCATTGCCGGCGGAACGGTTACCTCCAGTATGCTCAGCGACAAGCTGATACGGAGGCTTGGAACGGGCGTTGTAACATTGATCAGCGTTGCGATGACCGCAGTTGCCTTGTTCGGTTTTTCTTTTTCAAGCACATTTATCGGACTGTGCCTGTGGGGCATCCCGTATGGGCTTGGCGGAGGAAGCATCGATACGGCTCTGAACAATTACGTGGCGAAGCATTATAAATCACGTCATATGAGCTGGCTGCACTGCTTCTGGGGAATCGGCGCGACAGCCGGTCCGTATATTATGGGCTGGTGTTTGACAAACGGCTTTACCTGGCATTCCGGATACCAGACCGTTGGCAGTATCCAGATTGTGCTCGTGCTTTTCATGTTGTTTTCCCTGCCCTTGTGGAGACTGTCGCAGACGACGGAAAGCGGGGAAAGAGAGGAAACAGTTTCCCTGTCCCTCAAAGAGACGATCGGTCTGAAAGGAGCCAAACCGACTATGGCGGCTTTTTTCTGCTATTGTGCGCTGGAGTCAACGACCGGACTTTGGGCGAGCAGCTATATTGTGTTATATAAGGGAATGGATACGGAGCTGGCGGCAAAATGGGCAGCCCTGTTTTTCTTTGGCATTACGGCGGGAAGGTTTATCTGCGGCTTTATTACGGAACGGTTTGGAGACAGGCAGATGATTCGAATTGGTCAGGGTATGATAACGATCGGCATTCTAATGATCTTACTGCCGGCGGCCAATGTCATGACATTGGCGGGTTTGATCATGATCGGATTGGGCTGTGCGCCGATCTATCCGAGCCTGCTTCATGCGACACCCGACAATTTCGGCGCAGAAAAGTCCCAGTCCATTATGGGAATGCAGATGGCATGTGCTTACATCGGTTCCACGTTTATGCCGTTGGTGTTCGGCTTTCTTGCAGGGGCGGTCAGCATCCGGCTATATCCGGTCTACCTGCTTTTCTTTGTCATAGTGATGTTTATTATGGCGGAACGGATGAACCGCCTCCACGCAAAGGTCTAAACAGTTCCTGCTATTTGGAAATAAAATTCTGCTTTTGAAACTCCTTTGGAGAACAGTTCATATTTTTCTGGAATGTCTTTGAAAAATAACTGCCGGAGCTAAAGCCGCATTCCTCGCTGATTGTCAGTACGGATTTTGGTGTTTGGGTCAAAAGCTGCGCCGCCATGTTGATGCGATAGCGGTTCAGATAATCCGTCGGCGTTAGAAACAGGTTTTCTGGAAGCAGCGGCAGCATTCCCGTTTGCTGATGTTTGCGGCGGCGGCGATGTCCTGCAGTCCGATTTTTTCCTGATAGTTTTCTTTGATATAGGTAATCATGGCTTTTAACCGTTCAATGCTGGCATTGTTCTTATGAGGACTGAGTGCGATGAGCGGTTTTGTTTCTTTTAAGAGCAGCGTCCACAGGTTCGCAAGATGATGCTGTACCTGAAATTCAAATCCGTTTGCCTGCTCCTGATCCTCGTGAAATGCTGAAATGAGTTCGTTGACCATGCGAATGGAGTCGCTGCTGTCCGGCACGATCAAATAAACCGGAACGTCACTGCACTGGATGAGTGGCAGGAAATATTTCTGCTCTATGATACTGTTATAGCTTCCCGACAGAAAATGATGATCGAACAGGACTGTCTGCATGACGCAGCCGGGTTGTCCGTTTAAAGGCTTTACCATGTGCATCACGCTGCTGTTGACAAAAAGAGCTTCGCCCTTTTGAATGACTTTCATCCCTTCAGGAAGATGATACTCGACGCTTCCGGCGGTGACATAAACAAATTCCAGCAGGGTATGCCAATGCCACGGAACATAACGGTTAAAAAAGGTATCGAGATGATCCTCGTACATTTCATATAAAATACCCTGCTGTTTCGGATCGAATAATTCCTCCTGATTTTTTTCATTGATCAGCACCTGATTTTTCATGAGCATAAGACACACCTCCCCGTCTGCCAACAGCGTTACAATCAAATTATATCCCGCACATTAGGAAATAGCAATTCATAATGCTGTTTTTTGGCTCGAAAATACAATTTTTTTGTAAAAGAATTTAAAAAAGAAATAAATCAAGAAAATAACTCAATATTCTAATAAATAAAATTTAAAAATTTAGTTGGCCATTTTGTACAAAAAGAAGTCAATTTTTGTATTTTAAAAGGAGAGCTTTTTGTTTATAATAAAAATAACAAATAACAAATAACACTGAAAACGAATAAGGAGGTGCCTGATATGAAGATTTATGTTACGAAAAATCTGAATAAGCTTTCGGAAGTCATCGAGAGCTGTAATGCCCCGGTTTATATGGTAATGGACAATGGACAGGAGCTTGCACTTAAGCAGGACACGGATGCAATTGTGCTGTTTAGACACCTTTGCAGCCACCATAATTCGCAGCAAATCCAGTTGAAGCTTTTTGATCCGAGTGACGCGCAGCGGGTTTTCAGCTATCTTGTAAATGTGTGACGGAAGGTTTACGATGGATAAAAAAGAAGTGGAGCTTGCGCTCAAGCTTACTACGATCGATGACGTGATTCATTTTTCCATGATGCTTGCGCAGTCAGAGGCGGCTTTTGAATTAAGCTCAGGTAGAAACAAAATTGACAACGAATCCCTAAGTGATATTTTCTGCCTCGACCTGTCAAAGATTCTTTCGCTTAAATTATATGGAAATGGGCGTAATATGACAAATGTCATGAATGAGATACGGCTCTATTTTCTCTCTTGACTTTCCCGTTTTTGCTTGTTAATATTTTCTATAGAGAAGGCTTAATATGGGATTGAATCCTTCGCCGAGAGGCGGAGGATTTTTTTCATTACATAGGAAATTCGGAAGAATTTCCTATGTAATGAAAGTTTATGCGCAGCTGCGCGCGCGGAATATAGCAGTATTACCTCTAAAAGAGAATAAATAAGACACGGGGGAAAGAAATGTCAGGAATTCATACGGGAAGATCAAGTTTTTATGGGAAGGCAATCAGGATGATCATACCGATTGCGGTACAGAATCTGTTGAGCGCGACGATCAGTTCGACGGATATACTTATGCTGAATTATGTAGGGCAGTCCGCGATTTCGGCAGTGTCGCTTGCCTCCCAGTACACGAGCATTTTGTTTATGTTTTATTTTGGGCTTGGAACGGGTGCGACGATGCTGTGCGCACAGTATTATGGAAAGGGAGATATGCGCGCGATTGAAGTGATCCAGGGCATCGCGATGCGTTTTTCGATTATTGTGTCGGTTATTTTTGCGCTGTGCGCGATGACGATTCCGAAATATATGATGCTTGTATTTACCAACGATGCGGAGTTGATCGCTATTGGCGCCTCGTATCTGCGGATCTTAAGCGTCAGCTATTTGTGCTGGGGAGTGACGGAAATTTATATGGCCGTGCTCAAAAGTATCGGCAGGGTCACAATTTGTACGGCTTTGAACACCGTTGCCTTTGTGTTCAATATTGTGCTGGATGCGGTGTTTATTTTCGGCCTGCTCGGCGCGCCGAAAATGGGCGTCGTCGGAAATGCGTTTGGAACGACGCTTTCCCGCGTGATCCAATTGATTTGCTGTCTTGTCGTTTCGGCGCTGAGCAAAGATGTAAAGCTGAGGCTTTCTTATATGTTTATTAAAAATAAAGTGCTGCTGAACGATTTTATCCGCCTGTCGCTGCCGGCGCTTGGCAATGACGTGGTGTGGGGCGTCGCTTTTTCCATGTATTCGGTAATCATCGGGCATCTCGGTACCGATGCGGTGGCGGCCAATTCCTTCGTGGTGGTCGTGCGTAATTTCGGCACGGTTCTCTGCTTCGGTGTCGGCTGTGCGTCGGGCATTCTGCTTGGAAATGAGATTGGTGAAAATAAACTGGAAAGCGCGAGGGTTAACGCCAAGCGGCTCATGAAGCTGACTGTCGCAAGCGGCGCGATCGGAGGGCTGATTGTGCTGGCCGTGACGCCGCTCGTGCTGTATTATGCGAAGCTGACGCCGACTGCGATGCATTATTTAAAATATATGCTTTTGATCAATACCTATTATGTCATGGGGGCTGCGGTCAATACGACGCTGATCGCCGGGGCATTTAGGGCGGGCGGAGACAGCCGCTTCGGTTTTATCTGCGATACGATCACGATGTGGTGCTATGCGGTGCCGCTCGGTTTTATTGCAGCATTTGTCATAAAGCTTCCGGTGCTGTGGGTTTACTTCCTGCTCTGCACCGATGAATTTGTGAAGTGGCCGGTCGTGCTGAAGCATTATAAGAGCGGAAAATGGTTGAAAAATATTACGCGGGATCATTTGTTTGAGGAAGCGAAGGAAGGGTCGGCATAGGGAATTTTGCCGTGGGTGATTTCCTATGTGCGGGAAACGGAGTAGGACGCTGCCATAGAGGAAAAGGAACGGGGCAGTTAGAGTTTAGGAAGTGAAGTAAATGAAGCAAATAAAGTTAGGTGAGAAAAACAGGGAACTGCTGTTAAAGGTATCATCGGGGCGGCAGATGTCGGAGGCTTTTATAAACAGCGCGCTGCTCGCCATATCGGGCGGCTTTCAGGACGCTTACACGTATAATACAAGGGATGAGGTATTTTCGAACGCGCAGACCGGAAATATCGTTTTGATGAGCCAGTATTTTATGGTGGGCGAATGGAGGACTGCTCTGCATTATTTATTTCCGCTGCTGTCGTTTGTGCTCGGCGTATTGATTGCGGAGCAGATACAGAACCGCTTTAAGGAGGCAAAACGGCTGCATTGGCGTCAGGGAATCCTTTTGGCGGAAATTATAATTTTATTTTTCGTGGGTTTTCTTCCGCAGGAGCTGAACATGGTCGCGACGGCACTCGTGTCCTTTTCATGTGCGATGCAGGTGCAGGCCTTCAGAAAAATGCGGGGTTATTCTTACGCCAGCACGATGTGCATCGGCAACCTGCGCAGCGGAACGGATGCCCTTTCCATCTATTTACGGGAAAAGAAGCCGGATTATTTAAAACAGGCGCTGTATTATTACGGCATTATTTTTTTGTTTGCGATCGGAGCCGGAATTGGCGGCAATCTATCCGCCCGGTTTGGCATTTCGATGATCTGGATTTCCTGTGGATGTTTGCTGCTCAGTTTCCTATTGATGTCTTTGGAAAAATTAAAATAAAAAATTTAGAAAAAAGTATTGACCTTGACGTTGCGTCATAGTATATGCTTATTAATGTAATCGATTACAGAAGCTGATTAATAAAAGGAAAACAGTATTTTAAGGCAGCGGAGTATGGGAAACGGAGAGGCCGGAAATGAACATAAATGAGGTAGCAAAGCTGGCCGGAGTGACGGTGAGAACATTGCATTACTATGATCAAATAGGGCTGTTGAAGCCGCAGGAGAAATCCAATGCTGGATACCGTATTTATGGAAATGAGGAGCTTAAAAGGCTGCAGCAGATATTGTTTTTCAGGGAACTGGATTTTCCGCTTGAAGAAATAAAGATAATCATGGAAAATCCGAGCTATGACAGAGCGGAGGCAATCAGCAGGCAGCATAAGCTGCTGTGCATGAAACGGGACCGTCTGAACGAGTTGCTCAAGCTCTTGGAAAGCGAAATGAAAGGAAAGGAAACGATGAGCTTAAAGGAATTCAATGAGGATGCAATCAACCGGCAAAAGGACGCATACCAAAAGGAAGTGCGGGAACGCTGGGGCAACATGGATGCCTATAAGGAATATGAAGTAAAGAATTATGACAGCGCGCAGCTGGCGGAAATCGCCGGTGAGGGGGACGCAATTATCGGCGAATTTGCGGAATGCCGGAGCGGTGCCGCTGACAGCCCGCAGGCGCAGGCGCTTGTGAAGAAGTGGAAGGAACACATTACGAAGAACTATTATACCTGCACGAATGAAATACTTGCCGGGCTGGGTCAGATGTATGAAGGCGATGAGCGCTTTCGGGAAAATATAGACCGGCACGGCGCAGGCACCGCAGGCTTCATGAGCGCGGCAATCGCTGCTTATTGCGGGAAATAGATGTATTTTTGCCATTCTATAGAGCTACGCGTTGCATCAGGACATTACTATTTAGGTAATGTCCTGAAACTATTATGTAAACTAAATAAAAAACCTCTCTTTCTGCCACAACTGGCTTTTGGAAATTAATCACAGAAAAAAAAGGTGCTTTTTGTGCTTTATCAGAGTTGACTAGGAAAATAGATAATGGTAAAATACAGACATTATGAAGTTTTTATAGAAGATACAAGAGAGGGAAGAAGCATGGGATTTTTGGACAATGTAAAAAAGACGATAGAGGATAATTTGCCTGATGTTGTGACAAATCCGCAAATCAGCGGACAGTCTGGGGAAATGCTTTATAAATTTGATAAGCTTGCCATTATAAAAGGCTCTCGATTGATCGTATCACCGTCTCAGGAAGCGCTGTTTGTACAAAATGGTGTCATTGAGGCTGTATTCGGACCGGGTTCCTATAATCTTGAAACAGAGAATATCCCAATTGCAAAGCAGTTGTTGGCTCTGGCATATGGTGGTTCTTCACCGAACAGGGCGGAAATCTGGTTTGTTAATAAGGCGGTAGTCATGGATGTGGCATGGGGGACCCCTGCGCCGTTATCTATGGAGGATTACAAGTTTGGCCGCCCTCTTGTAATAAAGGTACGCTGTAACGGTTCTATCAGCTTGCGCGTGGTGGATTCACGCCAACTGTTTGTAGAGATGGTAGGGCAAGGCCGGATATTTACGATAGAGAACTTTAAGGAGGCCATGCGCGGTATGATGGTTTCCAGGCTCCAAAAAACGGTCGGTGAGTACATGATGGCTAATAAAACCGGTTTTGTGCAGCTGCAGCAGAACGTGAGCATGATAGAAAACCCGTTGAAGGAGAGAATGCAGGCAGAGCTGGATCCTTATGGATTGATGATAGAGGGTTGCTATGTCAAGGGGTTTCAGGTACTGGAGGATGATTCATGGGCATTATATAAGAAGCTGGAGAGCCAGACCTTCGAAATTGAAATGGAGGCCAACCGCATATCAACGGTGAGCAGGGCGGAGGCAGAGAGACTTGAGAATCTTGGCACTACATATGATCGTACCAGACAATTTGATGTGATGGACAGAGCTGCAAGCAATGAAGGTCTTGCCATAGGAACGCCGGTTGGTCTTGGGGTTGGTGTGGCGACGGGAGCAGCGATTGGCAATCGTATGAGCATCGTAACAGATAATATTTTTAATAATATGGATAAAAAGGAAAAGGAAAAGGAAAAGCAGCAGGAATGTCCGAAATGCCACGCAAGCTATCAAGAAGGAACAAAGTTTTGTCCGGAATGTGGCTTTATTGTCAGAAAAGTGTGTAAGGGTTGTGGCTCGGCGATGGAAGAGGAGAAGAAATTCTGTCCGGAATGCGGTAAGAAGTTGAATTTCTGTCTTGAGTGCGGCGCGGACAATGAAGACAGTGCGCATAGCTGTGAAAGGTGCGGGAAGTCTATCGGGATGTTGAAGGCATGCGGCGCCTGTGGATTTACTCCAAAAGCTCCGATGAAGTTCTGCCCGGAATGTGGAACATCAATGTAACGAATAAAATGAATAAAACAAAAAACGAAAGAGAGGTCGAGTAATGAAGTTTTTAAGATTTTTAGTAAGGTTTATTATTTATGTTGTAATCCTATTTCCGATATTGTCCGGAATTCTAGGTGGAAAGTGGTACAGCGGAGTGATCGCGTTTATTATACTGGCGATTGTCGGCTCTATTCTTGAGGTGAGAGGTCTGATGAAAAGATTCGTAGATGCGATACTGGCTGTATTTGCGGGTGTTATGAAAAATCAGGATAATGCGATATCCAGTACAGTGGGCAAGGCAATTGCACCGGAAGAAAAGACCGTAGAATGTCCAAATTGCGGCGCGTTTGTGAAAACAAAGAACGGGGCAGGAAAATGTGACAGCTGTGGTACTGAGTTATAAATAAAAAGGTAGCTTTAAAAGGATTACTATTGGGTTTTGTCAGGAATGGAACGATGTTAGAATATAAATATGATACACAGTTATTAATTGAAGGAACTGATTTGGATGAGGATGTCATCAGCGACTACTTTGTGGAGCATTTTCAGGGGGATTGTCTGCTGGCGGTTGGTGACGAGGAGCTGATCAAGATCCATTATCATACGAATGAGCCATGGAAGGTGCTGGAATACTGCGCTTCAATCGGAGAGATTTACGATATTGTCATCGAGGATATGGAGCGTCAGTCGAAGGGGCTGCACGGCTAAGCTGCGCTGATAATGCGTGAAAATCTGCCTGTTAATCATTAAAAAGCTACAGAATGATAAAAAAGTTTATCATTCTGTATTTTTTTCTTGACATAGCGTATGACACACAGTATAATCATCATATACAATATAGTGTCGGATGATAAAAACATGATGCTGTAAAAAAGCAAAATACCGGACGACAAACATAGACTGCTCAAAAAATGAGCAAAAAAGGAGGTGTTTTCGAGAATGAATTATGATGAAATCGTGTCGGGACTGATTTTGGAGCTGCGGCGCGGCACATTGATTTTGTTAGTGCTTAGCCAGCTAAGGGAGCCCAAATATGGCTACCATCTTGTGAAAGCATTGCAGGAGAATGGGATTCTAATCGAGGCCAATACGCTCTATCCGCTGATGCGCCGGTTGGAGGCACAGGGGTTGCTGCAAAGCGAATGGGAGACAAGTGAAGCGAAGCCGAGAAAGTATTACAGCCTGACAGAGGATGGAAAAATTGTGTTAGAAAAAACAAAAGTTCATTGGAAGCAGTTTTCAGCGGATGTAAACCGCTTATTGGAGGTGTGAAATGAAAACAGAGGATTTGATGGAACGGTATATCTATGCGGTGACAAGGCGGATGCCGTCAAAACAGAAAACAGATGTGGCAAATGAGCTTCGGACGCTGATCGGGGATATGCTGGAGGAGCGTTGCGGGGAGGTCATTCCGGCGGAAGCGGATATGCGGGTCATATTGACGGAGCTTGGCACTCCGAATGAGTTATATGAAAAATACGAGGGCGGCGGTGAAAAGTGCCTGATCGGAGCGCCTTATTATGCGTCCTATCTGCTTGTACTAAAAATTGTCCTGATGTGTGTGGCATTTGGCATGACCGTCGCCTGTCTGGTGCAGCTTATAACAGCTGCGGAGCCGATTGTCTGGTATGTGAGTGCGATGCAGTGGGTTTCCATGTTGATCGGCGGATTAGGTTCGGCATTTGCCTATGTGACGCTGCTGTTTACTTACTTTTATAAAAAGAATATTCAAATCAATGAGGCGTTTGACTTAAACAGTCTGCCGCCTGTCCCGGAAAAAGAGGAGCTGATTCCGAAATGGGAGCCAATCAGCATGATGGTATTTCTCGTGCTCTTCGTCTGCATTTTCCTTTGGGCGCCACAGGTGTTCAGTGCGGTATTTACTGAAAGCGGAGAACGCGTTCCGATTTTTAACGCGTCGGTTATATGGGAAATGCGCTATTTCCTGTTGCTGTTTGCGGGGCTTGGACTTGTGCGGGAAATTGTGTCGCTGTTAGAGGGCCGGTATACGAAAAGGTTACTGATCGTATCGGCGGTCGTAGATGTCTGTTCCGGCGTGCTTGCCTTCTTATGGCTTGCAGATGGAAGGATTATCAATCCGGAGGTAACAAAGAGAACGGTAGAGTTATTTTCGGGTGAAGAGACGTTCATCCTCAAGGTGTTAGGAAATTTCCAATATTATTTCCTTGGTATTATCCTATTTGCGTTGTTGTTGGACGGACTGACCACAGCATACAGATATATGAAGGCAAATAGGAATTGACCGAAAAAGTCGTCAATATTTACAGTGCAAGGGAGATGGTTATGAGGCAATATTGACAAAAATATGTTTTTGTCTGATTATTCCCTTACATAAAAAGAAAAAGTGTGTTATACTAATAATAGAATAAAAGGGAAAAGGATTGTTTCATTCTGTTCACCGGATGAGTCAATCCTTTTTAGACGAATTGGAAAGGAGGCAGTATGTTTCAGGTTGGCGATCACATTGTATGTGGTAACAGCGGTGTATGTATGGTAGAGGAAATTGGCAAATTAAATATTGGACCGACTCCAAGGGATCGTTTGTATTATACTTTAAAGCCTGTTTGTGAAACCGGCGGCAAGATTTATATTCCGGTAGATAATGATAAGGTCGTTTTGCGGTTTGCCCTGTCCAGAGATCAGGTGACACAACTGCTCAAGGATATTCCGAAAATCGAACAACTGTGGATTGCGGATGAAAAGAAACGGGAGCAGGAGTATAAAAGTGCGGTCAATAGCTGTGACTGCAGCCGCCTAGTACAGATTATCAAGACGCTTTATTTCAGAAAGCGTGAGAGACTTCAGAGTGGAAAAAAGGTGACAGCGGTTGATGATAAGTACTTTCGCATTGCTGAGGATCGGTTATATGAAGAACTGGCACTGGCTCTTTGTATTGACAGAAGTGAGGTTGAGGATTATATCCGCCAGTATGTGGAGGAGTGATGTGGCGGTATAAGCCGTGAGACTTTGACTGTTGTGGAGAATAAGCTGAATAACGAATGAAGAGAGAAAGCTCGTTTGCGCCCAAAGCGTCAGACGGGCTATTTTCCTATTATTACCAGATCAACAGGGCTTTTCAATCTATTTGGGGAATGCTATACTGATAAAAATAGCAGGGGCAGTGTCCGGAAAGGATTCAGATGACAGATCACAATAATTTGAAAATGATGCACGAAGAACGGAGAATTCAGGATCCCATGTTAATCAGCGCAGTGCTCGGGATGACCAATGTTTGTACCGTTGCGCTGCATGACGAGCCATATCCTTACGTTGTGCCCATGAATTATGGGTATATTTGGGAGGGGGATAGCCTCACGCTTTATCTGCATATGGGTGTTCAAGGGCATCGTGTCAACCTAATCGAGGACAATCCGCATGTGGCCTGCAATATTCAGGTTTTTTTGGATCGTTTCGGAACAAAGAAATATCGTGGGGAAGGGCACGACTACCGTAGCGTTACTGTTTATGGAAAAGCGGAAATTCTGAAACCGGAGGAGCCGGAGGAGTTTATTAAAGCGCTGCGTGCGCTCTGCGCATCGACGGGCAGACCGAGTCCTTCTAAAGCGCCCAAAAGTAAAAATCTCCATATGATGCGGATCAAGGCCGATATTGTGACCGCAAAGTCACAGTATGAAATCACAAAACCGGAAGAGGTTGTCATGCCTGTGTTGATTCCAAAATGAAAGGATAAAACCTTATAAACCTGTTAAAAAAATATATTAAAATTTTAGAATGGCGGCAAAAGTCCTTGACATCTAATAATAGTTCGAATATACTAACAATGAACAGATAAATAGAACACGAGTTGGCTATAACTTTTCGAGTTCTGTGTGCAGAAATAAGGAAGATAGATGCTTCGATATGAAAAGAAGGAGGATGCGCATATGCCACTGACTATGGTAAGAGAAGGTGAGCTGAATATCATCAAAAAGGTTGGCGGAAAAGAGGAGACTCGCAGATTTTTAGAGAATCTCGGCTTTGTGACCGGTGGGATCGTGACCGTTATATCGGAAATCGGCGGTAATATGATCGTCAATGTTAAGGATTCCCGAGTTGCGATCGGAAAAGAAATGGCGAATAAGATTATGGTGTAAAATGAATGATAACTATAGAAGAGAACAGGAGTGCATCTGAAATGAAAACATTGAAGGAAATTGCGTGCGGTCAGACGGTTCAGGTAAAGAGACTGAACGGAACAGGCTCCGTGAAAAGGCGCATCATGGATATGGGAATCACGAACGGAGTCAGCGTGTTTGTCAGGAAAGTGGCACCGCTTGGCGATCCGGTGGAGATAACGGTCAGAGGGTATGAGCTTTCCCTCAGAAAAGCGGACGCGGAAATGATAGAAGTTGAGTAAATTTTTTTTGCGCAAAGGTTAGCTTAAACTAATTAAAGGACGAAGAAACAAACCACAAAACAAAGACATAAATTGCAGAGAGAGGAAGTAATAGAATGGCAATCAAAATTGCATTAGCAGGAAATCCGAACAGCGGCAAAACAACATTGTTCAATGCGCTGACCGGCTCTAACCAGTTTGTCGGAAACTGGCCGGGGGTAACGGTAGAAAAGAAAGAAGGAAGACTGAAGGGGAATAAAGAGGTGGTCATCACAGACTTGCCTGGCATTTATTCTCTGTCTCCTTATACTCTGGAGGAGGTTGTTGCAAGAAATTATTTGATTGCGGAACGTCCCGATGCAATTCTCAATATCGTGGACGGAACAAATATCGAACGTAACCTGTATCTTTCCACACAACTTATGGAACTGGGAATTCCGCTTGTCATGGCAGTCAATATGATGGATATTCTTCAAAAAACAGGTGATCAGATCCATATCGAGCAGTTGAGTAAAAAGCTGGGGTGTGAGGTTGTGGAAATTTCTGCCTTAAAAGGGACGGGAATCCGGGAAGCGGCTGAAAAGGCTGTTGAAGCAGCCCAAAAGAAGCTCGGCTCTGCGCCGGCCCACAAGTTCGCGCCGGAAGTGGAGTCTGTTATTGAGGAAACGGAAGATAAGCTCGGAGCGGATATTGCCAAAGAGCAGAGGCGTTTCTTCGCAATCAAGCTTTTAGAAAAAGATGATAAGATTATAGAACGGATGGAAAATGTCCCCGATGTTTCGAAAGAAATCAAACGTCTGGAGGACGCATTTGATGATGACACAGAGAGTATCATCACAAATGAGCGGTATCTCTATATTTCCTCGATCATTGATGCATGCAGCACAAAGAGCAACAAAAAGAAGCTGACGACTTCCGATAAAATTGATGGTGTTGTCACGAACCGTTGGCTTGCCCTGCCGATTTTTGCTCTCGTGATGTTTCTTGTTTATTTTGTTTCGGTAACGACCGTAGGCACTTGGGCGACCGATTGGGCAAACGATGGAGTATTCGGCGAAGGATGGAGCTTGTTTGGTCTTGAAGTACCCGGCATTCCGGTTCTTGTGGAAAGTCTCTTGACGGCGGTCGGCTGTGCGGATTGGCTGCAGAGTCTGATTCTTGACGGTATCGTGGCCGGTGTCGGCGCAGTACTCGGCTTTGTGCCCCAGATGCTCGTGTTATTTATCTTTCTGGCTTTTCTTGAAGCGTGCGGCTATATGGCACGAGTTGCATTTATTATGGATCGTATTTTTCGCAAGTTCGGACTTTCCGGAAAATCCTTTATCCCGATGCTGATCGGCACGGGCTGCGGCGTTCCGGGCATCATGGCATCCAGAACGATCGAAAGCGACAGAGATCGCAAAATGACGATCATGACGACAACGTTTATTCCCTGCGGTGCCAAGCTTCCAATCATCGCGCTGATTGCAGGCGCTTTATTCAACGGCGCGTGGTGGGTCGCACCGAGCGCATATTTCGTTGGTATTGCGGCGATCATTTGCTCCGGTATTATGTTAAAGAAAACAAAAATGTTTGCGGGAGATCCCGCACCGTTTGTCATGGAGCTGCCGGCTTATCATATGCCGACGGTAGGAAATGTGCTCAGAAGCATGTGGGAACGTGGCTGGTCCTTCATCAAGAAGGCTGGGACGATCATCCTGCTCTCTACAATCGTCCTTTGGTTCCTGATGAGCTTTGGATGGGTTGACGGAGCGTTTGGAATGCTGGAGGCGGAGCAGCTTGACAGCAGTATTCTGGCAATCGTCGGCAGTGTCATCGCACCGGTTTTTGCACCGCTTGGCTGGGGTGACTGGAAGATGGCGGTTGCGGCAGTGACCGGTTTGATCGCAAAGGAAAACGTAGTCGGCACCTTCGGCATTCTCTTCGGGTTTGCGGAGGTTGCGGAAGACGGAGCGGAGATTTGGGGTTCCCTGGCAAGCAGCATGACAGCCGTTGCGGCCTATTCCTTCCTTGTATTCAACCTACTCTGTGCGCCTTGCTTTGCAGCGATGGGTGCAATCAAGAGAGAGATGAACAACCAGAAATGGTTCTGGTTTGCAGTCGGCTATCAGACAGTGCTCGCTTATGTCGTATCACTCTGTGTCTACCAGCTCGGAACGATGCTCGCGACAGGCGCGTTTGGAATAGGAACCGTAGTCGCATTCCTGCTTATCATAGGCTTTATCTACTTGCTGTTTAGGCCGTATAAGGAGAGCGAAACGCTGCATATGTCGGTGAAAAAGAAGGTCGGCGCAAGATAGTACCCAAATAGCAAAAATGTAAATGAGTTGAAAATGGAAACGGAGGTGCTTGTATGGGAACAATTATAACCGGTATTGTAGTTGTGGGCGTTGTGTGCCTGATTATCAGAAGCATGGTGCGCGATAAGAAAGCCGGAAAGTCGGTGCAGTGCGGCAGCGACTGTAAGCACTGCGGAGGCGGCTGCCATTAAATAAAATTCACAGTGAATAAATAGGAAAACGGATTAGTTTCGTATGTTATGAAATTAATCCGTTTTTCTTGCAGTTTTTTATTTGGGGATTTTTTAGCCCATTTTTCAAAATAATAAGAATTCATTGTTGCATTCTCATTTGAGATACTTTATAATCAAATTACAGATGAACACTCCTATATGAGCAACGATAGGAGGAACCTATTGAGTAAACCATTTAGGGA
>CAZMIX010000050.1:15649-17570 GCA_964566545.1 uncultured Lachnospiraceae bacterium | reverse complement strand
ATCAATCGTTTTACCACCAATACCAAAATTTTTATCCGGTAATTCCTTGATAGTAGTAATAAAAAATTCTTGCGGCAATTTCATTCTCCTTCCCAATTTTCCATTTTCGACTTCCTGCAACGCCCCCATTATACTACCGATCCAACATAATCACAACTATTTAACATATTTCGTAAGCATGTATGATAACGCCATGCAGTGGACGTATCTGCGTTTCCGTGTCTATGTATTCCCTATGATATTCTTAGGATTTTCCCTTAACCGGATTATCTGTACTCAAAGAAAAATACCCTATGTATTTTTCTAGGATTGCCGGGTTTTTGAAAGCTTACGGAGCAAGGACATTAAAGGCGTATATACCTTTTTCTGCCCAATCGTAGTCTGAGCATCCGGAACTGTTAATGGACACTCTCGCTGCAATCCTGAAAGCGGGCGATATCCAAAAGCATATAGAACAACAGGAAAACGGCAGGAAAAAGTATGCCGATCTGAAAGACATGGTATTAGGCAATCTTACTCCCGGAAAAAAAGAACACCTTGAATGTCTGCTGGAGCAGTTTCGCTCTGCACATACAGGACGTGAAGAATTCATTTATCGGATGGAACAATGCTATGTTGCAGCGCGTCACGGTGTGTCCGAAGCCGCAGAACGTTTGTGTAGAGAAGGATTTTTTTCTATTTCGGAGGATATCCGCTATCTAACGCTGAGTGAGCTTAGGCAGGCGCTATTGGGGGAAAACGACACGAATGCACTGAAAATTGTGCTTAGCGACAGAAAAGCACACCGCTGCATGGCGAAAGAGGCATGGAATGGTGCTGCAAAACAAATTGCTATTAAAGGAAATACTCTTCAGGGTTTGTCAGGCAGTCCTGGGCAAGCCAAGGGAGCAGTAAGAATTATTAATGAGCCCGCCGAATTCGGCAGGTTTCAAAAAGGAGAGGTACTCGTCTGCCGCTTTACCGATCCTGTTTGGACGCCGTTATTCCCTGTGGCCTGTGCAGTTGTATGCGATACCGGCGGACCTCTGTCACATGCAGCTATTGTTGCGCGGGAATATGGTATTCCGGCGGTTCTTGGTACAAATAACGCTACGGCAGTCCAAATACTTTAAAGGCTTTTTTCTGCATAGTGTTTCCTCCATGGTGTCGGCCATGCTTTTATCGGATATGGCCGCAGGCAGGTCAAATGATTTTTCGGAAGTATTTTCCCCATCAAGTTCGATCATGAAGCCTCAGACGCAGGCCGCCTATAGGCTCAAATCTTTCCCACCGTTTACCCGATTGAATAACAGAAGCGAAAATACTGTCAGCAATGTCAATACCGTAGATAACGCCGCTGCCGTTCCATAATTGCCGCGTACTACCTCCGTATAAACCGCAACTGTCAGTGTCTTTGTTTTTCCTGTATAGAGTATGATCGCCGTAGACAGTTCACTTATCATCGTTACCCAGCTAAGAATCGCACCAGAAACAATACCCGCCGTCATCATGGGCACAGTTATCTTAAAGAATGCTTTCATTTTGGAGGCTCCCAGTGAAATAGCCGCCTCCTCGATGCTCATCGGTATCTGCTGCAAAATTGCAACGGAAGACCGAATGGTATAGGGCAGTCTTCGGATAACAAGCGCAATTACCATAATCAGCATCGTTCCGCTAATAAGAATCGGCTGCTTATTGAAACTTGTTAAAAGTGCAATACCAAGTACCGTACCCGGAACAATATAAGGAATCATTGAGACGATATCCACCGTATTTGTCAGCGTATTTTTCCTGCGGACTACCAAATAGGCAATCAGCACCGCAAGCAGCACAATGGCCGCCAGTGCGAAAATCGGAATAATAATTGTGTTCTGAATACTGCGGCCCAGCTTGCCGAAAGCAGTTACATAGCTTTCCAAAGAATATCCGGACGCAAAGACTT
>CAZMIX010000050.1:0-15639 GCA_964566545.1 uncultured Lachnospiraceae bacterium | reverse complement strand
AAGGAAGTATACATCACATAACACTGAGGCAGTATCGCAATACCTACCAGCAAATAGGAAAACAGGTGTATCAGAACATTAACTCCTTTTTTGGCTTTCTTTTCTTCCATAGGATGCATCGCGTTCAGGGAGAATGCTTTTTTGTTCGACACATATTTTTGTGCCAGAAACACTATCGTCGTTACGACAATGGCAATTACTGCAATTGCCGCCGCAAAGCCATCATTGCCCCCTACCTCATTGATAAACTCTGTGTACAGTATCACAGGGAATGTCCGGTAGCCCTCGCCAATTAACATCGGCGTGCCGAAATCCGCAAAAGATCTCATGAATACAAGCAGCGCCGCCGCCAACAGGGTCGGCATAATCAGAGGAACAACCACCTTGATAAAGCATCTAATGCCGGAGCAGCCTAGATTGTTGGACGCTTCTATTAATGAATTATCAATATTTTTAAGCGCTCCTTTGGCATAAAGGAATACCAACGGAAAAAGTTGCAGCGTCATTACCAGTACAATGCCGGAAAAGCCGTAAATATCAGGAATCATGATTCCGATATTCCTGAAAAAGGTCGTAATCACACCGCTTCTTCCGAGCAGCAATATCCAAGAGTATGCGCCGATGAACGGAGCCGACATAGATGCTACAATAATTAAAATGTTTAAAAAGGCTTTTCCTTTTATTTTGCAGGATGCAAATAAATACGCCAAAGGCGTTCCTATTAACAGAGACAGCACTGTAGCGGCGATGGATACCTTGAAGCTATTGAATAGCGTATCAAAATAATAGCTTTTGGAAAAGAATTTTGCGAAATTAGCCAAAGTAAACTGTCCCGTGTCCCCGTCGATGACAGACTGTCTGATTAGATGTCCTAACGGATATATGAGAAAAAGCGCATAGATTACAATCACAAGCAGCGTTATCGCTCCCCAAATATCAAAACGAAATTTACTATTATCCTTCATACGCCTCGCCCCTTACCAGATTTCTGTTTCCGGTTACATTAAATACATTGATTTTATGCTTCTTGACCTTAAGAGATACGATCTGTCCCGGTTTCAACTCCTCCTCTACGGAAGATTCCTCGATAATTTCCACCGTATCCCCATCCTCCAGCTTAACAAAATAGTGGGTATTCAAGCCTAGATAGGTATATTCCTTTACGGTTCCCCGGATGCCCTCTTCTCCGTTTTTATTGATGATAAATTCCTCCGGACGGATGGAGCAAAGTACATTCTGTTCCGAAGTTTTCTCCATGCCGGGCACTTCTTCCCGATAGCCGTTTGAGAAGCTAAGGAAGCCGCCTTCGGCTATTGCGGAAATGATATTGGTTCTTCCAATGAAGGTGGCAACAAATACATTGCGGGGTCTTTGGTATATTTCTCTTGGGGCACCCACATGTTGGATGACACCGTCCTTCATGACCGCTATCGTATCGCTGATAGCCATAGCTTCCTCCTGATCATGGGTTACATAAACCGTCGTAATGCCTACATCCTTTTGTGTATGGCGGATGACGCTTCGCATCTCCAGCCTGAGCTTTGCATCCAAATTGGACAGCGGCTCATCCATCAGCAGTACATCCGGAGCGATAACGAGCGCCCTGGCCAATGCCACGCGCTGCTGCTGTCCACCCGAAAGCTGATCCGGCATGCGCTCTGCATATTGCATAATTTGCATGAGCTCAAGATACTTGTTCGTTTCCTTTTTTATCTGCTCTTTTTCCAACTTTCTGTTTTTTAATCCGAATGCCACATTTTCCCGCACCGTCAGATTGGGGAATATGGCATAGTTTTGAAAAACCATGCCAATATTCCTTTTGCTGGGATCCATATCGTTGATACGGGTTTCGTTAAAATAAATGTCCCCGCCTTCTATAGAATTAAATCCTGCGATCATTCTAAGCAGTGTCGTTTTTCCACAACCGGAAGGGCCGAGGAGGGTAAAAAGCTCTCCATCCTTTATCTCAACATTCAAGTCCGGGATTATCGTATTATTTCCATATTTTTTTACAGCGTCTACAATTGAAATTTTACTCATTTTATCCTCCACAGCCTCTGCTGGTCTCCTACGGCTATCTGCTCTGAATTGTTGTGAAAATATCCGTATACTTATCTACGATTTCCTGCTTGTGTCCGCTTACATAAGGGATATCCTCCTCTATTACAAAGATATTCGTCATAGGTGTCATGAATTCACTTGTCTGTGCATCCTTCATGACCGGTCTGTTCGTCAAAGTGCTGCCCCAGATATTCTGCACTTCTTCGCTCAAGATGAAATCCAGGAACAGCTTGGCATTATCCACATTTTTCGCGCCCTTAATAATAGTTGCAGATGCAGGAAGATATACACTCCCTTCCTTCGGATATACAATTTTGACAGGTGCGCCGTCTTTCACGAGCTGAGCACACGGATCTTCATAGGAAAGACCTACCAGGTATTCGCCGTCAGCAACTCCCTTGTATACTGCGGAAGAGCTTTCGCTTATTTTACCGTCGATGTTTGTAAACAAATCATCCACGTACTGCCACGCCGCATCATCCTCATACCCGCCCATTGCAAGCAGGATGTTGGTAAGCTGCGCAAATGCAGAAGAAGAATTGGCCGGGTCAGCCGTCACTATTTTACCCTTTAATTCCGGATTCAGCAGGTCTGCATACCCTTCCACCTGAATATCACCAATCAAATCGGTGTTTACAATCAGACAACTTCCGTCGAGTACATTGCCTGTAATGAAACCACACTCATTTTTATACGCATCCATAACCAAACCATCATTTGCAGATACATACGGCTCCCACAGATCCTGATTGTCATACATCAAAGACCAGGAACCGCCGAATAATACATCCGCATATGGGTCGTTTTTCTCCGATTCGATTCTCTTCACCAGTTCTCCGGTGCCTGCCTGAATCACTTCCACTTCTACGCCGTATTTTTCTTCAAATAACGGAATGGTCGCATTCATCAATCCCTCCGAGTTCGGAGAATACACTACAAGATTACCTCCTCCTTGTGCTTGCTCGCCGCCACTCTCGTCATCCTGTATGGTTTCCTGCTGTACGGTTTCCTGCTGTACGTCGTCTGTCTTTGGCGCTTCGCTTTTTTCTGCCGAAGAACCACAGCCCATCATGGTCACTGCCAAAACGGTCGTCAACAATACTGCTACTGCTTTTTTCATATCAAATCCTCCTTCTGCGTGTAGGTTTTCCTATCTCGCTAATTCTATTTTAGTAAATATGCACAAAAAGACCACTCACTTTACCGAACAAAAAGAAAAAATACCGAACAAATCCTTTCCTCACTTCTTCTCGCGGCAACCGGTGGTCTTATCCGTTGTCTATAGAATTCTTATTTTATACTCCCTGACCGAACAGCCAATATACTTTTTGAACACGTGATTAAAATATTTATAATCTCCGATACCGCATTCATAGCCTATTTCGGAGAGCGGAAGCGCTCCGTCTTTAATAAGCTGCAGCGCCTTATGGACACGGTAACGGTTCAAATATTCGATAACCGTAGTTCCTATTTCCTTTTGGAATCTCTGGTTGATATAGCGTTCGGAATAATGAAGCTTCTCCTCCAGATCCGTCAATGCAATTTTCTCCCGATAATTTTCATAAAGATATTTCAGGATTTGTCTTACCAGCTTGTCCTCTGAATCTTTGTAATCCTTATCGCTGACCAGTAAAATATTTTTAAGTTCTTTAGCTGCTTCGTTCCTTCCTCTCAAGTAGTGAATGTTTCGCGATTCCAAAACTGCCCGCTCCAGCGCCTCTTTCATCTCCGCCATATTAAGCGGTTTTAATACGTAGTTAGATACTCCGTTACGGATCGCTTCTTTTGCATAATTAAAATCCGAATAGCCAGTCAGAATAATCGCCACATAGTCGAAGGTGTATTTTGTCTCCGCAAGCATGGTCAGCCCATCCATAACGGGCATATTGATATCCGTCACCACAATATCGGGATGAAGCGTCTCTATCATTTCCTTTCCCTCTTCGCCATTGCAGGCCTCTCCTATGACCGCGCAGCTATATTCTTCCCACAGCACGGAATGTTTGATTCCCTTACGGATAATTTCTTCATCTTCCACAAGCAATACGCTGTACATTTTTCCTCCATTCTGCCTTTTAAAGGTCTTCCTGCCCCATCCGCAGCTTCAGCGTCACCTTAAATTCCTCCCCATCCACACTATCAAGCTCCATTCCACTCTTCTGCCCGTACTCCAGCATCATTCGTCTATTGATATTTTGCAGGCCGTTATGCGGGGTGTTCATTTCCTCTTTGCTGATGATGGCACGCAGCGTTTCCAGTGTGGATTTAGGAACGCCCGCGCCGTCGTCGGCAACGACCAAAATCAAATACCCGTCCTCGAGCCAGCCCTTTATAAATACCCTTATTTTCATTTTTTTCTTAAATCCGTATTTAATGCTGTTTTCCACCAAAGGCTGCAGCAATAGCTTTGGAATCAGACAGCAGCCGCACGCTTCCGAAATATCGATACGATAAGTAAAACGTTCTCCAAATCTTGTGTTCTGAATTACCAGATAGTCTTCCAGATAGTGCATATCCTCTTCTAATCTGACTCTATGCCTGCTGTTGTCGATGCTATAACGAAGAATGTGGGTAAAGCGCTCTATTAATGCTGCGGCTCTAAGCGGCTCCGGTGCAATCAGATACTTGATATTATCGAGCGTATTGTAAAGAAAATGAGGGTTAATCTGTGTCTGCAGGTTCTGCATCTCCATAAGGCTGTTAATTTTTATCAAATCCATATTCCTATCATTTAACTCATTGATGCTTTTTACCATTTTGTTAATTTGATTCGCAATTTCCTCGAATTCATCCCCGGTATGTATCTGAATTACATGCTCTTTATCCTCTTTTCTTATAATACGCATCTCTCCGACCAGAGAACTGACCGACTCAGCTGTCTTAACCGCCATGCTTCTGGACATTCCAAAAAATATATAGGTCCAGAAAAAACCGAGTACCAAAATCGTTCCCACACCAATCAAAACATAAATATAATTTCTTGGAGAGTAGATAAAAGAATAGAGATGGATCTGTTTGTCCTGCAATATTTTATGATCCGCCATATAGCGGCTTTCGTTCACCCATATAAATTCCTCACTGATCTTTCCCTTATATTTATTTGTGCTGCGTTCCGGCAGGAAACTGTGATTAGAGCAAAAAATAATATCTCCGTTTTTGCTCGTAATTACCGCATCGTACTGGTAGGCCGACAGCAGACTCCTCCATTCACTTCCGTTTAAGTAAACTGCGGCGTCGCCCGCAAAGTTTCCATCTTCGAACAAGGGCAGCACAAATACATACTCCGACGTATCTCCGGAAAAATAGTAAATCGCATTATAAATTTCATTTTTATTCCTGTGTGCATTTTCTCCCACGATCCGGTTAAACTCTATCCGGTGCAGGTTCATGTTCTCCGCTGAAAAGCTGGAAAACACGATATTCCCCTGTGCATCCGTCAATATAAGCTGAATATCAGCTGGCGCATCCACATTGTATTTGCTGAGCAGATATTTTACCTCTCCTGTTTCAGTCTCGCCTTTCATACATTCTACAAATATCTTCTTATTATCTTCATTTTCAAGAAAACCGGACACAGCATTATATACGTTCTCAAAGGTCTGTGACAGCGCCTCCAAGTATTTTTCCTTGTTATATTCCTGTTCCAACCGATTAATGCCGAGGATGGCAACACAGAAAAAAATACCTCCAATCACTACAAGCAATGCTATTTTTCTGGAAACGCTTTTTTCCAGCTCTTTTTGAAAAATACTTCTTTCTGTCTTGTCTCCCAATATTTTTCCCATAGCCCTCTCCGCCTCGTCCTATGTTATTATTCTCTATACACAAGTATGATACCATATTTCCCCAATAAAAAAAGACACTTTTTTAGATTTGTTCTAAAAAAATGTCTTTTATTCGTTCTTCTGCTCTCGTACTATATTTTAAATTTCCCGATAGACTGCTCTAATTCCCGGGCATCACTCTTTAATGCCTCCACCTCTTCTAACAGGGCATGGATGACGGAAACCTGTTCACCCAGAGTCGCTGTTACCTCTTGTGCAGAGGCTGCCACCTCCTCTGAAACAGAGGAAATATTCTGAATGGAATCCTGAATCTGATCTTTCTCTGTCATAATCTTTCCCAAGCGCCCGGCAATCATGCCGATCCCTTCTGTTAGTTCTATAACACAGTTATGGATCATGCCAAAGACTTCTACGGTATGCTCCAGAGCCACCGCCTGCTCGTGAATCATCTCCTCCGTCTTTTTTGCGGAAATTGTAGTCTTTTCTGTCGTTCCTGCAATATTTTTCACAATCTCACGAATCTGGTCGCCGGATTCCTTGGACTGATCGGCCAGCTTTCTGATTTCTTCTGCGACCACCGCAAAGCCTTTTCCTGATTCTCCGGCTCTGGCGGCCTCAATAGAAGCATTCAGAGATAGTAGGTTCGTCTGCTCCGCAATACTGCTGATCATATCTACAAAGCTCTGGATTTCCGCAGACTGTTTTTGTACCTCATCAATATCCTCTACGAACACCTTCGTCAGGGATACCGTTGTGTCGGATTTGCTGCTTAGCTCCTGTACAATGACCCTTCCTTTATCCACCGCTTCTCTGGCTTTATCTGCCGTTTCGCTCATGTTTTGTGTTCTGTCCGTTACCGTATTAATGTTTTCCGCAAAAACAACCATTTTTTCATTGCTGTTTTCCGTTTCTTCCGCCTGATTTTGCACTCCCTTTGCCACTTCGTCCATAGCAATGGAAATATTACGCACAGAACTGCTAATTCCTCCGGTCTTGTCGGAAACATCAATTGCCATGGCGCTTACCTTCGTTCCAAACTGCTTCATTTCCAGCATTACCAGCTTCATGCTGTCTAACATGGAGTTTAAGCTGCCTGTCAGAACTTTAAATTCGTCATTTCGGCCGGTGCAAAAGGTTCCTGACAAATCTCCCTGAGCTACCGCTTCCAGACCCCTCGTCATGGATTTTACTACCTTGCTGATGCCATTGGATATAATTCCGCCGGTTACCATCGCCGCTGCCGCCGCTAAAATTACCATGAAGATAGTTAATATCCTGATACTGCCCACTTGGCTTAGCAAATTGCTTCTGGGAATCAGCGCGCAAATCATTGCCCCTGTTGTTCCAACCGGAGTATAAATATAAACATAACGGCTTCCGTCTATTTTTACACTCTTGCTTCCTGTTTCCTCGGCAGTGCGCGACTGCTCAAAAAACTCACTGCCCACAAAATAAGTTTCTTCTTTTGCAGCCTCCTCTTTTCCCTGAACAACGGCGGTTTCTCTTCCGTCTCCCGATATCAGTGCCTTAATGCTGCCGTCCCCAAAATCCATTTGGTTAAGCATATCATTCACTACTTTCATGTCAATGTCCATAACAAGTACGGTATTATTTTTTAACATTTTCTGATAAAAAACGAGGGCATACTTATCCGGCGTGCTGCTTAGATTTCCATCCAAATAAGTGTGATATCCCATCCATTGTTTTTTTACAGTGGGATTTTGCTCAAAGAACCGGCCTTGTGCACTCTGTTCAAAATCGGTGTAGGGAGAGCCGGTCATAGAGCCGGTCAACGTCGTGGTATAGGAACCGTTTTCAGGGATTACACTACAGCTATAAATATACCCGTTCGTTGACCTTACATTATTAATAAGGGTCTTGGTTCCCCGAAAGGCCTCCATGGCCTGAGAATCCTGCTTCCGATACAACTTCTCGTAATAATCCCTCAGATCACTGTTGGATACCATTTCAAGCGCCTTTCCGGAAATAGAGTTGCATACCAGGTTGCAGTAATTTCCAACCGCAGAAACCGTAGATACGGCAGACTCCGAATATTTAGCAAGAATCGCAGAGGATGCGGTGTTGTAGGATACAAGACCCAAAACTACCATCATCGCCACCGGCACTAAAAAAGCTGCCAGAAGGGTCGTCATAATACTTTTCTTTTTTCTCACTTTATCTTTTTTTAGTCTCATATCAAAAACCCCCTTTACTCCTGAACGTTACATAAAACCTCTTATCATCAGCCCTTTACGGCGCCCGCAGTTAATCCGCTATAAATCTGTTTCTGACAGGTAATAAATAAAATCAGTGCAGGCAGCAGTGAAATAATAACACCGGCACAGATCAAATTATACTTACTTCCCAAAGGCCCAACGAAGGTATAAAGAGAGGTCGCCACCGTGGGCAAAGACTTTTTATTCTGAAGATAAAGATTTGCGGAATAATATTCATTATAAGTACCCACGCCCTTTAAAATGCAGGCCGTTACGATTGCCGGTTTTAACAGAGGAAATAAGATCCTATAAAAAATAGTAAAGTAGGAGGCTCCATCCATAATAGCCGACTCATCCAGCGAATACTCAATATTTTCAAAAAACTGAATATAGATATAAATCGAAATAACATCCGTTCCACACATCATAATAATATAGCCAATGATGGAGTTGATAAAACCCAGCTTAAACATGATTTCATAAACAGCAATCTGCATGGCAATACCGGGAAGGAGAGACGCAAACAAAAACAGATTTCTGATCAGATTATTCCCCGGAAACTTAAACCGATTTAAAATATAAGCAAGCTGCGTACCGATAAAAACCGAAGCAAGCAGAACAAAAACCAGAATAATCACGGAGTTTATAAATGCTTTCCCCATGTTTGCCCTCTGAAAGGCCTGAATAAAATTCGAAAAGTTCAGCCAGCTTTCCGGCAGAACCATCACATTGGTCTGCTGGTATTCTGTATCTGTTTTAAAAGCAGTAATCACACAGGATATAATGGGCAAAACCGCAACGATAGAGAAAAATACCAACGATAAATATTTCAAAAAACTCAAACCGTATCTAGCTATTCTTTGAAGAACCGTCATTTATCTTCCCGCCTTTCTCGCCGCTATTCTGGCAATTTTTTTATCGCGCTTTATGGTTGCATTTAAATCCTCATCTTCTGCGCTTCTGAATACATACTTAAAGAACAGCTTCTGAAGTATGGTTGCCGCAAAGATAATCACCAACAGGATAATCGCCATTGCCGATGCGAGCCCGACTCTCTGTTGGGTATGCGCAATCTCATGCATTACCACGAAGTAGGTCGCTGTTCCGTTTCCGCCGCTGGTGATTACGTAGGAGGGTTCAAATGCACTTAGCGAACCGGTAATCGACAGGATAACATTTAAAGTAATGATTGTTTTAATGCTGGGCAGAATAATGTACTTAAACTGCTGAAATCTATTTGCACCGTCTAACATTGCCGCTTCATACAGCTCAGAATCAACGGACATAATGGCACCGATGAAAAGTACCATGTTCTGCCCGAAATACCGCCATACGGAAGTGCCTACCAGAGATATATTATTAATACTCTGATCCTTTAACCAATACGGAAGATTTTCAAGATTAAAGCCACACCACTGAAGCACTGTATCAAACACAAAGCCTCTGGTGAAGAAAAATTTAAAAATAAAACCAATGGCAATACCATTAATTAAAAATGGGAAAAACATGAATCCTTTAAAAAGGCTTCCCCCTTTTACTTTAAAGCTTAATACCGTTGCCAAATAAAGGGACAGAACCAGCTGCACAACAGAACCGGCCATGTAATACAAACTTAATTTCAATGCGCCAAAGCAGTCCTCACGCTGAAATACCCTAATGTAATTTTTCAGGCCGACAAAGGTTCTTGTGCCTGTATACTTCATATTATAAAAGCTAAAACCAAACATCTCCGCAAAGGGAAGATAAGTAAAGGTAAACAGCAATAGCAAAGGTATCATCATAAACGTTATCATAACCAGTATTTTTTGACCATCCCTGCTTCCCAGCCATTGCCCAAATGTTCTTTTTCTCGGTTTAACCGCTTGAGATATTGACGACATACGCTCTTCCTCCTGATAATTTAAGCCAAGAGGATATTCCTCCTCTTGGCTCAAATATTCACTAATGATAACTTTATATATCTTACTGATTTACTTCAATTCCCAGATAGTCCTGAGCGTCATTCCAAGCTGCTGTCCATTCGGTCATAACTTCATCATAGGTCTTAGAACCGGTAGCTGCTGCTTCCACGATTCTCTGTACCTTAGCATCTCCGCCCTGATTGATCAGCAATTCAGATTCAGCATTCATCTGGTTCAAAAGGTCATCTTCTCCAGGTAAGGAAGCTCCATTAGATAACAGCTCGCAGCCTGCAAAAGATTCATATAAAGCAGGGTTCTCGCCATCTTTGTCTACTGTGTAGCCGCCTTCTGCATAGCACCAGCCGGATTCTTCCGTCATCCACTTAACGAATACAATTGCCGCTGTCTTGTTTTCGTCTGATGAATTCACATTGATCCCATAGTTATAGTCGCCGCCGGCCATTGCATACTGGGTTCCGCCTACTGTGATAGGGAACGGCATGTAACCTACGTTTTCAGGAGTATCACCTGCTTCTGCCATCTGTGCGTGTGCCCAGGAGCCAAGTACCATTGTTCCGATTTCGCCTCTGTTGAGCATGCCCTTGCAGCCTTCCCAGTCGGTAGTTGTATAGTCGTCTTCAATTAAGTCATTCGCAACTGCATCATATAAGATCTTATATAAGTTGTAAAGACCTGTGCCGTCGCCAGGATCTGCAAAAGGATCTGCCGTATGTACCAGCTTCTGATTTAAGAAGTCTGCATCACCGTCTGTAACGGTTCCGACATAAGCATCCCATGCGCCCATGGTCCAGCCTGCCGCATAGTTCGTATAAAGAGGAATTGCATCTGTATTGTCTTTGATCAACTGCAAAGCTGCAATAAACGCTTCGGTAGTCTTTGGAAGCTCTGTAATACCTGCAGCTTCAAACACTGCCTTGTTGTAAAGAACGCCCTGTGCATTGCCCATGTAAGGAACGCCATAAGCCAAGCCGTCTTTTTCCTTATCAATAGCAAAGTTAATTTCCTTATCCAAATTTTCAAAGGTATCAAACGGCTGAAAGTAGGTAGGGAAATCTGCCTTATCTACTGCAGGGATCATCATGATATCGCCCCACTCGCCGGTGGATAAACGCAAAAGGGAATCCTCGCCGTAATCGGTAACGCCTTCTGTATCAACTGTAATGTTCGGATATACCTTATTGAATTCGGCAATCATCTTTGCGATGGAACCGTCTTCTTCACGGTCTGTCTTGTGATGAATCCACTTAATGCTTGCGGTCAGGTCTGCGTAATCCTGTCCCAAAGTAATCTGAGAGTAATAAGGAACACCTGTGGGCGCTTCTGCTTCTGTTGCTTCTGTCTCTGCAGGAGCCTCTGCTGCTTCGGTTGGCTCTGCTGCTGTTTCTGTTGCGGTTTCTGTCGCTGTGCTGCCGCATCCTACCATAGACAAGGCAAGAATGGCTGTCATACCAAGCGCTAAAACTTTTTTGAGTTTCATAATAACTTATCCTCCTTTTTAATTGGTTGCTTAAACCATTTATAAACTCGTTACTAATGTAACTTAATTTTAATTATATTTAATTTGATTTTTTAATCATCGCTTATTATTGCAATTAATATACTATTATTGTCCATTTTAGTCAATTCTTCTTTTTTCACAATTTTAAATGCCTGTTTTTGTTTATTTTTTATATGTTTTTATTTTCATTTTTTTATTTTTAATATTATTTTAGCCTTTTAAGCTATTTTTTTAACCATTTCATTTAGTTTATTTCTTTTTCTTTATTTGATTTCTGTCTAAAATTATATTATAATTTATAGGAACTCATTTAAGGAGGTTAAGTAAATGAATATAAAATCAATTTTATTAACATCCTTTGCCTCAGATCCCAAGCTGCCTGCCCAGCGAAAGCCGGAAGACTTCCTCGGCCATCCCTATCCTTTACCGGATGCAAACTGTTCCCCTCCCTTTTTAGCCTATGCCGGAGGGCTTGTGACAGCCACCCAGCCTTTTTCTTTCGATATCCGTTCCATGGATTGCTTTCTTCTGCTTTATACAAAAGAAGGCTGCGGCAAGCTGACTGTCGAGAATCAGGTTCATACCCTGATTCACCCCTCCCTGCTACTTCTTGACTGCCGTTCACGTTTCCGGATTGATGTGGCCATTGACCCCTGGAAATATCAGGTGCTCTTTTTAAATGGAGCCGGACTTTCCCAACATTTTAACCTGCTGCCTCCCCGAACCATTCCGCTTATGCCTATTTCCGTCTATTCGGAAACGGCACTGTGTCTGGAAAAGCTTTTGCATCAGTGCGACAATAACAGCCCTGCCGGTGCTCTTTCTGTTTCTGCCCTAATTGACCGGGTAGTGACCGACTGTCTTCTTTATCAGCTAAGGGACAAGGCTCCCGCTTCCCCGGTGCCCGCCTATCTAGAGGAAATGCGAACCCTTTTTGACAATGAGTTTCAAAAAAGTCACTCTCTGGACGAACTCGAAGAACGGTTCCATATCAGCAAATATAGATTGTGCCGGGAATTCGGTCAGGTCTTTGGCACCTCCCCCGTACAGTACTTAAACAAACGGCGCATTGAGATTGCGAAGCACTTGCTTGTCACTACCAACCACCGGGTACATGAAATAGGCAGTATGGTAGGCATTGATAACACGAATCACTTTATTTCCTTGTTTAAGAAATTTACCCGATACACACCGGCAGAATATAAGCAGCGGATGACTATTTAGTCATCCGCCGCTTATTTTTACTTTGATTCTTTTATTATTTAATTTTTTTTACACTGTCCTTTAAAATAACACGACCCTCCACGATCGTAAGTCCCTGCTTATAATATTCCCCGCACATTTTGCGTATGAGGTTGTTAATGGTTCTTCTTGCCATTTCCCTAATATCCACCTCATAAGTGGTAATTCCCACATTGCAGATCCCCGGATGAATATAATTGTCAAATCCGATGACGGAAATATCCTCCGGCACCCGGTAGCCCTTTTCCTGAAGGACATTAATCAATATTCCTGCGCTCAGATCACAGTTGCAGGCAAAGGCAGTAGGCATTTTCTCGGGTAACCGGAAAGTAAAATCCGGATTCCTCTGGCCGTCCTCCAGGTTTCTGTCCTCTATAATCCACTCATCCCTTACCTTCTGCCCATGTTCTAAAAGGGCTCTGGAGTAGCCAAAAAATCGGTCGGTAATACTGCCCGTATAAAGCAGGGTGCCCACATAGGCAATTTCTACATGCCCCATCTCAAATAAATAATCCGTCAGCTTATACATTCCATAATAATTATCAGTAATGACGGCATCGCATCCATGCTTTCGGTCATAAAAGTCAAGACAGACTAACGGAATCTTGCTCTTTTGCTCCATCATGCTCAAGTAAGCTTCCTTCAACAGCCCAATAATAATCAGTCCGTCAACCTTATCCTCCTGCAAAAGTTTTGGCAGCTCCAGTTTCTGCTCATTTTCACTGCTTAGCACCTCAAGCATGGTAAAGCATTCCTTGGAAACCGCCTTGGTCGCTACCGCCTGATACATCTGCCAGTAAAAAGATTCATATTGGTCAAAATACCTCTCCGAAACCAGTACCCCTATATTATAACTCTTTCTTGCCTTTGACAGCTTTTCCGCAGAAGGGGATTTATACCCCATTTCCTGAGCCAGCTTTTTAATTTTTTTACGCATTTCCTCACTGACGCCCTTTTGATCCGACAGAGCCTTGGAAACCGTGACCTTACTGACCTTCATAATTTCCGCAATATCCGCCAGCTTGACCGCTTTTGCCATTATAATACCCTTCCCCTCTGCTTTTTAGTGGTTATTTAATTCATTTGCTTTAAAAAAATATTAATTTACTTAAATTATAAAGTAAACTTTTATAATGTCAATAAACGAAGCAATAGATTTAACGGCAAATAATTCACAAACTTTTATGGGGATTTTGAGTACATTTCACGAAAACCCCAAAATCACTTTGATATAAAACTATTATGGCAGCCCTGCGGAAGCCGCAGACGTTCGTGTCTGATCTGTATAGATGAGTAAGAACGCATAGCCTCCTATCTCCAGATTGTCAATGGTAATCGTTTCATTACTGTTATCCGAATCGGTAAACAGTTTTGTATTTCCTTCCTTTTCTACACCGATGAGGGCGAAAGTTCTGTCCGCTTTTTGATATTCAACAGGGATATGCAGGACATACTTTCCCGCTTTCCTGTCATAAGTTGCTTTTTCCTCCAATAATAGGTTAAAAGAAAAGGCTTCGTGATATTCCATCGGGCTCGCTGCTCGAAAGGCTGCCCGGCACAACGGTCCCTGTTGTTCAATAGCCACCTTACTTTCCTCCCATCCAAGAGGCTTTGGCGTTTCCTCTTTAGGAGTTGTAATGACCGGAGCCGATGCATTACTCTTTACAGCTGAAACCTCCACCATGTCACAGGCATAATCCGTCAAATTTAAAACGTCCGAGGAATTTACCTTTTCCGCAAACACATACAGCTTACTTGCTTCTCCTATACCAGAAGGAATGATAAGTTCGTAATCTCCCGTCTTTGCTCCATCATTACCAGAAATTCTCCCATATGCAAGAACCGTATTGGAGTCATCTACCAGCATTGCAGAGATCTGATTATAGTCTGTGCCGGTTCCTAGACTGGAAACATTTACAGTCACCTTAGTTCCGGCAGATAAATCGCCAATATTGGTCCGACTTGCCATAAACTCTCCGTTATGATCCTTCAACGTCAGATTCCATATACTGTATCCCCGTTCTCCGCTTTCTGGCGCATTACCGGCCGGCGCAAAAGATAAAGATTTGCTCGCCCTGCCCTCAGACGCAAAAAGAACCGAATCCAAATCCAAATTAAAAGCAGGACGAACCCCTTCTTTACTCGCAGTGCCATAGATGTCCGAATACACCATGCCCCAAGGGGTCACATAAGCCACGTTTTTATAAAATCTATCAGAACTGTCAGGTGCGCGAAGCCACCACCAAAACGGAATATAATTTCCATCAGCTGCTGCTCTCGTTCTATTATAATTGGTAAAGCCATAATTACTATTTTCTATATCCTCCAAAGAAAGCAGAAATAACAGATCGGCTGTGGCGCCGTTCCCCGATCTGTTAAAATCCGTATCGGGATTTGCATTTGTCAAAGCTCCAATCGCTTCTCTCTCCAAAGCCGTAAAGATTTTCCCTAACAAGGTATCCTCCCCTCCCGCATTATTGCTGCCATTCAGGTAGCTTCTCAGAGAACACTTTTCCCAAGCGATGTTTGTGGAAAAACGATCATATTCCATATTTGCAGCCAATACATCCTCTGAAAATAAAAATGCAAAGTTCTTTTCACCATTCGACGCGTTATCCTTGTCCAATACTCTCCATAGACGATTCCCCATATATACCCTGCTGCCATTGCGACTACCAGCAGATGGCTCACTGCTTTCATCATCGGCTCTTTTTTCATTTCTGACTTCCCCCTTGGCTGCTCATTTTTTATTCACCTAGTCTTTCTCTTCGTATTTAAATCTAATTGATCCGGTGCAAAAACTTATTTGTAAAAACAATAATCCATATAAAGCAGGATAATAGGCCAAGAACAAACGAAAATATATTTGTTCCGTCCATTATGAGCTTTCCAATCCAAAATGATGGAAGAAATGC
>CAZMIX010000049.1:3488-18016 GCA_964566545.1 uncultured Lachnospiraceae bacterium | reverse complement strand
AAAATTATTTTCTAATTCCAAGCTTTTCAATCAGAGTACGGTATCTTTCAATATCATTTCTCTTTAAATAGTCAAGTAAACCTCTTCTTTGACCAATCATCTTATAGAGACCCCTGCTTGAATGATGATCCTTTGGATTCACCTTTAAATGCTCGGTAAGCTCTCTGATTCTCTCTGTGAGAACCGCAATCTGCACCTCGGGCGAACCCGTATCGCCTTCGCTTCTCGCATACTCATTAATAATTGCTGTTTTCTTTTCCTTTGAAATCATGGTATCCTCCTTAATTTGGCTCAAAGCAGCGCTTCAAGCATTCTATTTCCAAATACTAAGGCTCGGTCGGAGTGTCCGCCGCCTGAGTACCGGTTTTGCAACATGGAATATTGTAACATAGATATTATTTGTTGTAAAGTCCGAAAATACTCACTGCTCCTGCGCTGATACAGCGTCCGGAACGTCTGTCGAATAGTAAAACGTCCTTTCCTTCTATGTCAAACTTCTGCTCCATGCCGATCTGATAGAGGGTACTGCCAAAAGCAACGCCCGTCAGCAGGTAGTTATTAACAGCAATTTTGATTGTAGATTCCATACCGGTAGGCATCGCTCCGTAGATGACTCCGCTCAGACTGCCGTTTTCGTGAAGCTTTAAGCACTCCGGTCTGATACCAAGCACAAAATCCCCGTTCCTAATAATCGGCTCTTCCTGCAGGCTGTAGTCGTCTTCTTCCACCTTACCGATATGGTATCGGAATACCTCATCCTTATTTCCCTTTTCAACTGCTTTTTTATCAGCGAGAAGCGCTTTGTCCGCTTCGGCCGCCTGCTGCTCCTCCTCGTCCCGTTTTGCAAACCACTGCTCCATTTGAATCGGCTCATTTGGTTGAAACACCATTGGAATCCCGTCTAAAACGGAAAGCATAATCTGCCCGTCCGCATTTTGCTCTCCCTTCGCCTCAACAAAGTTGATCGAAGGATTTCCTACGAAATCGGCAACAAATAAATTCTTCGGTCTGTTATAAACTTCAAGCGGTGCGTCATACTGCTGCAGGACACCATTGTTAATCAGACAGATTTTCGTCGCAAGCGTCATTGCCTCCATTTGATCATGCGTCACATAGACAAAGGTACTGCCGGTCTCCAAATGAAGCCTTTGCAGCTCATAGCGCATTTCGAGCCTAAGCTTTGCATCCAGATTGGACAGCGGCTCATCCATAAACAATACCTGCGGCTCCGGCGCAAGCGTACGCGCGATTGCAACTCTCTGCTGCTGTCCGCCGGACAATTCCGCCGGATACCGATCCATAAACATACCGATCTTTACGATTCTGGATACACGCCGCACAGAAAGATCAACTTCCTCCTTTGTCAGCTTGCGTAGACTTGTTATAACCTTTTGCTCTTTTATAACAGCAAATTCTTTATTTAATTCCTGTCCCTTTTCCACATAAGACCGCCGAATCGCTTCCAGCTCCTTTGACATCCTTCCCCGTTGATCTTCTGCCGCCTTTTCAATATCGGAAGCCTCCTGCAGCTTCAGTGCAAAAAACTCTTTTGCGGTATAGATCGACATCGTAAACGCATCAATCAGCTTCAAGTATGCCTTATTCGTCTCTATCTTTCCGGTCTTATCCCTGCACTCCTCCATGAGCTTACCGATTTCCTTCGGGTTTTTCAGGGCTTCCAGCATTGTATGCAGTTTTTTTGCCGCAAAATCATACGTCGGCATCTCTTCTTTAATATTACTCAAACCAAAAGAAATATTCTGATATACAGTCATGTTCGGCCAAAGTGCATAATTTTGAAATAAAAAGCCCACCTTTCTTTTGTTGGCAGGAATATTGATTCCTGCCTCACTGTCAAACACAACCCGACTCCCGATTTTGATCTGACCGCTCGTAGGCGTTTCCAGACCCGCAATCATACGCAGTGTCGTCGTTTTACCGCAGCCGGAGGGACCTAACAGCGTAATAAAGGAATTGTCCTCCATATCCAAATCTAAATGGTCGACCGCATAAAATTTCCCCCAGCGTTTTGTCACATTTTTTAATTTAATTTCTGGCATGTTATTTTCCTCCGATTCCTTCATCCAAGCTTGCGCCGGTAATCTTATTCACTAATGCGTTAAATATCAAAATCATTACGATCAGGATCAGATTGATCGCGCTCGAAAATGCATACAATCCCATTTCGTCAAAATAATCCAGCGTTGTCGATAAAATAAAGCCCTGTGTACAAAGCAAAAGGAATAAGGACAATTCTCTTAAGCAAGTCATAAAGGGAAGCAGATACCCACTGATGATCGAGGACTTCTGAATCGGGATGATGATCCGAAACATTCTTTTAAGCCAAGGCAAATCCTGAATAATCGCCGCCTCCTCAATCTCTCCAGAGAGCTGCAGCATCGAATTCAAGGCGCTCCTGCTTGCAAATGGGATATATTTAATCGTGCCTGCGATGACAAGCAGCGCATAGGTGTTGAACAAGTTGATTTTTTCATTTGAAAACAGAATAAAGAAGGCTGCTCCTACGGCAAGCGACGGCATCAGATACGGCAGGAACGCCATGTTATTAACGTAATTGGCCCATCTGCTCCTTCTGTTTTTCGATACGGCATATCCAATCAGCGTGCCGATCGTTCCGGCAAGCAGCGCGCAGCAGATCGCTACAAACAGCGTACCTCCCAATGCGTGCCCGATTGTATCGTTATAAAGAATTCCCTGCTGCCCATACATACCGTTTTCCGTAATATTTTCTCGCGTGATCCACCACTTTGTCGTCAGGTTATTCAGGTTGCCCGTATACAGGAAGCTGTAATCCCCGGGATTAGGTAAAAAAGTTTCAACCGCAAATGAGAGAATCGGAAAAATACTTGTAAAAAACGTAACAATGATCAATATGATGGAAATCACATATTTTCCTGCCCTGCCCAAATTAATTTTGGAAATCTGTCCGGACTTCCCGGTAACGGTCGTATAGCTCTTTCTGCTCTTTAAACTTGTCTGGTTTACCGCAAGGATCATTACACCAAAAATCATCATAATGATCGCGAGGATACTCGCTTCTCCCGTATATTTTGAATTCATCGAAACATACTTGGTGGAAAGCGTCGTCAATCCCAAATAATGCGGCACCGGATAGCTTCCCATCGCGCTTCCGAACACAAGCAGAATCGTGGAAAGAATCGCGGGCTTTACCATCGGAAGCGTCACGCGGCACATGATTTTCCATTTCGGTGTGTCCAGAATTGTCGCTGCCTCTTCTAAATTGGCATCCATATTCCTGAAAATGCCGCCGATCATAATATAGGCAAACGGCGCGTAATGCAGACCAAGAACAACCGCACACGGCAGTAACCCCTGGCACCACCATTTCGGCGCGAGTATTCCAAACAGAGAAGCCAGCAGGCCATTGGATGTCCCTGTCACTGCGTTACTGTTAAAAAGGTTCTGCCATACGACAGCCAGCGTCCACTGCGGCATAATATAGGGAAAAATAAAAATAGCACTTAAATATTTTTTAAATTTTAAATTGGTTCTTGTCACTAAAAAAGCAAACATCCCGCCGAAAAGAATTGCGATCAGACAGGTGAATACCGCCAGCAGCACCGTATTATAAATCGGCGTCCATAAGTTTGTATTAGCAAGCCGGCTCGTGAACAGATCAACGTAATTTGCTGCGGAGTAGCCGATTGCCTTACCTGTCAGATGCGCGTCAATCGTTCCCGGGTGGATCTTAAAGGTATCCTTTACAATTGCTACAATGGGAGCAATGGTCGTAAAGGTAACCGCGATGCCGAATAACAAAAGAATGATATTCTGCGGTTTTGAAAGGTAGGTTTTTATTTTATTAATAAAAATCACTGCCGATGTGTTTTGGGCTGTTTGTTCCATAAGCATTCTCCTTGAAAGGCTTCAAAGGCGTATGACCGCCCTTGAAGCCAAATAGCTGATTAAATGGCTGGTGCCATTATTTATTCCTCTGCTTCCCCTTCGCTGTATTTTGTCAGCAGTTCAATCCAGCTTCCTACCGTGAAAGATACGGAGGCACAATATTCGGGATCCTCCAGAACAAGCTTGCCGTCCGTCGTCCACCAGTCATAGCCACGATCATTCTTACTGTCAAACACAAGGTTGCCAGACTCATCATAGCCGCCCTTGCTATGGTTATGGGTTGCTTCTGTCGCTGCCGCAACATCAGGATTTGATGAATAGCCGCCCATATCCTTGCCCCATGCGCTGAAGCCGTCCTCTGTACAGGTCATGTAAGCGATGAACGCACAGGACGTCCACGGAAGCGGGCTGTTGTCCGTCACAAATAAGTAATGGCAGTATCCAAAGCCGCCGATACCTGTGTAGCCATCCTGGTATGCGGCAACCTTCACGTTAGCTACCGATACGCCGTCGGACTCCTCTACCGAACGAAGCTTAGAGTATACAAGCAGGCCTGCCTGATCCGTTGCCGAAGACGTAACAAGCGTATTACAGATTGGTCCGTCATCAGTCTGGGCATTATAGCTTTCGACCCACAATTTGATCCATGCCAACGCATATTTTCCATCTGCGCCAAGACCCAAGTCAGAGGCATCTGTCTCCATCGCATCGACGGTCGGCTGGAAATATGCTTTTTGATCCGCGTCAAGCGCTTCAAATGCTTCTTTTATCCATGCGGCATATTTATCTTCAGTCAGCATATATAAGAAGTTCTTTCCTACAACCTCGGAATCAATATCCATATAAAGCGCATGCACGCCTTCTGCTACAAAATCCCAGCAGTTATCGTAAACGGCGCTGCCGGTGCAGTTATACTCAAATACCTTATTGAGCGTCTGCAGGGATAAAAAGCCTTCCACCTGATCGGGTGTTGTTCCGTTTGCCTCCGCCCATTCCTTCGGAATATACTTATCAAGAATACCGGTCTGCACCATCTTGGACTCAATCTGATTGCCGTCCTGAATCAGCGTCATGGCGAAGGTTCCTTTTTCCTTCAGGGAATCTGCTGTCAACTGTTCAAAAATCTTATTGTTTTTCGGCTGCTGCCAGTCAAACTCTAAGCTATAGGATGGGTCAATTGTCTGCAGATACTCGATGAATAACGGAAGAGCTGTCTTTCCGCGGCTGGAATTGCCTACGCCGTAAAATGTCTGCCCGTTGGATTCTTCGATCGCCTTCTTAGCCAATTCTTCCATGCTCATGCCTTGTGCTTCCTGAATAATCTTCTGTGTTTCCGTCAAATTAACCGGTTCTTCCGTTGGCGCCTCTGCCTCCTCTGTCTTCGTATCGGCTGCCGCCTCCTCCTTTACTTCTTTTGTTTCTGCCGTCTGTGCGGCCGGAGCTGTTGCTGCGGAGCCACATCCTGCCAGTGTTCCGACTGTCATACAGCATGCAAGTAATACTGATAATAATTTCTTTTTCACGTCTCTTTCCTCCTGATCTTGAATTCTATCATAATAATTTCCTGATAAATTCATTATAGGAAAAGGCGGCTCTTATAAAAATGGGATAAAACTGTAATTCCTTTTGATTTTCTGTGAATTTGCATAAGACATGCTTTTTTATTGGTTTAAAAACATACAGAATCCACAACACATTCATGCATTGTGGATTCTGTCTTGATATTCTGACGGATTTAAACCCGTAATTTTTTTAAAGATTGTTGAGAAATACGTAATATCGCGGTACCCGACCATATCCGCCACCTCGTAGACCTTATATCTGCAGTTTTTCAGCAGCTTCATAGCCGACTGAATCCGGTAACGGGTGATATAGGAGTTGACTGTATAATCGGTTTCTTTTTTGAATATATGGCTCAGATGGCTTTCGCTCAGTCCTAAATTTTCTGCGATAAACTTCACGCTGATATCGCTCTCTCCATAATGCTCCGCGATATATCCAAGCGCCTCCATGACATATTTGCTTTTGTCGCCCCGCTTGATAAAGCTGTGCGACAAAACGTCCTGTTCCAACGCAAGACTTCCTTTTTCCCGTTCCGCCTCCAGCCTTTTTTTAATTGTAAGAACCGTCTCCTCAAGCTCCCCATCCTCATACGGTTTTAACAGGTAATCCGAGGCTGATAGCCGCACCGCCTTCTGTGCATAAGAAAAGTCGCTGTAAGCCGTTAAAAAAACGACATAGGACTGATACCCTTCCTCTCTCAGCTTCGTAAGCATTTCAATCCCGTCCATCTTTGGCATTCTAATGTCGCATATAATCATATCCGGATTATATTTTCTGACCGCCTCAATTCCCTCAATACCATTGGAAGCCTCCGCAACTACGGCACAGCCGAGCGCATTCCAATCTGTCTCCATGACAATTCCTTTGCGCACGAGAACCTCATCGTCCACCACTAATATTCTAAACATCCGAACCCTCCTTTACAATCGGAAGAATCATCGTCACCTTGGTTCCCCGCTCAGGCAGCGCCTCTGCATACACCCCATAAGCATCCCCATAATAGAGTCTGATAATCGTATCCGCATTATAAAAGCCGATATGACCCTTTAATTTTTCCCGGTTACGCTCGTGCAGCTGCAAGGCAATTTCCTCCCTGATGCCGCAGCCGTCATCATGAACCTCAATAAAAAGCCGCTGATCCTGCTCATAGGCGCTTAAAAAAACATGTCCGTTTTCTTGCTCCTTAAGCCCATGAATAATTGCATTTTCCACAACCGGCTGGATAATCAGCTTCGGCACAATACACTCCTCCAATTCCAAAGGAATTTCCGCATCAAATGTAAAGCTTCCGTTAAAACGAATCTTTTGAATATCCGTATAGGAATTCACGAGCCTGATTTCCTCGGACAGCTTAATAAACTTTTCCGGCGAAATGCTCATGCGCAGTATTTTTGCAAGACTGGCGGCAAGCTTTGCAAGCTCCGGCACACCATTCGCTTTTGCAACCCACTTGATCGTATCGAGCGTATTATAAAGAAAATGCGGGTTCAACTGTGCCTGCATCATCGCGATATTACTGTCGTTGATCTCCTGCTGCTGTTTGACCTGCAATTCCATATATCGCTTTAACTCTCTTGTCATCGTATTAAAATTTCTGGAAAGCTGCCCAAGCTCATCCCTGCGCCGACTCTCGATCTGAACCTCTAAATCGCCGCCTTCCATCCGGTGCATTGCCTTTGTCAGCCGGTTGATCGGATAAGTCAGATAACCGCTCATAACAGTTGCAACAACGAGACAAAGCAACAGACTAAGTGCCGCCATAATAAGGATCACACCGAACATCATCTTCGTAATATCCTCTGTGAAAACATCCTCTCTGCCAAATACAAGATACAGTCCGCTTTCTCCGATTGGAGAAATATAGAAATTAATTCCGTCAGCCGCCTGCTTCAAATGCTCTCCTGTCATCCGCCGCTCTCTAAGCGTCTGAGCCAATACTTCTTCCTTTGCCGTTTTCGTGCTGTAAATTTCCTCCCAAAAGCTATCGAGTACGGCAATTCCGTTTCTTTCATCATAAGAGTTTTCCAATATCTTTTCAAAATGGCTTCCGCCCACGTCTACGACGATAAAGCCCAAACATTCCTCGTCTGAAAAAATCGCATGTGCCATCTGAAGCTGGCTTTCTTCCCCTGAATCTGTCTGAAACGCATTTTTAATAATCATTTTTCCCGGATGTGTACGTGAAACCTTTAAAATTCCCCAATAGGCTGGAAGTGCCCCTGCCACACCAGCCTGAGAGGTGGAAAAAACACAGCCGCCATCCTTATTATAGACGTTAAACTGTGCATATTCCCGGATATCCTGCGTTTCTTCATAGAGCTGCGTATACGCCTTATTCTTCATCCAACTGTCTGTTTCATCGATACCGCCTACAATGCTGTCGTTTTGAAGGATCGACTCCATTGTCCGATTGGTCTCCTCAAAAAAACGTACCAGCGTCTCTTCTACAGCCGACATCTGCTGCACCGTCTCTTTTTCGTATTCGCTTGTGATTCTCTTTTCAATCATTTTAACCAGAAAAATGCTGGAAATTGCCAGCGGCACAAGCGCAACGAGAACAAAGCAGAAGAACAATTCTCTTTTAAAAGATTTTTTTACAATCGTATGCATGTTCTCTCCCGGTTATAACCAAGTCGTTATTGTATCAATTCTGCCCATCGATTCAATATTTCCTCCCTGTGCGCGTCGGAATATTGCAGGTCATACGCTATTTCCACCATCTCATCCTTTCCGGCCATATCTTTGCGCACGCTTCTTCTATAAAGCTGATCCTCCAGCAGATGCTGCACATCCTCACTAACGATAAACTCCAAAAACAGCTCCGCATTTGCTTCATGCGGTGCATTTTTAATGATTGCACAGCCATCCGGTACAGCTGAGGTTCCCTCAGAGGGATAAATCATACCAATATCCGCACCCTTTGCAATTCGTTTCAGTGCCGTTTCCTCAAGCGTGATGCCTACAAGCCGTTCTCCCTTGATGACTTCTTCCACCACCTCCACGGATCCCTCCGAAACATTTCCTTCAAGATTATTCGCAAAATCCTTTAATATTTGATCCTCTTCGATATCCCGTGATAAAATCTGCGTCATCGTAAGCAGCGCCGTATAAGAGCTGCCTGACTGCGCGGGATCGGCAAAGGCAATTTTTCCGTGCCAGCGATAGTTTAGAAGCTCTTTCCAGCTTCTCGGCGTTCCCGCCGAAATGACAAGCTTATTGTTGTAGATGAATACGATCGGCAGCTTTGAAAAAACGGTATAAGAATCATTTAAAGACACATAAGCGTTATCCAACTCTTCGTACTGGCTGCACCTATATGGCCGGAAATACATACTGTACGCCTCAAGGCTGTCCACACCGCCGCCAAACATCACATCGCCGGAATTCAATCCATTTTCTGCCGCAATCCGCTCAAGAATCTGGTTCGTTCCTCCCGAAATAACCTCGACCCAGATTCCACTGCGTTCCTCAAATTCCTTGATAATCGGCTCATAAATCTCTTTCTTATGTGCCGTATAGATCACAAGCTTTTGATCCTCTAAAAGCGCATACTCCTCCTGCGCAGCCTGCCCTTTACAGCCACATAAAAATAATGCCAAAAGAAGGGTTGTGATCATGATGCCCATCCGGTTCGTTTTCATGTTTCCTCCTAAAGATGGCTCTTATGCCACTTCTCGCCTTTTTGGATATCCTTTTGCATCTGTTCCTTTAGCTCTTCTACCGTAGAGAATTTTATCTCTCCTCTGACAAACTGATACAAGCTGACATAAAGGTAATCTCCGTATATTTCTTCGTCAAAGTTATAGACATAAGTCTCAATTCCGATTACGGGTTCTTCACCTGATACGGTAGGCTTACTTCCGATGTTTGTAATCGCACGGTATTCCTGGCCCATATGATTGACGCGGGAAAAGTATACGCCGCATGGGGGCAGCAGCTTTTCAGGCTCCGGAAGCAGGTTGACCGTCGGCATTCCGAGCGTCCTGCCAAGCCGCCTTCCGTGTACGACCTTGCCATAAAACAAATAAGGGCGCAGAAGCAGCTGGTTCGCTTTTACAATATTCCCCGCTTCGATCTCCTCCCGCACGTAGGTTGAGCTGATTTCCCGTCCTTCATACATCATTTTATCTACTACGACCGTTTCGAACCCATGACGTTCCCCGAATGCCCTTAGCAGCGCAGCGTCTCCAAGCCCCTGATAACCAAAGCGGCAGTCCGTACCGACGACAGCCGCCTTCATATGCAGCCTGTCCAGTAAAATACGCTTAATAAACTGTTCTGCCGAAATTCCCGCCACTGCCTTTCCAAACGGAAATTCAATCAAATAATCCACGGAAAGCTCCTGAAAAATTTTCCGCTTCTCCTCGTTTGTTGTCAAAACTTTTTGATTTCTCTCATAAAAAACAGAAGCAGGAGGAATATTAAATGTAAATACCGCCATTTTGAATCCCCTGCTTTTATATTCCAACATCTTTTTGATGATTTCACCATGCCCCTTATGGATTCCGTCAAATTTCCCGATCGCAACTACGGTACTCTCTTCTATCCGAAAATCCGACGTGCCGCTGATAATCCTCATCGTTTTTCCCTCTTTTCAAAGCAGCTCACACTTCTAAAAACATTTTGTAGGGTTTGAAGCAGCCTCTGCATTTTTCATATTCATAAACGCCTGCAAATACACCTTTTGAATCATAGACACGCACAAATTCCCATTCCCTTGGGATATAGGAAGCGCCTGACTCCAAAAAAATATTGCCGTTATACAATAGGCGGTCTGTTTCCGGTTTTGTAAAAACGCGCTCGTACTCCTCAAAAATCGCATCGGTTTTAATGAGCGCCTGTTCCATAATTCCCTGTGCCATCAACTCCTCGATCTCACTCAAACGCAGGCTGTTCTCCAGCGCAAACATGCCGACACGCGTACGCAAAAGGGATTCCATAATACCGCCCGTATGAAGCTGCTGTCCGATATCATGGCACAGGGTACGAATATAAGTCCCTTTTGAGCAGGAAACACGCATCTTTACACGCGGAAGGCACATTTCCAAAATTGTAATTTCCGCAATCGACACGCGTCTCGCCTGCCGTTCAATTTCTATGCCTTGACGCGCAAGCTCGTACAGTTTTTTTCCGTTTACCTTCAGTGCCGAATACATCGGCGGTATTTGATCATATTCTCCGACAAAGCTTTGAATAGTTGCTGTCACGGCGGCTTCCGTCACCGAAACCTTTTCTTCCGTAAGTACCGTTCCGAACGCATCCTGCGTATCTGTCGTCTTCCCAAGCAAAAGCACTGCTTCATATACCTTACTCTTGTCTGTCAGCAAATCGCAGAGCTTTGTGGCGTTACCGAGACATACCGGCAGAACGCCCTCCGCCTGCGGATCAAGCGTCCCCGTGTGACCGATCTTTTTCTGCCTGCAGATGCCCCTCAGCTTTGCAACCACATCATGGGAAGTAAACCCCCGTTCTTTATAGATGTTTAAGATTCCGTTCATGAAACCCCTGCCTCTTTTAATTGCTGCTCAACGTACAGTGACAGATTGTTCAGCACGTCATAATGCGTGCCGTTCATCGTATAGCCTGCCGCACGCACATGGCCGCCTCCGCCGAAATAAGAAGCAATCTTTGCCACATTGACGATCCCGTTGGAACGCATGCTGACCTTATACTCTTGGGAGCGCGTCTCATAAAGAAATATGGCGCACTCCACACCCTTTGTGACTCTAAGCTGGTTGATAATGCCGTCTAAGTCCTTTGGGGATGCCTGATAAAACTCCATCATTTTCATATCTACTACGCTCGCAATACATTTCCCATCCATAAAAAGAATGCTCTCCAGCAGCGCCCGGCCAAGAATCTGGTTCTGTACATATGTTTTTTGATAGAATGTCTCATCAATAATTTGGGATGTATCAAACCCGTACTCAACAAGCGCGCCTACCGCCGCAAAAGACTCTTTTTTCATATTCGTATACTGAAACACACCTGTGTCATGGACAATTCCTGTATACAATGCCTTAGCAATATTAACATCCATATACTGCTTATCAAAAAGCCGAAACAGCATTTCACACGTCGAGCTTGCTTCCGGATCCAGCACCGTCACATCGCCAAAACTCTGATTGCTGACATGATGATCGATGCAGATTGTTTTTTTTGCCGTAAGAAAATAGCCTTTTGCCCCACCAAGCCTCTCCAAATCTCCGGAATCCAGCGCAATAAACACATCTGCCGCATCACGGACGGTAAATTCCGTATGAATTTCCTCATAGCCCTTTAAAAACGAGAAAATTTCCGCAGGTTGCTCTAAAAATACGGTGATTTCCGCAGAAGGACATGCATTTTTCAGATACCCGTACAAGCCTAAACACGAGCCGGCGCAATCGCCGTCAGGGCGCACATGTCCCGCGATTCCAATCGTTTTCGCATCGCCAATCTCTTTTAACAGTTCTATCATATTCTCACCCGTTCTCCCTTTAAAACCTGCTATCCTTCTCCATTTACCTCGTCAATCAGTTTCGACATATTGATGCCATATTCAATCGATGTGTCCGCGATAAAAGTGATCTGCGGCGTATTGCGCAGATTCAGGGACGAAGCAAGCTGGCGGCGGATATAGCCTTCGGCGCTTCTTAACCCCGCAAGCGTCTCTAAGCGCTTTTCTTCTTCTCCTAACACGCTGATCCAGACTTTACACGTTTTCAAATCCGGCGCCACCTCAGCCGATGTCACACAAGTCATTGGAGCGATACGAGGATCCTTGATTTCCGAGCGGATGATATTTGAAAGCTCCCGCTGTACCTCGGCGTTGATCCTCGTATTTTTAATGCTGTTTTTTCTCATGATCTTGGCACCTCTACCATAATATAACCCTCTACGACATCCAATTCCGCAAAATCATGGAACTCTTCAAATACAAGACCACATTCAAAACCCGTCTTAACTTCCTTGACATCATCTTTAAACCGCTTTAAGGAAGCGAGCTTGCCTTCAAAAATCTGCTTGCCCTCACGAGAAATACGAACAGAGCAGTTCCTCTGGAATGTGCCGTCAAGCACATAGGAGCCCGCAATATTTCCAATGTCGGAAGCCTTGAATATCTGCCTGATCTCCGCATGACCAATCACTTTTTCTTCAAATACAGGATCAAGCATACCCTTCATGGCAGCCTCAACATCCTCAATTGCTTTATAAATAACGCTGTAAAGCCGCACATCGACGCCCTCTGCCTCTGCCGTCATTTTTGCAGTCACATCCGGTCTGATATTAAACCCAATGATAATCGCATTAGAAGCCGAGGCTAAAATTACATCAGACTCATTGATCGCACCGACGCCACCATGAATCACCTTGACAACGACCTCTTCATTCGTCAGCTTTAACAGACTTTCCTTGACAGCTTCAACAGAACCCTGAACATCCGCCTTGATGATTAAGTTCAATTCCTTCAAATTGCCGGCCTGAATCTGCGTAAACAGATCGTCCAGAGACATTTTTGCTTTTGTATCGTCAAGCAGCTTCACCTTGTTTTGTGAGATAAAGGTAGCAGCAAAGTTTCTTGCTTCTTTATCGCTTTCCGGAGCGACAAAAATCTCGCCGGCGTTTGGTACATCGTTGAGACCCAGTATCTCCACCGGTGTCGAAGGCATCGCCTCCTTCACCCTTTTTCCTTTATCGTCAATCATCGCACGAACCTTGCCGTAACATGCCCCTGCAGCGATAAAGTCGCCGACCTTAAGCGTACCCTTTTGCACAAGAACAGTCGCAACCGGCCCTCTTCCCTTATCAAGCTGTGCTTCTATGACAAGCCCTCTTGCCTTTCTCTTCGCGTCTGCCTTCAGTTCCAATATCTCCGCAGTCAACAGGATCATTTCCAAAAGCTGCTCAATGCCTTCGCCGGACTTTGCCGAAACAGGTGCAAATACCGTGCTGCCGCCCCAATCCTCCGGCACCAGCTCATATTCGGACAGTTCCTGCTTTACCCGGTCAATGTTAGCGCTTGGCTTATCAATTTTGTTCACTGCCACAATAATTTCAATTCCGGCCGCTTTCGCGTGATTAATTGCTTCGATCGTCTGCGGCATCACACCATCATCTGCCGCAACAACGAGAATTGCAATATCCGTCGCATTGGCACCGCGCATACGCATCGCTGTAAACGCCTCATGCCCCGGCGTATCCAAAAAGGTGATTTTCTGTCCGTTGATATTGACGACATAAGCACCAATATGCTGTGTAATACCACCGGCTTCCTTATCAATCACATGCGTCTTTCTAATTGCATCCAAAAGAGACGTTTTCCCGTGGTCAACGTGTCCCATTACACAAATAACAGGCGGACGCGCCGTCATTTGCGCCGTATCCTCTTCTTCTTCCTTCAGCAACTCCTCAATCACATCAACAACAACTTCCCTCTCGCAGAGAATCTCGAATTCCATCGCGATTTCCTCCGCCTGTTCGAAAGTGATTTCCTGATTGACCGTTACGATTTTGCCCTGTAAAAATAGCTTTTTTACAATAATGGACGGCTGGATTTTCATTTTTTCCGCAAGCTCTTTGAGTGTGAGCTTTTCCGGAAGAATGATTACTTTAATCTTTTCTTCTTCCTTAACTGCTGCCTTTCTTTCCTGCGGCCGTTCAAGCTTCGCAACCTTTACGCCTTTTACAGTCTTGCCGCCTCTAAAACCGTCCTCCGCAGAGAACGTATGCTCCTTCTTGCGCTTATCCTGATTCTGTCTACGCTTTTCCTGTTCGTCGCGATGCTTCTCCTGTTCTTTTGCCGTCTCCTTCACCTCTGGTGCAAAGCCGGCGCCGCCTCTGCCGCTACTCTGGAAGCCTCTGCTTCCCTGACCGTCACGGCTCTGATACTGACCGCCCCTGTTGCCCTGGCCATCACGACTTTGATACTGGCCGCCCCGATTATTCTGGCTGTAAGGCTGCCCGGGTCTTGCTCCCTGGCCATCGCGGCTCTGATACTGGCCACTCCTGTTAACCTGGCCGTCACGGCTCTGGTACTGACCACTCCTGTTAACCTGACCGTCACGGCTCTGGTACTGGCCGCTCCTGTTAACCTG